>CAVZJZ010000042.1:0-123216 GCA_963775665.1 uncultured Alphaproteobacteria bacterium | reverse complement strand
CCGCGCGCATTCTCGCCGCAACGACGATCGAGCTTCGCGGTTGACGGGCGAACTTCGAGCGATCCGGTAACGCTTCGTTAACGCCCGTCTGCGGCCCGTCGCTTGACGTCGTGGCCGCTCCCTGCAAGTAGAGCGCCGTTTCCTTACCCCACAGGAATTGTCAATGCGGATTGCCGGGGCGCTGATCGCGCTGATGGTCGGGACCCGCGTCGCCGCCGCCGAATGCGGGCCCGACAAGCTCGGCACGCGGCGAGTGGCGTCCGTCGGAACCCAAGGCGGCCTCGATGTCGGCCTCAAGACCTACCCGCAAACGATTCCGCTCGCCGACCACGAGGTGATCATCACTTTCGACGACGGCCCCGAGGCGACAAATACGCCGAAGATCTTGGACGCGCTCGCCGCCGAATGCGTCCGGGCCACTTTCTTCGAGATCGGCCGCAATGCGGAAGAGCTGCCGGCGATCGCGCGGCGCGAGGTCAAGGACGGCCACACGGTCGCGCACCACACCTGGTCGCATCCCCAGCCGACCCTGAAATACATGAGCGATGCGGCGGCTCGCGCGGACGTGCTGAGAGGCATGATCGCAGTGGAGAAGGCAGCCTATGGACGCGACTTCAGCGGCGTCGAGCCGAAAGAGCCGAAGGATCTGAAACTCGAGGCGCCGTGGTTCCGCTTCCCCGGTTTCGCCGACACCGCCGACCTGCGCGACTGGTTCGCCGCCAACGATGTCGGTATTTTCGGCGTCGATCTCTGGGCTTCCGACTGGATCAAGATGACGCCGCAGGAAGAGGTGAAGCTGGTGATGGGCCGTCTGGAAAAGAATCGCCACAGGGGCATGCTGCTCCTGCACGACAATCACCCGTGGACTGCCGAAGCGGTCCCGATGCTTCTGCGTGAGCTCAGGGCCCAGCGCTGCAAAGTCGTACACATGGTCCCGGGTCCGGGAAACGGTCCAATCGTCCCGGCGCCGAAAGGCTGGTTTTCGGAGACCGAGCGCGTGATCGGCGCGCTCAAGCCGCGCCTTGAGGGGTCGGCCGCCAAGGTCGTCGACGGGCCGATCCCGGTGAAGCCCGCGCCGACGGAGTAGGGCATGTCATTCCCGACGGCGCGAAGCGCCGATCGGAAATCGAAAATCACAAGGGCCGGCGGCAGCGAGTTCCTGAGGTCCGCCCGGAATGATAGACACTCACCCGTCGAGCTTGCGCAACTCCCGCCGCATGATCTTGCCGGTCGAGGTCTTCGGCAGGTCGGCGACGAACTGGATGGCGCGCGGCGCCTTGTAGGCGGCGAGCTCGGCGCGGCAGAGGGCGAGGATGCTCTCGGCGTCGGCCGGCGCGCCGGGCTTCAGCACCACATAGGCCTTGGCGATCTCGCCCTTCAATTCGTCCGGCAGGCCGCCGACCGCGACCATCGCGACCGACGGATGGCCGGCGATCACCCGCTCGATCTCGGCCGGGAAGACCTTGAAGCCGCCGGTGTTGATCATGTCCTTCTTGCGGTCGACGATGAAGACCGCGCCCTCCTCGTCCATGGTCGCAAGGTCGCCGGTATGCAGCCAGCCGTCGGGCTCGATCGCCTCGCGCGTCGCCTTCTCGTTCCCCCAGTAGCCCTGCATCACGATCGGGCCGCGGATCATCAGTTCGCCGACCTCCCCGCGCGGCATCGTGACGGCCGGATCGGCGGCGTCGGCGATGCGCGCTTCCGTATGCGGGAGCGCGACGCCGATCGAGCCGAGCTTGTGCGGGCCGTTGCAGGGAAAGGTCGTGCCGAGCCCGGCGAGTTCGGTCATGCCCCACAATTCGATCAGCGGGCAGCCGAAGCGTCGCTCGACCTCCTCCATCTTGGCGACCGGCATGGTCTGCCCGCCGACGGTGCAGCGGTTGAGCGAAGCGAGCTCGAACGAGTCGAATTCCGGGTGGACGAGCATGTACATGTACATCGTCGGCACCCCTTCGAACATCGTCGCCTTGTGCGCCGCGATGCTGGCGAGGATCTCGCCCGCGTCGAAGCGGGGATGAAGCACGAGCTTCGTGCCGTACATCATGGCGGCGTTGAAGATGACATTGCCATAGACGTGCGGGCAGGGCACCGCCGTCACCACGGTGTCGAGGGGCGTCTTCGAGATGGAGCTGCGCCGTCATGGCGGCGTTGAGGATGACGGCGCGATGGGACTGCATCGCGCCCTTGGGATGCCCGGTTGTGCCGGAGGTGTAGCCGATGGTCGACAAAGCCTCCGGCCTGACCGCGACGGGCTCGAAAGGCTGGCGGTTGGCGACGAGTTCGTTGAAGGAAGACGCTCCGGTGACCGACCGGTCGCCAAAGACGATCGCCGTCAGCCCGGTCACCCCTGCGTCCAGCGCTGGCTTGACCTTGTCGGCGCTGCCGATCAGGGCTTTCGCCCCGCAGTCCTTGGTCACATAGGCGACCTCGGCCGGGGTCAGCATCACGTTGACCGGATTGATCACGGCCCCGGTCTTCAGCGCGCCGTAGTAGCTGACGATCCATTCCCAGGAATTCGGCGCGTAGAGCGTCACCCGGTCGCCGGGCCTGATCCCCATTCGCGCGAGGCTCGCGGCCAGCGCGTTCGACAGATCGTCGAGTTCTCGAAAGCTGAACACGTCCCTCGATGACCAGCGCGGTCTGGTCACCGAATACACGGGCTGCGTGAGGAAGCACCTGTCCAAGAGAATCGAGCATCATCCGGCCCTTCGTTTCGACGGGACGCCAGGCTCGGCGCTGTCGTCCTCCCTGGGTAGATTTACGCACGGCCCGCGGACGATGTCGAGCGCGACGGCGCGGCCGGATTTTTATACGCTCCTTACATTTCGCGGCCGCAATTCGTCTCGATCCCTTACCCGGCCGGCTGCATATTCGCCCCAGAGAGAAAGTGGAGTTCATCCATGCGAAATGCGCCCCGCGACGCGATCCCAAGTCCCAGCGTCCCTGATCTGGGATTGATGCGGATCTTTCCGCGTCGAGCGCCTGCGCCCCTCCCGCGCCGTCGGAGGTGTTTGCCCGCCTCGGCGTGATGCTGGTTGTCGCGCTCGCCTTTGGCCTTTCGGCGCAATTTCTCGTCGGCGGTCCTCTCCGCACTGACGCTCGTCTCACCATCGCCCCTGAGGGCGCGCTCGAGCGACCGTCGACACGCCTCCCGCCCAAGGCGGCAATCCCGGCGAACATCGAGGAAAATCATGATTCAACAGGACATCAAGGCGGCAAGCGCCGTTGGCTCGTCATGCCTGTTCATCGGGCAGAATCGGCTGGGCCTTTGGGTCGTCCAGGACGCCCGCCGCCTCTGCGGCGGCGTCTTCGACGAACCGGACCGACGCGATCCGATTTGCGATGGTCGAGTGTCAACGCCGCCCTCAATCCGTCATTATGCTGCCGGATGGTCTGGAACTGGATCTCGCGCTCTCCGTTGATCACGAGATGAGCCGCGCGGCCTAAGCGGTCTTCGGAGCCGCGCCGACCTCCGAAGGACCAGGCGCCGGTTTCGCCGGCGCCCTGAGGGAGGTTCCCAGCATGCCCCGTCTGCCCGCCGATGAAGACTATGCCCGCGCGCTCCTGTCGATCTTCAGCGCGAGCGGCCTGCGCCCTTTGCAAAGCCTGGGGCTGGACGAGGTCCGAACCATGTTTCTGGACAGGAACATGGGACGGGCGTCCGATTTCGAGGCGGCTCTCGACTACGCGGTCAGCCTTGGGTGGCTATGGTCAGGCTTCGGCCGGGTTCGCCTGACCGCGCCGGGCGACGAGGAGATGCAGACGATCTGGACGGGCAGGGGCATGGGGGGCGAGCCGCCCCGCCGACAGCCTCCGGCGCCTTCGGGCAAGCCGCTGAAGTCGGGCGCTTAAGATTGTATTGGTGCGGTCAAGAGGACTCGAACCTCCACTCCGGTTAAAGAACTAGCACCTCAAGCTAGCGCGTCTACCAATTCCGCCATGACCGCACATGGGCTTCGAGCGATGCAGCCCGAAGCGAAGGCGCGTCGTCTAACAAATCGATCCCACGCTGACAAGGTGCGGTGAGAGCCAGCCGGCGCGGGGGGCGCGTCGCTATGGCTGTTCATTTTGGGACCAGGATCGCGGCGGCGCGTCCTTGCAGCCATGCGCAAGACGCATAACACTAACGCATCATGTGCGATAGTCGCGGCGGCCCGCCGGCCTTGTTCCCTCCTGTTATCTCCCTGATAAGCGCCTCGCGAGATCCTGAATCACCAGCGCCACGCCTCGATCGCCATGCGCGCCATCTCGACCGAACCCGGCCCGGCCAGATCGGCGTAGGGGCCGGACCCGTCATTCATCACGCCGATGACAAAACTGCCGCCAGCGCGCGCGGCGAGGCGGCGGCGAGCGCGAGAAGAACGCAGAAGCACAGAGCGCGCCAAACCATCGGACCCTCGGTCCGGACGAACTGCGTCAAGCTCGCTGCAACGTCCGGTCTGGAACCGCGCCGGACAGCGATCCGGCGCGATCGTCTTTCGCGGCTCACATCGTCATGGAGTCTTTGACGCACTTCTTGATGAACGAGGTCTCAGCCGCGCCATGCAGCTTCTTGTCGGCGGCCTGCGCCTTGCAGGAGTCCGTCTCGCACTTCTTCATGAAGCTCGTCTTGGCGGCGCCGGCGAGCTTCTTGTCCATTGACTGGGTCATGCAGGCGTCTTCGGCGAAGGCGAGCGTCGGCGCGCCGGCGAAGCAGAGGGCGAGCGCAAGGGCGAGCGTCTTGGTCATGGCGTTGATCTCCCGAATCAGGCCGTTCGTTGCGGCCGGAGGGACCTTACCATGCGCCGAAAGGCTGACGAGAGGGCGGCTCCCGCGCCTGCTTCTGGCGCCGGGCGACGCGCCTGTCTAAGATCGCGCCATGCGGAACGCTGCGACGCGATCCGAGGGAACCCGCGAGCAGCGATGAGACGCGTGACGAATTGGCTGTTGTTTGCTCTGACGCTGGCTGCGCTCGCCGCCGGAGCGGGGGAGCGGCTTGGGCTTCTGCATGCGCCGGTCTCCCCGATCGCCTTCGGCGCCGCGGCCGCCGTTTTCGCCCTCTTGCTCCTGATCCGCGTGCTGCCGCTTCGCGCCCGGCGTCCGGTCGTCTTTTTCGTAACGCTCGTCTGCCTCGCCGCGCTGACCGCCGGGCTCGCCTATTTCCAGTTCGTCATCAAGCCGAACATGGTCAAGGGGTTCCTCAGCGCCGCCTTCGCCCCGAAGCCGACCGCGGTGTCGGTCGAGGAGGCCCGGATCGAGCAATGGCCGCCGCAATTGACCGCGATCGGCACGATGCGCGCCTATCAGGGAATTGTCATTGCTCCGCAAGTGGCCGGCGTCATCAGCGCCCTTCATTTCGAATCGGGCGGCGACGTCGAAGCCGGCCAGCTCCTGATCAATATCGACGATTCGGTCGAACAGGCGGACCTCGCCAACGGCCTCGCCCAGCTCAGGAACGCCGAGGCGACGCTGGCGCGGCAGAAGACGCTGGTCGCGGGCGGCAACACGCCCCAGTCCACGGTCGATTCGGCGCTCGCCGCGCGCAATTCGGCCGCCGCGACCGTCGACCGGACCCGGGCGGTCATCGCACAAAAGGCGATCCGCGCCCCCTTCTCGGGGCGACTGGGGCTGCGCAACGCCGATCTCGGGCAATATGCCGCGGTCGGCACGGCTCTGGCGACGTTGCAGCAGCTCGATCCGATCTACGCCGATTTTCCCGTGCCCGAGGAGGCGCTGGCGACGCTCGCCGTCGGCCAGGATGCGGTCATGACGGTCGACGCCATTCCCGGCCGCACGTTCGAGGGGAAGATCAAGGCGATCGACGCCCGCGTCAGCGCCGAATCCAGAAACGTCACGGCGCGCGCGGAATTCGCCAACCCGGACCGCAGGCTCTTGCCCGGCATGTTCGCCAACCTGACCGTCACGACCGGCGCCCCCGCCGACGTGCTGACGCTGCCGCGAACCGCCATCGTCTACAGTCTCTACGGCGACAACGTCTTCGTGGTGAAGCCCGCGCCGGCTTCGCCGCCCGCGGGGCAGGGGGCGCAGGCGGCGCAGCCAGCCTCGGGTGCGACGCCGGCCGCCCGCGGGCGGCCTCGTCGTCGAGCGCCGCTTCGTGCATGTGGGCGCGGCGCGCGGCGAGCGGATCGCCATCGAGGACGGGGTCAAGGCGGGCGAACAGGTCGTGACCGCGGGCCAGGTCAAGCTGCAGGCCAATTCGCCGGTCACCATCGACAACACGATCGCCCTGCCGCCGCCGGCCGTGACGCCGAAACCGTGATGGCGCCGAGATGAACGCCTTCACCGACCTCTTCATCCGCCGGCCGGTGCTGGCGACCGTCGTCAGCCTGCTCATCCTGCTCATCGGCGGCATGGCGGGCTACAAGCTGCAGATCCGCCAGTTTCCGCAAACGTCGAACACGACGATCACCATCACGACCACGTATCCCGGCGCCGCCGCCGACGTGATCAAGGGCTTCATCACCACGCCGATCGAGCAGGCGGTCGCGAGCGGCGAGGGCATCGACACCCTGGTCTCGACCTCGCAGCAGAACGTGTCGACGATCACCCTCAACCTCAGGCTCGACGCCAATCCCGACCGGGCGATGGCCGACACGCTCTCCAAGGTCAATCAGGTGCGCGGCCTCCTGCCGCGCGAGGCCAACGATCCCGTCATCGTCAAGCAGACGGGCCAGGGCTTCGCCCTCATGTACCTCTCGTTCAATTCGAACGTGATGACCGCCTCGCAGATCACCGACTATCTGACGCGCGTCGTGCAGCCGCGCCTGCAGACGGTCGACGGCGTCGCCAACGCGCAGATCCTGGGCGGTCAGGTGTTCGCCATGCGCATCTGGCTCGATCCGACGCGGATGGCCTCGCACGGCGTGACGGCCAACGACGTGCGCGCCGCGCTCGCCGCCAACAACTTCACCTCCGCCGCCGGCGAGGTCAAAAGCGACTATACCCAGATCAGCGTCAACGCGCTGACCTCGCTCGACAGCGCCGAGGCCTTCGGCAAGCTCGTGATCGCCGCGCACGGCGACGCGCTGGTCCGCCTCGGCGACGTCTCGCGCATCGAGCTCGGGCCCCAGAGCTCCGAACTCGTCCTCCGTCTTCGACGGGCTCAAGGCCGTGTTCATCGGCATCTACGGCACGCCGGAAGCCAATCCCCTCACCGTGATCGACGGCGTGCGCGCGATCATGCCGAGCATCCAGAGCCAGTTGCCGGTCGGCCTCAACGCGACGATCGCCTATGACTCGACCCAGTTCATCCGCGCCTCGATCTACGAGGTCGCCAAAACCCTGGTCGAAGCGGCGGCGATCGTGATCGTCGTCATCTTCCTCTTTCTCGGCAACCTGCGCTCGACCTTCATCCCGATCGTCACCATTCCGCTGTCGCTGATCGGCGTGATGATCGCGCTGCTGGCGCTCGGCTATTCGATCAACCTCCTGACGCTGCTCGCGCTCGTGCTCGGCATCGGCCTCGTCGTCGATGACGCGATCGTCGTGGTCGAGAACATCTATCGCCACATCGAGGAGGGCATGACGCCCTTCGACGCTTCGCTCCGCGGCGCGCACGAAATCGCGCTGCCGATCATCGCGATGACGATCACGCTCGCCGCGGTCTATGCGCCGATCGGCTTCGTCTCCGGCGTCACCGGCGCGCTCTTTCGCGAATTCGCCTTCACCCTCGCCGGCGCCGTCATCGTCTCCGGCTTCATCGCGCTGACGCTCTCGCCGATGATGTGCTCGAAACTGCTTGCGCCACGACATGGGGGAGCACCGGTTCGGCCGGTTCGTCGACCGAACCTTCGAGCGTCTGCGCAAAGCCTATCAGCGCCGGCTGCACAGCACGCTCAATTTCCGCGCGCTGACGCTGCTCATCCTCGTCGGCGTGCTGGCGCTGACCGGGGTCATGTACGCCTCGACCCCGCGCGAGCTCGCGCCCGAGGAAGACCAGGGCATTCTGCTGTCGCTGATCAAGATTCCGCAGATCGGCAATCGCGACTACACCGAGCAGGCGACGCAGGCGCTCTACGGGCAGGTGAAGGATGTGCCCGAATTCCAGCATCTCTTCGTCATCAACGGCTTTCCGAGCGTGCGCTCGGGCTTCGCCGGCATCCTGCTCAAGCCGTGGGACCAGCGCGTGCGCAACCAGAAGCAGGTGCTGGCGGACCTCGGGCCGAAGTTCCAGTCGGTGCCGACCGCGCAGGTCCAGGCGTTCTCGCCGCCGGCGCTGCCCGGCTCGACCGGCGGCGCGCCGATGCAGTTCGTCATTCGCACGACCGGCGACTATGCGACGCTCGCCGACGTCGCGCTTAAGATGCAGCAGGCGGCCCGCGAAAGCGGCCTCTTCCTCTTCACCGACGTCGACCTCAAGTTCGACACGCCGCAATACGAGTTCAAGATCGACGCCGACAAGGCGAACCGCATCGGCGTCAACATGGCCGACGTCGGAACCGCGCTCGCGACCATGCTCGGCGGCAACTACGTCAATCTCTTCAATCTTTACGGACGCAGCTACCAGGTCATTCCGCAGGCGCCGCGCGAGTTCCGCCTCACTCCCGACTGGCTGACCCGCTATCAGCTGCGCACCAGCAACGGCGAGCTCGCGCCGCTCTCGGCGGTCGCGAGCGTGACCGAAAAAGTGCAGCCGAACGCGCTGACGAGCTTCCAGCAGCTCAATTCGGCGACGCTCTCGGGCGTGCCGTTCCCGGGCCGCACGCTCGGCGAAGCGCTCGATTTCCTCAAAGACAAGTCGAAGGAGATTTTCCCCGAGGGCTATTCCTACGACTTTCAGGGCGACTCGCGGCAGTACGAGCAGGAGGGCAACGCGCTCGTCTACGTGTTCGTCTTCGCGCTGGTCGTGATCTATCTCGTGCTCGCCGCCCAGTACGAGAGTTTTCGCGATCCGCTCATCATCCTGATCGCGCTGCCGACCGCGCTCTTCGGCGCGATGCTGCCGCTCAATATCGGCGGCTTTCTCGGCTTCGCCAGCATCAACATCTATTCGCAGATCGGCCTCGTCACCCTGATCGGCCTCATCTCCAAGCACGGGATTCTGATGGTCGACTTCGCCAACCGGCTGCAGGAGAGGCAGGGCTTCTCGCGGCGCGGCGCGATCGAGGAGGCGGCCGCCATCCGGCTTCGCCCGATCCTGATGACGACCGCGGCGATGGTCGTCGGCATGGTGCCGCTCATCCTCGCGTCAGGCGCGGGCGCCCGTTCGCGCTTCTCGATCGGCCTCACGATCTTCGCCGGCATGGCGATCGGCACGCTCTTCACGCTCTTCGTGACGCCCGCGGTCTACACCTTCCTCGCCCGCGACCACGCGGCGGCGATCGCCAGGGAGCGGGCCGAAGGACATCTGGGGGAGGAGGATGCGTTCTGAGAGCGGGGTCGCCCTTCTCCCGTTCACGGGAGAAGGCAGCCCAAAGGGCGTCGAGAGACGCCGCCTTTCGACAGGCTATGCAGCCGGATGAGGGCTACAGCGGGTCCGCGCCGATCGCCTCGAGCGCGGCGCGCGCGCATTCCATGTCCTGGGAGTAGTGGCCGCCGCTGAGGCCGATCGCGCCGACCATCTCGCCCTTCAGCATGATCGGAAACCCGCCGCCGAACACGACGAGCCGCGGCGTATGGGTGATGCCGTGCAGGAGCGGCGGATCGTTCTTGATGAATTCGAACCAGGAATGGGTCGGCATCCCAAACGAAGCGGCGGTGTAGGCCTTGTCCTGCGAGATCTGGATCGACAGTTTCGGCGCCCCGTCCATGCGGGCGAAGGCCTTGAGATCGCCGGCCTCGTCGGCGACGGCGATGCACATCTTGAGCTTGAGCTCGACGGCTTTCTTCGCCGCGGCCTCGACCGCCTTCTCCGCCGTTCCGGCGTCGATGCTGTGCTTGACGAATGTCATTCGTGTCCTCCCTCAAGGCGCATGGCGCCGGCCTCAAAGGACCGGCGGCGCGATCCCGGGCGGTTCGCTCCGCCCTTGTCCGCGCATTCTGGCGCGAGCGAAGATGGTCTGGTCGCGGGCGGGCGTCAACTCGAATTTCCGAGCGCAGGCCGGTCATCGGGCGGGGCGCGGCAGACGCGATCTTGCCGGCTCCCGCCCGCCCGCCTATCGCTGTCCGCGCCGCCGCCCTTGACCCGAGCTCGCGACGTGCCGCTTGTCACCGACATGGTCGAGGGCGAACGCACGCCGGTGCTTGAGTCGCCCGTCACGCCGACCTCGGCTCACGCGCTCGCCCTCTATCCGGTCGTGGCGCTGCTCAGCGCGGCGTTCGCGCTGGAGACGGTCTACCGCCACATCCGTGGCGCCGGCTCCTCGCTCGGCTCGCCCGCGCCGCTCTTCAGCTTCGCCGAGATGAACCGGCTGATGGGCTTCGAGGAGGTGTGGCGGTTCGATAAGGAGCATGCGGAGTTGTGAGGGGAGGGGCGGGCGGCGACGACGGCGACGAGCGAGACGACGAGGTTTTGCGAGCCGATTGGCGAGCATGGACTGCGTAAAGCCCTTTGCAACACGGACGCTTCGCTCCTCGATCGCGCAGGCGGGATCGGACTGGTCGACTGGAGACGATGATGAGCGAATCGCGTCTATGTCGACGAGCCCTTTCGATTGATCGAGGCTGTCAAGGGCGCGCTTTTCAAGCGCGCCGCCTCCGGCGGTCAAGACCCTCGGCGTCTCGTTCCCGGATTTTCCGGGACCTGCGTGACGACGGCCAATTCCGACCGCTTTCGGCGGAGCCCGATTGAACGTGGGGGCAGACGCTGGCCGCATCTTGAGGGGAAATGATCGAGGATGGCGCGCCGCTGCCCGAACCGCGCACCGCCGAACAGCTCCGCGCCGCGGAGCCGGCAACCGATCGAGGCGAGACAAGCACCTTCCTCGCGCTGGTCGGCGTCGCTCGCGATCCCCGACAAGCGCACGAACTGCTGCGCCGTCTACATTTCCCTCGACGAGGGCCTGCTTGCGCGCATCGACAGGCCTTGCCGTCAGACGCCGGCTAGACCCGCTCCGGCTTTCTCGCGAGCGCGTCGGCGCGCGAACGCGGATCCGCGCCGGCGATGGCGGTAGCCAGAACTTGCGCACGCCGGGCCAAGTCAGCCATCGACGGTTTTCAATGGCGGGGATAGTTGAACGCCATGTCGACGCGACGGTCTTTGCACGACAGCGATTTCTACGCCTGGAGCCTCGAACAGGCGGCGCTGCTGCGCGCCGGACGGGTCGGCGACGCGGACCTCGCGGCGATCGCCGAGGAAATCGAGAGCATGGGCAAGACCGAGAAGCGCGAACTCGTCAGCCGCCTCACGGTCCTCCTGCTGCACCTTTTGAAATGGGAGCGCCAGCCGGCGGGCCGCGGCAATTCCTGGCGGCTGTCGATCGCCAATGCGCGCGACGAAATCGCCGATCTCCTCGACGACAATCCGAGCCTGAAGACCGTCCTCGACGAGGTGACGGTCTCCGCCTACCGCTACGCCCGCCGCAAGGCGGCGATCGAGACGGAGATGGGGGAGGAGATCTTTCCGGCGCAATGTCCGTGGAGTTTCGCGCAGGCGACGGATGGGCGGTTCTGGCCGGAGTAGGATGCCCACCGACAGCGGTATTATTGCCGGTCAGGTATCCGGAACAGGACCCCGCGACTTGGAGGGATCGAAAGTTCGTTCTCCAACCGATCTGTTTAGTCCGTCGCAACCCGCCTTGCGGCCCTTCGCAAAACCTGCTATCCGCCCCGCCTTCACCCGTGGAAGAACGCCCGGTCGCCAGCCGGGGTCCCGTTCGCACCACGACACTGCAACCTGGCGCATCCGTCCTTTCCGCGCAAGCGGGACGGCGGGCGCGTCCTGCTTGGAGCAGCATCAATGGCAAAGAAGATAACCGGCTACATCAAACTGCAAGTGCCGGCGGGGGCGGCCAATCCGTCGCCGCCGATCGGTCCCGCGCTCGGCCAGCGCGGCCTCAACATCATGGAATTCTGCAAGGCCTTCAATGCGCGCACCGCGCAGCTCGAGAAGGGCTCGCCGATCCCGGTGGTGATCACCGCCTATCAGGACCGCTCGTTCACCTTCGAGATGCGCCAGCCGCCGGTGACCTTCTTCCTCAAGAAGGCCGCCAACCTCAAGATCGGCAAGAAGCCGGCCTCCGGCGCCAAGACGCCCGGCCGCGGCTTCGTCGGCAAGGTGACGAAGGAACAGGTGCGCGAGATCGCCGAGAAGAAGATCGTCGACCTCAACTGCGACACGATCGAATCCGCGATGAAGATGATCGAAGGCTCCGCCCGCTCGATGGGCCTGCAGGTGGTGGGGTAAGCCATGTCCAAGCACGGAAAGAGAATCAGGAACGCCCGCGAGGCGGTCGAGCGCACCAAGCTCTACAAGCTCGACGAGGCCCTGAAGCTGGTCAAGACCAACGCGGTCGCCAAGTTCGACGAGACGGTCGAGCTCTCGATCAACCTCGGCGTCGATCCGAAGCACGCGGACCAGATGGTGCGCGGCGTCGTCAACCTGCCGAACGGCACGGGACGGACGCTGCGCGTGGCGGTGTTCGCCCGCGGCGCCAAGGCTGACGAAGCCCGCGCCGCCGGCGCCGACGTCGTTGGCGCAGAAGACCTGGTCGCCGCCGTCCAGGGCGGCGAGATCAACTTCGACCGCTGCATCGCCACCCCCGACCTGATGCCGCTCGTCGGCCGTCTCGGCAAGGTGCTCGGCCCCCGCGGCCTGATGCCGAACCCGAAGGTCGGCACGGTGACGATGGACGTGAAGGCGGCGGTCGCCGCCTCGAAGGGCGGGGCGGTCGAGTTCCGCGCCGAGAAGGCCGGCATCGTCCAGGGCTCGGTCGGCAAGGCCTCGTTCGCCGAGGAGAAGCTCGCCGAGAACGTCAAGGCCTTCGTCGACGCGGTCAACAAGGCCAAGCCCGCCGGCGCCAAGGGCCACTATCTCCTGCGCGCCGCCGTCTCCTCGACCATGGGGCCGGGCGTCAGGCTCGACCTCTCGACGCTGCAGACGGCGGTCTCGGTCGGCACGTAAGGTCCGCAAGCCTCTTCGGCTCCGATCGAACGGCGGGTCTCCCGGGGCCCGCCGTTCGTCGCCCCGACCCTGGTCTGACCGCGGCCTGAGCCGTCCGCCCCAAGCCGTCATGCGAGCGGAGCGGCGTAAGGGGAGGGGTTATTTTTGCTCACGTAACGCATGAAGAACCTTGCGTAATCCATTGTAAAATAAGTCAATTTCATCCCACAATAGCGGGCCAGAACGCCGCCATTCCGCCCGGTTTCGGGCGGTTTCGGGAGGCGGAGTTTAGAATTTCTATACTTTCGCGCCCTCGGGCGGGCCGCGGAAGCAGTTCCCCGGCTTCGGCTTTCCCGGTTGTGTTCTGCCTGTTATGAGGCTTAACAGGGAGCTCGCTCCCTGTTAATTTGCTCAACCTTTACATGAGAAATTCATCGTAAGCGACTGATGTTAATTACTTTCACGTATCCCATCGAGTTGCGGCGAGCCCCGCGTTCCCCTGTTAGCAGGGCATAACAGGGAGAAATCCGGTTTTGGCGAAGTTGCACGCGGCCCCGACGCGAAGCGGTGAGTATAGATTTTCTATCCTCCCGCGCGCCTCGCGATGAGCGATTCCCATCGAAACGCGGCATGCTCTAAGGACGGGGCGATGAGCCCCTTCGCCGAGCCCCTGCCGATCGACGACGCGCTCGGCCCCCTTAAGGCGGCGCTGGCCGCGAACTCGCGCGCGGTCCTCGTCGCCCCGCCCGGCGCCGGCAAGACGACGCGCGCCCCGCTCGCGCTCCTCGACGAGCCCTGGGCTCGCGGCAAGCGCCTCCTCCTCCTCGAACCGCGCCGGCTCGCGGCGCGCGCCGCGGCCTCGCGCATGGCGGCGACCTTGAGCGAGCGCGTCGGCGAGACGATCGGCCTGCGCGTCCGGTTCGAGAGCCTCGCCTCGCGCTCGCACACGGATCGAAGTCGTGACCGAGGGCGTGTTCACCCGCATGATCCTCGACGATCCGTCGCTCGAGGGCGTCGGCGCGGTCATGTTCGACGAGTTTCACGAGCGCTCGCTCGAGGCCGATCTCGGCCTTGCGCTCGCGCTCGACGCGCAGGCCGGCCTGCGCGAAGACCTGAGGATTCTGGTCATGTCCGCGACGCTCGACGGCGCGCGGGTTCGCGCCCTCCTCGGCGCCGCGCCGCTGATCGAAAGCGAAGGCCGCGCCTGGCCCGTCGTGACCCGCTACGTCGGGAGGACCCCAGGCGCCCGCATCGAGGACGAGGTCGCGCGCGTGACGCTCGCGGCGCTCGACGAAGAGACCGGCTCCATCCTCGTCTTCCTGCCGGGGCAGGGCGAGATCCGCCGCGTCGCCGAGATGCTCGAGGCGCGGATCAGCCGCGGAGACGTCGACGTCGCGCCGCTCTATGGCGCGATGGACGCGCGCGCCCAGGATCTGGCCGTCGCGCCTGCGCGCGCCTGGCCGCCGCAAGATCGTGCTGGCGACGTCGATTGCGGAGACGTCGCTCACCATCGAGGGCGTGCGGGTCGTCGTCGACTGCGGCCTGATGCGCGTGCCGCGCTACGAGCCGGACATCGGCCTCACGCGGCTCGAGACCGTGCGCGTCAGCAAAGCCAACGCCGACCAGCGCCGCGGGCGCGCGGGCCGCGTCGAACCCGGCGTCTGCTATCGTCTTTGGGAAGAGGCGGCGAACGGCGGGCTCCAGCCCTATGCCGCGCCGGAAATTCTTTCGGCCGATCTCTCGGGATTCCTGCTCGATTGCGCCGCCTGGGGCGTCGCCGATCCGACCACGCTCGCTTTTCTCGATGCGCCGCCGCGCGGAGCGTCGCCGAAGCGCGCGCGCTGCTCATCGCCATCGGCGCCGTCGACGGCGAGGGCCGCATCACCGACGAAGGCCGCGCCATCTCGAGCCTCGCGCTGCCGCCGCGGCTGGCGCGCATGGTCGTCGACGCCGCGCGCGCGGGCGAAGCGCGGACGGCGGGCGAAGTCGCGGTCGTGCTGACCGAGCGCGGACTCGGCGGCGACGCGGTCGATCTCACGAGCCGGCTCGAGGCGTTCCGCCGCGACCGGTCGCAGCGCGCCGAAGAGGCGAAGCGTCTGGCGAAAGGCCTTGCGAGAAGGTCGAGCGAGGCCCTCATCCGGCGCTCCGCGCCACCTTCGTCCGCAAGCGGGAGAAGGGATTCGCCCCCTCTCCCGCTTGCGGGAGAGGGCTGGGCTGAGGGGTCGCTCCATGCTCACCCCGGCGTGCTCCTCGCCTCCGCCTATCCCGAACGCGTCGCCATCGGCCGCGGCAAGCGTGGCGAGTTCCTGATGGCGAACGGCCGGGCGGCTGCGCTCGAGCCGCACGACGCTCTGGCGGCCGAACCGTTTCTGGCGATCGGGGAGATCGCCGGCCGCGCGGCCGTCCGCGCGCATTCTTCTCGCCGCGCCGCTGACTCTCGAGGACATCGAGGCGGTCGCCGGCGCTTCGATCGAGACGAAGGACGAACTTGTGTTCGACCGCCAGTCCGCCGCCTTGCGCGCAAGGCGACGCCGGCGGCACGGAGCGCTCATCCTTGCCGAACAGACGCTCGCCGTCCCACGCGACGAGCCAACGGCGCTCGCGCTGGCGGGCGGCGTTCTCTCGCTGGGGGTCGAGCGGCTGCCTTGGAGCAAGGCCCTCAGGCAATGGCGCGACCGGGTGATGTTCCTGCGCCGCGCCGAGGGCGAGGCATGGCCGGACCTGTCCGACGCGGCGCTGGCCAAAACACCCGGAATGGCTGGCGACGTTTCTCCTGGGCAAGACGAAGCTCGACGAGATCGGAGCCGATGAGGTGTCGGAGGCGCTTCGCGCGATGCTGCCCTGGGACATGGCGCGGCGGCTCGATGCGGAGGCGCCGACCTCGTTCCGCGCGCCGACGGGCACGGAAGCGGCGATCGATTACGACGCCGAGGGCGGGCCCGCGATTGCGCTGCGCGTGCAGGAGCTGTTCGGCCTGAGCGAGCACCCGACGGTGGCGGACGGGCGCATTCCGCTGACGCTCCATCTGCTCTCGCCCGCCCATCGTCCGATCCAGATCACCCGCGATCTGCCGGGCTTCTGGCGCGGCTCCTGGGCCGCCGTCCGGTCTGATCTCCGCGGACGTTATCCTCGCCACTTCTGGCCGGACGATCCAGCGAGCGCCGCGCCCACCAATCGCGCCAAGCCGCGGGGGAGGTGAGCGAGCGCGACCTTCGCTGTGACGTCACGCCCGCCCTCTTGCCCTTTCGAGCTCGACGTATTTCCGCCAGTTATGCGCCTCCTTGAACCCCAGCGTCTCGCGCGCCTTGCGGTTGGATAGCGGCGCCTCGAACTCGCCCACCTCCCGGGTGAACGGCGTATTCGGGCAGAGTTTTTTCATCGCTTCGCGGGTTGGGACGTCAAGGGTGATCGTATCGTTGACCGCGTTGAAAACCTGAAAGCCGAGCCCGTCCTTTTCGAGACAGAGCCGCACGATTTCGCCAAGGTCGCGGGCGTCGACATAGCTCCAGGCGTTGCGCTTCCGGATGGGCGGATCGGCGACGTAGCCGGCGAACGGTCCATACTCGTGCGGTTCGATCACGTTGCCGATGCGCAGCGCGTAGATGTCCGCGCCATAGCGCATCGCAAAGGCGCGGGCGGTCTTCTCGTTGCAGACCTTGGAGAGGCCGTAGGAATCCATCGGATCGACGTCGTAATCCTCTTCGAGCGGGAACGCGTGGAAATCCCTGTCGCCCTCGGCGAAGCAGACGCCATAGGTCGTTTCGCTCGAGGCGATCACGACCTTTCGCACCCCGAGCTTCATCGCCGCCTCGATGACATTGTAAGTGCTCGTCACATTCTTGGTGAAGGTCGTATTGTCGGGTTCGATCAGGACGCGCGGGACGGCGGCGAAATGCACCACCGCGTCCGGCGGCTGAGGCGGATGGCCGAGCGTGAAGCCGGCGAATGTCGGATGCGTCGTCAGCGCGTTGAAGGCCTGGCCACTGTCCGTGAGATCCGCGATCAGGGTCGGCACGCCCGGCAGATCGAGCGGCTTCAGATCGATGTTGAGCACCGAATAGCCGTGGGCGACGAGATGCGGAACGGCGTGGCGACCGGCTTTGCCTGTGCCGCCGGTGAAGACAATGTGCTTGCCGGACATGGCGTTTCTCCCGAATGACAAGGCCGCCTTCATAGCGCCCTCGCCGGAGGCCGTCGATACGGCGCCGCCTGAATGGTTTGGCCTCAGCTGCGCGGGTGAGCGGAGCGATAGGCCGCCAGGAGCCGCGCGCTGTCGACGCCGGTGTAGACCTGGGTCGTCGACAGCGAGGCGTGGCCGAGCAGGTCCTGGATCGTGCGCAGGTCGCCGCCGCGCGCCAGAAGGTGCGTCGCGAACGAGTGACGCAGCGCATGCGGCGTCGCGCTGTCGGGGAGGCCCAAGCGCGCCTCGCATCCGCTCCATCGCCAGTTGCACGATGCGCGGCGACAGCGGTCCGCCCCTGGCGCCGACGAACAGGGGACTGTCGGGCTTGAGCGCGTAGGGGCAGAGCGCGAGATAGTCCTCGACCGCCTTGCGCACGGGCGCGATGACCGGCGCCGAGCGCGTCTTCTTCCCTTTGCCGACAACCGTGACCGTCTCGGCGACGCCGACCGGAGCGTCGGCGCGGCGGATCGAGAGCGCCTCCGAAATACGCAGGCCCGAGCCGTAGCAGAGCGCCAGCACCGCGGCGTCGCGGGCGAGAACCCATGGATCGCGCGCTTCGCCCTCGCGCGGCGCCGTGGTTGTGACGGCTCTCGCGTCGGCGGAGTTCAACGGGCGCGGCAGCCGGCGCGCCGCCTTTGGCGCCCGGATTGCGCCAAGCGCCGACGCCGCATCGCCGCCCTCGCGCGCGATGTGGCGCGCAAGCGAGCGTAAGGCCGAGAGCGCGCGCTGCAGCGAGCGTCCCTTCGATCCCTCCGCCCGGCGACGGGCGAGAAAGGCCCTGATATCGCCCGGAGCGCAATCGGTGAAATCGACGATCGAGGGCGGGGCGCCGAAGCGCTCGCCGAGAAAGACCAGAAATTGCCGGACGTCGCGGCCGTAAGCCTCGATCGTGTGGGCGGACATCCGCCGCTCGTCCGCCAGCCGCCGAAGCCAGGCGGAGACGGCGGCCGCGAGGTCAGGCGCGGCGGGGAGGGCGGCGCTTTCGTGAGAATCGGTTGGCATGGAGGAATGATGTTCGCCGAGCATTAAGTCCGAGTTGAGAGCACATTCGACCGTGGAGGAATTCATCCTCACCCCAGCAAGTCGACCAGATGCGGAATCAGCGGCTCATCGGCGGGCGGCATCGGATAGGCGCGCATGTCCTTCGGGCGCACCCACTTCAGCGTCTGACCGTCGAGCGGCTCGGACGAAGCCTTCCCACTTGCGGCAGACATAGAGCGGCATCAAGCAGATGGAAGTCGTCGTAGGAATGGCTCGCGAAAGTGAGCGGAGCGAGGCAGGCGGCCTTGACCGCGATGCCGAGTTCCTCGCCGAGTTCCCGGATAAGCGCATCCTCCGGCCGCTCGCCGGCGTCGACCTTGCCGCCGGGAAACTCCCACAGGCCCTCGAGTTGCTTGCCCTTGGGCCGCTGCGCGAGCAGCACCCGTCCGTCGACGTCGACGAGAGCCGCCGCGACGACCAGCACCAGCTTCACGAGCGATAGTCGCCGTTGATTGCGACATACTCCTTGGTGAGATCGCAGGTCCAGACCGTGGCGCGCCCACGCCCGATGCCGAGATCGGCCGTAATCGCGATCGCGTCGCGCTTCATATAGGCCGAGGCCGTCGCCTCGTCATAGGCAGGGTCCCGCAGGCCCTGATGGGCGACGCGGATCCTGCCGAACCAGATGTCGAGCTTGTCGCGTTCGGCTTTCTCTCCCGCCTTGCCGACCGCCATGACGACGCGACCCCAATTGGCGTCCTCGCCGCCGCAGGCGGTCTTGACCAGGGGCGAATTGGCGATCGAGAGCGCGATGCGCTTCGCCGCCTTGCGCGTCGCCGCGCCCTCGACATTGACCTCGATGAACTTGCGCGCGCCCTCGCCGTCGCGCACGACTTGTTGGGCGAGATTGCGCAAGAGCTTGTCGAGCGCGCGGCGGAAAGCGGCGGCGCGCGGATCGGCGGCGTCCTCGATACGCGGCGCATGCCGGGCCGCGCCGGTGGCGAAGATCATCAGTGTATCCGAGGTCGAAGTGTCGCTGTCGACCGTAATCGCGTTGAACGAGCGCTCGACCGACTTCGACAGCATCGTCTGGAGCGCGCGCGACGCTATCGGCGCGTCGGTGAACACGTAGGCGAGCATTGTCGCCATGTCCGGGGCGATCATCCCCGCGCCTTTGGCGATGCCGTTGATCGTTACGTCCGCATCGCCAAGTTTGACGCGGGCGGTCGCGATCTTCGGATAGGTGTCGGTCGTCATGATCGCCTTGGCAGCGTCCAGCAGCCGATCGTCTTTCGCGTCCTTCGCGAGCTCGTCGAGAACGCGGGCGATGCGCGTCCCGTCGAGCGGCTCGCCGATGACGCCGGTCGACGCCATAAAAATCTCGTCCGCGTTCGCTCCGATGGTCTTGGCTGCAGCCTCGGCGACGAGTTCGACTGCGCCGATGCCGGCATGTCCGGTGAAAGCGTTGGCGTTGCCCGAATTGACGATGAGCGCCCTCGCCTTTCCGCCCTTGAGCTTCGCCCGGCACCAGTCGACCGGCGCAGACGGGCACTTCGACCGGGTGAACACGCCAGCGACCTCGGCCGGCTCGTCGAAAAGCGCCATCATCACGTCAGTCCGCCCGGCGTATCGCACGCCGGCCGCAATGGTGGCGAATCGGACGCCGCCGATCGGCGGAAGGACCGGATATTTCTTGGGCGCGAGCGGGGAGAGCGGAGCGGGAGCGGCCATCGGGGGTTCCAGTCGACGATCGGGAAGCGGGCTGCCGGCCCTGTCCAGAAGAGGCGTCAGGGCGTCTTCGGCTTGTCCGCGCCGGGCGATGCGCCTTTGCCTTGCGCGTCAGGCGCGGCCTCGGGCTGCGCGGCCACCGGCTTGCCGTCGGCGTCGAACAGTTCAATCTTCGCCGCGCTGTGGAGCTGGGCGATCGCCTCGCTCTCCGCCTTCTGCGAGACGTAGCGAGCGGCCTGTTCCTTGACCTGTTCGAAGGGCGGAAAACTCTTGGTGCGAACGTCCTCGATCTTGATGATGTGCCAGCCGAACTGGGTCTTGACCGGATCGGACACCTCGCCCTTCTTCAGCTTGAACGCGGCGTCGGAGAATTCCGGCACCATACGGTCCTTGGTGAACCAGCCGAGATCGCCTCCGTCGGCGGACGGATCCTTCGACAGTTCGGTCGCAACCTTGGCGAAGTCCTCGCCGCCCTTGATCCGGGCGAGCGCGGCTTTCGCCTCGTCCTCGGTCGGGACGAGGATATGGCGCGCATGAATCTCTTCCTGCGGCGGCTCCGCCTTCGCCGCCTCGTCATAGGCCTTGCGCTCCGCCTCCTCCGTTGTCGCCGCCTTGGCGACGGAGCCGAGCAGCTGCTCCATCGCGAGCTTGTCGCGGTAATAGGCAAGCTTCCGTGCGAACTCGGGGCTCTCGTCGAGCTTCTCGGTCTGGGCCTTCTTGGCCGCAAGCTTGAGATCGATCAGATAGTCGAGCACGTATTTCTGCCGCGCCGCGCCCTCGAGCTTCTGCGGGAGACCTGGCCCGATGTCCGCCATCGCGTCTTTGAGGTCGTCCTCGGTGATCGGCGAGCCGTCGACTTTCGCCAGCACCTTGGGATCGGCCGAGGCCGCGCCGGCGAAGGCCAGCGTCGCGCCGAGAGCAAGCGCGAAGGCGGCGGCGGTCGAGCGCAAACGCGCGGGAAAGATCCTTGTCATTGGGGCTCCTTTGGGCGTCGTCGGTCGTTCGCCGGCGGACGGCGGAGGCGCTATAAAGGGATTCCGGCGAATTTGCGAGGGGCCAGGCGCCGAGGATTGCGGCAAAGATCGGGATGCGCGCTCAAGCGCGCCACGCGGGCTTGGGAAAGTGCGAGCCCCAATCGGCGAACGCCGATGGTCATCGCGTGACACGGGCTCCAGCACTGCGGCGGCCGCGTTCGACGGCGCGAGCGGGGTTGAGGTCTTTTGGCCTAACGGCCGGGATTTTGCTTGACAAACGACGGAAAGCCTCTAAATGCCCCCTATCCCGAATGCGTTCTGGGTCCCGGCGCCTGTCGAGCGCATGGGACTTTTTGCGTTTTCAAAGGAATTCTCGGCAAGGGCCGGCCTCCACCGGACGCCGAGGCATCAGTCCGCGACGCTTCAGCATAGGCGGAAGCGCCGCCCACATGGAGCATAAAGCGAATGGCTCGCATAGCCGGTGTCAATATTCCGACCAACAAGCGCGTCATCATCGCGCTTCAGTACATTCACGGGATCGGGCCCAAGAAGGCCGAAGAGATTTGTGAGAAGGTGCATATTCCGTCCGAGCGCCGCGTCGCCCAGCTCACGGACTCGGAAGTGATGCAGATCCGCGAGACGATCGACCGCGACTACATGGTCGAAGGCGATCTTCGCCGCGAGGTCGCCATCAACATCAAGCGCCTGATGGATCTCGGCGCCTACCGCGGCCTTCGGCATCGCAAGCAGTTGCCGGTCCGCGGCCAGCGGACGCACACGAATGCGCGCACCCGCAAGGGCAAGGCGAAGCCCATCGCGGGCAAGAAGAAGTGATCTCGGTCTCGTTTTCGCATTGATGCACTGACGCGCGAATGCGCGATTGAAGGACGAACTCAATGGCAAAAGAAGCGACCCGCGTCCGCCGTCGCGAACGCAAGAACATCGTGTCGGGCGTCGCCCATGTGAACTCGACGTTCAACAACACGATGATCACCATCACCGACGCCCAGGGCAACACGATATCGTGGTCCTCCGCCGGCACGATGGGATTCAAGGGCTCCCGCAAGTCGACCCCTTTCGCCGCGCAGATTGCGGCGGAGGACGCGGTCCGCAAGGCGTCCGAGCACGGCATGCGCACCCTCGAGGTCGAGGTTTCGGGCCCGGGTTCCGGCCGGGAGTTGGCTCTGCGTGCGATCCAGGCGGCGGGCTTCAACGTAACCTCCATCCGCGACGTGACGCCGATCCCGCACAACGGCTGCCGTCCGCGCAAGCGTCGTCGCGTCTGAACCTAGTGCGCGCCGGAGTTGTCCGGCGCGTGTTGCGGTTTTCGCGCGCGCCGGCGCGCGCCGCTCATCCGTCCAATGGAAGGCCCCGCCCGTGATCCAGAAGAACTGGCAAGAACTCATCAAGCCGAAGAAGCTCGAAGTCGCTCCGAGCGATGACCCGCGTCGCGTCGCGACGGTCGTCGCCGAGCCGCTCGAGCGCGGTTTCGGCCAGACCCTTGGCAATTCGCTGCGGCGCGTTCTCCTCTCCTCTCTGCAAGGCGCCGCGATCACCTCGATCCACATCGACGGGGTGCTGCACGAGTTCTCGTCGATCCCCGGCGTCCGCGAGGACGTCGTCGACATCGTGCTCAACGTCAAGGACATCGCGGTCAAGATGCAGGGCGACGGCGTCAAGCGCCTTGTGCTCAAGCGCCGCGGTCCCGGCGCCGTCACCGCCGGCGACATCCAGACCACCGGCGACATCCAGATCCTCAATCCGAACCTTGTCATCTGCACGCTCGACGAAGGCGCGGACCTGCGCATCGAATTCACCGTGACGACTGGCAAAGGCTACGTTCCGGCCGACCGCAATCGGGCCGAGGATTCGCCGATCGGTCTCCTGCCGATCGACAGCATGTTCTCGCCGGTGAAGAAGGTTTCGTACCGAGTGGAGGCCACGCGCGAGGGCCAGGACCTCGACAAGGACAAGCTGACGATGACGATCGAGACCAACGGCGCCATGTCGCCGGAGGACGCGCTCGCCTACGCGGCCCGCATCCTGCAGGACCAGCTCGCCGTGTTCGTCAATTTCGAGGAGCCGCGCCGCGAGGAGGCGCAGCATGCGATTCCCGAGCTCGCCTTCAACCCGGCGCTGCTCAAGAAGGTGGACGAGCTCGAGCTCTCCGTCCGCTCCGCCAATTGCCTCAAGAACGACAACATCACCTATATCGGCGACCTCATCCAGAAGACCGAGGGCGAAATGCTGCGAACGCCGAACTTCGGCCGCAAGTCGCTCAACGAGATCAAGGAAGTGCTGGCGCAGATGGGCCTGCATCTCGGCATGGAAGTCTCCGGCTGGCCGCCGGACAACATCGAGGATCTGGCCAAGCGGTTCGAGGAGCATTACTGAGTTTCCTTCTCCCGCTTGGCGGGAGAAGGTGGCCCGAAGGGCCGGATGAGGGTCTTTCGACACTTGCCCTCACGCCCACCCTCTACCGCGCGGTAGACGGAGACAACGAGCGGCCGTTCCTTGGCACGGCGGCCGCAGACCCGAGTAGGAGAAAGCCAAATGTATCACGGACGCGCGAAGCGGCGCTTCAACCGCACTTCCGAACATCGAGTGGCGATGTTCGCCAATATGGCTCAGGCGCTGATCAAGCATGAGCAGATTACGACGACGCTGCCGAAGGCCAAAGACCTTCGCCCGGTCGTCGAGAAGCTGGTCACGCTCGGCAAGCGGGGCGATCTTCACGCGCGGCGCATCGCGATTTCGCGGCTGCGCGACGCCGATCTCGTCAAAAAGCTGATCGATGTGCTCGGCCCCCGATACAAGAACCGCAACGGCGGCTACACCCGCATCATGAAAGCGGGCTTCCGGCCGGGCGACAACGCCGCGATGGCCGTCATCGAGTTTGTCGATCGGGATGTCGAGGCCAAAGGCAAGGACTCGGGTCCGGTTCAGGCGGCGGCGGAGAGCTGAGAGGCCATTCACCTCCGAGCGGGCGGCAATGAGGCGGGGTCCTTGAGGCGCCGCCTTTTCAGTTGGGGCCGCCGAAACGAGCGAAGCGCCGCAGCCGGACGGCGAGTCCGCTTGACAGCGCCGGGCGGGTCTCACAATTTCAGCGCATGTCGGAGACCGAAGCCGCGCAAACTGCCGTTCGGGGTGGCGCACGTCCCACGAGCGAAGAACGCATCCTGAAGGAAATTAAGTATTTCCGGGACTTTTCCGGCGGTCTACACCGACGCCATCCGGTCGAGCGACTTCAAGGCGAACATCACGCTGCTGTTCCTGCCGCTGCTGATGGTTCCCATTCTCAGCGCGCACGAGAAAACCTTGGCCCACATTCCCGTTGGGCTCATCTTGGCGCCATTTCTCGTTGCCTATTTCTTTTTGATCCTGGCGATTTTTCCCAGATTTCTCCGCACGGAGAAGAGCAATTTTCATCTGTCTCGCCACGCCAGCGCAGATGATTTCACCTTCGTGCACGATATCGGGATCGAACTGGAGGACGCGAAACACAGAATCGCGCTGCTGTCGCAAATCCTCTATTGGAAGACGCTTTACCTGAGGTTGAGCCTGACCGTGTGCCTCGTCGGGATCCCGGTTTTTGGGGTGCTGCTGGCGGTCTACGGCATGTAGATTTCGACGCGCGTGCGCGGTCCTCGTTTCCGAAGTCGCCTCAAGAGGGATTCCTGGCATGACTTTCCGTCGCGTCGCGGTCGTGATCCTGGCGCTCGCGGCGATCCTGGTCGGCTTCGCCGGTTTCTATCTCCGGGAGCCGCCTGCTTCAGCAGATTCGATCGAGCGGATTCCCGCCTATCAGAGCGAGGCCTTGCTGGCGCGCGCCTGGGCGCTTCCCGTTGCGCGGCTCTATGGACCGCAAGGTTATCTCTTCCAGCAGAATCCAAGCGTCTGCGGTCCGACGAGCGTAGCGGATGTCTTGCGCTCCGAAGGCGTCCCTGCCGATCCGGCTGCGGTGCTGAGCCGCTCGGGCGCGCTGCAGGTATTCGGAATTCTGCCGTTCGGGCTGACACTCGACGAAGAGGCCGCGCTTCTCGAGCGGGAGACAGGCAAGCCGGTTCGGAAGCTGCGCGACATCTCGCTTGAGACTTTCCGCGCCGAGATGGCGAAAAGCAATGACCCCAGTCGGCGCATCGTCGTCAATTTCACGCGCGCGCCCCTGTTCGGCCGCGGACACGGCCATTTCTCGCCGGTGCTCGGCTATCTGCCCGCGGAGGACCTGGTGTTCGTCGGCGACGTGAACGCGAGCTATCGCCCGTGGCTGGTTCCGACGGCGAGGCTTTTCGACGCGCAGAACACGATCGACTCCTCCAGCCATGCGAAAAGAGGGGTGCTGGAGGTCGAAGCGCAATAGCCTCAAAACTTGATCGCGCCGAGCCGCGCCGCCTGCGCGACGGCTTCGGTCCTTCCCTCCGCGTCCAGCTTGTCGAACAGGGAGGCGATATGGAATTTGACGGTGTGGACCGAGATGGCGAGCGCCCGGGCGATCGTCTTGTTGGAAGCCCCCTCCGCCAGCAACGCCAGGACATCAAGTTCTCGCGCGGTCAGGGCGACCTCGGCATCGGGCGTCCTATGCCGTCCGGCCACCAGCGCCGCGTCGGCGGGTTCCCCCGGCGCGGCGAGGCGAAGCCCCGGCACATCAGCCAGGAGCGCCGCCAGCCGATCGGCGAGTTCAGTCTCGCCGATCTCGATTGCAATGACGACGGGGCCGGATGGCTCCGTCATGGCGCCTGAGGCCTCTCGCCGATGGTGACGTCAAGCTCCAGCGGCTCGCCGGCCCGTCGCAACGAAAGTTTCACCGTCGTCCCCACGCTGTCGGGCCCCATGAGGCGCATGAGATGGGGGACGCCGCGGAGCGTCTCGCCGTTCCACGCCACGATGACGTCACCCTGCTTGACGCCTGCCGCCGAGCCCGGGCCATTGGCGTCGACGCTGATCGCCATCAGTCCGCCGCCGCCGCCGTCGAGCTTCACCGGCTGCAGGCCGAGACCGAGATAGCCGCGTGCGACCCTTCCCTTGGCGAGGAGCATCGCCGCCACCCGGTCGATTGTCGCGGTTGGAATGACCAGGGTGCGACGCCTCGGGCCGAACACCGCCATGCCGAAGGCGCGGCCTTCGGAATCGAGCGCAAGCCCGCCCTCGCTCGAACACCGCAGTCCCGCACTGAGCTCGATCCGCGCGTCGATCAGCCCGCCGCGCATGCTGCGCCATTGCGGGCCGGCATGGGAGACGATCCCGAGCGAGGCGGCGGGAGCGCCGTCGCGGGCGGCGACGACGAGCGCCAGCGCGCCGACGGTGGGGCCGCTGGTCGAAGGCGGGACTTGCGGAAGGTCGGCGCGCGGGACGCGCAGGAGCGCGACGTCGCTCGACGGATCGCGGCCGACAAGCTCGGCCGGGGCCGAACCGCCGTCGTGGGCGACGATCTCGATCGCCCCGTCGTCGGCGAGCGCGTTCTCCGCCGCGACAACGAGACCCGCCCGCCAGACGAAGCCGCTCGATTGCGCATGCTGCGACTTCACCGAGACGACGCTCGGCGCCGCGGCGCGGACAAGCTCCGCGACGGCGGAGGAGAAGGCGCTCAAGGGGGAGGGGATGGATGTGTCGGACATGACGGCGCTCCTTTCCGCCCTACATGTGGCCGGGACCGCGCGCCGTCACCCTCGCCAGATGGGCGGGGATCGGAATATGGGCGGCTCAAATTCCCCTCGCTCATAGTCGCCTCCAAGAAATCATGACCGATCTCCACCCGGGCGCGGCGCGCTGCAACGCCCTCAGACGAACGTCGCCGCGTCGGCTTGGGAAGCGATAAGGTCGGCGTCGAAAGGGAAGTCGATGAGCCGGGAGCCCGAAAATATTGTCCTGAAAATGCTGCGCGACGTTCGCGCCGATATCACGGAAACCAAGTCCGATCTCAAGTCCGACATTCATTCGCTTCGGGCCGACGTCGCTTCCGATATCCGGGTCGTAAGCGCCAAAATCGACGCCACCCGGCGACAATTCCAGGCCGGTGGCGACAAGGTGGCCTGCTAATAGTCGAGTTCGGTCACTTGGACCGCGAGTTCCGCGCGGGTGCTGATGTCGAGCTTGCCGTAGATTGCGCTAAGCTGGTTGCGCACGGTGAAAGGCGATACGCCCAGAGTCTGGGCGATCTCCTTGTTGCTTTGCCCGGCCGCGCTTAGCCGCGCGACCTCGGCCTCGCGCGCCGACAGATCGTCAGCCGGCCGCCTCTTGCGGGCGCGGAGCCAGATCAGTTCGTTGACCGGCTCGTACCGGACGACGATTCCGGCGCCGCGGTAAGGTTTTCCTCCGTCGAGCAAGGCCGCCAGAGCGGACGGGAGCGTCGGACCCTGCCATGCCGGCCACTCCGCCCGCAGCAGCGCAAGAAAATCCTTCGACGCGACATGCAACAGCGCCTCGCCGTCGCAGGCCGCCGTCGCATAGCCGCTCCCCGGCTCGCGATGGCGCGTCTCCATGAGATGGATCAAACGCCGGGTCCCGTAGGCCTCGACGAGGTGCGGCGTCAGCCGCTCCTTCAGCCGGCGCTCCTCCTCGGAGAAGCGCGGCCCCGCGGCGCCGCGGATCACAGTGACAGCGCTGATTAGCGACGTCAGTGGATCGACAAGGCAGGTCGCCATGGCGTGTTCGAGGCCAAAGGCCTCCACGACGCGTTCCAACACCTCCCGATCGGTCACAACGTCGCGGGCGGTCGCGTTCACGGTCCGGCCCAAGGCCGCAAAGGCCGCTCGGCCGAGCACGTCGCGTTCTTCAAGCGGCGTCCAGACTTCCCGCAAGCCCGGAGCCAGGCGGAAGGTGTGATGGCCATAGACGCGAACCGCGCCGTTCTCCATGCCGGCCCTGAGCCAGAACGCGCCGTCGAACGGGATGAGCGCCTGCAGAGCCACAAAGGCCCGATCCTGAAACGACCCGATCGGCTCCTCGCGGCTGGCGCGATGAAGCGCCAGAAGGAATTGATCATGCGCCTCGACAGCCGAGCCTTCTGCGCCGCTCATTCAACGTCCCCCGCCATTTTGCGCGCAGCGATAGTGCATCCGTACCATAGATGCTGCAAGCGCCGCGGCATAAAGTGATCGGCGTCTGCTTCCTGTCTTGAAGGCGGACCTACGAGGGAGATATTTTGATGAAAAGATTGCTCGTCGCGGCGACGTTCTGCGCCGCACTCGCTTCGACCCAATCCTAGGCCGCGGTCATCACCGGACTTTAGAGACCGGCGCCGAAAGGGTTCATCCGCGACTACCGCTACGACTACGACTACCGACCAATAAGACTCTGCCTGCCTCCGCGTACGCGCCGCCACGCGGTCGCGGATCGGAATGGTTCGCCGCCCAGTATCGGCTCAGGCGGATGTCTGCGCCCCTCATCGGCTCGATCCCAATTTGGAGGAAACCATGCGCTCGTCTAACTCCATCGCAGCCATCCGCCGCCTGTTCACATCAACGGCGCTACCGCTCGTGCTCATGCTCATCGGCGCAGGGGGCGCCCGCGCCGACAGCGTTTCTGTGACAGGACCGGATGGGACAATCGACCAGCCCGACGCGCCTTTGGCCGAGGCGACGGCGGGGCCCTTGAACTCCGTGACCGGGTTCGCCGATCCGGCCAATGACGCCGAGGCGCGCGGCGGCACAGGTTACTTTGGAATCTACTATGGCGTCCCGGGCGGTCTCGGCGGAGACGCGACCGCAACGGCCACGACGCAAATCCTTTCGGGCGACGCCTCGGCTGAGGCAAACGCCTTTGGCGGGTCGGGCGGCGCCGGCTATCCCGGCGGCTCCGGCGGCGCAGCGACCGCGACGGCAGGCGCCGCATCCGACTACAACGCGACGGTCACGGTCACCGCCAGCGCGATCGGCGGCGATGGCGGACGCCCGTATGACTCCGGTTATTCAGCCGGCGCGGGCGGGGGCGCTTCGGCGACTGCTTCCGGTTCGGGCGGAAACGTCACGTCGACGGCTTACGCAGCGGGCGGCACAGGCGGCGAAGGCCTCTATGGCGCGGATGGCGGCGCGGGTGGATCCGTGTCGCTCAACAATGCCGCTAGCGGCTCGACCGTCTCCCCGTATGGCGGCGCCCCGTGGGGCAGCCTTGCCCTGATTCAGAATGCGACCGGCGGCGACGGGGGTGCGGCTTCCGCGGGCGGCCACCCATCCGACGGCGCCGACGCACATTCCAACCTCGCGGCGAATGATTCGACGGCGGCCTCGCTGATCCTCGCGTCAACGGCGACAGGCGGCGGGGGTGGAGAGACGAACAACGGAAAGGGAGGGAACGGCGGCACGGGGTACGCAACGGCATCGGGCGTCTCGACCGTCGGCGCCAATGTCGACGTGACCGCAACATCGGTCGGGGGATCTGGCGGGACCGGAGACTTGGGTGCGGACGGAGGAACTCGGCGCGGCTGTAAACGTCACCAACGCCGTCAATGGCTCCACTTCAGGCGCCTTGGGCCTGACGCAGAACGCCGGCGGCGGCGCCGGCGGCTTTGCTTACGGCGGCGGAAATCCGGGTGCAGGCGGCGCAGCGTCGTCGACCCTCTCGGTCACAGATAACAGCGCCAGTCAGCTTGCCGTCAGTGCGAACGCCAGCGGCGGCGCCGGCGGGGGAACGGAAATCGGCGCCGGCGCGGCGGGCGGCGGCGCAACGGTGCAGGTCTATGGCGAATCAACAATCGGTAGTGTTGTCAATGTGAGCGGCGCCGCGACCGGCGGCGCCGGAGGAGAAAGCGTCGGGGCCGCCCGAGGCGCGGACGGTGCAGCGGTCAGCCTGACCAACGCGGTGGGCGGGGACACTCAAGGTGTGCTCTACCTCAGGCAGTCCGCGGAAGGCGGCAATGGCGGGGCCGCCCTAAACGAGTTGGGATTCGGCTCGCCGGGCAATGGCGGCGTGGCTTCGTCAGCGCTCACAATTAGCGGGCGCCAATCGCAGTATGTCTTCGTCGACGTCGAGGCGGTCGGAGGCGCCGGCGGCGACGCCTACGGGGGAATCGGCGGCGGTGGCGCTGGCGCATCCGCTTTGGCGTCCGCATCGGCAAACTCTTCGATCGGCGCGCTGCTGCAAGTCAGCGCAAGCGCGACCGGCGGCGCCGGCGGGGAGGGTCTGGACGGCGCCGATGGCGGCGTTGGCGCGGATGTCAGCCAAAACAACGTGGTTTCCGGCTCGACCGCCGGCGCCCTGAGGCTCACCCAATTGGCCATCGGAGGCGCCGGCGGGAGCGCGACCGACTTCTTCGGCGCGCCCGGCTCCGCGGCGAAGGGCGCCCACGCTTCTTCGTCCCTTTCGGTGACCGATACGAACGCGAGTTCCTTGACCGTCAATGTTCAAGCCTATGGCGGCGCGGGCGGGTGGCTCAACGGGGCCAGCGACAATGGGACGGCTGGAGCCGGCGGCGACGCGTCCGCGTCTGCTTTCGGCAAGTCGACGAGCGGCGCCGACGTCTCGGTCTCGGTGACGGAAACAGGCGGAGACGGCGGATTCGTTGCGCCTTACGGCGCCGGGAAGAGCGCCAATGGCGGGGCCGGCGCCAGCGTCAGCATAATTGACGCGGTCGGCGGATCGACGGGGGGCGCGCTCACTCTGGTCCAGCGGGCAGCCGGCGGCCAGGGCGGCACGGCGACCCCCTCAAATGGCGCAACGGGAAAAGGGGGCGTCGGGGGCGACGCCTCCTCGACGCTCAATATCATTGACGCCACGGCCTCCAGTCTCAGCGTCGAGGCCGACGCCGTCGGCGGGACGGGAGGTTATGCCCCGGGACCGAATCCCGGGGCGGGCGGCGCGGCGACGGCGAACGCCAGCGTAGCGTCGAACGCCAATCATGCGGTCGGGACCGCGAAGGCCACCGGCGGCGGCGCCTACAACGGCGGACCCGGGTTTGGCGCTGGCGCTGGCGGCGACGCCAACGCGACCGCCACAGTCTCGGCGGGCGGCCAGTACGGGGAAGCGGATGCGTTTGCGTCGGGCGGCCGAGCCGACGGGAGCGCGGGCAAGGCGAACGCGACAGCCAGCGTCAGCAACGCCATATCCGGCTTCGCCAACGCCCAAAGCACGGCGTCGTCGTCGACAAGCACGGTGCGGACCGTCGCGACGTCGCCGGTCGACGGGATCGCCGGGACCGCGAGCGCAATCTCCGGCGCGACGATCGACGGCGGCCCGCTTGCCTCTATCCCGACCGCCGCGGGCCAGACGGTGGCGCTGGCCGACTTCCATCCGGACCAGGCCAGCTTCGCCTCCGTCGCGTTTTCGGCCGGCTTCGGCGGCGTGACGCAGCCGGCGCCGCTCGACTATCTGGGGGAGGCCGACTTCACTTTCTCCACGACGACCTCCGAGGACCTCAAGATCACTTTTGTGTCGGTCAACGCCGACGAGGGCTCCGGCGTCGCCGGCCTGGTGTTCAAGTATGACGTCAACGGCGCCTGGACCGAGCACGACTTCGCCACCCTCAGCGCCGCCGAGGCGTACTTCAGCGGCCCCGGCGAGACGCTCGATCTCGGCGTCTTGGCGGCGGGGCAGCAACTGATCGACTTTACCTTCGATCTGACCGCCAACGGCGATCCACCTGGTTTCGGCATGGCGTTCGACGCATTTGCGACGCCGACGACGTCGCCGGTTCCCGAACCCTCGACATGGGCGATGATGCTGGCCGGCTTCGCTGGTCTCGGCCTCGTGACGTATCGCTCGAAGTCAAAGCCGGCATTGACAGCCGCCTGATCCAGGATCATCTCGTTTGAACTTGAAAGAGCCGCCTTCGGGCGGCTTTTTGTTTGGCTGAGTTTCGAAGGCGCCGCTTCCGTTCACGTAAAGCGTTTCGGACGCCGGAGCCGACGCTGGCGTGGACGCGGCGCTAGGCCGGCGTGTCGAGAGCCTCGCCCGCACGCGCCATCATGATTTCGCGTTGGAGCGTGCGGTGTTCCTCACCGTTCTGCATCGCCTGTTTGCGGCGGCTCCGATCGCGCGGCGGACCGCTGGAGGCAGGACTATCGGATCGACGGCGTCGAAGGGGTCGATCTGCATCACCTTTATCGCGCGATGGCCTGGCTCGGCGAGGAACTGAGCGAGGATCGACAGGAGGCGCGAACCGCCCTTCGCGCCGCGCTGCCTCAAAGACGTTGTGGAGGAGGCCCGTTCGCGCGGCGACGCGATCTCTTCAGCACGCTCGATCTCGTGTTCATGGACACCACCAGCCTCTACTTCGAAGGCGCGGGCGGCCAGACGCTTGGACGTCGCGGCTTTTCCAAAGATCATCGGCCCGATCTCAATCAGATGATCCTGGCGGTGCCGCTCGACGGCGAGGGCCGACCGGTCTGCACCGAGATGTGGCCCGGAAACACCGCCGATGCCGGCAGTCTGATCCCGGTGGTCGACCGGTTGCGCAAGCGCTTTTCTGTTCGCCGGGTTTGCGTCGTCGCCGACCGCGGCATGATCAGCGCCGAGACGATCGCCGAACTGGAGGCGCGCGGTCTTCTCTATATCCTCGGCGTTCGCGAGCGTAACGATAAGCTCGTGCGCGACCTCGTCCTCGACGATCCCGCTCCGTTCGTTCCCTTCGTTCTGACAAAACGGAAGAAGGACATCGAATACGAGGCCAAGGCCGTGACGCTGGCCGGACGGCGCTACATCGTCGGCCCAACCGCGAGGAGATGAAGAAGGACGCCGCGGCCCGCGTCGCGATCCTGGCCGCGCTGGAGCGGCAGTTGAAGAAGGGCGACAAGAGCCTCGTCGGCAACAAGGGCTATCGTCGTTTCCTCGCCACGCCTGGCGACGATCGTTTCGCCATCGACCGAGCCAAGGCGGAAGAGGACGCCAAGTTCGACGGCGTGTTCGTGTTGCGAACCAATGCTGACTCTCCCGCCGCAGGCAGACTTCCACTGCGACGTGTGAAAATTCTTGGCGAAAGCCGGGTGTCGTGCTACATTTGTTCTCTTTCCGAGAGGTTGTCCATGACCGCTTCGGCCGAGGCCATTCCGCAGTGTCACGCCGGGGTGCGCGGGCATGAAGGTTGGCAGTTCCGAAATCCCCTTCCTTATTGCTCTAACCCTTGAAAACCCTCAAAACGGTAATAGGCAGGCCTTGTCAGGAGTTGGCGTCGACGGGCGGTGGGCGCCGCATCCGCCTGGCGTTGGCGCCGCTCCTCCTTCCGGCGGCTTGGCTAGCTCCGGGACGGTCGCCGCCGGGCAGTCGTTCCGGCGGCCCCATTCCGCGCGCGAGCCAACTCCCTATTGCGGGAAAACCGGCAATAGACACATTCTGAATAAGTAATATACCTCGCGAAAGTTGCAGAATTTGGCGCCCAAACCCTTGTTATCGTTGCGCGCGCGACGGATTCGACAGGGCGCCCCGCGCCCTGTCGGCTGGGACGGGCGGGAAGCCCGGAAATGGCGCGCGCCGCCGTCCCGCGCTTTGCAGCCTGCGCGTCGCCCGACTATATCAGCGGCGCTCACGAAACCGTCTTGGAGGATGGATTGATCCGCTTCGCCTTCGCTGCGATCTTTGCGCTGCTGTGCGCCACGGCCGTCGCCGACACCGCGCCGAGGCTTGCGCCTCAAAGCGGCGCGCGTCTCTCCCTGGCGCCGATCGTCAAGAAGGTCGCGCCCGCGGTCGTCAACGTCTACGCCTCCCGCGTCGACACGATGCCGCGCAACCCCCTGTTCGACGATCCGATATTCCGCCGGTTTTTTGGCGGCGGCGGGGGCGAGGATCAGCGCGTGCAGAAGGCGCTCGGCTCCGGCGTGATCGTCGATCCGTCCGGCCTCGTCGTCACCAACCATCACGTCATCGAGGGCATGACCGATGTGAAGGTCGCGCTCGCCGACAAGCGCGAGTTCGAGGCCGAAATCGTCCTTCGCGATCCGCGCACCGATCTCGCGGTCCTCCGGATCAAGGGCGGAGAGAACTTCCCGGTGCTTGAACTCGGCGATTCGGACGCGCTCGAGGTCGGCGATTTCGTCATCGCCATCGGCGATCCGTTCGGCGTCGGCCAGACGGTGACGCAAGGCATCGTCTCGGCGCTCGCGCGCACGCAGATCGGCATCAACGACTACGGCTTCTTCATCCAGACGGACGCCGCGATCAATCCGGGCAATTCGGGCGGCGCTCTCGTCGACCTCGACGGCAAGCTCGTCGGCATCAATTCGGCAATCTACTCGCGTTCGGGCGGCAGCATGGGGATCGGCTTCGCCATTCCGGTCAACATGGTCAAGAGCGTCGTCGCCGCGGCCCGTCATGGCGGCACGACCGTCAGGCGTCCGTGGCTCGGCGCGACGCTGCAGAACGTATCGAAGGACATCGCCGACAATCTGGGTCTGGAACGCCCGACCGGGGCGCTGGTCGTCGAAGTCGCGGGCGCGGGTCCCGCGGCCGAGGCGGGCCTGAAGCGCGGCGACGTCATCTCCGCCATCGACAATCAGAGCGTCGACGACGCCGAGAGCGTCGGCTTTCGGCTCGGCGTCAAGCCGCTTGGCGGCGCGGCGAAGCTCACGGTCCTGCGCAATGGCCGCTCGCAGGATCTGACGCTGAAGCTCGCCTCCGCGCCGGAAGTCCCGCCGCGTGATGCGCTCACCATTCACGCCCGGTCGCCTTTCGACGGCGCCCAGGTGATGAATCTGTCGCCCGCTGTGACGGAGGAGCTGTCGCTTGCGGGCGGCGCACGAGGGCGTCGTCATCGCCGCTGTCGGCGACGGCTCGACCGCCGCCCAGGTCGGCGTGCAGAAGGGCGACATCGTCGTCGCGGTCAACGGGCAAAAGATTGCAACCACCCGCGACCTCGAAAAGGCCTGCTCCGAGCGCTCCCGCTGGTGGGACCTGACGATCCAGCGCGGCGGCGAAACGATTCGCACGCGGCTGGGCGGCTGAGCGCTTTCGCCAAGACAGTCAGGACGCCAAGAGAGGCGTCCTGCCGGGACGTAGCGGTTAGGGGCACGCGGGACCTCGCGTGAGCTTACGCTGCCTTTCGCGCGACAGAACGGGGTTTGACTCGGGCGAGCCGACGCCGGATCGATGTCCAGAGGCTGCGGATTTCCTCGGCCGCTGGACCGTTCGGATTGAGTTCGGTGACGCCCCAGCCGTGCCGGACGGCTTCCTGATAGTCGACGCGCGCGAGGATAAGCGGCGAAATGAGACCCCCCATCTCCTCGAGCGTCTCCACTCCGTCCTTGACCCGGGCCGTCTGCTGGGCGGGCGGGCATTGGTTGAGCAGGAAAACGAACTCGCCGCCGAGCTCCTTCAAGGCCGCGCGCGTCTTGGCGCTCGCCCACAGGTCGAACATGCTGGGACGCGACGGGATGATGTTGAGATCGGCGACGACCATCGCCGCTGCGGACGCGGGACCCTCCGCGCCGGGCGTGTCGATGATCGCGAGGGTGAAGCCTTTCGCCTTTAGCTGCGCCAGAGCGGCTGGAAGCCGCGCGGCGCCCGAGGCGACGACCTCGATATCGCGCATTTCGCGCGTTCTGGCCCAGTTCGTCAGCGAACCCTGCGGGTCCATGTCGATGACGCAGACTTTCTCCCTCATGTCCTGCGCCGCCACCGCCAGCGACGACGCCAATGTGCTTTTCCCGGAACCACCCTTTTGGGTCACAAACGCAATAGTCCGCATGATTTTTCTCGCCTCGACATTCTTTGTGCGCCCTGGTTTTGCTGATCGCAACCGAGAGCAGGGATTAACGAACCCTTTCGACTTGAGGCTGATTTGGTTAACAAAAAGTTTCGGATTGGTCGCAGTTCGGGCGTTGTCACAAACCGCCATAAATATTTCAGAGCGCCAAGAGAGAGGGCGAGTCGAGGCGCTCAGTCGCCGTCGAGCGGGCCGACGCCCTTCGGCTTGCCGGCAGCAAGCGTAATCTTCTCGATCCGCATTTCGGCGTTCTTGAGCAGTTCGTCGCAATGGGTCTTCAACGCTTCGCCACGCTCGTAAAGCTTGATCGAGTCATCGAGGGACACGGCGCCCTTCTCGAGCTGATCGACGATCTGCTCGAGCTCCGCGAGCGCGGCCTCGAACGGCATCTGAGCGATGTCCGGCTTGGGTTCGGTCACGCGTCTCTCCTGGCCCTGGAGCGCGAGAAAGAATACCACGTTTCGAGCAACGGGATATCGCCGCCGCCGAGCGAGTCATTCGGGCAGCGCGGAAACGAGATACAGCGTCTTCAGCGTATCGCTCGGCTGCATTTGCGCTCCGAAGGTGTTGGCGAAGACTGCGGCGATCTCGCCGGATTTGTAGATGCGGCTGAGCGCGCGGTCCACCGCGAGCCGGAAGTCGCTGTCGCCGCGCGGAAGCGCGAGCGCGTAGGGCTCCAGCGACAGATAATTGTTGGCGAGACGCAGCTTGTCTGCTTCCCCGCTCTTGGAGGCGAGGTAGGCGAGAATCGCCCGATCGGCGAAATATGCGGCGACAGCCCCTTCGTCCAGCATCTTCAGCCCCTCTTCGTGCGTCTTGGCCGGGACGACCTCGGCCTGAATGCTCGCGCCGGCCAAGGTGTCGCGCAGGCTCTGCTCGGTCGTGGTGCCGGCGAGAACGCCGACCTTCTTGCCGGCGAGCGCGCCGAAATCGCTGGGGCCGTCGCCGCGAACGAGCAGGCTCGCGCCGTCGACGAACGTGGCGATCGAGAAGTCGACATGCTCGCGGCGCGACAGCGTGTCGCTCGTCGGCTCGCACAAGAGATCCGCTTTGCCGGTCTCGATCGCATCGAAACGGTTGGCCGCGGTGACTGGAACGTACACGACCTTCAGTTCCGGGAGATTGAGCTGGGCCGCCAGGTTCCTCGCGACAGCCCGACAGAGATCGACGATGAACCCCGCCGGCTCGCCCGTGCGCGTCCTTGAACGAGAACGGCGGCGCGTCGTCGCGAACCGCGAGCCGTATCGCCTTGTCCTGGCGCAGCGTGTCGATGGTTCCCGCCGCAGCCGATGCAATGCCGAGCGCGGCGAACGCCGATGCAATCGAGACGATCCGAAGATATCGAGCGACTGACGACGGCATCCAGTTTCCCCTTCGTTGCGGCTCCGGCGCCTGCCGGACGGTCGAAGTCCTTACCAAACTCGCGCCGCCAGGCCAAAAGCCGCCGGCCTAACGTGAGCATCGACGGCCCGTATTTCGTCGTCTTGACCGCGCGCGGGGCAAGCGCCGATGATTGCTCGAGGCCAAGGAGGCGAATCCCATGCTCGTCGGCGTTCCCAAGGAGATCAAGGACAACGAATTTCGCGTCGGCATGACGCCGGCGGCGATCGCCGAACTCGTCCATCACGGCCACAGCGCCATCGTGGAGAAGGGCGCCGGCGCCGGGTCGGGGTCGCCGGACGAGGAATATGTCCGCTCCGGCGCCGAACTCGTCGACACGCCGCAGCAGATCTTCGCCCGTGCGGACATGATCGTGAAAGTGAAGGAGCCGCTGGCCCAGGAGCGCAAGCTTTTGCGTCCGGGACAAATCCTGTTCACCTACCTGCATCTCGCGCCCGATCGCCCGCAGACCGAGGACCTCATCGCCTCAGGCGCGATCTGCATCGCCTACGAGACCGTGACCGACCCGCAAGGCCGCCTGCCGCTCTTGACGCCGATGTCCGAGGTCGCCGGCCGGCTCGCGCCTCAGGTCGGCGCGCATTCGCTGGAAAAGGCGCAGGGGGGACGCGGCGTCCTGCTCGGCGGCGTGCCGGGGGTCGCGGCCGCCAACGTGCTTGTTCTCGGCGGCGGCGTCTCCGGAACCCACGCCGCGACGATCGCGGTCGGCATGGGCGCATCGGTCACCGTCGTCGACAGGTCGCACGAGGCGTTGCGCCGCCTCTCGGCCCAATTCGGCTCGGCTTTGCGCACGGTCTATTCGACCCGCGCCTCGATCGCCGATCTGGTGACGAGGGCCGATCTTGTCATCGGCGCGGTGCTGCTGCCAGGCGCGGCCGCGCCGAAGCTCATCACGCGCGCAATGCTGGCGACGATGCGTCCCGGCGCCGTTATCGTCGACGTCGCGATCGATCAGGGCGGCTGTTGCGAGACCTCGAAACCGACGACGCATTCGAATCCCACTTACGTCGTCGACGGCATCGTTCACTATTGCGTCGCCAACATGCCCGGCGCAGTTGCGCGCACCTCGACCTTCGCGCTCAATCACGCGACGCTGCCGTTCACCCTGGCGCTCGCTGACAAGGGCTGGCGCAAGGCGCTTGCGGACGATCCGCATCTGCGCGCGGGACTGAACGTATGCAACGGCAAGGTGACCTGCGAGCCGGTCGCGGCGGCGCACGGGCTCAAATCGGTCAGCGCGGAGAGCCTTCTCGTCTGAGCGGCGAAAGCGGCGGGAGCCTTCAAGAATCGTCGGCATGCGAGGCCGCCCGTGCGCCGTCTCTGGGCGCAAATCGCGCGTCCACATAGACCCAGGCGTTGAGGCCGGAGGCGAGCGGCGCCAGAACGCGCTTGTAGGCGTCGACCTCATAGGCGTCGGCGGCGGCGAGTTCGGCGTCGGAGATCTCGAATACCGTTCCAGCCACCCGGTCCTCGCCCTCGCCGGTGAACGCGACGATCGGATGATGGATCTTGCCGCTCTTGGCGACCACGTCCGCGTCTTTGATCGTCACCATCGACTGCGCATAGCCGACGAGCGCGTCGGGGCTGCCTTTCATCAGACGCCCGAAGGTCGCCTGCTGCACGTTGTCCTGTTGAAGCGTGCCGTAGGAGAACAAGAGCGGCATCGTCCCATCCTTCTAAGGCCGGTCGCCATGGCCGTTGAGCGCGCCCGGCGCCCAGTTCACGCCGTCGCGCATCGCGTAGAAGATATGGTTGCCGATATGGTCGACCTTGCGCAAGTACCCGACCCAGAAGGGCGAGACGTAATTGGCGTGGTAGTTGACCGCCTCCCCGACGTTCGCGTTGTAGTTCGATCCGCTGACCACTTCCTGGGCGATACGGGTCGCGACCGCCCATGGGCCAGGCTCCTCGATCCTCAGCGACTTGCCCTCGCAGGCAAAGGAGAACTGGCAGGCGAACGGGCGATTGCGGTCCTGGTAGACGACGCCGCAGACCGTCGTCGGATAGATGCCGCTGCGCACGCGGTTCAGCACGACCTGCGCGACCGCCGCCTGGCCATGCTCCGGCTCGCCGCGCGACTCGAAATAGATCGCATCGGTCAGACACCGCATCTGGCGGGCGTTGTCCTTCGGATCGATGAGGGCGGCGTAGTTCGGCTGGCCGTCGACAAAGAGCGACTTCGCCGCCACCGTCGTCTGAGACTCGGGATCGAGCTCGACGACCACGAGCACGCCGTCGCTCGGCGTCGGCGACGACGAATTGAGCGCGAATTCGAGCGGGGCCGCCGGCGTGGCGCCGTCGCTGAAGGTCGAGACCGCGGACTCAGGCGCGCCGTCTCCCGGCCGCACCGGGCTCATGGTGTGGCCTGGATCGAATTCGGCGTCGCGGTGGCTCAGGACCTCGTGCGCCCAGGATCGAAGCGCTCGCGGATCGGCGTGACCCGGGGCCGTTGCCTCCGCGCGCGTCGAAGCCGGGCCTAAGTGCGATGAACGGGTCGCCCTTGCCGGTCCGGTCGACGCTCGGCAGGGGCGAGGCTCGATCTTTCAGCGTGCGGTTCGGCTCGATCTCGTCGGGACCGGTAAAGCCGTCGGGATCGCCGACGGCGAAAGCTCGCGTGGACGATCGGCGAAGGCTCGCCGTCCTCGTCAACCGCGCGGATCTGCTGCGAGAGCGCGATCGCCTTGCGGACCGGATCGCTGGCCTCGAGCAGCGCGTTGCGGTCGGCGACGCTGCCGTACTGGGCAGGCTCCTGTCCGGCCTCGGCGGTGATCGACAGGAGGACGCCGACCGCGAGGCACCAGGGCGCAACGACCGATCCGGCCCAACCTAGACGCGAGCGACCCATACGCCTTCCACGCGGTGTTCCCCATGTCCGTAAGGCTCGGGGCGCAAGCCCCGCGCAATGCGAAGGGTTCTGTTTATGGGACCTTAAGGTTGCGGGCGGGTTACCGAGCGTGACCGCTGTTCGTCCCGGTTTGGGGCAGGGCGGACGCTGACGCTTTCGCTCACGACGGCGATCGCGGCTTCCGCCGGATCGCGCCGCTGTGCAAACGCGATCGGCTTTTGGGGGTTTTCAGCGGCTTAGGCGCCCTTTTGTGATACTTTTCGGCGACCGCGGCCCTACCGCTTTGGCAGGCTCTGTCTTGGGGCCGCTGGTCATCCGTGTAGCACAGTCTTACTTTGTATTGCACTCCCGACCTGTGAAGGGCCGCACGAGGGCGACCTCGATGTCGATCAGTCGAAGCATCATACCATAGCTTCCGATTATTCAGAAGAAATTGTCAGCTCTCGCCGATCCGGATGGTAAACGCCATTGATGTCGCCTATCCCAAAGGCGGGATTGGGAACGCGCAGTGGCGTTGAGCGAGGAATGGACTTACTTTGCGGAGGTTCGCTCGGACGCGTGGGAATGCTGACATGATGGCGGCCATTCATGGATTCTGAACCGGCGCTCCTCGCCGAGCGCAGGCCCCTTGCTGCGCCGCCGAGCTTTCATCTGCTCGCCAAGCCCAGCGGGTCGACCTGCAACATCGACTGCACGTATTGCTTCTTCCTGTCGAAGGAGGCGCTCTATCCCAACGACAAGCACCGGATGTCGGCGACGACGCTCGAGAGCTATATCCGCCAGCTCATCGAGGCCCATCGCACGCCCGAGGTGACGGTCGCCTGGCAGGGGGGCGAGCCGACGCTGATGAAGCTCGAATTCTTCGAGCGCGCCGTCGAACTCGTCGAAAAATACCGCAAGCCCGGCCAGACGGTTCAGCAGACCTTCCAGACCAACGGGCTCCTGCTCGACGACGACTGGTGCGCCTTCTTCAAGAAACACAACTTTCTCGTGGGCCTAAGCGTCGACGGGCCGCGCGAGCTCCACGACGCCTACCGGCGCGACCGCAAGGGGCAGGGCACGTTCGATCTCGTCATGCGCGGCTGGGGGTTCCTGCGCAAACACGGGGTCGAGTTCAATATCCTCTGCACCGTCAACGCCGCCAACGAGAAGCATGGCCGCAGGGTCTACCGCTTCTTCCGCGACGAGCTCGGCGCGAAATGGATGCAGTTCATTCCGATCGTCGAGCGCGCGTCGGCCGAGACGCTCGCCATCGCCAACCAGGGCTGGAGCGACCCCGGCGCGGGCAAGAAACGCCTCCTCTATACGCAGACCGGCGATCTCGTCACCGACCGCTCGGTCGGGGGCGAGCAATACGGGCGCTTTCTGAACGACATTTTCGAGGAATGGGTGCGCCGCGACGTGGGGCGCGTATTCGTCCAGCTGTTCGACGTGACGCTCGAGGCCTATTTCGGGCGCCATCTCCTGTGCATCCACGCGCCGACCTGCGGCTACGGCCCGGCGCTCGAACACAACGGCGATGTCTACACCTGCGATCATTTCGTCGAACCGGGCCAGAAGCTCGGCAATATCGCAACGACGCCGCTTATCGATCTTGTCGCCTCGCCGCAGATGCGCAAATTCGGTGACGACAAGCGCGACCGGCTCACCGGACAGTGCAAGGCGTGCGAGGTGCGCGCTTTATGCAACGGCGGCTGCCCGAAGGACCGCTTTGCGCTGTCGAAGGACGGCGAGCCGGGCCAGAACTATCTCTGTTCGGGACTGGAATTGTTCTTCACCCACACCCGCCCGCTGATGGGCGTGATGGGCCAGCTTTTCAAGCGCGGGCGCCCGCCAGCCGACGTGATGCAATGGGTCAAGAGCGAAGACGCCAAGCGCGACCCCTATTCGCCGTGTCCGTGCGGCAATGGCAAGAAATTCAAGTTCTGCCACGGCGACAAGGCGCCTGCGAAGGCGATGGCGTGAGGGGAAACCCCCGCAGGCTTTAGCGTCATTGCGAGCGAAGCGAAGCAATCCAGGGGCCGCAAGGAGCCCTACCTTCCCTGATTGCTTCGTCGCTCTCGCTCCTCGCAATGACGGGCGGCCTGTCATCGCCGCGGCATGACCTCCGGCTCCGGTTGAGCTGCGGGTTCGGCGTCCATTGGAAACTTGCCCGCTTCCACGATGTCGCGCTCGAGGAAGAAGTTCAGGAACGTCCGGATGAAGGCGATCGCCGCGAGGCGTCCGATATCGTCCCAGGTCGGCGCGCGGGCCGAGATGATGATGTCGTTGGCGAGCTGGAACGTCAGCCCCGCCATCAGCCAGCGCGCATAGCGCAGGTAGCCGTCGCGCAGATCGCGGCCCGTCCGCGTAGGCGCGAAGACCGAGCGGATGCAGGTGACGAACATTTCGATCGTGCCGATCGCAATGATGAGCACCGCCATCGCGTCGATCGCGATGACCGCATTGTCGGCGAAGACCGAGATCCAATCCTTCACGACGTTCTCCGGCCGATGGCGCTCTCGCCCTCATCCGTCGGCCTCTGGCCGACTCCTTCTCCCGCGTAGCCCGTCGAGAGACGAGCGCTCTTCCGAGCGCCCTTGCGGGCGAAGGGGATAACCCCTCTCCTCCCCGCGCTTGGCCCGGGGATTACGGGAGAGGGGTAGGGATGAGGGTCAGTGGCCGGCGCTGCTATGGGCCTCTTCCAGCTGTCTCATGACGGCGTCGAGGTTGAACGACGCCGGCTTCTGCCGCGGCGGGTACTTCTGGAATTCGGCGATCTGGTTCGCGACGAGGGCCTGCATCGCATAGACGATGTAGACGTGCGCAAGCACCCAATCCCAGTAGGTGTTCGAGTTCTCGTCAGCCCGCTCGAACGGATCGCGCCTCAGGTTGAAGACCTTGGGCGCCCTCAGCTTCACGAACGGTTCGAACCAGCAGGCGAGAAGTCTTGGCGCGCTGCTCCATCAGCACGACCTTCCAGTCCTTCATCCGGATCGCGAGGATGTCGCCGTCGTCGCTCATATAGAAGAAGAAGTTCCTCGGGCTCTCCTTCACCTCGCCGGTCAGGTACGGCAGCATGTTCAACCCGTCGAGGTGGACCTTGTAGGTCTTCTTGCCGATCTTGTGGCCGGCGTGAAGCTTGGCCGCGATGTCCGTCTCCCCCGCGGCGGCGAGCAGCGTCGGCAGCCAGTCCTGATGGCTGACGATGCCATTGATCACCGTGCCCGCCTTGAACTTGCCGGGCCAGCGCACGAAGGCCGGGACACGCCAGCCGCCTTCCCAGTTGGTGTTCTTCTCGGACCGGAACGGCGTGATGCCGGCGTCCGGCCATGAGTTGTAGTGCGGGCCGTTGTCGGTCGAGTACATGACGATTGTGTCCTCGGCGATGCCGAGCTCGTCGAGCTTGTTGAGCATCTGGCCGATGTGCTCGTCATGCGCGACCATCACGTCGTTGTAGTCGCCCTGGCCGTTGCTCTTGCCCTTGTGCTTGGCGGCGGGGTGCGTGCGGAAATGCATGCCGGTGGTGTTGTACCAGAGGAAGAACGGCGTGTCGGCCTTGTGCGACTCGTCGATGAACTTGAGCGCGCGCTCGGTCACCTCATCGTCGATGGTCTCCATCCGTTTCTTGTTCAGCGGCCCGGTGTCCTCGACCGTCTGTCCGCCCTTGCCATCGGCCTTGCAGTGCAGCACGCCGCGCGGGCCGAAGTGTTTCAGGAACTCCGGGTCTTTCGGATAGTCGGGGTCCTCTGGCTCCTCTTCCGCGTTGAGATGGTAGAGGTTGCCGAAGAATTCGTCGAAGCCGTGCATCGTCGGCAGGAACTGGTCCTTGTCGCCGAGATGGTTCTTGCCGAACTGGCCGGTCTTGTAGCCAAGCGGCTTCAGGAGTTCGGCGATTGTCGGATCTTCCGCGCTCAATCCCACGTCGGCGCCCGGCATGCCGACCTTGGTCAGTCCGGTGCGAATCGGGTTCTGGCCGGTGATGAAGGCCGCGCGGCCCGCCGTGCAGCTCTGCTGGCCGTAATAGTCGGTGAAGGCTACGCCTTCGTTGGCGACGCGGTCGATGTTGGGCGTGCGGTAGCCCATCTGCCCGCGGCTGTTGTAGCTGATGTTCCACCAGCCGATATCGTCACCCCAGAGGATGAGGATGTTCGGTTTCTTTGATTTGGCCACAAGGACCTCCCGTTGATGTGCCGGTAGGATCGGAACCGCAATGCGCCGGCATGCCCCGCTTTAGCGATTAGAGGAAACGCAGAAAAACAGCGAAAAAGGCGAACAGCCCCACGAAAATCAGGGCGAACGAGACCCAGAGGACCGGCATATATTTCGGGCCGGCGTCGATCCCGGCGATGATGGCGAAGTCCCCGCTGCGAAGGTAGCGCGCTCCCGCGCGATACTGCCAGATCGATATGATGAGCGCCCCGATGCCGCACGAAATCAGCATGAGGCCGAGATAGCGCGGCGCCTCGGGAAAGCGCGGCGGCGCCGCGCCGGGGATGGACCCGAGACGATCGAAAAACTGCACGATGGTGAAGCCGAACCCGATCAGGGCGACCGCGGTGCGCACCCAGGCCATCATCGTCCGCTCGATGCTGAGCCGGGTGCGCAGCCAGGCGAAATGATCCGATGCGGTCGGCCGGACCTCGAACCGATGCGCCCGATCCTGGCTCCTGTCGGTCACGCTACTGGCCCGCGTCAGCAAGATTGGAGGCGTTCCCCTGCCCCCCAAAGGGCGTTCGGAAGAACGCCCGTCTTTCGACGGGCTGTGGTGGGGGAAGGCAGGGATGGGGAGTTGCGCAGGCTCCGACGGCTTGGCTTCGCCGCGCAAATCCGGAGCGATTGGCGAGACCCCCCTCCCTAACCCTCCCCCACAAGAGGGGGAGGGAAGATCGCCGCCCTTGCTCGACGCTGACCACTAGCGATTCCATCTCGAGGCTCTCACAGTCCTTTGCTTGGTCTTGGGATTCCGAGCCACAGGCGCGCGATGCGGTCGACAGGCCCGCGAAGCAGCACATAGGGGAGAAAGGCGAGCAGGATGGCGACGATGACCGCTTCGGTGGGAAAGAAGGTCTTTAGCTCGATGAGCTGATAGACCGTATCCATGACGAGGCCGAGGAGAAGGACCCGCCCGGTCGAGATCAGTCCCTCGCGCAGGCGGCCGCCGCGCTGCGTTCCGTCTGTGACCAGCGTCCAGAGATAGGGCGCGCGCCCCGCGCGGGCGTCTTCGACGCCGTCGTAGAACGCGGCGAGGGCCGCCATGCAGGGCTGGAGCAGGAACCGGAACGTCATCGGCCCGCCGGGGCGTTCGCGCAGGTTTTGCCAGATGCGCTCCCACACGTCCGCGGAGACGCCGTACCAGGCGATGCCGAGACCGACGAAGGCAATCATCAGAACGACAACGACCTCGGCCAGCAGAACTTTTGTCTTCGTTGGTGCTTCCGTCATCCGCCGAGACGCAAATCGCGCGACGACGCGCCGTCCTTGCGCATCGGCCCCCCAAGTTCAGGCGCTCAGGCTTCTATGCTGGCGTCCGCCCGCCGTCAAAGCGAAAGCCGACGCCAAAGCCGGATATTCATTGCGAACGCCGACAAGGCTTTGTCCTTTCGCCGGTCCCCGCGGGTGGTGAAAAGGCGCGTCGCTCGACGATCGAAGGCCGGTTTGCTTGTCGCAGACGCTCGCGATCGCCCATCTCACGCCCTCTCAAACTGGACAAGAGCGGACCTGGCTGGCATCGTCGGCCGCATTCCAAGGCCCCTAATGAAGAAGGAATTGCCCTCAAATGACCACCGCCGCCAACGCCAGCGCCGCCGTGCGCGCGGAGGTTCCGAACGATCTCGCAGCCTTCTGGCTGCCCTTCACGCCGAACCGCTCTTTCAAGAAGCGGCCGCGGCTCATCTCCCGCTCGAAGGACATGCACTACTTCACCCCCGAGGGCCGGGAGATCCTCGACGCGACTGCGGGCTTGTGGTGCTGCAACGCCGGCCACAACCGCGCGCCGATCGTGGCGGCGATCCAGCGCCAGGCGGCCGAGCTCGACTTCACCCCGACCTTCCAGTTCGCCCATCCGCTGGCGTTCCAGCTCTCCTCGCGCCTCGCCGATCTCGCGCCCGGCGACCTCGATCACGTCTTCTTCTGCAACTCAGGCTCCGAAGCCGCCGACACGGCGCTGAAAATCGCCATCGCCTATCACAATGTGCGCGGGCAGGGGGCGCGCCAGCGCCTGATCGGGCGCGAGCGCGGCTATCACGGCGTCGGCTTCGGCGGCATCTCGGTCGGCGGCATGGTCAACAACCGAAAATTCTTCGGCTCGCTTCTCGCCGGCGTCGACCATCTGCCGGCGACCTACAATCGCGAGCACCAGGCCTTCACCAAGGGCGAACCGGAATGGGGCGGCCATCTCGCCGACGCGCTCGAAGGCATCGTCGGCCTGCATGACGCATCGACCATCGCATCGGTCATCGTCGAGCCGATGGCGGGCTCGACGGGCGTCCTGCCGGCGCCGAAGGGCTATCTCAAGCGCCTGCGCGAGATCTGCGACAAATACGGCATCCTGCTCATATTCGACGAAGTCATCACCGGCTTTGGCCGCCTCGGGCCAGCCTTCGCGGCCGAGCGCTACGGCGTCGTCCCCGACATGATCACCTTCGCCAAGGGCGTCACCTCGGGAACGGTGCCGATGGGCGGCGTGATCGTCCGCAAGCACGTCTACGACGCTTTCATGCAGGGGCCCGAGCATGCGATCGAGCTCTTCCACGGCTATACCTATTCGGGCCATCCGCTCGCCTGCGCGGCGGGTCTGGCGACGCTCGACGTCTATCGCGACGAGCGCCTGTTCGAGCGGGCGGCGACGCTCGAGTCGAAATGGTGCGACGCGGTCATGAGCCTGAAAGGTCTGCCGAACGTCGTCGACATCCGCTGCGTGGGCCTGACCGGCGCCATCGACCTTGCGTCGATTCCCGGCAGCCCGGGCTTGCGGGTCACTCGCGCGCTCGATCACTCGTTCTTCGAGGCGGGCGTCATGATCCGCCCGTCCGGCGACACGATCGAACTGATGCCGCCGCTCATCGTCAGCGAGAACCAGATCGGCGAGATCATCGAGAAGGTCGGGGCGTCGATCAAGGCGGCGGCGTGAGGGTCGGTCGCGACGCGGGAGGATGCGCCGCAAGGCGCGTCCGTATGACGCGCTCGACGCCGTCCCCCGATCAATATTTCAGCATCCGCCCTCGTTCACAATTGAGCGAGCGGCCTGTATGACTCCTCTGAACCCGGCGGCCGACGGCGAAGTTGAGACCGGGTCCGGCGGGCCTGTGCAGCCCCGAAAGCAAACGCACGAACTGGGAGAGGATCGATGGTCTCGAAATTCATGACAACCTGCGCATTGGGCGCGTCGCTGGCGGCGGCGCTGGCCTTTGCGGCGCACGCCAAGGACTGGAAGACCGTCGTCATCGGCATGGAGGGCGGCTACGATCCCTGGAACCTGACCGACTCGAGCGGCAAGATCGTCGGCTTCGAAGTCGACCTCGCCAACGACCTTTGCAAGCGCGCCGGCCTCGAATGCAAGATCATCGCCCAGGACTGGGACGGCATGATTCCGGGCCTCAAGGCCGGCAAGTTCGACGTGATCATGGACGGCATGTCGATCACCGAGGAGCGCAAGAAAGAGATCGATTTCTCCAAGCCCTACGCCGCCCCGCCCGCAGCCTTCATGGCGGCGAAGGACAGCCCCGTCGCCAAGGCGCTCGGGCCCAGCAAGGTGGTCAACGCCGCCAAGGACGCCGCCGCTGGCGACGCCGCCATCAAGTCGGTTCAGGCGGCGCTCAAGGGCAAGACGATCGGCGTCCAGGTGTCGACGACGCACGCAAATTTCGCCGGCAAGTATCTCAAGGACATCGCCACCGTCAAAGAATACAAGACGACCGACGAGCGCGACCTCGATCTCAAGTCCGGCCGGATCGACGTGGCGCTCGACGACTATCCGCCGATCGCGGCGGCCCTCGAGAAGCCCGACGCCAAGGACTTTGGCATCTTCGGTCCCGAGTTCATCGGCGATGTGTTCGGCGTCGGCGAAGCCATGGGCTTGCGCAAGACCGACGCCGACCTGACCGCCAAGTTCGACAAGGCGCTTGCCGCTGCATTCGCGGACGGCTCGGTCAAGAAATACAGCATGCAGTGGTTCAAGATCGACACGACCCCGTAAGGTTGTCGGGCGCGCCGCTCTAGCCCTTGAGGCGGGCGGCGCGTCGATCGGGGAACGGGCGGGCTCGTGGGGCTTTTCGACATTTTCGGCTTCGGCCCCGGCGGGTGGGGCCTCGCGCTCCTCGAAGGCGCCTTGATGACGCTGCTCGTCTCGGCCGTGGGGCTCCTGGTCGGCGCCGCGCTCGGGGGGCTCGTTGCATGGGGACGGCTGTCGGGGGCGGTGCTCGCCGGTGCGGTCGGCCAGGCCTATGCGGCGCTCTTCCGCGGCCTGCCCGAGCTGCTGGTGATCTATTTCGTCTATTTCGGCACCTCGACCCTGCTGACGGGCGTCGCCCATTTCCTGGGCTTCGAGGGCTTCGTCGGCGTGCCTTCGTTCGCGGCCGGGGCGCTCGCGGTCGGGGTGATCTCGGGCGCCTACCAGGCGGAAGTGTTTCGCGCCGCCTATCGCGCCATTTCGCGCGGCGAACTCGAGGCGGCGGTCAGCGTCGGCATGGGCCGCTGGCTGATGTTCCGGCGCATCATCGCGCCCCAGGTGCTGCGCTTCGCGCTGCCGGGACTCGGCAACCTCTGGCAGGTGGCGTTGAAGGATTCGTCGCTGATCTCAGTCACCGGCCTCACCGAACTCATGCGGATAAGCCAGATCGGCGCAGCCTCGACACACAGGCCGTTCGCCTTCTATCTCGGCGGCATGGCGCTCTATCTCGTGATGACGCTCGTTTCGGGCCGGCTGTTCGATGCGGCGGAAGCGCGCGCGACCCGCGGCCTGCGCCGCGCGGGAGCCTGAGGCGCGATGGACTGGGGATTCATCGGAACGACCTTCATCCGGCTCCTCGGCGCCCTGCCGCTGACCCTCGGAGTGTGGGCGCTCTCGGTCTTGCTCGGCGCGATCATCGCCGGCGGGGTGACCTGGATGCGGGCCAGCGGCTCGAAGCCGCTCGAGTTTCTCGCCCGCGCCTATGTCGCCGTCTTTCGCGGCACGCCGCTCCTCATCCAGCTCTTCATCGTCTATTACGGCCTCGCCTCGCTCCCGGCCGTTCGCGCGAGCCTCTTCTGGCCCTTCCTGCGCGAAGCCTTCAATTGCGCGGTGCTGTCGCTCGCGCTCTGCACCGCAGCCTATCAGGCCGAGATCTTCCGCGGGGCTCTGCTCGCGGTGCCGCACGGCCAGGTCGAGGCCGCCCGCGCCTGCGGGATGTCGAACCTCACGCTTTTCAGGCGGATCGTCTTTCCGATCGCGCTCCGCCATGCGCTGCCGGCCTATTCGACGGAAATGATCTCGATGGTGAAGGCCACCGCGCTGGTTTCGCTGATCACGCTCTGGGACGTGCTCAGCGTTGCGCTCAAGATCCGCAACGACACGCTGGTCACTTACCTGCCGCTCATCCTCGCCGGGGCGATCTACTTTACCGTCAATTACGCCATCGGCGCGGCGTTCCTGGGCCTCGAGCGACGTCTCTCGCCGCACCTGCGCCCGCGTCCAAGTTGAAGGAAGACCCATGGCCGCCGAGACGCCCGCCCTCACCGTCGTCGGTTTGCGCAAGCGCTTCGGCGCGCTCGAGGTGCTTAAGGGCATCTCGCTGACGGCCAACGACGGAGACGTGATCTCGATCCTCGGTTCCTCCGGCTCGGGCAAGAGCACGTTCCTGCGCTGCATCAATCTCCTCGAGACCCCGGACGAGGGCGTCGTGACGGTGGCGGGCGAGACGATCAAGATGCGGCCCAGGCGCGACGGGACGGCGGAGCCGGCCGACCGGCGCCAGGTCGACCGCATCCGTTCCGAACTGGGCATGGTGTTCCAGAGCTTCAATCTCTGGTCGCATCTGACGGTGCTGGAAAATCTGATCGAGGCGCCCGTGCATGTGCAGAAGCGTCCGCGCGCCGAATGCGTCGAGGAGGCGCGAGCGCTTCTGGCCAAGGTCGGCATCGGCGACAAGTGGAACTATTATCCGGCGCATCTCTCGGGCGGCCAGCAGCAGCGGGCGGCGATCGCGCGGGCGCTGGCGATGCGGCCGAAAGTGATGCTGTTCGACGAGCCGACATCGGCGCTCGATCCGGAGCTTGTCGGCGAGGTGCTGCGGGTCATGCGCGCGCTCGCCGAAGAAGGCCGCACCATGCTCGTCGTCACCCACGAGATGGGCTTCGCCCGCGACGTGTCGAGCCGGGTGATGTTTCTCCATCAGGGGCTGGTCGAGGCGGAGGGGGAGCCGGACGCGCTCTTCGCAGGCGCGACCTCCGAGCGTTTCCGCCAGTTCATCTCGAAGGAGCGGGGGTAGGGGCGCGGCGCCCAAAGGTAGCGCCGTCTTCCGGCGGCGCCTGACCTCGTTGCGATCGCCAGCCGAGCCGAGCGATGCCTCGTCTGTTCACGGGACTGGAACTGCCGGAGGCTGCTGTCTCAATGACAGAAAACTCGCCGCTCTTCCGGCTCACGACGAGAAGCGACCTCCTCCGAGGTGCATCGACAGCCGTCGTCGACGCTTCCGGATTGAAGAAGCGTCAGCAGCAGCCGCAATCTTGACACGACCGCGGCCTCCATCCAGAGAATCTGGGTAAGTTGTTTAGCCTAGTCGGCGGTCCCGTTCTGCTGAGGCACGCTAGCCGATGATTATGGGCCCACGCTGAGCATATGAAATCGTGGGCGCAAAAGTGGAGACGTGGATGAGTACCGCTTCGGAAAGCACTTTAAGTTATAGCCTAATTTCGCCCCAAGCGAGTTACTCACCCTGGCTCGGAGACGCAACGTTCAACGAAACTTATTCACGAATCAAACCTAATACGTTGGTTGATATCTATCGTTGCTATGAATTGTGGTCTCTCGTTGAGCAGACAGCGCGACTAGCAGGGGACGTCCTCGAAGTCGGGGTCTGGCGAGGTGGCACGGGGTGTCTCATGGCGAAGCGGGTGCAGCTCCTCAAGTCACCTGCAAAAGTGTTCCTCTGCGACACTTTTCGTGGCGTTGTGAAGGTGAGCGAGCGCGACCCGCATTACAAAGAAGGTGCATGGGCGACACCGAAAGACGACGTTCAAAAGCTAATTGCTGACCTGGATGTTTCCAACGCAACCATTCTTGAGGGTATATTTCCCGACGATACCGGACATTTAATCGAATCTCGTCAATTCTCTCTGTGTCACATCGACGTTGATATTTATCGTTCGGGCTTGGATATCGTGGAGTGGGTATGGCCCAGGATGCCAGTCGGCGGCGTTTTGGTATATGATGACTATGGCTTCGGTGGTCACGACGGGATCACGACCCTTGTGAACGAGCGCGCTAATCTTGCCGGTACTTTGACTTTGTACAATCTGAACGGACATGGTTTGGTGATTAAGACGGGCTGATTCCTTTCCTCCGTCTTATGGGAGCCTTCGCGCGTTTTTTTGGATTGAGGCGAATCTCGGGAGGCCGGTCTCGGTGAGGTCGGCGACGGGGGCGCCGTACGGGATCGCCACGCTGACTTCACGAGAACGCCGCGCCCGGCCGGGGGCCTTTCTTGTGCGCAAAGCCGCGTCAAATGACGTGCGAGGGCGGGCCGCCGGACGATGCGCAGCGAAATAGATAGGCAATTTCGGTCTCGGTCGCGCCACTCCCTGTGAAGTCGCCGAACACTGTTCGATGCCGCGGGTAAGCGCACCAATTCAGTTGCCTTTCTATCTCGATAAGATAGATATCCCTTCGGCTAAAACCTGACGACAATCCGCGTGTGCCGACAACTCAACGGCTTTCTTCAAAGAACTAATGCCGATATCTTTTTCTCGATTGGCTTCAGAATCTCTGACTATCATGCTAACGATTGACTTTGCTATGCTGGCGTCGGAGCATAGCGCTAGCGCCCTTCCCAGAACAGCGATTCCCTCTTTATACTGCCTACCTGCACAGAGCCAATGTCCATACCGCCATAACATGCCAAAGTCATTTGGAAAAGCGAGCGCTCCCTCTGACAAAGTCAAAATAGAATCGTCGACGCTTCCTTGCTGTCTTTGGAGTTCCGCTAAATCCATACAAAAGGCGACATCGTGTTTACTTACCTCTACTTGGCGAAGCTCCACAATTGCGTCACGGATGTTGTGACCGTTATCCGCCATGTATTGCGCGTATCTTAACAGAGCAACTTCGTTTAGCGATCTCCTCTTGATATAATCCCGCGCCGCCTGCAAATCGGCGCTGCGTTGCTGTGGGCGCTTTTTCTGCACGCAAACTGCTGAGTTAATACAACAAATTGAGTCAATATTAGATACTAAGCTACGTCGAGTTCCCCAAAATTCATTTCTGTGTTTGCGGGTCATGCAAGAACTTGTTAGATCTAGAAAATACTTGGGAGGATCATATCCCTTAACTGGCGCCCACCTCTCCGCGTCTTCTCCAAAATGGAAATCAAGATCCTCGACTATATAGAGCCCTCCGGAAGCCAGAGCCGGAAATAATTGCTCAAATGAGTAAATAATATGATGTGCCTGATGTGAACCGTCATCTATTATCACGGTTGGTAGGTACTTCCTGCATATATAATGCAAGAATTCTGGATCTTCCTGAGATCCAATTTCAATAACAATTCTGTCGTCAGCGTACCGTCTGCACTCTGGATTTACGTCTATTCCAACAATTCTCGCTCTTGTAAAATACTCCTTCCAGACGTGCAACGAACTTCCGTTTGCGACCCCAATTTCGACCAGAGTAATCTCCTCGTCCTTCCATGGAAAAAACCACTGTTCGTAGTGGCGAAGATAATCCCATTTCCAGGTTGCCGTTGACGATTTATCCGTCCCCTCCAAGACGCCCATTTGATTTATGTCTAAACCAGAAGTCACGGTGGTCTCCCTCATTGAATATTGCTCTAATCCCACTGAGTGGATGGAGTTATGATATTTGTCTTATCCCGCGATACGATGTCGGAGGAGGCCGAATGGGACATCCATATGGTGGGCGTCTGAGGCCAAGGGTCCAGATCGGATCCTAGGGCTCCCCTCGTTGTTCACGACAGCCTCATGGCGCTAACCAATTGGATGAGTTTGGGGAGGCTAGACCTTTCTTCGATATCAGGCGCCCCCTTGCTTGTCGACGGCGAAAACTAAGAGTCCGCCGTTTCGTCTTCTTCGTCGCCACTCGCTCCGTACATTAGTTGGAGCGGCCAGACTCCACGATAACAGTTACGCTGTCTTCTGATTTCAGCCAGAACTCGTTGCGAAGACTACTGATGGGCATGGCGCTTCTCGGATCTAAGAACTCCGCAATCCCCAGCACAAGCTCCGGCTCGCGTCGATCCGCTGGGCCGCACGGCCCCAATCGGTCAGCCGGTGACCTTGGCCGCCTTGCCGGCTATCGTCGCGCCGAACGTTCGCGGAGGCGGCGCGATGCCTCGTCTGTTCACGGGACTGGAACTGCCGGAGGCTGTCGCGAGCCAAATGGCGCTCGCGCGCGGCGGCCTGTTCGGCGCGCGCTGGCTCGAACCGGAGGACTATCACATCACCCTGCGCTTCGTCGGCGATGTGGACTCGACGACCGCGCGCGACATCGACGAAACGCTGCAGGAAATCCGCCGGCCGCCCGCTACTGTGGGTTTCGAGGGCCTGAGCTGGTTCGGCGGCGACAAGCCGCGCGCGATTGTCGCCCGCGTCAGGCCGGAGCCAGCGCTGATCGAACTGCAAGCCGAGCAGGAGCGACGGCTGAGACGCGTCGGAGTGGCGCCCGAGACACGCAAGTTCACGCCGCACGTGACGCTGGCGCGCCTGCGCCGCGTCCGTCCTCTTGCGGTCGCCGATTATTTCGCCTCGCGCGGCGCGCTGGCGGTCGAGGCCTTCACCGCCGCGCGGTTTGTCCTCTATTCGGCGCGCGAGGGCTCGGGCGGCGGTCCTTACGTCGTCGAGGCGGCCTATCCGCTGGTCTCGAAATGAATTCCCGCGTGAGAGAGATCTCTCTGCTTGGATTGGGCAGAACACTATGGTTAATATAGAGTTAAACCCATGATTGGGCAGCATATAATCGTTAATATAGGGTGGATTCCATGTTAACGCCAGGAATTGCTCAAGGGACATCGTGAGGCCAAAGGAAGGATATTGGACGTCGTCTCTGCTCCGGTTCCGCGTTCCGCGGACGGGAACGACGAAAGTTGCAGATCTTGGCGCCTAAGTCATTGAGTGAATTCGTTCGGCGACGGATTCGACGCTCCCAACCCGAGCGGGCGATCAACTTGGCGATCAACGGCCGTCGCGTTCGCCTCGATCCGCGCGACCCCGATTTCGTCCAGAACCCCTATCCGGCCTATGCCGCGATCCGCGCCGCCGCGCCCGCCTTCTTCTGGGAGGACTATGGCTTCTGGTGTTTCGCGGCCTACGCGGACGTCTCCGCGCTCCTGCGCGACAAGCGCTTCGGCCGGCAGATCCTGCATGTGATGAGCCGCGCGGCGCTCGGCTGGCCGGCGCCGAAGCCCCACCTTGCGCCGTTCGACGCGATCGAGCGCCATTCGATCCTGGAGCTCGAGCCGCCCGAGCACACGCGGCTCAGGGGCCTCGTCAACCGCGCCTTCGTGTCGCGCCGGATCGAGACGCTCGGCCCGCGCGTCGCGGCGCTGGCGCATGAGCGGATCGACGCTCTCGAAGCGCAAGGCTCGGCCGACCTCATCGCCGATTTCGCGACGCCGATTCCCGTCGCGATGATCGCCGACCTCCTCGGCGTCCCTCGCGACATGGCGCCGCAGATGCTCGACTGGTCCCATCGCATGGTCGCGATGTATCAGTTCGGCGTCACGCGCGCTGTCGAAGAGAGCGCCGCGGATGCCGCCGGCGCGTTCGCCGATTTCATGCGGACTTATGCCCGCGCGCGGCGCTCCGACCTCCGCGACGACCTCATCAGCCAGTTGCTGCGCGCCGAGAGCGAGAGCGGCAAGCTCAGCGAGGACGAACTCGTCACGACCTGCATCCTTCTGCTCAACGCCGGCCACGAAGCGACGGTCCACGCCATTGGCAATGGCGTGAAGGCCTTGCTGGAACGTGGCGTCGACGCCGCTCGCGCCTTCGCGACCGATGCGAGCCGCGACGCGACGATCGAGGAGCTGTTGCGGCTCGACCCGCCACTGCATCTCTTTACCCGCTACGCGCTCGAGGATGTCGAATATGCCGGGCTGCGGCTCAGGAAAGGCGAGAAGGTCGGCCTCCTGCTCGGCGCCGCCAATCGTGACCCCGAGCGCTTTCCACAGCCCGACGCGTTCGACGCCGGGCGCGATCCCAACCCCCACGTCGCCTTCGGCGCCGGAATTCACTTCTGCGTCGGGGCGCCGCTCGCGCGACTCGAAATGGCGACGGCGCTGCCCATCCTCTTCGCCCGCCTTCCCGACCTCAAGCTGGCCGAGCCACCCCGCTATCGCGACGCCTATCATTTCCATGGGTTGGAGGCCCTGAGAGCGGCCTGGGGCTGAAGCCTTTGCGGCCGGCCCGGGGTAAGGCTATAGCGGGCGGCTCAAACGCCCAGGCTGCGCCGAAGGCCGCGTCGGTCCCAGCGGCATTTTGGGATCGTTCACTGGGAGCAGGCGAGGCGAAGGCGATCGGGGTATGGTGTTTTCTTCCGTCACGTTCCTGTTCTACTTCCTGCCCATTTTCATCGCCTGCTATTTTCTGACGCCAACCGTCGCCGGCAAGAACGTTGTCACGCTCCTCTTCTCCCTCACCTTCTATGCCTGGGGCGACCCGCGCTTTCTGTCGATTCTGCTGTTTTCGATCGTCTTCAACTATGCGGCCGCGATCGTCATCGACAAACGGACCGAGTCCGGCCGCAAGTGGGCGCTTGGCGTCGCGGTCGCGGGCAACCTTCTCGTGCTCGGCCTCTTCAAATACGCCAATTTCATCACCGGGAATCTCGCTTCGCTGCTGGCGCCGCTCGGAGTGAATCTCGGCCGGACCAATATCGAACTGCCGCTCGGCATCTCGTTCTTCACCTTCCACTGCCTTTCCTACATCATCGACGTGTACCGGCGACGCTTCCGCGCCAATCGCGATCCGGTCGACGTCGCGCTCTATATCTCCCTCTTTCCCCAGCTCGTCGCAGGCCCGATCGTCCGCTACAAGACCGTCGCCCGGCAACTCGACGTCCGCAGGGCGACGCTCGGACGCGCCTCCGTCGGCGCCCGCATCTTCATCGTCGGACTTGCGCAGAAGGTGCTCGTCGCCGATGTCGTCGCGCCGTTGGCTCGCGTTGCGTTCGACCAGATCCCCCATCGCTCGCTGGCGGAGGCGTGGATCGGACTTCTCGCCTATACGGTGCAGATCTATTTCGACTTCGCTGGCTACTCCAACATGGCGATCGGCCTCGGCATCGTGCTGGGGTTCACCTTCCCGCGCAATTTCCGCATGCCCTACACGTCGCTGTCGATCACCGAATTCTGGCGGCGCTGGCACATGTCGCTGTCGTCCTGGCTGCGCGACTATCTCTATATTCCGCTCGGCGGAAGCCGTGGGACCAACCTCCAGACCTATCGCAATCTCGTCACCGTGTTCGTGCTCTGCGGCGCGTGGCACGGTGCGAACTGGACGTTCGTCCTCTGGGGCTTGTGGCACGGCGCCTTTCTCGTCCTCGAACGGCTGGGGCTCGCCCCGCTGCTCGGCCGCGTCCCCGTATGGCTGCGCTGGCTCTATGCGCTGCTCGCGGTGATGGGCGGATGGGTTCTGTTCCGCGCCGCCGATCTTTCGACCGCGCTCGACTATTTCGCCAGCATCTTTGGCCGCAACGGCGTCGGCAACATCAGCTTCGACATGCACGACGTGCTGAACGAGCGGGCGATCGTGACGCTGATCATCGGGTCGGCGCTCGCCGTTCTGCCGCGCTGGCTGCCGCGATTGTCGGCGCCGCTTGTGCTCCGCGCCGTTGCGGACACAGGCTGGACCTTCGCGCTCCTCATCTTTTCGATGGTTACGGTGGCTTCGGGCGCCTACAGCCCATTCCTCTATTTCAAATTCTGACGCTCAGCGATGCTGTTTCGACATCGTCGTTTTTTCGCAGTCCTGGTCTTCCTTCTGCTCGCGACGCCGCTGGTTTGGGGAATGGTCCTGCCCGATAGCCCGGATCTCGTCTACAAGGAAGGGCGCAGGCTCTCTCCGCCCCCGAGCGCGCCGGCGGCGTTGGCAGGATGGGTCGCGCTTCCCGGCGAGGTCGATGCTTATCTGAGGGATCGCTTCGGCCTCAGGCATGCGATGATCAACTTGCACAAGGACCTGACCCATCCCGTGCTCCTCAAGGTCAACACGGCCGCCTTGATCGGCCGCGACGGGCGGATGTTTTACCAGGGCAACGAGATGGTGCGTCAAAGCGCGGGCATTGTGCTGAGGGACCGGCGCGTGGCCGAGGCGGCCGACATGCTCGCTGCAATGCGCGACGCCCTGGCCAAGCGCGGCATCGGCTTTCTCGTCGCCGTCCCTCCGAATTCCTCCACCATTTACCAGGACGATCTCCCGATCTGGGCGCAGGCCCAGGGGCGGAAAACGGAATACGATCTCTTCCTCGAAGACCTCGCGGCGCGCGGCGTCAAAGCGGTCGACTTGCGTCCGGCGATGAATGCGGTCCGGTCGGAAGGCGAAGAAGCCTACCTGCTCTATGACGCGCACTGGACCGCGCGCGGCGCGCTCGCCGGGTTCAACGCGGTCGTCGAGGCGGACGGTCGCCCGGAATGGCGCATCGATCCGCGGACGGCGCTTGGACCGCTCGAGGAACGCAAGGGCGGCGACGTCGCGCGCATTCTCGGGGTGCAGGACGAAGTGAACGAGATGACCGAGACGCTCGCCTTGCCTTCGGCGGGAAAAGACGAGGCCCTATCGCAGGATGTGATGCCGGACCATGTCATCACGACCGGAAAGCCGGGCCCGACGGTTATGGTGATCGGCGACTCCTTCACCGCGGGCTATTTTCCGCTGATGCTGTCGCAACATGTCGGCCGCGCCATCTGGATTCATCATCGTCAGTGCGGCTTCGACTGGAAGCTGATCGAGAGGTTCCATCCGGACGAGGTCTGGTGGGCGCCGACCGAGCGCTTCCTGGTCTGCGATCCGGGCGTGATCCCCGTCAATTTCTCGGGGTGAAATGCGAATGATCGCTAAGTTCAGCACTCCCGACGGGTCCTGACAGGCATGCTCCCACGCTTGCGACGGTATTTCGCCCTGGTCGCCTTCCTGCTGCTCGCGACGCCGCTGGTCGTCGGGATCGTCTGGCCGGACAGTCCGGCGGCGGTGCTGAAAGAAGGGCGAAGGCTTGCGCCGGCGCCTGGGTTGCCACGATCGGGCCGCGACTGGCTCGCGCTTCCGGCCGAGGTCGACGCCTACGCCAGGGATCACTTCGGCCTGCGGCAGGCTCTGATCCGGACGCACAAGGATCTGACCAAGCCGATGCTCGGCATGGGCGACGATTCGGTGCTCATCGGCCGCGACGGGCGCATGTTCTATCTCGGCGAGGAGGCGGTGCGGCAGAGCGCCGGTCTCGTCCTGCGCGACCAGAGGGTCGCCGACACGGTCGCGCTCATCAAGGCGATGAAGGACGACCTCGGCTCGCGGGGCGTCGGCCTCCTCGTCGCTTCGCCCCCGAACGCCGCGACCGTCTACCAGGACGATCTTCCGGGCTGGGCGCAAAATGCCGGAAAGAAGACTGAATACGACCTGTTTCTGGAGGGGCTCGCCGCCGCGGGGGTGCGGACCGTCGATCTGCGCCCGGTCATGGCGACGGCGCGCGCGGTAGGGCCAGCCTATTACCGGCACGACTCCCACTGGACCGCGCGCGGCGCGCTTGCGGCTTATAACGCCGTCGTCGAAGCGGACGGTCGCCCCAGCTGGCGGCTCGACCCCGCGTCGGCTCTCGCGCCGCTTTCCGAGCGCAAAGGCGGCGATCTGGCTCGACTGCTCGGGGTTCAGGACGCCGTGACGGAAGAGATCGAAGAACTTGCTCTGCAGTCCGGAACGAAGGAGTTGCTGACGTCCGACCCTTACGGCGATTACGTCCAGTCCTCCGGCCGGCCGGGGCCAACGATTATGATCATCGGGGATTCGTTTACCGGGGCGCATTTCGCGCCCATGATCCTTCAGCATGCCGCACGGGTCGTCTGGCTCGACCATCAGCATTGCGGCTTCGACTGGAAGGTGGTCGACCGGTTTCGCCCCGACGAGGTGTGGTGGATGCCGAACGAGCGCTTCCTGATCTGCGGTCCGGGCACGCGCCCGCTCGACTTTGCCGGGTAGGGAGGACATGTCGGGCATGGAGGGCACGCTGGTCAGCGCCCGCAGTCTGCTCGTGCTCGGCGGCGCCCGCTCTGGAAAAAGCGCCTACGCCCAGAGCCTCAGCGAGGCGACGGCGCCGGAACGGCTCTATCTCGCGACCGCCGAGGCGGGCGACGCCGAAATGGCGGCGCGGATCCAGCGCCACAGGGAAGAAAGGGGCGCCGGCTGGACGACGCGCGAGGCGCCGCTCGCGCTCGCCGAGGCGCTGGGCGCCGAGGTGCGGCCCGGCCGAATCGTTCTCGTCGACTGCCTGACGCTGTGGCTGTCGAATCTCATGTTGGCAGGCCGGGACGTCGAGGCGGAAATCGCGCGCCTTGCCGAGGCGATCAAGTCGCTCCAGGGCCCGGCGGCGATTGTCTCCAACGAAGTCGGGCTGGGCCTCGTGCCCGAGACCAGGCTCGGGCGGGAGTTTCGCGACGCTCAGGGACGCGCCAATCGCGAGGTCGCCCGCGCCTGCGACGCCGTCGTCCTCGTCGCGGCGGGTCTGCCGAGGCTCCTCAAGCCGATCCCGCCGCCCGCCCTCAGCCTCGGTTGAAAACCCCTAGCGACTCAGCGCGCGACTGGATTAGGTATCGGTATGTCGCTCTTCCGCGGGATCTTCATCCTCATCGGGCGGCCCGCGCCCGCCGCCGTCTCCCGCCATGAGCGGGCGAATCCGGCTTGTGCTCATGCGGCCCGCGAGCGACGGGCGTCGGGGGCGGGATGACAACGCTCGGCATGCTGCGACTGTTCGAGCGCCAGCCGGAGCCGGCCCATCTCGACATTACCCATAACGGCGAAGTCTATCGCGTCGCGTTGAAGCGCTCGCCGCGCTCGCGCCGTTTCACGCTGAGAGTGAGGACCGCGACCCGCGACGTGCTCCTGACCGCGCCGGCGCGCGCTCCGCTCAAGGCCGCGCGGGAATTCGCCGAACGCCATTCCGCCTGGATCGGCGTCAGGCTCGCGCGGCTTCCCCGACTCGTGGCCTTCGAGCCGTCGGCGGTCGCGCCGTTGCGGGGGGTCGACCATCGCATCGTCCACCGTCCAGGCGCGCGCGGCGTCGTGTGGCTCGAGAAGGGGGAGGCGGGGCCGCTGATCTGCGTCGCGGGCGAGCGCCCGCACGTGCCGCGCCGCGTTGCGGACTTTTTGAAACGCGAGGCCGGCAAGGACATCGAGGCCGCGGTCAAGCGCTACGCGAAAGCGATCGGCGCGACGCCGCGGCGGATCGCGGTGCGCGACACGGTCAGCCGCTGGGGATCGTGCTCGTCGACCGGCGGGCTCAGTTTTTCCTGGCGTCTCATCCTGGCCCCGCCGTTCGTGCTCGACTATCTCGCGGCGCACGAGGTCGCGCATCTCATCCATCTCAACCATTCGCCGAAGTACTGGACCCTCCTGCGCCGCGCATGCCCGGAGACGGACCGCGCCGAAGCCTGGCTCAAGATCCACGGCGCGAGCCTGCACCGGTTTGGGGCGGGGCGGGGCTAGAGCAACTCGTGATTTGATGGGATCGTCATGAGGGGGCGCCACAAGGGTGTGCCGTAGGCGACGACCCGGCGGGCGGATCGATCCAGCCTATTCGAATCCGCAATGCAATCGAGCCTTTTCAAGGGATTAGGCGCCAGATTGTGATACTTTGATACTTTGTAACTCCTAAGGTGATCCCAATAACTCCTGGCGCCAACTCCACGGCCTCATCGTGAGAGGAGGGGACGGAATTGGCCGCCGCCGTTCGCGGAGGCAAGCGGGCGCTACGCTTGCAATTTGTTGCAAAAGCTTGCCGAAAGCTTTCATTTCGCCGGTCTTTGAAACCTCAGAAAGCTGCAAAAAATTGCAAAAAATTGCAATTCCTGACCGAGAAACAGGACTTATCAAAGCCCTACAGGCTGATGCGGCGAAAAACATTCGCGGGGGAGATTCACCCTTACCCTTCGCGGCCATGGGCGAATGAAACACGTGCACATCATCAGATTAGTGTAACATGACTTTCTGATTTTGTGAAGACTCACTCGACAATTGCGACGCGGAACTTTGACGACGCACGGGATGGGCGCGCTTCGCCTGCCGCACCCGGTTCGAGCATGACGCGTCGCCCTACCGCCCTCCGCCATCCGCCCGACCGCCTGAAACAGCAGTTCGAGGTCCTGCGGACGCGACAGCCGGTGGTCGCCGTCCTTGATCAGCGTCAGCGTCGCCGGGTCGCCGCCGAGCCGTTCCATGAGGGCGAGGGCATGCGCATAGGGCACGTCCTCGTCGCGCATGCCCTGCAGCACGACCGTCGGGCAGCGGGTGCGGATCATCCCGCCGAACAGGAGATGCTTGCGCCCGTCTTCGATCAGCGCGCGCGTGAAGACGTCGGGCTCGTCCGAATAGGCGGAGGGGCGCCGCCATGCGCCCTCCTGCATGATCGCGCGCCTGGCCTCCTCGGGCAGGCGTTCCCAGAAGAGCGCCTCGGTGAAGTCGACGGCGGGCGCGATGAGGATGAGGCCTGCGACGCGTCCGCCTTCGCCCGCCTCATGCAGCGCGCGCACGGCGAGCAGCGCGAGCCAGCCGCCCATCGACGAGCCGACTAGGATTTGGGGGCCCTCGCTCTCAGCCCGGACGATCGTCAGCGCGTCCTCGAGCCAGCGCGAGATCGTCCCGCCCTCGAGCCGCCCCTCCGAGCGGCCGTGGCCCGAATAGTCGAAACGCAGACAGCCGAGGCCGCGCCGTTCCGCCTCGGCGTCGAGGGCCGAGGCCTTGGTCGAATCCATGTCGGAGCGATAGCCGCAGAGCCAGATGAGGCCGGGCGCGCCGCTCTGTGCTGGCCAGCGACGGCGAAAGGCGATACGCCGTTCATTCTGGGGGGACCCCACCGCGAGGAATCGCGGCTCTTCGTTCGACATGTCGGCGCCGACCTGATGATGCGACTGAATGCCCGCGGGGGATTGGCCGAGGCCGCCCCTGCTGTCAACCGCCCGGACGCAGGCGCCCCGGAGCGCCGCTTCCCGTGACCGTCAGCGCGCTCTCTCCCTTCGGGCGCGGAACGAATGCGCCGCTCACGGGCCGTACGATTTTGCAGATCGTTCCGCCCCTCGCCGCAGGCGGCGACGAGCGCTCGACCCTCGCGGTCGCCGTGGCGCTGATCGACGCGGGCGCGCGCGCCCTCGTCGCCTCGGATTCCGGCGACCTGGCGAGCGAGGTCCAGGCGGTCGGTGGGCTGCATGTGCCGTTTCCGGCCTCGACCAAAAATCCGCTCGCAATGACGCTCAACGTGCGCCAGCTCGCGAGAATTCTTGAATCCGAGCGGGTTGATCTCGTTCACGCCCGCTCGCGCAGCGCCGCCTGGGTCGCGCTTGGCGCGTGCCGCAAGCTCAGGCGCCCGGTGGTGACGACGATCCTGGGCGAGGTCGCCGGATCGTCCCCGCGCACGAGCTTCGAATCCGCGGTCGCGGACGGCGACTGCGCGATCGCCTCGTCACAATACGCCGCGGACCGCGCCGCCGAAATCTTCCCCGCCGCGCTGACGCGGCTCCGAATCGTCCGGCCCGGTCTGGATCTCGCGAAGCTCGCGCCCGAAGCTGTCAGCCGGCAGCGTGTTGCCAAGGTGCGCGAAGGCTGGGGCGCGGCGCCGCATGAGCGCGTCGTGCTTGCGCCGGCGCGGCTTCAGCCCGAGCGCGGCTCGAAGCTCGTCATCGACGCCGCGGCACTGCTCAAGGCGCGCGGGCTTCAGGACATCCGCTTTGTGCTCGCGGGCGAGGCGGCGAAGCCGGCGTTTGCGCGCGAGCTCGACGCTCTTGCGGCCGAGCGCGGGGTCAAATCCATTGTCGCCCAAGTCGGCGCGCCAGCCGACCGGCCAGCGGCTTTCGTCGCCGCGGGCCTCATCGTCTTTCCCGCGAACGAGGCGGAAGGGGTGACGCGCACCATCATCGAGGCGGCTGCGATGGGCGCATTGACCATTGTCTCCGATGTCGGCCCGGCGCGCGAGATCGTCGCCGCGCCGCCGCACGAGACGGCCGAGGAGCGATCGGGCTGGCTCGTTCCGCCACGCGACGCAGCGGCCTTGGCGGCGGCGATCGAGGCGGCGCTCACCGTCGGCGCCTCGGCGCGCGAGGCGATCCGGCAGCGGTCGCGCGCGCGCATCGCCAGGTTCTATTCGCGCGAGCGCATGATGCGCGACACGTTGAGCGTCTATGCTGAAGCGCTCGAGATGAGGGGTTGAAGATGGTTTCCGCCGGCTACAGCACGCGCCAGATCGCGCTGCACTGGATCGTGTTCGGCCTTGTCGTCTTCCAGTTCCTTGCGGGCAACAATATGACCGAGCTTTTTCGCGCATCGCATGGCGGACCGCCGGCCGACGTCGGCCCGAACTGGGCGCCGATCCATATCGCCGTCGGGCTCGCGATCCTCGCGGCGATGCTGTGGCGGCTCGTGCTTCGCCGAACAGTCGGCGCGCCGCCGCCGGCAAAGCAGTTCTGGGCCCTGCAATGGCTCGCGACCGCCGTGCATGTCGGGCTCTATGTCGACCTCATCGGCGCCGCGCTGGTCGGCCTTGCCGCCAATTTCTGGCTGCCCTCGCTCGCGGGACTGCACCATTTCATGGTGCGCCCGATCCTCATCCTGCTGTTCGGGCTGCATCTGCTTGGCGCGCTGTGGCACCAGTTCATTGTGGGCGACGACGTGATGGCGCGCATGGCGCGGCGGGCGCGGTGATGTCTTCATCTATCCGTTCGCGAGGAAAAGCCGGAGCGATCGGCTGGCTGAGCGGCTAGTCTAGTCTTCAAATCGCCGCGGCTTCAGGCGTGCGCACGTGTTCGGGACGAATGCCGATCCCGATCAAGTAGGCTGGTATGCGGCGCAAGACCGGAAGAACATTGAAGAGCTTGAGGATCTGCGGCGGCTTCGGCCGCGCCTGACTTGCCAGGACGCGGCTGATGATTTGTCGCTGGATGTTGAGCTGCAGCCATTGGGTGAACTTGACAGGCAGAGTGCGTCGCTCCTGGATCGCCTGAAGATCGTCGTCCGTCACCGTGCCGGCGCGCAGCGGAGCGGCGAGCCGGTTGGCGGCGGCGACCGCGTCCTGCACCGCGACGTTGATGCCCACCCCGCCGATCGGCGACATCGCGTGGGCCGCATCGCCGATGCAAATGAGCCCGGGCCGCCACCATTTTCGCAGCCGGTCGACCGTGACGGTGAGCAGCTTGACGTCGTCCCAGGTGTTCAATTCCGCTACACGATCCGACACGAACGGCGACATCTCGACGACCCGTCTGCGAAAGGCTTCGAGGCCCTCGGACTTCACGCGCTCAATCCCGCCTTTGGCGATGACGTAGGCGCATTGCCAGTAATCACCGCGATCGAACATGATCATCAGCCTGCCGGCTTCGATATGGCCGAAGGTGTCCGGGCTGTCGCTCTCCTTGCGCGAAAGCCGGAACCACAGCACATCCATCGGCGCCCCATAGTCATCACTCTTGAAGTCGGCTTTCTCGCGCACGGTCGAATGGCGCCCGTCGCAGCCGATCGTCAGATCCGCGCGGATCGTGAGCTCGCCGTCCGGCGTCTTGGCGATCAAGCCCGTCACGCGCCCGTTCTCCACGATCAGGTCCGTCGCCTCGGCCTGCATCCGCAGGTCGAACGTCGTGTAGCGCTTGCCTTGCTTGGCCAGGAAGTTAAGGAAGTCCCACTGCGGCATCAGCGCTACGAATTTGCAATGCGTTGGCAGTTGGCGAAAATCGACAAACTGAAGGTGCTCGGCGCCGACCTGGCCGGTCAGCGTTTCCACCTTCTGATGCGGCAGCTTGAGGAACTCATCGAGCAGGCCAAGCTCATACATCAGTTCGAGCGTCGAAGCATGAACCGTGTCGCCGCGGAAATCGCGGAAGAAGTCGGCGTGCTTTTCCAGCACCACCACGCGAACGCCGGCCCGCGCCAGCAGGAATCCGAGCATCATCCCGGCGGGGCCGCCGCCGGCGATGCAGCACTGCGCCGTGATCGTCGAATTGACCATCTCCGCTCGGCTCCGCCGCCTTGGTGCTTGAGCTTTTTATGGGCGCAAAACGCGCGGGCCGTGGTTCGCGTTCCGTCGAGAGCGGAGCGCCTTTATGAATGCTGGGCAGTCTGTGCTGGAGCCGCTGCGGACAGCGGCTCCAGCCGTTTCTCGTTAGCTCTTGATGAACGAGCCGTCACGCAGGTCCATCATCGCCTGACGGATTTCGGCGTCGGTGTTCATCACGATCGGGCCGTGCCAGGCGATCGGCTCGCGTAACGGCCGGCCGGAGACGAGCAGGAAGCGCACGCCCTCCTCGCCGGCCTGGACGCTGATCTCGTCGCCCGCGCCGAACACGACGAGCGAGCGGTTGCCGACGCGATCGCGCAGCAGAATCTCCTCGCCGTTCACCTGCGCCTCGCGCAGAACGCCGATCGGCGCGGAGGCGTCGGAGAAATCCGCCGAGCCCTCGAAGATATAGGCGAAGGCCTGGCGGAAATCCTCGACCTTGAGGCGCTTTCGCTTGCCGGCGGGCACGGTGACGTCGAGATAGCGCGGCTCGGCGGCGACGCCGTCGACCGGCCCGCTCTTACCCCAGAACTCGCCGCAAATGACGCGCACCGTCACGCCGTCGTCGTCGGTGACCTCGGGGATCGCGGTCGCCGGCACGTCCTGGTAGCGCGGCTTTGTCATCTTGAGTTTCGAGGGCAGGTTCGCCCAGAGCTGGAAGCCGTGCATGCGACCCCTCGCGTCGCCGGTCGGCATTTCCTGATGCATGATGCCGCTGCCCGCGGTCATCCACTGGACGTCGCCAGCGCCAAGCTTGCCGCGATTGCCGAGGCTGTCGCCGTGCTCGACCGAGCCCGCGAGCACATAGGTGATCGTCTCGATGCCGCGATGGGGGTGCCAGGGGAAGCCGGCCTGATAGTCGGCCGGATTGTCGCCGCGGAAATCGTCCATCATCAGGAACGGATCGAAATCGGACGTGTCGCCGAAGCCGAAGGCGCGACGCAGGCGCACCCCCGCGCCCTCCATGGTGGGACGCGACTGGTCGACGCGCTTGACGGGACGAATGGACATGGAATGCCTCCAGGCAAAGAGCAGATGGAATTGGGTCCCCGGAATACTCCCGTCATTCCCCGCTCGGAAACGACAAGCATGTACAAATTCTTGGGCCGGAAAACCTGTTGCCGGCAAAGATAGGAATAGGGAGCAGCGGACGCAAGTATATCAGTCCGGGTGACCGTTCATATCAGTCAGGGCGAACGATCGCCGCCCAAGCTAGAAATTGACCAGCTTCGCCGCCGCCAACGCCGCCAGGACGAGGGCGCCGAGAAGCGCGAAGATCGAGGTCAGGAACCAGCGGAGTGTCGTACGATATTCGCGCTCGTCGTCGTCCTCGATCTGCAGCGAACGCCAGAGCGCATAAAACTCAAGGAGAAGCGCAATCAGCAATGCGAGCCAGGCGACAACCGCGGCGCGCGTCACCTCACCGGACGCCTCGAAGCTCCAGTAGCGCAGCAATAGGAGTGAGAAGCCAAGAATGACGGAGATCGCAGAGATCACGCCCTGGCGAAATCCGGCGGGGATCGGAACACGCGCCTTCGAGTTGTCGGCCATCGCCCAAGCATAGGGTTCCCGGACGATCTCGTGAAGTCGGAAGCACGCCGCAATCACTCCGGGCGAACGGTCTCCCTCCTCGGCCTCCCCCCGATGCGGGTCGCCGCTTCCGCCCCGGCCGTGACCGCGCGCTTGAGCGCGGTCTCGATCTCCGCGCCCTGAAGCCGGGCGGCAAGGAAGGCGGCGACGAAGGCGTCGCCTGCGCCGGTCGTGTCGACCGCCTTGATGCTTGGGGCTGCGATCCGCCAGCGCGCCGCGCCCGCCGCCGCTTCGCACCCGCTCCCGCCACGCTTGAGAACGACGAGCGAATAAGCCGCGGCGAGCCGCGCGCATTGCGTCTCGGAATCGGCCGCGCCGGTCAGGACCGCGGCCTCGTCCTCGTTGGGAAAGAGGATAGCCGCGCCCCGGGTCCATTCGAGAAACTGCTGCGGCCCGACCTCGCGCAAAAACTCGGCGGAGGCCGGGTCGACGCTGACCGGCGTACCGCGTGCGCGCCTCATGACGTCGAGCACGGCCTCGAGAGGGGAGGGGGCGAAGAACGAATAGCCGGAGAGATGGATCATCGAGGCGCCCGCGACCAGCGCGTCGGGGATGTCGGAGGCGGTGAGCGCCTCGTTCGCCCCGCGGTCGGTGAGGAAGCTGCGCTCGCCGGAAGGGTCGATGAGGGCGATGAGCCGCCCGGTCGGGCGCTCCGGATCGCCGACGAGATGGGGCGTCACCCCGGCCTTGGCGAGTTGCTCCGCTTCGACCTCGACGTCGGCCGCGCCGACCCGGGCGACGAGGTCGACGGGCGCGCCGAAGGAGGCGAGCCATGCCGCCTGATTGGCCGCCGACCCGCCGGGTTCGAGCGCGATCGCCGCGCGCCGGTCGGACCCGCGCGCCAGCGGCCCCTCGGGGCGAACGATCACGTCGGTCATCACGTCGCCGATGAGGAGGATGCGGGGATTGGCGCTGCGTGGCGCGTTGCCTTCGGACGGGGCCGTCCTGTCGTGGCCCACCGTCACTCGAGAGCCAGCCGCTGCTTGCGACGGATGAAGGGCGAGTGGACGGGCGCTTCCGGAACGATGCGTCCGTCCGGCCCCCACTCCTCCATGCGATTGAAGGGGATGGTCTCCCGCTCGGCGAGGCGCGGGACGACGGCGCGAAAGTCGGCGACAATCGCTCGCAGCCGGTCGTCGATGGCGGCGGCGTCGGAGTAGCGGAGCCCCGCCTCGACGCCATAGGCGACGAAGGGCGCGAGCACCGCATAGCCGACATAGGCCAGGGTGAAGTTGACCGGCCAGAGCAGGAGATCGATGTCGCCGCTGCGCCCGTCATGCTCGTAAGTCGCGCGGCTCGTGCCGACCGTCACCGACAGCATCGCGCGCTTGCCGCCGAAGCGGCCGTTCTCGAAGCGCTTCCGGCTGGTATAGACCGCGCCGTAAGCGAGCACCCGGTCGAACCAGCCTTTCAGCATCGCCGGCGGCAGGTGCCACCACATCGGATATTGCAGGATGAGAACATCGGCTCGGTCCATCAGCGCGAGTTCGTCGGCCACGGCTCTCGGCAGACTGCCCGATTCGGAGGCGTGGCGCTGCTCAACCTGCGCGTCGAAGCGGGCCGGACCGGTCCGGTCCGCATAATGCTCCGGACGCTCGCAAGGGTCGAAGCCCATCGCGTAGAGGTCTGACACGGAGACCGTCCAGCCCTCGGCTTCAAGCGCCGCCGATCCGGCACGCACGAGGTGGGCGTTGAAGGACTGCGGTTCGGGATGCGCGAGGACGAAGTGAGCATGCATTCGACGGCCTTTTCTTCGGAGGAGACTAGGCCGCTACATTTTCGCCAGCTCGATCGCCGTCTGCGCGGCGAGGATCGCGTTGTTGCGGATCAGTGCGATATTGGCCTCGAGGCTTTGGCCGCCGGTCAGCTCGACGACGCGCCTGAGCAGGAACGGCGTCGCCTCCTTCTTGCCGACGCCCTGCGCCTTGGCCTCCTCCACCGCCACGGCGATGCGCTCCTCGATCGCGGCCTCCTCCATGGCGTGATCCTCGGGAACCGGATTGGCGACGAGCAGGCCGCCCGGGCCGATGTCGCGCTGGAGGCGGATCATGCGGGCGAGGTCGCGCAACCCGTCGCAGCGATGCTCCAGCCTGAAGCCGGACGAGCGGGCGTAGAAGGCGGGAAATTCGTCGCAGCGGTAGCCGACGATCGCCACCCCCTGCGTCTCCAGGAATTCGAGCGTCTTCTCGATGTCCAGAATCGACTTCGCCCCGGCGCAGACGACGGCGACGCGGGTGCGCGACAATTCGACCAGATCGGCGGAAATGTCGAAAGTCTCCTCCGCCCCGCGATGGACGCCGCCGATGCCCCCCGTGGCGAAGATCTCGATGCCCGCGAGCCCGGCGATGTACATCGTCGCTGCAACGGTCGTGCCGGCCGAGCCGCGGCGCGCCGCAACCGGGGCCAGATCGCGCCGCGAGGCCTTGACCACCCCGCCCGAAAGCTGGCCGAGGCTTTCGATCTCACCCGCCGCGAGCCCGACCCGAAAGCGGCCGCCGATCACCGCGATGGTCGCCGGCGTCGCGCCCGCCGAGCGCACCGCGTCCTCCACCATCCGCGCCGTCTCGACATTGCGCGGATAGGGCATGCCGTGGGTGACGATGGTCGATTCGAGCGCGACGATCGGCTTGCGCTCGGCCCGCGCCTCCGCGATCTCGGGCGAGAAATCCATCAGATCGGCGGCGCTCATCGAACATGCTCCATTTGGCCGCAACCGGCGCTGGCCACGATTATCCGGATTCGACGCGGAAGGATCAATGGCGCGATGACCGGGTTCGGGAATGCGACCCTGCGTCGAGCCAACGCCAGCCGTTCCGGCGCCTTATCGGCGTCAAGGCGGGGGACAATTTGAAGTGAGAGAGACGATTGGGCTAGCTTCAAGTCGAAAAGCCTGAATTGGCCGCCGGGATCGGAATTGCGGCGGGAGAGCGAGCGAGTTTGGGAACCGACGCCATGGACGAGAAGCGCGAGGGTCCTCAGGCGCCGAAACCCGACCTTGCCGCGGCGGTGAGGCGGGCCCGGGCGGAGAACGCCGAACGCGCCGAGGCGGTGGCGGATCTGCGCGAGATCGAGGCGGCGCGCCTCGCGCTGCTCGAAAGCGCATTGAAGCCCGTCGTGCGGCAGGCTCCGCCCGGCGTCGACATGTTCGATCTGACGCTTGCGCAGGGCGAGCATCCCCGCCTCTTTCTCGACATGGTCGCCTTCGTCGGCATGGGGCGCGACCGGCGAACCTATCGCTTCTTCCAGGACACGATGCATGGGCGCGTGCTGATCGCCGAGAGCCAGCAGATCGACCGGATCGTGGCGGCCGTCACCAATTATGTCGCGCGCCGGCTCGTCGAGCGCGAGCGGGCGCTGGCGTCGGACTGCGCGAGCCGCGAGGAGCGCGAGCCGATCGAGAAGCGCCAGCCGGCGGCGTGGCCGATGCGAACCGCGGAGCCCCTTGCCGGCGCCGACTGGGAGCCGGCGCCGCTCGCCGCCGCTCCGGCCGGAAGCGCGCCGGCCCAATCCGCTGCGGCGCTGCCGGCCGAGCCAGGCCGGCGGGGCTTCGCCAGGCGGCTTGGCGACGTGCTGAGCTTCCTCCTGATGACGCTGGGCTCGATTACGCTGATCTGTCTTCTGGCCATCGCCGGCTATGTCGCCTGGACGATCCGCCTGCGGGACCTCTGGACACACTGGTTCGGCGCGCCGCCATTTTGACGCGAGGGGGCGGGCCCAGGCGCGACCGCCCCCATGATAGTTTCAGCAACGGGGGTAGGTTGATAAGATCCGATACCGTCGCCACAGCACTTGGACGTCGCGCATGAAGCCCGCCGCCGCCCCCTCGGCCCTCAAGGTTCAAGCCGCGCTCGGCGAGCGCTTTGCCGTGCTCGAATTCGACGCGAGCACGCGAACGGCTGAAGACGCCGCGGCCGCGATCGGCTGCACCGTTGCGCAGATCGCGAAGTCGCTGGTCTTCCGCAGCGGCAGCGGCCGGGCCGTGCTCGTTGTCGCCTCGGGCGTGAACCGCGTCGACGAAAAGAGGGTCGCCGCCCTTGTCGGCGAGCCCATCGGCCGTGCGGACGCCGATTTCGTGCGCGAGGCGACGGGCTTTGCAATCGGCGGCGTCCCGCCGGTCGGCCACAGCACGGCGCCGGTCGCCCTGATCGACGAGGCGCTGATGGCCTTCGGCGAGATCTGGGCCGCGGCGGGCACGCCGAACGCGGTCTTCCGCCTGACGCCGGCTGATCTCGTCGCGCTTACGGGGGGAGCCGTCGGGGCCATCGCGCGCCAATAGGCGCCGCATCTTTGGAGGCGAACTTGCCCACTTCGACCGCAATCAGGATCGGCGTCGGCGGCTGGACCTACGAACCCTGGCGCGGCGCCTTCTATCCGAAAGGCCTCCCGCAGCGGCAGGAGCTCGAACACGCGAGCCGCAAGCTCACCTCGATCGAGATCGACAGCACCTATTACGGCTCGAAGAAGCCGGAAAGCTTCATAAAGTGGCGCGACGAAACGCCGGACGATTTCGTCTTCGCGGTCAAGGGCCCGCGCTTCGCCACGAACCGCCGCGTTCTGGCCGAGGCCGGCTCCTCGATCGAGCGGTTTTTCTCGAGCGGCGTGACCGAACTCAAGCAAAAGCTCGGGCCGGTCAATTGGCAGTTCGCGACGACGAAGCGCTTCGATCCGGAAGACTTCGGCGCGTTCCTGGCGATGCTCCCCCGCTCCGTCGGCGGCCTCGCGATCCGCCATGCCGTCGAGGTCCGCAACGACAGTTTTTGCGCCCCCGAATTCGTTGCGCTGGCGCGCGAGCACGGGGTTGCGGTCGTGGTCGCAGGGGACAGCAAGTTCCCGAGGATCGCCGACGTGACCGCGCCCTTCGTCTATGCGCGCATCATGGGGACGACCGAAGCGGAGAGCGCCGGTTATCCGTCCGAGGGGCTCGATCTCTGGGCGAAGCGCGCCAGGGCCTGGGCGGACGGCGGCGTCCCGCCCGACCTTGAGACCCTTGCGCCCCAGCCCAAGGCGCCCGCGCGCGATGTTTTTCTCTATGTCATCAGCGGCTTCAAGGCGCGAAACCCCTTGGCCGCGATGGCGCTGATCGAGCGGGTGAGATGACGGCCGGAAGCGCCGTCAGGCGCCGGCGCGGCAAAACGCGGTCTTTGACGCCCCCGCGAGCCCGCGGAGACCGTCAACGAGAGCCCGGCTCAGACCTTTGAGGCCGTACCGGTCGAGCGTCGCAAGCCTGGCGTTGAGATCGGAAAGCGCGAGCAACGGGACCGGGCGCATGCTGGCTCGGCTGTGCGAGCGGATCATAGGCATGTCTCCAAAATCAACCATTGCGGGAGTCTATAGCGGGCGGTTCTGACATGAATATGATACGGAGGCGCCCCGGCTCTGGTTTCGCAGCGCGGGTCGTTTCTCGTTCGCCCAGGCGATCAGCCGCAAGCCGCCCGACGGCGCGAACCGTGATCAGCCAACATCGATATGCGGAAGTCCGCTTCGGGGGGAAAACGTCTGTCGCCGCCGGCGAAGCGTCGCGGTCAGCCCTCGACGCAGCCGACGGCGGCGCAAAGCGCGGTCCTGGAGGCGCCGACGAGCGCCAGGAGGCCGTCGGCGAGAGCGACGCCAAGTCCGGGGAGGCCATAGCGATCGAGCGGCGCGATCTGCGCGCAGAGGTCGTGGCGAATGAGCGGCGAAGCCACTTTGGCGCAATCGTGTGGGTGCAACATGGGTCTGTGTTCGAAGGAAGCGTTCATGACGCCCATATGGGTTGCCGACGGGCAGATTGTAATAGGAACGATTCCGCTTCAGACCCGTAAATAGTTCTCCCTGTTACTCCCTGCTAACAGGGAGAATCGGCTGGACGCACGTCTCGAGCGATCGCATAATCTGCGGCGCCTCAAAGACTTGCGCGGATCTGCTCAAGTGGAAGGTGAAGAGGGAACAGGGAGACTATTCTCCCTGCTCCGCCCCATAACAGGACGGGAGCCAAACAGCCGAATGCGCTGTCTGCAGGGGAGCGTGATCATCAAGAACTTCTAGAATCTCCTGTAAGCGGCTGAATCAGCTTGAAATTATCCCTTTCCGGCGCGTGTCGGGCGCGCCGCCCGGCGTCGGCGTCGCGATCGACGCGCTCTCATCGTTCCGCTCCAAGTCGTTGCGCAATCGGCGCCGGCGGGCGAAGAGGCTCGGGGCGGAGCGCCTTGCCCGCTCAATCCGACGGTCGTCCAGCCGCCTTCAAGGCCGCGTTCTCTCGCTCCAGCGCCTCGATACGTTGCCGCAGGCCTTCGACAGCGCGGGCGACATCTTCGGCGTCGATCTTCTGCGGAATGTGCTGCGGGCAATTGACGTCCCAGGCCGCGACGTCGAACAGGACCGCCTGTTCTGGCCGCGCTCGATAGCCGGCCGGCATCAAGGTCTCGATCAGCCGCGGATCTTCGACAACGCGGGCCCGGCCCCAGACCTTGACCCGGCGTCGATGGGCGTAGTCCATCAGGAACAGGAACGCCCGGCTGTTCTCCATGAGGTTGCCGGTCGTGACGTACTGGCGATTGCCCCTGAAGTCCGCAAAGCCCAGCGTCCGCTCGCCGACCCTGCGGATGAAGCCCTTGGGGCCGCCGCGGTGCTGTGCGTAGGGCTGGCCTTCGGCGCTGGCCGTCGCCAGATAGGCAGTGTCCACCTCGCCCAGGAAACCGACGAGTTCATCGTCGATCTCTGTCCGAAACCCGCCGCCGGCTTCACGCCCGGCAAAGATTTCGCGGGAGCCACGGCGCGTCTGCACCGCCTTGACGGCGTCCGTGAAGGCGATGTCGCTCGCCGCCGCAGCCATCGCAATCTCCTTGTATTGGGCAGTCCGGTGAGGGACTCAATGACCGACGCAGCCGGCCTCGCCGCGATGCGGCATTGCGCGAGAGCGCACAAGCGCGAGCAGGCCGTCGACGACGGCGGCGCCGATGCCGCCGAGTCCGTAAAGGTTCAGCGGCGCAAGCTGGGCGTTGAGATCGCAAACCTGCAGGCGTGAAGCTGAGCAGGCGCTGTCGCGATAGGGAAAAATCGGGCTAAACATCGTCTTGCACTCCTTTGCGGCCCAGCCATACGTACATGGGCTCTTGCCGGGCTGACGATAATCGCCAATATCGGCGCTTCAGTCGTGCAGGAATCGGGATAATCGCTTGGACCGGCTGGATCAGTTGCGAACCTTCGCCGCCGTCGCCGACAGGGCGAGTTTTGTCGAGGCGGCGCGCGCGCTCGGGATCTCGCCGACCGCCGCGAGCCGCGGGGTCGCCAGCCTGGAAGAATCGCTCGGCGTTGCGCTTCTTCGCCGCACGACCAGGTCGGTCGCGCTGACGCCGGAGGGGGCGGCCTATCTCGAGCGCTGCCGGCGCGCGCTCGACGAGCTCGACGACGCCGCGCGATCAATTCGCGGCGACAGGGCCGAGCCACGCGGGCTTCTGATCGTGACCGCGCCGGTCCTGTTCGGGCGGATGCATATCCTGCCGATCGTGATCCGTCTCCTCAACGCCCATCCGGCGCTCGACGTCCGGCTCGCGCTGACCGACCGATACGTGCGGCTTGTCGACGAAGGCGTCGACGTCGCGGTCCGGGTTGGGGAACTCGGCGACAGTTCGCTGCACGCCGTCCGCGTCGCCGAGGTGTGGCGAACGCTCGTCGCCAGTCCCGCCTATCTCGCTGCGCGAGGAGAGCCGGCGGACGCTGTGGGACTGCGCAGTCATGACCTTATCACATTCGACATCTTCGCCCCCAACGGCGAGTGGCGCTTCGGGCCCGATCTCAAGACCATCGTCCGATGCGAGCCGCGGCTGATGACGGACAGCGTTGAAGCTGCGATCGACGCCGCCATCGACGGCGCGGGGATCGCACGAACGCTCAACTACCAGACTGACCGTCATGTCGCGGCCGGGCGGCTTCGGTACGTTCTTCCCGACCTCAATCCGCCGCCTCTGCCCGTAAATCTCGTCTATCAGGCCAACCGCCTGAGCTCGCCCGGCGTGCGCACGTTCCTCGAAGAGGCGCGGCGAACGTTCCGGCGTCCGGCGAGCGCGTAGCGCGCAACAGGCGTGGCGAGGACACCGCTGGCGCAACGAGTTCAGGCCGGAGCTCAAGGCGGAAGGGTGGTCGCTGTGCACGATGGAGATCGAGCTCGTGGGCGAGGACTGACAATCGTCCACAGCATGGAACGCGAGGCCTCGAAGTTCATCGCCGCCGTCACCGAGGGTTGGCCGCAAATCCTCTCCAACCTCAAGTCGCTCATCGAGACCGGGGCCGTCGTGCTGGGCCCGAAGTACCTCCAGGCTTGACGCTGCCTTCAGGCGCCTCGCCCGCGTTCCCCTGCGTCGAGGATCCAGGTCCGGTCGGCGAAGGCGACATAGATGCGCTCCTGCCCCAGCGCTGCGCCGAGCTCGGCCGCAAGCTCGTTCAGCATAGCCTCGATCGCGGCGTCCGGCAGATGGCCGAGATAGGCATGCACCGCCTCGCCGGTGAAGAGCGCGACGGGCTCGCGGTCCGACCCGACCGAGCCGTCCTCGCGCGGCCAGGCGTAGGTCACCTCGGCGCGGGTGAACATGCCCGAAAGCGCAGGCTCGCCCGCTTCGACCCGGCGCTTCATCCAGGCCCGCGCGGTGCGAACCGCCTCCGAGACGTCGAAGACCCGCCCCTCGGCGTCCCAGCCCTCGCGCAAGCCGACGCTGATTCGAAAATCGCGTCGCGGGCCGTCCGAGCCGTCGACGACGACATAGTGTTCGGCTCTCGGCGTAGACCTTGGGGGGCTCGATGGTTCGGGCATGGCGGACTCGCCTGTTGTCATCGCACGCGATTGGTTCAAGATCGAGGGGTCGAAGGCCGACGGCAATGTCAGAGCGCTAATTTGGACCCCTTTTCCGAGTCACCGGCGCTGCTCGAAGCCCAGGCGCTTCTGGTCGGCGGTCTCCATATGGTCATGGCCGGGGCCGTGACCGTGCATGCGCTGATGACCAAGCGCAATGTGCCGACGGCGATCGGATGGATCGGGATGGCCTGGCTCGCGCCCGTTCTGGGATCCCTTCTTTACGTCGGATTCGGCATCAACCGGGTGAAGCGCCGCGCCCGGAAGCTGATGGGATCCACGCGGAGCGCCGGCGCTCACGCCACGGGCGACATGTCTTCAGAGGATCCGCTCGAGCGCCTCAAGGCGGCCATTGGAATGATCACCGGACAGGGCGTCGCGACCGGCAAGGTCGACGCGATTCTCGAATGCGGCGATCAGGCCTATCCGGAAATGATCGCCGCCATCGAGGGGGCGAAATCTCACGTCCGCCTCGCGACCTATATCTTCCGGACCGACGAGCCCGGCCTGCAGTTCATCGACGCGCTGGCCAGAGCCCATCAGAGGGGCGTCAGAATCCGCGTTCTGATCGACGGCTTTGGCGGCGGATTCCTGCGCTCTTCGGCCTATCACGCCTTGCGGCGGCAAGGCGTTCCCTCCGCCCGGTTCCTGCATTCGACGCTGCCGTGGAAAATGCCGTTCCTCGACCTGCGCCTGCATAAGAAATGTCTGGCCATTGACGGGGAGACCGCGTTCGTCGGCGGCCTCAACATCGGCGCCGAGAACGTGATCGCCAATCATCCGAAAGCGCCGGTCCGCGACATCCATTTTCGCCTCGGGGGGACGATCATTCGGCAGATCGAGCAGACGTTCGACGACGACTGGTCGTTCACGACCGGCGAAGAGCCGATGGCGACGGATTCGACGCGTCCGGCGCATGCCGGCGGCGGATCGGCGGCGCGCGCAATCGTCGCCGGACCGGACCAGGAGGTCGATCGGCTGATTCTCGTCCTCCTGTCCGCGATCAACCTGGCGCGTCGTTCGATCAGGATCGCCACTCCCTATTTCCTGCCGGAGGAGCAACTTATCACCGCGCTCCAGCTCGCCGCCTTGCGCGGGGTGGACGTGCAGGTCGTCTTGCCGGCGCATAACAACCACTTCCTGGTGGCCTGGGCGGCCCGTCCGCATATCCGGCCGCTATTGGAGACAGGATGCCGTCTTTGGCTCAGTCCACCCCCGTTCGATCACTCGAAATTGATGACGATCGATGACCAATGGAGTCTCATCGGCAGCGCGAATTGGGACATACGAAGCCTTCGTTTGAATTTCGAACTGACCGTCGAGATCTACGATGGCGGGCTGGCCGTAAGGCTGGCCGAGATCATCGACGCCAAGCGCGTTCAGCCGATCACGCTTGAGGAGATCGACAAGCGCCCGTTCATCGTGAAACTCAGAGACGCGGCGGCGCGGCTCTCGATGCCCTATATATGAAAGCGAATTGAAGCGAGGTTCCCCTTGAAGGTCGCATCCTACAACATCCACAAGTGCCGCGGCCTCGATGGGGTGACCCGGCCCGATCGCATCATCGGCGTAATTCGCGAGATCGGCGCCGATTTGATCGCCCTTCAGGAAGTCGACCGCCGCTTCGGCCGCCGCACCGGGCTTCTCGATCCGTCCGCCGTCAGACATGAAACCGGGCTGCATCTTCTGGTGCAGTCGGATGTGTCCCACCGCCATGGCTGGCACGGCAATGCGTTGCTGGTGCGAGGCGATCCGATCTCCTACCGGCGTTCACGCCTCAAGCTGCCTGGGCGAGAGCCGCGCGGCGCGATCGTCGCCGAGCTCGACCTCGGCGAGGGCGAGTTTCGCGTCATCGCGGCTCACCTTGGCCTCTTTCGTCTTTCGCGGGTCGACCAGATCAGCGCCCTCATGACGGCCTTCCGCGACCTGCCTCCGATGCCGACCATCCTGCTCGGCGATTTCAACGAATGGCGAAGGCGGGGGCGGTCGGCCCTGCGCGGGCTTGAATCCACGTTCGGGGTCGCGCCCTCTATCCTGAGCTTTCCTTCCCGGCGGCCGATTTTCGCGCTCGACCGGATTCTCGGCTGGCCGGCGGGCCTGATCACCGATCTTGCGGTTCACGACACGCCGCTCGCCCGGCGGTCCTCCGATCATCTTCCGCTCACCGCCCGGGTGAACCTCGGGGCGGCGATGCCGGCGGCGCAGCGCGCGGCCTGAGACCCCAGGGCCGAGGGCAAGGAATCTCGTACTGCCGATCGATTTGCCGCTCACGACCGGGCGATGATGACCCCGAGCCTCCCGGATCTCTTGCCGGATCTTTTGCATGACATTCGCGCCTGCGCGGTCTGCAGAGCCTCGCTGCCGCTAGGGCCGCGGCCGATCGTCCAGGTCGGGCAGCTTGCGCGCGTGCTCGTAGTCGGTCAGGCGCCCGGCAGACGCGCGCATGAATCCGGCTTGCCATGGAACGATTCGAGCGGTGCGCGGCTGCGCGAATGGATGGGCGTCGACGAGGCCCGGTTCTACGATCCCGACCGGGTCGCCCTGATGCCGATGGGGTTCTGCTATCCGGGCGCAAGCGAGAGGGGCGGCGACCATCCTCCGCGGCGCGAATGCGCGTCCCTTTGGCACGAGCGGCTGCGCAGACATATGGACGAAGTGCGTCTGACGCTTCTCGTCGGGCGCTATGCGCAAAAGGCCTATTTGCGGGACGCCTCAGGCGCGACGCTCACCGACACTGTCCTCAATTTCGAGCGAGCTTCGCCAGGCCTCCTGCCGTTGCCGCATCCCAGCTGGCGCAGCATCGGGCTGGATGCGCCGCAATCCGTGGTTCGAGACGAAGCTGCTGCCGACGCTGCGCGAAGCCGTCGCAGCGGCGCTTGGATAAAACCGGGACCGCTGAGGCGCCGGTCGCGGGAGCGGAAGCTCCAGAGTCGCGCTGCCTCTAGTGGTTCAAATCAAAACGCTTGGTACTCAACTTGCAAAGGCGCAAAAGGGCGGAGCGGGCGTACAATGGTTGGAAGGACCGAAGTCCGCGCGATAGCCGCACCATGCGAGAGCGATCGCCCTCGCGTGCGCTCCTTCACCGCGGCCCTCACGTCAGCGACTATCCTTTTCTCCTCGATCGTCGCGGGTCTCTTTGGACGTCCGCTGGGTTACCGCTATTCCTTTGCCCCAAGATGTTGTCCTTCGTCCGTCGTTCGCCATCGCCTGGCTCCGTCTGTTCTATTCTCGGATGTTGGGCCTCAGATGGCCTCGGTGAAGGCGGGCATCCATTGAAAAACCGCTGGCGCCAGTGGTCCAAAATGCCCCCTCATCGAGCCGCAACTCTTTCCTTTGCAGATTGGCTCTATCGCAACGAACGCGACTTCTCCTCGTAGACCTCACAGACGCCGCTTCCGTCGAATTCGAGGTGGATTTCAGGAAGCCCGAGGCATCCAAGCACGTTGATGCGGATGGTCGACGCCGGCGCCTCCGCCGCGGAGGCCAATGTCGAGACGATCGGGCGGCAATCGACAAACTGCGGTGGTGAACGGGCGCCGTGGTCGAGAGCTTGGGGAGTGGGCCGCCGGGCCGATCCCGCGCGCGCGGTTCGGAGGCGCGATAGTGGTCCGCCGAGCCGGTTGCGCGAGCGCTCCGGCATGCTAGGCTGACATGTCAGGCGGCCGGGAACCGAGCGCAGCCAAGACGTCAGAATAGCTCGGCAATGCTCGGGAGGCGACGTGGCGGCGATTGCCTGCAGTGCGCAAATAAAAAGAGTTTCGGTCTCGGGACGTTTGCGTGGCGGGGGCGAGCGCCACCGCGCGTCGCCCCGGCGTTTCCGCGCGAGGCCGCAATGAACGCTCCGCTCGGAGGCGCTTCCGCCCTGCTCACAATGCGCGGCGTCGTCAAGCGCTTCGGCGGCGTGCAGGCGCTCCGGGGCGTGGACTTCGACCTCCGGCCCGGCGAGATTCATGCGCTGCTTGGCGAGAACGGCGCCGGCAAGTCCACCCTGATGAACATACTCTCTGGAGTGATCGAGCCCGACGCCGGAGAGGTGCGGATTGACGGCCTGCCCGTGCGCTTTGCCGATCCGCGCGCCGCGCAGGCCGCTGGCGTCGCCACAATCTTTCAGGAGCTCGACCTCGTTCCGGGCCTCGACGTCACCGCGAACCTCTTCCTGGGCCGCGAGCTCACGCATGCGGGCGTGCTCGATCGCGCGACGATGCGCCGGGAGGCGCGGTCACGTCTTGCGGCGGTCGGCGTCGAGATCGATGTCGATCAGGCAGTCGGGGAGTTGTCAGTCGGCCGGCGGCAGATCGTCGCCATTGCGAAGGCTCTGACCTACGCCTCTCGCATCCTCGTAATGGACGAGCCGACGGCGGCGTTGACGGCGGCTGAGGTTGCGCGGCTGTTCAAGGTTATGCGCGAGATCGCCGGGCGGGGCGTCGGCATCGTCTATATCTCCCACAGGCTCGAAGAAGTCCCCCGCGTCGCAGACCGGGTGACGGTGCTGCGCGACGGTCAGGTCGCTGGAATTGCGCCCGCGAGCGCGCCCCAATCGGAGCTCGTGCGGCTGCTGGTCGGCCGGTCGCTCGCCGAGCTCTATCCGCGCCGGAGCGGTGAATTTGGGCGCCCGGTGCTGCGTCTCGAACACGCCAGCTTCCGACCAAAGAGGACGCGCGCAGGCTGGCAGACGCCGGCGGACATTTCGCTCACAGTGCGCACAGGCGAGATTGTCGGCCTTGCCGGAATCATGGGAGCAGGCCGCACTGAGCTTTTGACCGCGCTCTACGGCGCCTCCGGGCCCGGAACATGGTCCGGCGTAGTCGAAATCGATGGCGCGCCCGCACGCCTCGTCTCGATACGCGGCGCGCGCGCCGAGGGGCTTGGCCTTGTCACCGACGACCGGCGCGGCAGCGGGCTCCTGCTACGCGACAGCGTCGGACGAAATCTGGTGCTGACCGTGCTGCGCCGCGTTTCGCCGTTCTTTCTGATATCGCGCTCGCGCGAGGTGGATTTGGCGCGCGGGGCGATCCGCTCGTTCGACGTGCGCCCGCCGCTGCCGGAAGTCGCCGTCGGCGCGCTCTCCGGCGGCAATCAGCAGAAGGTCGTGCTCGCGAAGGAGGTGCTCGGCGGTCCGCGGCTCCTTTTGCTGGACGAGCCCACTCGTGGCGTCGACGTCGGCGCGAAGGGCGAAATCTACGCCCGCATCCGCGAACTCGCGGGCAAAGGTCTCGGCGTCCTCATCGCCTCGAGCGAGATGCCGGAACTCATCGGCCTCTGTGATCGGGTCGTCGTGCTGCGACGGGGCCGCACCGTCGCCGAATTCCCCGGCGGCGCCGATGAACACGAAGTGCTCGCGGCGGCGGAGACGAACGAGGACATCACCGCATGAACGACGCCGCCCCTGTTCACGACATCTCTGCAGCGCCCAGGACGGGCTGGCGCCGCCTCGACCTCTTGGCCATCGCCGTTCGCTTTCAAAGCGTCATCGGCCTCGTGCTGGTCACGATTGGAGGCGTGATCTTCTCGCCTCAGCGGCACGGCCATATCCTGTTTCTGGCGCCCGACAATGTCGCCAACATCGTTCGGGCCGTGTCAGAGACGGGCATCATCGCGGTCGGCATGACCTTCGTCATCATCACGGCCGGCATCGATCTCTCGGTCGGCGCGCTTCTGAGCCTTTCCAGCGTGCTGACGGCGACGATCATGACGACCGCCGGTTGGGGACTGATCGCGACGGTGCTCTTCGTCGTCGCCTGCGGCGCGGCTTTCGGCGCGATCCAAGGCGGCATTTCGACACGCTTCAGGCTCGAGCCGTTCATCGTCACGCTCGCAGGACTCCAGGTCGCCCGCGGCCTCGCGCTTGTTATCTCCAACAACCAGTACATCAACATTTCGTATGGCGAGGGGCCGGGGCTCGCGCCGCCCGTCTTCGCCATCCTCGGCGACCGGCTATTCAACAATATCGTGCCGGTGGCGACACTGGTGTTCGTCGTCGTCGCGGCGATCGCGACCTTTGTGCTTAACTTCACCCGCTTCGGCCGCTACGTGTTCGCGGTCGGCGGCAACGAGCGCGCAGCGCGGCTTTCCGGCGTGCCGGTGACATTGGTCAAGGTCTCGGTCTATGCAATTACTGGATTCGTATCAGCGATTGCCGGTATCGTTCATGCGGGCCAATTCAATTTCGGCAGCGCCAACGACGGCACCGGCTACGAACTGACGGCGATCGCCGCGGTCGTCATTGGCGGCACGAGCCTCTTCGGCGGCGCGGGTTCGATGGTCGGCACGGTCGCGGGCGCGGTGATGCTCGGCGCGCTCGCCAACGTCCTTCAGCTCAACAACATCAACGCGGCGCTGCAGCTGCTCGCGACCGGCGCGATCATCGTGCTTGCCGCAGTTCTTCAATCTCTCGTCCGTCGCCGCGAGGGATTGGGCCGGTAGGAAAGGCGACGCAAAAAGGGATCGCGCGTCCGGCGATGAAGCCGGCGATGCTGATCGCCACCGGACAATGAAGCAAGGGAGAAGGATATGGTTTTCATCACTGTCAGAAAGCACTCGGCTTTAGCGCTCGGCGTCGGAGCGTTCGCGCTCCTCGCGGGCGCAGCCAACGCCGCGCCCCTCGTCAAGGAATGTTCCAAGGATGGAAAGTTCGTCATCGGCTTCTCGCAGGCCAACAACGCCGAGCCTTACCGCCAGCACGTCAACGACGAGCTGACCGCAGCGGCGGCGAAGGTGCCGCAGTTCACGCTCCAGATCGCCGACGGCGCCGGCAACGTGAACACCCAGACCTCGCAAATGGACAATTTCATCACCCAGAAGGTGGACCTGATCCTGATCTCGCCGTTCGAGGCTTCGCCGCTAACCCCGGTCGTGGCGCGCGCGATGAAGGCGGGCATTCCGGTCATCGAACTTGACCGCAAGACTGTCGGCGATCCCGGCAAGGACTATACGGCCTTTATTGGCGGGGATAACTTCAAGATCGCCCAGGAGGCCGGCAAATATGTCGCCGACAAGCTCCTGCCAGACGGCGGCGAGGTCGCGGTGCTGGAGGGTCTGCCGAGTTCGACCCCGGCGGTCGAACGTCTCAACGGCTTCAAGGATGGCGTGAAGGCCAACGCCAAGATCCAGGTCGTCGCCGAACAGGCGGCCGACTGGCTGCCGGACAAAGCTCAGACCGCGTTTGCCGCGATGCTACAGGCCCATCCGAACATCAAGGCGCTCTACGCGAGCAATGACATGATGGCGGCGGGCGCGCGACTTGCGGCCAAGGGCGCGGGAAAGAAGGACGGCGACATCAAGATCCTCGGCACAGACGGTCTTCCCGGACCCGCGGGCGGTATCCGCGCCGTCGCTGAGGGCGAGTGGGCGGCAACGTTCACTTATCCGACCGGCGGCCCGCAGGCCATCGACATGGCGAAGGCGATCCTGCTCGATTGCGCCGAGACCGTGCCGACGACTGTCACAGTGCCGACGACCGCAATCACGCCGGACAACGCCAAGTCGATGATGGGCAAGTAAGCGGGATTTTCACAAAGCGCGCGGCCCGCGACGACGCGGGCCGCGTTAAACGGGTTGAGGGAAATTAGGCCGCCGCGTAGCGCTCGATCTCGATCGGCTGGCGACGCAGGACCCACGAGCTAGTCTAGCCCTTGATGAAGGCGAGCAGGTCGGCGTTGATGACGTCGGCCTGGGTGGTGATCATGCCGTGCGGAAAATCCTTGTAGGTTTTCAGCGTGCCGTGCTTCAAGAGCTTCGCGGACAATGGGCCCGCGGCGACATAGGGCACGATCTGGTCGTCCTCGCTGTGCATGACCAGGACCGGAACCGTGATCTTCTTCAGGTCCTCGGTGAAGTCGGTCTGGGAGAAAGCGACGATGCCGTCATAATGCGCCTTGGCGCCGCCCATCATGCCCTGGCGCCACCAGTTCCAGACCAGAGGCTCCAAAGTCTTCACGCCCGGCCGGTTGAAGCCGTAGAAAGGTCCTGCGGGCAGATCGTAGTAGAACTGCGGCCGGCTGGCGGCGAGCTGCGCCTGCAGGTCGTCGAAAACCGCCTTCGGCAGCCCGGTCGGATTGGCGGCCGTCTTCAGCATCAGCGGCGGCACCGCGCTGATGATCGCCGCTTTTGCGACCCGGCTTTCGCCATGCCGCGCGACATAGTGCGTGACCTCGCCCCCGCCGGTGGAATGGCCGACATGGATCGCGTTCTTGAGGTCGAGATGCGCAGTCACCGCCGCGAGGTCGTCGGCGTAATGGTCCATGTCATGGCCGTCGGCGGTCTGGGTCGAGCGGCCGTGGCCGCGCCGGTCGTGCGCGATCACGCGATAGCCGCGGTTCAGGAAGAAGAGCATCTGCGGGTCCCAATCGTCCGCCGAGAGCGGCCAGCCGTGGCTGAACACGATCGGCTGACCCGAACCCCAGTCCTTGTAAAAAATCTCGACGCCGTCCCTTGTGGTGATTGTCGGCATGTCCCGTTCCCTCCGGACCGGGCAACAATGTGTCGCCCGCGTCCTGAAGGTGGATCGTAAAATCGGTGAATTCGAGGCGATCGGAACCGCCGGGCGACGTCGCGGGCGAAAGCTTTGACAACACGTCCCCGCATAAAAAGGACTATCATCAAAAGCTGACAACGCTATGCCTCAGGCGCTTCGGGAGACGCCTCACTCGCTTTTCCCCCGAGGAGGATGCCATGGTCGATGCGCCGCTCCCGCGAGAGACGCCCCTTTCGCCGACGCCCGTCAGTCCCGCGCCCCCGCAGGCCGTCGACGGACCTCGGAAGCGCAGCCTCGCCGTCGCGGTCGGGCGCGGCTTCATAGGGCGCTGTCCCAATTGCGGCAGGGGTGCGATGTTCCGCGCCTATCTCAGCGTCAACCCGCGCTGCCCCGCCTGCGGCGAGGATTTGAGCGGGCACCGCGCCGATGACGCGCCGGCCTTTCTCACGCTGCTCATCGCCTGTTTCGTCGGCGGCCTCGGCGTTCTCCTGTCGGATGACGCCTCGTCGCAAATGCCGCTTCTCGCCGTCGCGGCATTCTGGCTGGTTGTGACCGCGGTTGTCGGCTTGCTGGTTCTGCCGCGACTGAAGGGCGCAGTCGTCGGCTATCAATGGGCGCTCCGCCTGCACGATTTCGGGCGGCGGCGAAGCGGTCGGGCCTGACGACCCGCCCTTGACCTCGTCGACGAATGAGGCCATGCGCCCTTCCGATGGCGTGAGACAGCCGGGATCGCCGCCGCATGGGCTGGAACTGCGGCGCGCGCTGACATGATTTTCGACGGAGGGGCCGCATTGATGCGACGAAGAGACGTGAGAGTCCTGCTGCTGGCCGCCGCCGCGGCGCTCGGTCTTGGCGTTCCTTGCGCAAGCGCTCAGGAATCGCGCGCTGAGGTGTGCGGCAAGAGCGCCGAAGGCTTCGGCGCGTGGCTCACCTCCTTCAGGCAAGTCGCAATCCTCGACGGCGTCTCGCCGGAGGTCGTCGACGCCGCCCTCTCCGGCGTCGCCTATGACGCCGCGGTCAAGGGTCACGATCACGGCGTCGCGTCTTTCGGCAGCAACTTCGCCTCGTTCGCCGCCAGTCACATCACGCCCGGCGGGGTCGCCCGGGGCAAGGCGATGATGAGGACCTATGCCGAGCCGCTGAGGACAATCGAACAGCGTTTCGGCGTTCCGGCGCCGGTGCTGGTCGCCATCTGGGGACTGGAGACCAGTTTCGGCGCCGACAACGGCTCGTTTCCGACCTTCGACGCGCTCGCGACGCTCGCCTGGGATTGCCGCCGTCCTGAACGTTTTCGGGCGGAGATGATCGACGCGCTGATGATGGTCCAGCGCGGCCTCGTGCAGCATCCGAGGCAGCTCAGAGGCGCGTGGGCGGGCGAGCTCGGCCAGACCCAGCTGATGCCGTCGGCTTATCTCATGTTCGCAACCACGCCAGACGGCGCCGGGTCTCCGGACCTCATCCACAATTCCGCCGACGCTCTCGCCTCGACCGCAAATTTCCTCAAAGCCCACGGCTGGCAGGCGGGCGCAGGATGGGACGAAGGCGAGCCGAACTTCGCCGCCATCCTCGAATGGAATTCCGCGCCGATCTACGCCAGGACCGTCGCGCTGTTCGCCGACAGGCTTGCCGGCAAATAGCGCGGCGTCCGGCGCCGGCCATTTCGGCAAATGGGCGCCGGATGAGGAGGCGGCGCCCGCCGCCAAGTCGTTCGCCCGAATTGTCAAGTGATCCGCCGCCTCGTGGTATGATGGACCGGCGATCCTTCCATATTCGGCGCCGAAGCCGTTCATTCAAAGGATAAGCGATGGCGCTCAGCGTTCTCTATATCGGCGGCACCGGCCAGATTTCCCTGCCATGCGTCGAGGCTTCCGTGAGGGCGGGTCATAAGGTCACGGTCCTCAACCGGGGCAGGACCGCCGCGGCGTTGCCGACCGGGGTTGAGACGCTGGCCGGCGACATGAACGATGCGGCCTATGGCGCGCTTGCCGACAGGCGTTTCGACGTCGTCGCTCAGTTCTGCGTCTATGCCGCCGATCAGATGAAGCGCGACATCGCCGCTTTCACCGGGAAGGCGGGACAATATGTCTTCATCTCCTCGGCTTCTGTCTACGAGAAGCCTGTCCGGCGCTACATGATGACCGAGCGGACGCCGCTCGAGAACAGGTACTGGCCCTATAGTCGTGACAAGATCGCCTGCGAGCGTCTGCTCCGCGACCAGGACAGGCTCGCCTATACGATCGTGCGTCCGAGCCATACCGTGCGCACCGCCATGCCGATCCAGGTCGGCGATCCCGATTCGGCGATCCGGCGGATGATTTCCGGAAGGCCGGTGATCGTCGCGGGCGACGGCTCGTCGCTGTGGACGCTCACCCGGTCCGTTGACTTTGCGGAGCCGTTCGTGCGCCTTTTCGGCAATCCGCGCGCTCTCAACGACGACTTCCACATCACCACCGATCGCGGCTCCACCTGGAACCAGATCCACGAGGCGATCGCGCGCGGTTTCGGCGTCGAAGCGATCCTGGCCCACGTGCCGACCGACACGCTCGTCCGCTATAACAAGGCGTGGGAAGGTCCGCTGAGGGGCGACAAGACGTGGTCGGCTCTATTCGACAATTCCAAGGTCAAGGGCGTCGCCGGGCCGTTCGAAGCCTCCCAGGATATCGACGAGATCCTGCACGATTCGATCGTTCACGCGCAGCACCGGCTGAAGGCCCCCGCTCCGGCCGAAAGCGAAGAGGACCGGCTGATCGACCGCATCATCGCGGCCCAGGACGCGCTGCGCCCGTGAGGGCGCCGAGGGCGGCGCTCAATCTTCGGCGATGTCGATGACGGCCTGGGCAAAGGCCTGCGGCGCTTCCTGAGGCAGATTGTGCCCGACGCCGCCCGTGATGGTCCGGTGCTCATATTTGCCGGAGAATTTCTTGGCGTAAGAGCCGGGCTCCGGATGCGGCGCGCCGTTGGCGTCGCCTTCAAGGGTGATGGTCGGCACGGCGATGACGGGACCATCAGCAAGCCGCTTTTCCAGATCGTCGTATTTCGGCTCGCCTTCAGCCAGTCCCTGCCGCCAGCGATAGTTATGGATGACGATGGCGACGTGATCGGGATTTTCGAACGACGCCGCCGTGCGATCGAACGTCGCGTCGTCGAAGCTCCACTTCGGCGAGGCGAGGCGCCAGATGAGCTTCGAAAAGTCGCGCCGGTATTTGTCGTAGCCGGCGCGGCCGCGTTCTGTCGCGAAATAGAACTGGTACCACCATTGCAGCTCAGCCGCCGGCGGCAGCGGAATCTTGCCGGATTCCTGGCTGCCGATCAGATAGCCGCTGACCGATACTAGGGCCTGGCAGCGCTCCGGCCAGAGCGCCGCGATGATGTCGGCCGTCCGCCCGCCCCAGTCAAAACCGGCGATGGTCGCCTTGTCGATCTTGAGCGCATCCATGAGCGCGATGGCGTCGACGGCGACCGCCGACGGCTGGCCGTTCCTGAACGTCTCGCTCGAGAGAAATCGCGTCGAACCATAGCCGCGCAGATAAGGGATGATCACCCTATAGCCGGCCGACGCCAGCAGCGGCGCGACATCGACGAAGCTGTAGATGTCATAGGGCCAGCCATGCAGAAGAACGACCGGAGGACCATCGGCTGGGCCAGCCTCGGCGTATCCGACATTCAGCAGGCCGGCGTCGATCTGCTTCAGGGGGGCGAACGAGGTGTTCGCGCCCGGATTGATCGCGGGCAGATCGGCCTTTGTCTCGCCGGCCCGCGCGTTGGCAAAGCCGGCCGCGCCGAGTTCTGCGGCCGCAAGCGTCACGGCCGCCGCGCCAAGAAACCGGCGCCGGCGATGGTTAATGTGCTCGGAGATTTCGATCGTATTCATTGATGAACCTCCTTGGTTCGATTCCGCGCCCCGAGCCATCTCGGATCGCATGTGAAGCGCTCCCTGGTTTGTTGCGCGTCGGCGACGCAAGCCGTCACAAGTCAATGACGACGTCGCCCTCCGGCTGCGAACAGCAGATCAGCACATTGCCGTCTGCGGGCATGTCGATCGGGTCCGGACGGTATTTGACCGCCCCGGCTACAAGGCTCGTCTCGCACGTGTGACAGACCCCCGTCCGGCAGGACCATCGCGTGGGCACATCGCACGCTTCTGCAAGTTCGAGCAGGCTCTGGAACGTCGCCCCCCAGGGGACATTCAGTCCGGTTCGGGCGAACGAAACCAGCGGTCCGGCGCCAACCGGTCCGGCCGGGAGGTGGGGCGGCCGGGCCGGCGACGCGGCGACGCCCGGTGTGATGGGCGGCTGCGAGCCGAAGATCTCGGTGTGAATGCGATCTGGCGCGACGCCCCAGGCTGCAAGACCGACGGTCAGATCGTTCATGAAGGTCGACGGTCCGCAGATATAGAAATCGCCATCGCGCGGCAGACTCAGCTCCTGAAGCGCCTGCATGGTCAGGCGTCCGGGAGCGTCGAAGTCCACATTGGGCCGATCCTCAGGATCGGGCGAGCTGTAGCGAATATGGCTGTGGCTGCGGGCGAGCGCTTTGAGCAAGCCGCGCGTCTCCTCGGCGAACGGATGTTCGCGGCCGTTGCGGGCTCCGTATAGCCACCAGATGTCCCGCGTCGATGTTTCGGTCGCCAGCGCGTGCAGCATCGCCAGCACAGGGGTCACCCCGATTCCGGCGCTGACCAATGCAACGGGCCGGTCGCCCGGCCGCAGCGTGAAGCCGCCGCGCGCGGCGCTTGCATCGACGACGTCGCCAACCGGCAGCTTGTCGTCGACATAGACGCTGGCCGCGCCATGGGCCTCCCGCTTGACGCTGACGCGATAACGCTCGGCGCTGGGCTCCCCCGACAGCGAATAGCTGCGCGTCAGCGGAGGCGCATCGGGCGCCGGCTTGAGCCGCAGCACGATAAACTGGCCGGGCAGAGCCTTGGCGATCGGGCGCGCGTCCGTGGGCTCGAGCGCCAGCGAAATCACGTCGCTGCACTCGCGCGCCTTGCGCGACACCCGTAGCGGGCGGAACCCTCGCCACGCCGGCGGCGGATCGGGCGCCGGAGTGAGGCCGGCGTTTCCCGTCATCGCGCCGCCGGCGGCCGCCTGCGCGAGCAGCGCCTCGAAGGAATGACGCCAGCCGGCGCTCAGCGCCGGGATGCGCAGCGCGCGCTCCAGTAGATTGCGCGGGTGACCGGGCAGGTAGAGCAGCGCGTTGATCTCGAAGACGGTCATGCGCTCGGGGCCGGCCGCGATCTGCACGATCTCGTCGCCAGCTTTGACTTCGCCTTCCTCCAGAACGCGGAAATAGAAACCAGGTCTGCCGTGCGCGACCAGCAGCGCGGCCATCTGGGGCTCGCTCATTCGGATGCCCACCCGGTAACAGGTGACGCGCGGCTGCGTGACCTCGAACACGGCGCCGCCGATCCGGTAATGGTCTCCGATGCACACCTCTGCGTCCGACAGGCCCTCGACGGTAAAATTCTCTCCGAACTGCCCGTAGGCGAAGTCCTTTCGACCCAGCTCATTCTGCCAGTGGCGATAGGAGTTGATCTGATAGACGAACACGGCCCGGTGCTCACCGCCGTGGCCCACCAAGTCCCCCTGTCCGTCGCCGTCGATGTTGAGTTGGCGCACCATGCGCGGCCCTTCGACCGGCGCCTTCCAAACGGCGGTGTGTACGGTCTTGCCCTGCCACGTGATGTCGCGCGGCAGACCCACGTTGACGGAAAGCAGGCGCGCCATCACCTCATCCCCGGCGTCGCATCCACGGCCTAATTTGCTGAAGGGGACGAGTCTTGGCGATCTTGCTGACGCGGATCGTCGCCCGGATCGAGGTAGTCGAGACCCAAGGGACCGATGGCCGAGACCTGGGTGACGTACTCGCCGGACTTCGCCCAGTGGAAGTGGGCCGTGTCGCCGGGCAGCACGACGACGCTTCCTGGCGGATAAGCCTTGACCTTGTCGCCGTCGAACTGATCGCCGAGGCCGATGTAGAAAACGCCGGACATGACCGTGTAGATTCGATCCTCCGGGTGTTTGTGCGGCATCAGCTTGACGCCGGAGGGCACCTTGACTCTGATCATATAGGGGCCAGGCTTCGACGGCTCGCCGACGAGCACGGCGAGACGGGCCCCGGGCGGGAAAGCGGGGAACGGCTTCCATTCGATCTCTTCGGGCAGGATCGACGTGAAGGCGGCTTCGCCCGGCTGATGGGTTCGAACCATTGTTGTCCTCCTTATGTGGAAGTCTTGGTCGGCTCCTCAGACCAGCTTGGCGTCCAAAGTGATCGCTGCGTTGAGCACCTTGGAGACCGGGCAGTTCTTCTCGGCGTCGCCCGCGATTCGAGTAAACGCGGCTTCATCGAGTTTCGGCACTTGGGCCCGCAGCGTCAGCGCCGACTGGCTGATGCGGAAACCCTGGCCCTCCGGCTCGAGCGTGACCGCTGCTTCGGTACTGAGTTCGGTCGGGGTAAAGCCTGCGGCCTGCAGTTGGAAGGCCAGCGCCATGGTGAAGCATCCGGCGTGGGCGGCCGCGATCAACTCTTCCGGATTTGTGCCCTTCTCGTTCTCGAACCGGGTCCTGAAAGAATACGGGGTCTCTGCGAGCACCCCGGAATCGGTGGAGAGATTGCCGCTGCCGTCGCGGCCCGCGCCGCGCCAAACCGCCTTTGCCTTGCGTATCATGTGACGTCTCCTTTCTATCGTGTGTGTTCGGAACTCATCATTTGAAGCTTCGCGATTGTCGCGGCGTCGGTCCGGTCATGCGGGCTGCTTCAGCAGGCTGGCGTCGACGGGCATCTTTCGCAAGCGCTTTCCCGTCGCGGCAAAGATCGCGTTGGCGACCGCCGGGACGATCGCCGAGGTCCCAGGTTCGCCCATCCCCCCCGGTGGCTGGGAACTCTGGACGATATGGACCTCGATCGCCGGCGCCTCGCTGATGCGCAGCATTTGGTAGGTGTCGAAGTTGGCCTGCTCGACACGGCCGTCTTTCAGCGTGATCTCGCCGTAGAGCGCTGCGGTGATGCCGAAAATGACGGCGCCCTCGACCTGCGCCCGGACAATATCGGGATTGACCACGACGCCGCAGTCGACGGCGCCGACGACCCGCCGGACGCGAACCGCGCCATCCTTCGACACTTCAACCTCGGCGACCAGCGCCAAATAGGTCCCGAACACGAACTGGACCGAGACGCCACGGCCGACCCTTTCCGGCGCCGGCTGTCCCCAGCCGGCCTTTTCGGCGGCGAGCTCGAGGACAGCTTTGGCGCGCGGCGACTTGTCGAGCAGAGCCCGCCGATAGGCGACCGCATCCTGCTTCGCCGCGGCCGCCAGTTCGTCGATGAAGCTCTCGGTCACGAACACATTGTGCGACGGTCCGACGCTACGCCAGAAGGCAGTCGGAATGCCCGGAGGCTCCACCCGCAGATATTCGACGCGCATATTCGGCAGCGCGTAGACCAGATCGATGGCGCCCTCGGTGGTGTCGGGGTCAAGTCCGTTGTTGAACGCAGGCGGGAGAAACCTCGCGAGGATCGAGGAGCCTGCGAAGCGATGGCTCCAGGCGACCGGCATTCCCTTCTCGTCGAGACCGGCCGACATCCGGTCGAAGAAATACGGCCGATACATATCGTGCTGGATGTCTTCCTCACGCGTCCAGACGACCTTGACGGGCCCATCAACCTGTTTGGCGATCTCAACGGCGCGAGCGACCCCGTCGACCTCCAGCCGCCGGCCGAACCCGCCGCCGATCAGGTGATTGTGGACCACGACCTTTTCCAGCGGCAGACCCGTAACCTTCGCCGCCGCGGCCTGGGCGCGCGCGAGGACCTGGCTTCCGACCCAGACCTCGCAGCCATCCTCGCGGACATGGACCGTGCAGTTCATCGGCTCCATCGTCGCGTGCGCGAGAAACGGAACCTGGTAGATCGCCTCGATCCTGGCGGTCGCGCTCGCCAAGGCATTGTCGACGTCGCCGATGGTCTGCGCCACCGCTCCGGGATTGAGCGTGGCCTTTTCGAGCTCGCCTGCAATCTCATCAGTGTCGAGTTTGGCGTGCGGCCCGTCGTCCCATTCGATCGTCAGCGCGGCCAGTCCCTTCTTCGCGGCGCCCATATGGTCGGCCACGACGGCGACGGCGTCGTCGAGCCGCACGATCTGTCGCACGCCGTTGACGGCCTTGGCCGCCGTGTCGTCGACCGTCTTCACCCGGCCGCCGAAGACGGGCGACTGAGCGAGCGTTGCGATTTTCACGCCCGGCGGTCGAGCGTCGATCCCATAAACGGCTGATCCGTTGACCTTCTCCGGACTGTCCAGACGCTTGGCGGGCGTGCCGATGAGATTGAAATCCTCCGGATGTTTGAGGACGACGCTTGCGGGAACCGGCATGCCCGCCGCATCCGCGGCAAGCTCGCCATATTTGAGGCGTCTTCCCGTTGGCGCGTGGAGCACTTCGCCGCCAGAGGCGTGGCAGGACTTCGGATCGACATCCCAGCGCTTTGCCGCCGCCGACACGAGCATTGTTCTTGCGGTCGCGCCGGCTCGCCGCATCGGCTCCCACGCCGCCGGAATCGCGGTCGAGCCGCCTGTCGCCTGAACGCCGCCGATGAGGGGATTGCCGTAAAGCTTCTCGTCGGGCGGAGCATGCTCCAGCCGCACTTGATTGAGATCCACCTCCAGTTCTTCGGCGATCAGCATCGGGATCGCGGTGTAGTCGCCCTGGCCCATCTCGACATAGGGCATGGTCAGCACGATCTCTCCGCCGCTGTCGATGCGGATGAAGGCGTTGGGCGCAAAGCCGTCGGCGCCGTCCGCCTCGGCTTCGCTGCTGATCGACGGCAGGCTCAGGCTCAGCATGAGGCCGCCGCCTGCGGCCGCTCCGACCTTTAGAAATCTGCGCCGGGAGAGACGGTCCACCGGCTTGTCCGCGTCAGCAAAGCGGCGGGCGATGGGATCGGGGATCATAGTCGACCCTCCTGTCCGGTCGATCGTGCGGCGTGCTTGATCGCCTCGCGAATACGGACATAGGTCCCGCAGCGACAGATGTTGCCGGACATGGCGTCATCGATATCGGAGTCGGTCGGATGGGGGTTGCTCGCCAACAGCGCCGATGCGGACATGATCTGGCCCGACTGGCAGTACCCGCACTGAACGACCTCGCGGTCGAGCCAGGCTCTCTGGATCTTGGCGCCCGCCGCTGTCGCTCCGATCGCCTCGATCGTTGTGATATCGGATTTGCCGATGTCGCCGACCGAGGTGATGCAGGAACGAGTGGCGGCGCCGTCGATATGTACCGTGCATGCGCCGCATAGCCCCATGCCGCAGCCAAACTTGGTGCCGGTCATGCCAAGCACGTCGCGCAGCACCCAGAGGAGCGGGGTGTCGCCGTCGACATCGACGCCCTGCGTCCGACCGTTGACTTTGATCGTGAAGGTCATCGCGTTCTCTCCCTTTCAGCTCATGGCGATCTGCGTCGCAACGCCGACGCGGGTGCGCGCTATCCCGTGTTCCTCTTTCAAGGGCGCGTAACGGGTGAAGACAAAGTCGCGAGCGTCCGGGAACGGAAGGCGCCCTTCCCGATACGCCCTGATCGCGACTTCGTTGCCCAGCTGGGCGCGCAGATCGTTGAAATCGGCTTCTTCGCGAGCCACGGAGATCAGCTGCCAGTCGCGGTACCCGGCGGAAATGTTGACTCCGAAGATCGGAGCGGCCTCTTCATCGGACTGTCCGGACGCCGGCGCCACGACTGCGGCCACGCCGGCCATCGCGACGCATGCGACGAGCACGAAGACAATCCGTCTCAAAAGGCGCTCCTTCGGTCAGGCTTCAGAACAGTCGCCATCACCAGCAATTCGGTGCGGCCGGGCTTGGTTGGCGGAAATCGCCATCGCGGCGCCGCGGGTCGCAATTTGAGAACCGCCTTTCGAACGAGGGCGCGGACAACGGGTCCGCGCCGTTTGTCCAATGTCTTACGAGCGCAGCGAATTGAACGACGCTCGCATCTCCTCAACGAAGAGTTGCGGCTGTTCCCACGCCGCGAAGTGGCCGCCTTTGTCGAGCTTGTTGTAGTGGATCAGCTTGGGATACGCCTTCTCCGCCCAGCTCCGCGGGGCCGCATAGATCTCGTCGGGGAAGACGCTCACGGCGACCGGGATCTTGACGCCCCTCGCGTCGAAGAAGCCGCGCCGTGGACGCCTGCGCGGTGTCCCAGTAGAGGCGCGCCGAGGAGATCGCGGTGTTCGTCAGCCAGTAGAGCGTGACGTTGTCGAGGACGTCGTCCCGCGTCAGGCCCTCGGCTTGCCGGCGAAGACGCGGGCGATCATCTTCTCGCTGCGGTCGTCGTGGTCGAGCATCCAGGCCGCGAGGCCGACCGGCGAATCGACGATGCCGTACAGCGTCTGCGGGCGGTTGTTCATCTCGATGGCGTAGCCCGAGGCCTTTCGTGTAGAAGAAGTCGAGCTGGTTCCACGCGTTGCGCTCCTCGGCCGTGAGATCGGCGGGCGGCGGCTCGTGGAACGCGAGCGCCTTTGAGATGTCGGGCGGAACCGTGGCCGCCATGTTGGTGTGGATGCCGAGCAATCCCGGCGGCTCCTGCAGGGCCATCACCTCCGAGACGGCGTTGCCCCAGTCGCCGCCCTGCGCCACGTAACTGCGTGTAGCCGAGGCGCTGCATCAGCGTCGCCCACGCCCGCGCGATGCGGTCGGGGGTTCCAGCCGGGCGCCGTCGGCTTGCCGGAGAAGCCGTAGCCCGGCAGCGACGGGATCACCACATGAAACGCGTCCGATGCGGTCCCGCCATGCGCGGTCGGGTTGGTCAGCGGATCGATGATCTTCAGCTGCTCGATGATCGAGCCGGGCCATCCGTGCGTGACGATCATCGGCAGCGCATTTTCGTTGCTTCGAACGAACGTGGATGAAATGAATGTCCAGCCCGTCGATCTCGGTGACGAACTGCGGCAGGGCGTTGAGCCTCGCCTCGATCTTCCGCCAGTCGTAGTCGGTCCCCCAATAGCGGGCGAGTTCCTGCATCGTCGCGAGCTGCACGCCCTGGGACGGGTCGGCGACGGTCTCCCGGTCCGGCCAGTGTGTCGCCGCGATGCGCCGGCGGAGGTCGGCGAGCGCCTCATCGGGCGCGTTGAACTGGAAGGGGCGGAGCGTGTTGTCGACTTCAGAATCGATCGATGAATCTCCTTGGTTCGACGTTTGGCCGGCCGGAGTGTCGCTCGCGGCGGCCGCTGCGGTCAGAGATGCGGGAAGCAGGCTGGCGGCGCCCATGATCGCCGAGCCGGCAAGGACGCTGCGCCGGGTGGGCGGCGACAATGCTGCGGGCATGATCGTTCTCCCTGGTGGAAAAGCGAGCTTGGCCGCAGGCGCGGCTTCACTCGCGACGATGAGCCTCAAAGCTTGGATGATACTGTTCGAAGACTTGGAATCGTGATGGCGTCAATCGGCGGCGTGGCGCGCATTTGCAGGGACGATGAACTGCCTGGATCAGGTAAAATCGCCGCCGGTGCGTCAATCGTGGAGCGATTTTTTGGCGGCATTGCGACACGGACCGGCGTGTCCGCCGCCGCGGAAGATCACGTTTTCGTGATGACGGCGGCGCGATGGGCGCCTATCATGATGCAACGAGGCAGGCCCAGACGCCGAATTGCCCGCTGTTCCCGGGCGCGGTTCAAGCCGGATTCTGATCCTTCGCCGCGGCGCGTGCGCGCGCCGGCCGCCCGAGGCAGCGCGCGACGTAATCCTCGAGCGCTTTGGTCTTCTTGTCGCCGAGCAGCGGCGAGTTCATGAAGAGCGCGAAGGCGCCGGCGTAGAGCACATCCGCCGCGGTGAACGTCTCGCCCGCGATATAGGGCTCAGCGGCGAGGCGCGCGTTGATGAAAGTCATCGCTTCGTCCGAATCGACCCAGCCCGCCGTCCCGCGCGGCACAGAAAGCTTCATGAATTTCGAGGTGAACGCTGGCTCGAGCACGCCTGAATAATAGGCGAGCATGGAGAGAAACGTCCCTCGCGCCGGATCGCCGATCGCCGGGCCGAGACGCGCGGCAGGGAATTTGTCCGAGAGGTAGAGCGCAATCGCCGTCTGCTCGAAAACTATCGATGCGCCGTCCTTGAGCGCCGGGACCTTGCCGTGAGGATGGGGATTGGCGGGATCGAGCGCGCCCGACCCGTCGGAGCGGCGGATGGCGACATATTGGATGTCATAGGGCTCCCCGATCTCCTCGAGCAGCCACAGAAAACGCGACGAGCGCGAGCGCGGCGCGTGGACGAGCGTGAGCATGAGCGTCTCCTTCGTGACTGCGCGACGAGCCAGGCGCGATGAGTTTGCCCCGCCCCAGGGGAATTCGCTACTCTCCGTCGTATTCACGCCCACGGTCCCATTCGATCGTCTCCGGCGGCTTGCCGGCCACGCCGCCGACGCTTCGATCGACGCCCATGCGTCTCAGTGAACGCATGACTCAGCCAAGCGTCCGACTGACTGTTGCGACGGTGAGGCCGATACGATCTGCGATAGGCTGGCGGGACAGGTCGCACGCGAGGCGCTCGGCTTCACCGGCGAATTCCTGCGGAGCAATCTTGGCCGGTGAGCGATTTTCCATATCTGTCTATCCCCACCACTCGCGCCACCACTCGAACGGAGAAGCCCCATGACGCGCATATTGTTCGTCGGCCAGAAGCCTGAAACGGTCGACTTCTCGGACCCCTCGCTGCCGCCTGGCCTCGACGCCGAAAAGATCAAGGCTGGGATCGCTCTCGGGGTCGCGAAGATAAAGGAGAGGGGCTGGCAAGGCGAAACCTGCATGATCACGCCCGATGCGGCCGGAAGCGCCATGCTCGAAAGCGCATTGAACGGGGCCGCCTATGACTGTGTGGTGATTGGCGCCGGCCTGCGACTTCCGCCCAAGAGCCTTGCGCTGTTCGAGACGGTGGTAAACACCGTCCACAAGGCCGCGCCAAACGCTGTGATCGCCTTCAACACGCGTCCCGAAGACACCGCTGACGCGGCTGCGCGACAGCTCAAGCGCTGACCGGCAGCGGCGCTACCTGCTTATGGGGATCACTCGTCTTCAGAGTTGTAAGCTCCGATGAGCGAAGGCCCCTGAAAGTTCACAGTGAACGGCACGTCCCCAGAGATGCCGCTGGCTTCCCAGCGAGACATCTGCACGGTGTTTCCCAGGCGCCTCGCGAAGAAGCCGCCGCAGTTGCCGGGACAGAAATCGAGGGTGTCGACGACGGTGTAATTCACAATGGGGTTGATGATCATGGAGCCGTCTGTGTTCTTGAACACCTGGGCGGAGACGCGGGCCGAACGGCTGTCTTCCTGCGCTCCCGAGGTATTGGCTCCTACGGTGCAGTAGCCCTGATTCGTGCCGACGCCCCCGGCAATGAGGCCTGGGACCTCGAACGGATCGTTGTAGACCAGGCCGGTGGTGGCCAATTGACTGAACTGCTGCTTGAGAGAGTCTTTGCTGGGGTCGGATTCGTAGTCCACCGTGACCCAGCTGTCGGGAGTAGGGAAGGTGGGCGGATTGCTCTTGATATCGGCCTCAACCAGGTGGTGAATTTGTTCGCTGACATTGCGGGTGTTTCGCGAGGAGGCGAAGTCCGATCCGTATTCGGCGCTGATGTCGCCGGCTGGCCCTGGATTGAAGACGTACTTGCGGAATAGAGGCTCCGCATGGGGATTGGCCGTGGCGATGGTGGACAGGACGGATTTGCCGTCGCTGGCGCGATCGTCGAGCGCCTCCTTCAGCGTGTCGAATGGCTTACAATAGGCATCCGGGCAGTCCGGGTTGACTGCGCAGGACATGACGGGCGGCGGATACTGCCCCGGTACGCCTGCATCCCTGGGATCGCCGGCGCCGCCGCCTCCCCCGGTGGGGGGCTTGGGCTGCTCCACCGGAATGATCTGTGATGCGGAGGAGATGGTGACGCGGCGGTTCTGGGCTTCCGGCCCAAACTCGGCGGTCTCGCCGTGCATGAAGAGGCTGATGGCGATTTTGGACACCCCCGGAGACTTGGACGCTGAGGGATGGCTGAGTTCGTCCATGACGGCGGAGGCGCGGAGGCAGGAGAGCTTCCAGTTGAGGGGGTCGTCGCCGGGCTCGCTCGCATAACCGTCGACCCGCAGGGCTTTGTTGGGCTCGGTTGCATGGTGGCGGTCCAGGTAGGCCCCGATTTTGGCTTTCTCCGCTGCTCCAAGAGTGGTTTCCAGATTGGGGAAGAGGATGAACTCGTCCGCGGGCGCATTCCAGTCCGGGATCGTGCAGCTAAGGCCTGCCGGGACCTTGCTGACGTCGCCCATACGACGGATAGGGCCTCCGTCGCCGGAGTCTTGCTGACCGACATGGGCGAGTTCGTGGGCCAGGAGGCGCCGGCCCTCTTCGGTTCCGGGGCGATACTGCCCGGCTGCGAAGACGATGTTGGCGCCGGAGGCGTAAGCGAGGGCATTGACGGACCGGGCGGATTCGGCTGCGGTGTGGCCGGCGTGGATGCGCACGCGGCTCAAGTCGAAGCCGAAGCGGGGGCCGAAGAAGTCCAGGTCCTGGGTGGCGAGCGGTTGCCCAGGTGAACGTAAGACGTCTTCGACGATTGAGGGCGCGGCGGTTCCGTCAAGCGCCGCAGCGCCGTCCGAATCTTTTCGCGACAGCTTGATCGGAGGCTCCTGCTTCTCCTCTGCTTCGCATGCGGCGCACGTCTGCCCCGAGACGTTGTCTTCGCAGGCAGCGCACCTGCGCCGCACGACGTTTCCTTCATCTGGCGTGGCGAGCCGCACAGGATCGGGCGTGCGCATGACTTGCTCCGCGACACGATCGGCCTCGGCCTCCAGCGGGTCGTCGACCGCGCCGATTTCGAGCTTCGGCTGAATGACGCCACGAAAAGGCGGCGCTGTGAGGGGAGGTCGCTGCTGCTGATGCTCTGGTTGGCTGTGCGGGGGTATCCTGGCAAAACGCCACGAAGAGCCTGTTCCTGCAGGCCGGTCTGCCGCGCTTCGTGCCGCCTCTTGCGCGAGAAGCCGCAACGCAGCCTGATTGCCGATCGTCCGCTGCAGGATCTGCACGCGTTCCGTCGCGTTGAGGCCGAGGTTTCTCCGGATTGGCTCCGGACGTTGGCGTGCTGGCAGATTCCGCCGTTTGACTTTGGGCCGTTGCGATTTGGGCAGTGGACACGGATACGCCCCTTGCGAACGCGGATTCGCCTTTGACCCGACATTCGCCCGCTTCCCGGCGATTTCGTGACCAAGATCGCTCCGTGGCGGAATTAGCCGTTCGTTTGCCTTCGCCGCTTTGAAACTGCGCGCCAACCTGTCCAAAACAACATAGCGCGTTGCGTTTCCTCACTCCCACTCGATCGTCCCCGGTGGCTTCGAGGTCACATCGTAGACCACCGGGTTCACTCCCTTGACCTCGTTGACGATGCGGGTCGCGATGCGGTCGACAAGCCCCTATTCGCCGCGCTGTTCGGAAGCGAACGGATTTTTCAGCCTGACCCCCAGCCGTTGGAAATCCGCGACATTGCGGGTCGCCAGCGTGAGGTCGTTGACCAGCGCGATTGAAGCGATCTGCTTGTCGAGCGCGTGATCGGGATTGGGGACCCTGAGACGGCCCCAGACCTGCGCGGCGTCCGCGTCGAAAGGCAGTATGCGCTCCCCGAATTGCTCGACGACGCCATCGAGCCATGCCTCGAGGCGCCCCGCCTGATCGGCGTCGCCGCGGCGGCGGATGAGCTCGACGCCGCGCCGCAATTCGCCGATGGTGACGGAGGCTAGAAAGACAAGGTCGCCGGCGTCGGCCAGCTCTTTCAGGAACGCGACGACGCCCCGGTTCGCCCTGTCCCCCTTCCGCGCCTCGCTGATGACATTCGTGTCAATCAAATACACCGCGCCCGTCCCCGCCGGCCTCGACCCGCTCGAAATCCGCATCGAGTCCGACAGGCGGCATGGAGGCCAGAACCTCGGCGAGGCTTCGCCGCCTGGGCGCGCCAGCGCCGCGGCGAGAATGGCCCGATGTTCGGCCTCCGCGCTGCGGCCGTGCAACCCGGCCCGCTCCTTCAGCGATTTCACAAGCTCCTCGTCGACTCCACGCACCAACAGATCAGGCATGTCCACGCTCCTGATAGCAATGATATCACGCTGTCGGCGTAAGAAGCAAGAGCCCATCGCTCCTCACTCCCACTCGGCGCAATCGAGGTTCCGCGCCTTCGGCGGCGGCCCATCCCTTTCGTTCTTCCCGGTTCACTCAAGTCGAGGAGCTACGTCCAATTCTGTCGTTTCTCCGTGTGATTGTCGCGCCAAGGCAGCGCCCCGGAACACTGGTCCCGGGCGCGGCGTGGTCGCCGAAAGCGACGGGCCGCCGCTCAGGCCGCGCGGTCGAGCCGTTCCGCAATCCACAGCTTGACCAGAGCCTGCCGGGTGACGCCGAGGCGCAGGGCTTCGCGGTCCAGCGCTTCGACCACCCAGCCGGGAAAATCGACATTGACGCGACGGGTCTCGCGACCGGGGCGGCGCATCTTTGACCAGTCGACCTCGCCGGACACGTCCTCGCCGGCGTCGAACTTCCTGTCGAACTCACGCGCCTTCATAGCGATCAATCTCCTCTTTCCGAGCTCGGCGAACCGAGATGATCCGCGTTCGCCCCTCCCGTCGCACCCAGACGGCCGACCAATGCTTGCCGGCAATGTGGTCGACGACGAGGAACCGGGGCTCGTCGACGGTTTTGGCCGGCGCTTCGACAAAGGCCTCGTCGAGACGTCACGTCATAGACCACCCGGTTGACCCCCTTGACCTCGTTGATGATGCGGGTGGCGGCGCGGGCCAGGAAGCTCATGTCGTTGGGTAGCGAGCCGCCGCCACTCGTGCTCGATTGTTCTTGGACCGAGCGACGGCATGATGCACGCTCTCGCATGACGTCCGAAGGAACATCATGTCCTATCCCTCCATCGCGATCGTTGGAGCCGGCCTCGGTGGTCTTGTGCTCGCTCGCATCCTTCAGATGCGTAGCGTCCCCTGCACCGTCTACGAGCTTGATCCCGCCGCCGACGCTCGCCAGCAGGGCGGGGTCCTCGACATGCATGAGAAGTCCGGACAGTTCGCCCTGCGCACCGCCGGTCTCTACGAGGCGTTCCGCCGCCTTGTTCAACCGCAAGGCGAGGCGATGCGCGTCCTCGACAAGGCGGGGAAAGTCTTTATCGATTTCGCGCCCGGAGACGCGTGGGGCCGTCCCGAGATCGACCGCACGGCGCTGCGCGACCTGCTGATCGCCTCGCTCGACCCCGGCAGGATCGCCTGGGGCCGCAAGGTCGCCTCAGTCAGCGCTCTCGGCGGCGCCCGACATGCGCTGGCCTTCGCCGACGGCCGCAGCGTCTCGGCCGATCTCGTTGTCGGAGCGGACGGCGCATGGTCGAAAGTGCGTCCGCTGCTCACGGCCGTGACGCCGGACTATTGCGGGATCGCGCATGTCGAGATGCGCCTCTCCGACGTCAGGGAGCGCCACCCGGATTGCGCTGCGCTCGTCGGCCCCGGAATTTTCTTCGCGCTCTCCGACCAGAAGGCGCTGATGGCCCACGGCGGCAGGCATATCCATCTCGGCGCATTGCTCCGGGCGCCGGAGGACTGGACCGCCGCCGTCGGCGTCGACTGGTCCGACGCTTCCGCTGCGCGCAAAACCCTGCTCGCAGAATTCGGCGACTGGAGCGCGGAATTGACCAGTCTCATCCGCAACTGCGACGATACGATCATCCCCCGTCCCATTTACGCCCTCCCCACGGGTCACTCCTGGGCACGCACGCCCGGCGCGACATTGCTGGGCGACGCCGCGCACGTGATGTCGCCGTTTGCAGGCGAGGGAGCCAACCTCGCCATGCTGGACGCCGCCGAACTGGCGCTGGCCATCGTGAGCCATGACGGCGACGTCGAGAGCGCATTGAGCCAGTACGAGGCCGCCATGTTCCCTCGCGCCTCGGCGGCGGCCGCACGGTCCGCCGCCGGTCTCGCAAGATGTTCTGCTTCGGACGCTCCCCGGGAAATGGTCGATCGCCTCGCGGCGATGGGAATACCAAGGATGCGTTGAGCGACCCGCGAAGGTCAGGGACGACGCGCCGTTTGGCCTCATCATTCCCCGCTCGATCGTCCCGGGCGGCTTGCCGTTCACCGTACACCACCCGGTTGACGCCCTCGACCGCGTTGATGATGCGGATGGCGGTGCGGACGAGGACGCTGATGCCGACATGGCGCGCGGCGGGTCGAAAACCGGGGCGTTCAAGCGTCGCCAGCTTTCTGCGCCAGCAGAGAGCGACCGGGGAGAAACCAAAGGAGATCGTAGCCTAGGTCCTCAACCTTCAGGCCCGCCCCCTGCAACACTTCCGTATAGCGGGACGTGTGCAGGAGATCGTAGATGGCGATGCGACCGCCCGGCTTTAGCACTCGGACAAGTTCGCGCAGCGCCTGATCGCGCGCGTCACGCGAGCGGATATTGTAAATCACGGTCATCGAGACGACAGCGTCGAACGACGCATCAGAGAACGGCAGCCTTGTGACATCCCCGGTTTCCACCTCGACCCGGTCGGCCACGCCTTCCGCGGCCGCGTTGGCGCGCGTCGCTTCCGGGTTGTTATTTGAAAGGTCCTTCGCGGCCCACAGATCAATTCCGACCGCCTTGCCGACGGTGAGCTTTTTTGCGCAACCGATGAGCGCCAACCCCAGGCCGCATCCCGCGTCAAGCACCTGCTCGTTCCCCGAAAGCGCAAGCGCCGCAATCAGGCGGTCGCATACCCGCTTCTTGCCCACGAGGCTCGACCTCAACATGACCGCCGCGCCGAAAAAGAGAAGGACAGCGACGGAAGCCGCGCCGATACTCAATGACAGGGGAAGGGGATTTGGCTTTGGCCAAGCGACGCCGAACGCCGCAACCAGCGCCAGCAGGGACCCGAAAACGATGTGCGCGCGGACCACCCCGGGAGCGTCGATGCCATATTTTGCGCGCCGTTTCATGACGTTCGAAAGCTCCTCACGCTCACATATGGTGGCGCATGGGTTTAAGTCGATGGTTACGTGACAGATGCGTAATTGCGCCATTCATGTGCAGGACGCGCCTCTCATCGCTCCTAAGGCCTCTCGGACTGGCGTCGATTTGGCCGCAACCAGCACTCTCCCTGCATCCGCTTTCTGGACAGAATGGGGCGTCGAACGCCCGCGCCTGTCCGAAGCCCGCGGAAATTCCCTGTTCTCCACGGGATCGCGTAATTCATTCCGTGGTCCGCGGAATAAATTCCTTGTTCAGTCCCCTCGGTGGAGCCCTATCGGCTGAGAACGACGTGGGTGGCATCCTCGGTCGCCTGATGTTCGGTGACGCGGTAGCCGAGCGCCGGCAGGTCGATCCCGGCGAACATCGCTTCGCCTTGCCCGAGCACGACCGGGGACACGGCGAAATGCAACGCGTCGATTAGTCCGGCGCGAAGATATTGACGCACCGTCTCGACGCCGCCACCGATCTTCACGTCGCGGCCCTTGGCGGCGAGCCTCGCCTTCTCCAGCGCCGCCTCGATACCGTCGGTCACGAAGATGAAGGTGGTGCCGCCGTCCATCTCGATCGGATCGCGCGGATGGTGCGTGAGCACGAAGGTCGGCGCGTGATAGGGCGGATTGTCGCCCCACCAGCCCTTCCAGCTCTCGTCCGGCCAGGGGCCGCGGATCGGCCCGAACATATTGCGGCCGAGGATGAAGGCGCCGAAGCCGTCCATCGAACGATGTGCGTAGGCCTCATCGACGCCGTCCGAGCCGCCGCCCTCACCGATCATTGCCCGGAATGTGCGGGTGCCGAAGAACCACTGGTGCAGGTCCCGCCCACGCTTGCCGAGCGGATTTTCGAGACTTTGCTTCGGCCCCGCTCCGAATCCGTCGAGCGAGATCGAAAAGCCTGCAACGCGCACTTTCGTCATGACGAACCCTTCCATCTCTTTCGGGAGCGAGGATTGAAGCAGTAATGGGTCGGGACCTGGCTCATGACGATGTGCGGCGCCCATCAGTATCTATCGAGCAGGCACATTACGCTTGAGCATTCCAAGACCGCCGATAGCTGCCTTTCTCACTCCCCTCACTCCCACTCGATCGTCCCCGGCGGCTTCGAGGTCACGTCGTAGACCACCCGGTTGACCCCCTTGACCTCGTTGATGATGCGCGTGGCTGCGCCGGCCAAGGAAAGCTCATGTCGTAGGGGTAGAAGTCGGCGGTCATGCCGTCGACGGAGGTCACGGCGCGCAGCGCCACGACGCTGTCGTAGGTGCGCCCGTCGCCCATCACGCCGACGGTGCGCACCGGCAGCAGCACCGCGAAGGCCTGCCAGATCGCATCGTAGAGGCCGGCTTTTCGGATCTCGTCGAGATAGATCGCGTCGGCCTTGCGCAGGATGTCGAGCTTTTCGCGCGTCACCGCGCCCGGGCAGCGGATGGCGAGGCCGGGGCCCGGGAACGGGTGGCGGCCGACGAAGCGTTCGCGGCAGGCCGAGCTCGCGCCCGAGCGCGCGCACCTCGTCCTTGAAGAGTTCGCGCAACGGCTCGACGAGCTTGAGCTTCATGCGCTCCGGCAGGCCGCCGACATTGTGGTGGCTCTTGATCGTGACCGACGGGCCGCCGGTGAAGGAGACGCTCTCGATCACGTCGGGATAGAGCGTGCCTTGGGCGAGAAATTCGACCGGCCCCTTGCCGTCGGCGGCGATGCGGCGCGCCTCGGCCTCGAAGGCGTCGATGAACAGGCGCCCGATCGTCTTGCGCTTCGCCTCCGGGTCGTCGAGCCCCGCGAGCGCGCTTAAGAACTCGTCGGCCGCGTCGACGTGGACGAGCGGGATGTTGTAGTGGCCGCGAAAGAGGCCGACCACCTCCTCCGCCTCGCCCGCGCGCATAAAACCGTGATCGACGAAGACGCAGGTGAGCTGGTCGCCGATCGCCTCGTGGATCAGCACCGCCGCGACCGCCGAAATCGACGCCGCCCGAGAGGCCGCAGATCACCCGCGCCTTGCCCACTTGCGCGCGGATGCGGGCGATCTCCTCGGCGCGGAAGGCGGCCATCGTCCAGTCGCCCTTGAGGCCGGCGATCTTATGCAGGAAGTTGGCGATCAGCTTCGCGCCGTCGGGCGTGTGGACCACTTCGGGGTGGAACATGGTCGTGTAGTAGCGGCGCTTCTCGTCCGCCGCGACCGCGTAAGGGGCGTTCTCCGACACGGCGTAGACGCGAAAGCCATCGGGGCAGCCGCGTCACCCGGTCGCCGTGGCTCATCCACACCGGATAGCGCTGGCCCTTCGCCCACACGCCCTCGAACAGCGCGCAGGATCTTCGACGATCTCGACGTCGGCGCGGCCGAACTCCGCCGCATGGCCTCCCTCGACCTTGCCGCCGAGCTGCTGGCAGAGCGTCTGCTGGCCGTAGCAGATGGCGAGAATCGGCGCGCCGCTGTCGAAAATCGCCGCCGGCGCGCGCGGGCTGCCTGCTTCCGGCACCGAAGCCGGCCCGCCGGAGAGGATCACCGCCTTGGGCTTCGAGCCGCGCGAAGGCCTCGCCCGCCCTGGAGAAGGGATGGATCTCGCAATAGACGCCGGCCTCGCGCACTCGGCGCGCGATCAGCTGCGTCACCTGCGAGCCGAAGTCGACGATGAGGACGATGTCGTGCTGCATGCCGTCCCCTTTGGCGGAAAGCGCGGCGGGGCGCAACGGGAGGGCAGCCGGGCGCTGCGCCGCCCCCTCCACCATGCTTCGCATGGTCCCCCTCCCCCGCGCTTCGCGCAGGGAAGGATATCCTCCCCTGCGCAGCGAAGCGAAGCGGGGGAGGGGGACCGCGCGCAAGCGCGGTGGAGGGGGCGCGGGGGCGGATTTGTCCGTGAGGCGCCGCCGGGCTTAAAACTCAGACAGCCGCGACGACGTGGATTGCGCGGCTGGCGACGAGGTCTTTCGTTTTCCGCCCGTAGGCGATCATGTGAGGCTGGGCGATGTGGGCGTTCAACGCCTCGGGGCTCTCCCAGGCTTCAAGGATGATGCAGCTGTCGGGCCCGAGCTTCGCCTGGTACGGGCCGAGACCCGTCGCGTCGACAAAGGCGGCATATTCGATGCACCCCGCTTCCGCCCGCACGGCCGGCGCATTGGCCTGAAACGCCGCGATCAACTCGTCGCGCCAGCCTTCTTTCGCGGTGATCAGGACGACAGTGCGGATCATGGTTCCTCTCCTTGAAGCGTCCGGATATCTGATCCCTGGCGCAGATTTTCGCTCGCGCTTCCGCAACCCCGCGGCGTCCGCGGGGTCTCGGATTCGCTCACGAGCGTCGCCGCTGCGTCCCGGATGCGCTTGGACATTTCGGCGCGGGCGCCGACGGTGAAAGACCAGCCTCGGGTGACGCTCGTCATCCCTCCGTCGACGACGATATCCTGACCGTTGACAAACCCGGAGCCGTCGCTGGCGAGAAAAACCGCCGCTTGGGCGATATCATCCGGCAGGCCCGCCCGCGGGATCGGCTGGACGCCGGCGAAGGCGGCTTTGAGCATATCCGTCAGCCGGTCCGCCTTGGACGCTTCCAGGCCGGCGTTCTTCCCGAAAATTCCGGTCACGATCGCGCCGGGCGAGATGCAGTTCACCCGGATGCCCTTTTCCCCAAGTTCGGCTGCGGCCGAGCGCGTGAGCGCGCTCACCGCCCCTTTCGACGCGCTGTAGATATGGCCGGAGAGACCGCCGCGATGGCCGGCCCCGCTGCCGACATTGACGATGCTGCCCGACCTCTGGGAGATCATGACGGGCGCCGCGTGTTTGATGCCGAGAAGAACGCCCCGCACGTTGACCGCCAGGACCTGATCGATGGTCGCGACGTCGATCTCGGCAATGCTGATCATCGGCGACGGAATGCCGGCGTTGTTGACCAGGCAATCGACGCGCCCGAACCATTCGACGGTCCTGTCGACCATGGCCTTGACGTCGGCTTCGAGCGCGACGTCGGCGCGAACGAAGCGGACGCCGAGCCGCTTTTCGAGCGCCCGGCCTTCGTCCTCGCGGCGCGCGGCCATGACGACCTTGGCGCCCTCGGCGACGAATGTTTCAACGATTGTCTCGCCGATGCCGCTCGTGCCGCCGGTGACGATCGCGATCTTTCCATCGAGAGCGCCCATGTCCGCCTCCCTGAAGGCGGTCAGTCTCACGGGACCGGGAGAATTTGGCAATGCCGGCCGCCGTCAGACCTGTCGCGGCCAATCGCGGCGGGCCGTTGGGACCCGCTGGTGTTCCGCTCGCACAATTTCTGAATACCGGAACAATTTCTTGCCAATCGACGAGCGGCGGCGTATCCTGTTGCGCTCAACCAGGAGCTGGCCGAAATGCAGCGGTCGCTGAAGTCGCCGAGTCGCGAGATCCGCGCCCTCCTCGAACCGGGGCGGGCGGAGAGATGGGTCGGGATGGGGATCGTGTGATTTTTCTTGAGCGCTCAAGCGCAACAACCCTTTGAAAAGTACCGATTCGGACGAGAAATTCCAAGGAATTCCAAACAAATCCAAGGCTCGGATTTCCCCCAAATTCGAAGCGAATCCGCCCGAATCCAAGAAAAACAAAACAGGATAGTTAAGCTAAATAGGCCGGGGCTCCGGGAGCCGCTCAGGCCTCCTGCAACGCCCCGATCAGCGCGTCGAGCAACTCCTTGAGCCGCCGCGCGCAGGTCGCGTCCTTGAGCACGTCTTCGACGCTGACCGTTCTCGCGCCCAGCGGCAGGGTCGCGAAGGCCTCGGGCATGAGGCGCGCGGCCATGGTTCCGAGAATCTCCCGTAAATCCGCCTGCGCATGAAAGGCCCGGGGCGAAGTGTTGATCAGGACGACCCGCTTGCCCGCGAAGGTCTCGCTCGCGACCAGCCAGTCGAGCGCGTTCTTGAGCACCCCGGGGAGACCGTGAGCGTATTCGGGCGCGGCGATGACGATCGCGTCGCTCGCCCCGACGAGCTGACGAAAGGTTTCGACCGGCTCGGGCTTCGGTTCGTCCTCGACGTCGTCGTCGGGGTTGAACGGGGGCAGGCTGGCCGAGGTCGCGATAGACGAGAACGCTGACGCCGTGCGGCGCGAGCCGCGACAGCGCCTCGAGCGCCGCCGTATTGATCGACGCGCGGCGCAGGCTGCCGGAGATCGCCAGCACCCGGATCGGCGCCTTGCGGGAGGGACAGAGTCATTCATCGGCGTTCAGCGATCCGGCCCGCTTAGGCCTCGTCGCCCGGCCAGACGATCGGGCGCTCCATGATCTCGCGCATAGTCGAACGGGCGGCTCGCGGGGAACGTGCGCAATGGCAGGCCCGTCTCGCTCGCCGCCTCGACGCGCGCGTCCTCGTAGGCCGCCGCCAGCGCCTCTTCGAGCTGCGATTTCAGGCCAGGGTTCTTTTTGAGCTGCCGCTGGACCCGGCGCCGTTGCTCGAGAACCGTCAGCGTCCACGACCGGCTTCGCCTGTCCGGCTGATGGTCCCATTTCAGAAGATGCAGCATCAGCACCCGCAGGGCGCTTTCGAGCCGAAGGTATTGCTCCTCGCCCACGTCGTCGATCTCCTCCGCGATTCCGGCGGGATCGATCTCCGACAGCCTGCCGGCGCGCAACAGTTCCGCCTGGCGCAGCGCCCAGGAATAGAGATCGGCTTCTTTCGTCACCGGCGTTTCCGGCCTTTTCCCGAGCGGCGTTCCGGCCCATCGGCTCCTGTCCCTTGCGGCGCTTCAGCTCAGCGCGACGTTGAGCGCGCTTTCCGGCAGCTCCTGCCCGAAGCAGCGCTGGTAGAATTCGGCCACCAGCGTGCGTTCGAGCTCGTCGCACTTGTTGAGGAAGGTGAGGCGGAAGGCGAAGCCGATGTCCTTGAAGATGTCGGCGTTCTCGGCCCAGGTGATGACCGTGCGCGGGCTCATCACCGTCGAGAGGTCGCCGTTGATGAAGGCGTTGCGGGTGAGGTCGGCGACCCGCACCATCTTGTTGACGATGTCGCGCCCGTCCTTGCGCGCGCGGTGCGCGGGGACTTGGCGAGCACGATGTCGACTTCCTTGTCGTGCGGCAGATAGTTGAGCGTCGCCACGATCGACCAGCGGTCCATCTGGCCCTGGTTGATCTGCTGGGTGCCGTGATAGAGGCCCGACGTGTCGCCGAGCCCGACCGTGTTGGCGGTGGCGAACAGCCGGAAGGCCGGATGCGGGCGGATGACGCGCCGCTGGTCGAGCAGCGTCAGGCGTCCCGACACTTCGAGCACGCGCTGGATGACGAACATCACGTCCGGGCGGCCGGCGTCGTATTCGTCGAAGCAGAGCGCGATGTTGTTCTGCAGCGCCCAGGGCAGCATGCCGTCGCGGAACTCGGTCACCTGCTTGCCGTCCTTCAGCACGATCGCGTCCTTGCCGACGAGGTCGATGCGCGAGACGTGGCTGTCGAGGTTGATGCGCACGCAGGGCCAGTTGAGCCGCGCCGCGACCTGCTCGATATGGGTCGACTTGCCGGTGCCGTGATAGCCGGTGATCATCACGCGGCGGTTGAAGGCGAAGCCGGCGAGAATGGCGAGCGTCGTCTCGCGGTCGAACAGATAGTCCGGATCGAGATCCGGCACGTGCTCCTCGGCCTGCGAATAGGCCGGCGCCTCCATGTCCGAATCGATGCCGAACACCTTGCGCACGGAAATGCGGGTGTCCGGAAGGCCGGGCGTGGGTTCGGCCGCTGTCGGCGTCTCTCTCGAATTCATCAGATCCTCCGCGCTCCTCCCCTCGCGGACAGGAGCGGCTCTCTCTTACTCGAAATCCCGTCCGGGGCAAAAGCCGGCCGTTCAACCGCGGCGGGCCCGAGTGGTTGCGCTTCAGACCAGCTTGTTGGCGCGAAGATAATTATAGGCCTGAATGATCTCGCGCAATTTGTCTTCCGACGACCGGTCGCCGCCATTGGCGTCCGGATGATGGCGCTTGACCAGGTCCTTGTAGCGGGTCTTGATCTTCGCCGGGGTGGCGTCGCCGTCGAGCTCGAGCGTCATCAACGCCTTCAGCGCGAGCGCATTGTAGCGCGGCGCGGCGTCGGGCTGCTTGGCGCCGCGCACGCCGCGGCGGCGCGCCGCGCGCGCCTCGGCAAACACCGTCTCGTCCACGTGGCTCGCGTTGGCGGCCCGCGCGCCGAGCTTCCAGGTCGGCCGGTGGCCGATCGCGTCGGCCTGGCGGAACTTCGCCATCGACTCGTCGTCCATGCCGCGGAAATAGTCGTAGGTCGCGTTGTATTCGCGCACGTGATCCTTGCAGAAGGTGAAGTACTCGCCCTCGCGCTCGCGGCCCTTGGGCGCGCGGAACACGCCTTCGGCCTGGCAGCCGGGATGGCTGCAGGGCGTCTTCGCCGCCGTCTTCTCCAGCGGGCGTTCGGTCGGCTTCACCCGGATGCGATCGAACAGACGAGAATTCAAATTCATGCCCTGACCTTTATGAGCGCCGCCGCCGTCGGGCAAGCCCCTTCGGTTGATCGCCGACGACGCCGGGAGGGCGACCGTCTAGCGTCGATGAAAAACGCGTTCAGCAAGACGCCCCTGATTAGGCTATTTAGTGTTCGAGGACGCCGAACGGGAGAGCGGCCGGTGACCATGCAGGAAAGAATTGTCGCGCGTTTGACGGAAGGGCTTGAGCCGCAGCGTCTCGACGTCATCGACGAATCCGACCGGCACGCCGGGCATGCCGGCGCGCGTCCGGGCGGCGGCACGCACTATCGCGTGCGAATCGTCTCCGGGCGGTTCGCGGGCCTCAGCCGGGTCGCGCGGCATCGGCTCGTCTACGGCCTGCTGCCGGCCGAATTCGCCGACGGCCTGCATGCGCTCGCCGTCGACGCCAAGGCGCCGGGAGAGCCATGACGGCCGGCGACGCCGGATTCGTTCGGGCCTTACGCCTTCACCCTGACGCCGGCGGAAGCGGAGGCCGCCGCGGCGCGCTTCGGCCTGCGCGTCGCGCTGCGCGGCGGCCTTCTTGCGAGCCATCTCGCGCCGCTCGCGGCCTTTGTGCTTGTCCTGCTGTTCGCCTCGATTCTCGCGCTGACCGGCTTTGTCAGCCGGCGGGCCGGCGAAGCGACGCTTCTCCTGGCCGCCGCGGCCTTCATGATCCAGCGGCTGATCAGCCATTGGCGCATCCAGCGCGCCCGAAAGAGACGGCGGGCCGCGATTGCTCAGTTCCAGTTCGGCCCGCTGACGACGACGATCGACGAGACGGGCGTGACCTTGAGCGGCGCCGGCCGCACGCTGCGTCTCGACGACGCCGACTGCGTCGACGCCGAGGACGCCGGCGGCCTCATCTATCTCTGGCCGCGTGCAAGGCGCGCCCATCGTCCTGCCTGCGCGCGCCCTTGGCGAGGGCGAGGCGGTGAGCTGCTTGCGCGGATCAAGAGGCGAATTGGGCGCGGCCGGACTTAGGATTTCGGCGTAGCCCGCTCACCCTCACGCCTCCGACAGGCGGACGTTCCCTTCTCCACCGGAAGGGCCGGTTGAGGTTCTCTCCAGACGCTATTGAGCGGCGGTCGGCGCTGGCGTGGCGGTGGCAGCCGTGGGCGCCGCGCTCGGCGCATCCGCTGTGGAAGGCTTCGAGGGCGACTCCGGCTTCGCCGGGGGCAGCGGCGCCTGCAGCGCCATGTGCAGGGGTTTCTCGCCTTGTCCGACAGAGGAGTCGCGGCGCGGTGGCAGCGGCGGAACCGGCTGGTCCGGGACGTAGGCCGTGGCCGCCGGCTTGGCCGGCTCGTCGCCGCCGAGATGCAGCCACTTCTTCATGGTCTGCGTGCTTGCGCCCCAAATGCCGCCCGAACTGTCCGGGGGGGCGGTCGACGCGAGCGCGACCGTCTGGGTTTGCGGCCGCGGCGCGGAAACAGGAACGGTTGGCGTCGATTCGGCCGCCCTGCGCCGGAATTCGCGCCGTCTTCTCGTCGCTTTTGGCGACCTTGCCCGCTGGTGCGGCGGCGACTTCGGCGGTTGCAAACGCCGCGTCGGCAGGAAGCGCGGCCGGAGCGGCGGGCGGCGCCGTGCCGTTGATCCGCGCCATGATGCTGGCGTGCTCCCGTTTGGCGTCGGCTTGCGCTGCGGCGATCCTGACCGCGGGGGAAACCCGCTCCGCCAGCACGATCTCCTGCGGGCGCCGGCCAGCGCCTCGGGGTCGCTCGTGTCCTTGTAGCCGGCGAAGACCGGATTCTGCCCGCCGTCCGCATAGACGGTCCGGATCGGCTTCACGCCGGAGGCGACGAGCTCGGCGACCTTGGCGTCGTCCTTGTCCTCCTTTTCGGCGACCGCGGCCTCGATCGTCCTCGTCGCGATGGAGCGCCGGACAGGCCGCGCTCGCGGAAACAGCGCCGTTCGGCGGTCGCGCCGAACACGTAGTGCTTGCCGCACACGATCACCGGCGGCTCGGTCTTCGTGACCTCGAAATGGTCGGAGCCGTTCTTGATCTCCTTCCAGAAGTCGATGTTCGGATCGAGCCGGTACTTCGCCATGTTCTCGCGCCGTCATGTGGAACGGATAGGACTGCAGCTGGATTTCGCGCTGCCCGCCGCGGAACGCGTCGCGCGCGATCGCGTAGATGTCGTCGACCTGCTCGTCGGTCATCGAGAAGCAGCCGGCCGACGAGCAGACGCCGTGCACCATGACGTTGCCGCCGGTCGCGCCCGAGGGCGCGGTCATAGGCGTTGGGATAGCCGACGTTGAAGGACAGATAATAGTGCGAGTTCGGATTCATCTGCCCGGGCGCGATCGTGTAGAAGCCCTCGGGCACCTGCATGTCGCCCTCGCGCTTCTTCGGACCGAGCTGCCCCGACCAGCGGCACATCGGATAGGTCTTCAGCAGCGCGTAATGCCCGTCCGACTTCATCTTCCAGATTTCGAGCTCCGCCTCCTTCTTGTAGGCGCGGATCAGCACCGGCGACGAAGGCGTCGTGTCGATCTTCGCCATCTCGGCGAGCGTCGCGCTCGAAATCGGATGCTCGGAACGGCCCGGACCGTTGTCGAGATAGGAATTGTCGCAACCGGCGAGCAGCGCCCCCGCGGCGCCCATCAGGCCGAATGCGGCCACGCGCCCGAACGGTAACGTCATTCATCACCCCGCGTTTTCCCGACCGAAACTTAAGCCGAGCCGGTCGCAAAAAGTCCACGCGGCGGAATGAAGCGCTGCCAAAGCTTACCGACGCGTTAACGGTAACTGTCTCCCTCCAGATATTTGATCGTTCCTGAATCAAAACTATTGGGGTGAAATTGCGGCGCGCCGCTCGCCGCAATGCCTCGCCTGCAATGTCGCTCACCAGAGGTCGCGCAACGGGGACCGAATCGAAGATCTCGGCGAGCCGCGCGCGCGTGCCCGCCGTTGCGCTCTCCGGCAGGGCGGAGCGCCCAAAGAAGCGGGCTTCCTCGATTTCGCGATCGGGCGCGCGCTCGCCCAGCACCGCGAAATCGCGGATCACATAGACCGCCACGTGGTCGCGGCGCGACGGTTTCGGCGTTGAAAAAAAGGCCGTGCAAAACCGGCGCGCCGCGGATCTCGACCCGCGCCTCCTCCTCGAGTTCGCGCGTGAGCGCCTGCATGCAGGTCTCGCCGACCTCGACCCCGCCGCCGGGAAAATGCCAGCCCGACACATAGCCGTGGCGGACCAGGAGCACCGAGTCGTTCGCGTCGATCACGACCGCTCGCACGCCGAGCGTCATTGGCCGTGTCATCAGGAAGCTCAGATGCGCCGCGCGCGATCTCAGTCGGGTTCGAAACGACGCCATGGCGGCAAGGAAGCCTTTGGTCCGGGTTGTGTTTCGGTTGAAGCGCCCTTATTGCCGCCCGCGTCAATGGCGGCGCGAAGCCGCGCTTGTTCCCGAAACGGGCGGGTCATGGCCTTCACGATCGCGCATATCACTGACCCGCACCTGAGCCCCGCGCCGCTGCCCGGCTTCGCCGATTTTCGGCTCAAGCGCTTCATGGGCTACGTCAACTGGAAGCGCGGGCGCGAGCGGCTCAACGACATGGCGATGCTGGAGCGCCTGGTCGAGGATTTGCGCGCCCAGCGCCCCGACCACGTCGCGGTGACCGGCGATCTCGTCAATATCGGCATGCCGGACGAGTTCCGCCGCGCCGCGGCCTGGATGAGGACGCTCGGCGATCCGCTCGACGTCAGTTTCGTTCCCGGCAATCACGACGCCTATGTGCGCGCTTCGATGGCCGCACTGAACGCCACGTTCGAGCCATGGACCACGAGCGATTCGGGCATGTCGGGCTTTCCCTACCTAAGGGTGCGCGGAGAGATCGCGATCATCGGCCTCACCTCGGGCGTGCCGACCGGACCTCTGATGGCGACGGGCCGTCTCGGCCGCAAGCAGCTCGCCGCCTTCGCGGCGCTGCTCGACGAGGACCGGCGCCCAGGGTCTCGCCCGCGTCGTCCTCATCCATCACCCGCCGCTCGCGCAAGGGCGCGCCGCCATTTCGCGGCCTCACCGACGCCGGCGGCGTTCGAGCGCGTGATCGCGAGCGCGGCGCCGAGGCTATCCTCCACGGCCATACTCACAAACAGCTCGTCCGCTCCCTGCCCTCAACCGCCGCGCGCACCGTCGGCGGAAGGGTTCCTGTGCTCGGCGCCCCCTCGGCCGCCGCCGCAACCCACGACCCCCACTGCCGCGCCGCGTATCATCTCGTCAGGCTCGACCGCGAAGCCGGCCTCTGGCGCGTCAGCGCCCGGGTCCGCGGACTGGCGCTCGGCGGGGAGCATATCGGCGAGCGCGAGGCGCTGGCGGTGTGAGGACGACAGCGCTAGCGATTGGGTTGAAGCGCTGGAGGGCTCGACGCCACGGCCGCAGGATACGAAATCTTGCCGGTCCCTCGCCCGCCGGACGGCTCGCACGCGTCCGCGGAAACAGGCGATTCTCCCTGTTACTCCCTGCTAACAGGGAGAATCGCTCGAGCGCAGCTCCCGAGCGATTGCGTAATCTGAGGCGATTCATAGACTTGAGCGAAGTTGCTCATGCGGAAGGTCAAGATGGAACAGGGAGACTGATCTCCCTGTTAAGCCCCATAACAGAAAAGAGCGCGTGCAGGAGCGGCTCGCCAATGGCGGAATGAACCGGCCTGAAATCATCCTGCCCCAGGCGGAGCGGGCAGGCGGGTCTGAAAGTCCTCGCGCCATTGCCGTTGGCTCGCGCGATGGCTACTTCCGCCGGGCGTCCCGCAAAGGAAAACGAACATGACCGACCTGTCGGCCTTTTCCATCACCAAGCGCTGGCCAGCCGCCCACCCCGACCGGCTGCAGCTCTATTCGCTGCCGACCCCGAACGGCGTGAAGGTCTCGATCATGCTGGAGGAGATCGGCCTGCCCTACGAGGCGCATCGCGTCGATTTCGGCAAGGGCGACCAGAAGTCGCCCGAATTCCTCTCGCTCAATCCTTACGGCAAGATCCCCGCCATCCTCGACCCCAATGGGCCGGGAGGCAAGCCGCTGCCGCTGTTCGAATTGGGCGCCATCCTCCTCTATCTCGCCGAGAAGACCGGCAAGCTGCTGCCGGCCGATCCGATCCGCCGCTACGAGACCATCCAGTGGGTCTTCTTCCAGATGGGCGCGATGGGGCCGATGTTCGGTCAGGTCGGCTTCTTCCACAAATTCGCTGGCCGCGAATACGAGGACAAGCGCCCGCTCCACCGCTATCGCGACGAGGCCAAGCGCGTGCTCGCTGTCCTCGAAGGACGCCTCGCCAACCGGGCCTGGGTCATGGGCGACGAGTACACGATCGCCGACGTCTGCATGCTCGGCTGGGTCACGAAACCTCGTGGGCTTCTATGACGCCGGCGACCTCGTCGGCTATCACGAGTTGAAGCATGTCCCGGCCTGGGTCGAGGGCGGCCTCGCGCGACCTGCGGTCAAGCGGGGGCTGGAGATCCCGAAGCGCGGATGAGTTCGGGCGCGAACGGCTATTGGCGCAGTAGCTCGCCTGCTCGCTTCAGCGGCTGAAAATGGCGCCCCGGCTGCGCTCCCTTCGATCACCAGCGCCCTCATCCGGGATGTGATGGGCGTCACAGCGATGCGCCGGAGTTCATGGTTGAATGTGGCCATGCGATGAGCCGCGGTCGTGGATTCGACCAGGCGGCGTGAGCGGAGATGCGGCGATGTTCGGTACGAAACATTCAGGTTCTTTTGACGGAGTCGTGATCGACGATCGCAACGAGCGGCCTTTGGCGGTCGCTCTGGCGACGATCGTCGTGGTCTGGTCGGTAGTTTTCGCGATGACCTTCGCCTCGGGTCAGTCGAGCCGGCATTACGCGGATTGGGTTGGCGCAGCGATCGCCATCACGTCCCCGACTGGCAGATGACGGATTTGACGCGTACGCCTTTGACGACGGTCCGCCGAATGCGGGACGGCTAGCCGGCGACCCGCGTCGACGCGCCGGCGAGGCCGAGATCGAGGTCGAGATTATGGACGCCGACGTTGCGAATGTCGCGTTCGCCGCAAAGCGCCATGGTGATGTCGAGTTCCCTGCGCAGGATATCGAGAACGCGCGTCACGCCGGCCTCTCCGCCAGCCCCAAGTCCCCAAAGAAACGCTCGTCCGATGAAAGCGGCTCGCGCTCCTAGAGCAATCGCCTTGAAGACGTCCTGTCCGGAGTAGACGCCTCCATCGACGTAGACCTCGGTCTTGTCGCCGACCGCGTCGACAACGGCGGGCAGCGCGCTGATCGACGAGCGCGCGCCGTCGAGCTGCCGTCCTCCGTGATTCGAAACGATGATTCCGTCCGCTCCGTGAGCCAGCGCGAGCCTCGCGTCCTCGGGGTCCAGGAACTCCTTTCACGATCACTCTTCCGCCGAACCTTGTCTTGATCCAGGCGACGTCCTTCCAGTTGAGAGAAAGATCGAATTGACTCGCGGTCCAGTGCGACAGGCTTGCCAGGTCGCCGGCGTTATCGACGTGTCCGACGATATTGCCGAAGCTGCGCCGCTGTGTTCCCAGCATCGCCAAGGCCCACTGCGGCTTTCGCGCGATCTCGAAGAGGAAACGGGGGGTGAATTTTGGTGGGGCCGACAGGCCGTTGCGAATGTCCTTGTGGCGTTGTCCGAGAATCTGCAGGTCCATCGTCAAGACGAGCGCGGGGCATTTCGCCGCCTTGACCCGGTCGATGAGCCTCTCGATGAATTTTCGGTCTCTCATCACGTAGAGCTGAAACCAGAACGGCCGACTGGTGTTCTGCGCGACGTCCTCGATGGAGCAGATCGACATCGTGGAGAGCGTGAACGGCACCCCGGCTCTTTCCGCCGCTTTCGCGGCCTTGATCTCGCCGTCGGCGCATTGCATTCCCGTCAGGCCGGTCGGCGCGAGCGCGATAGGCATGGCGACGTCCTGTCCGGCGATGACGGTCGTCAGGCTTCGGTCTTCGAGGGACCTCGCGATGCGCTGGCGGAGCAGGATTTTTTCAAAATCTGCGTGATTGGCCCGATACGTCGACTCGGTCCAGGAACCCGAGTCCGCGTAGTCAAAGAATTGCTTTGGAACGCGGCGCCGTGCGCGTTCCTTCATGTCCTCGACGGTCAGCACCTTATCCAATGGAGACATTGTCGACACCCATCCGACACGAGACCTATGCAGCTCAAGGCAGCGAATGCACGATCACCGGCCCTGCGGTGGCGGTCGCAGGCCCGACGACCAGCGGCGCCAGAATTCTTTTCGATCCAGGCGAGAGCCCGCCGGTTCGATTCCTCGGCCTCGGCCACGGTGTTGAAGATGCTGATCGCCGTCACCGTGTCGTCCGGCGCGTAGATCACATAATAGCCCATGAACCCGGAAACCCCGCTGACGATCGGCACCGCTCCCTTGATCCGCGCGGCGAGTTCGTCCGCCATCCCGGGCTTGGCCTTCACCTGACGAATTGCGGCGTACATGGCGTTCCTCCTTTTGGCCCGTCTCGGCGGCGATTGACTTGAAACCCCAGGCTACGGCGTTCCCGTCGCATCCGCCACTCACTGAGGCCCTGAAATCCTCGTCACGTTCCTCAAGCTGCGGGCAGGCTTTGGAGCCGCGCCGCTCCTACCGGCGAATCCTCTCGTTTGAGGCGCCGCCTCCTGTTGTCGAGAGGCCTCGAATGGAGACTCTCCGCCGTCACATTTCCGGCGCCGGCAGCGCGGGCATGGGGCTCCGTGGCCTCGCGGCGGAGAGGAGCTTCTTCACCGCGCTCGAGGCGGCGACGGCGCCCTGGTTGGCGAAGGCCTCGTGATTCTTCTCGATCTCGGCGAGATCGTAGAGGTAGTTGACCATCACGCCGTAGGACTCGAACAGGCCCTTGACCGAGAGGTCGCCCATCCAGTCGATCCGCTCGAGCCGCGCCCCGTTGCCGAGATGGAAGCGCGCGACCGAGTCGATCACCCGCCCGTCAGGGCGGCGGTCTTTCAGAAAATAATAGGCGGCGAGCGGCTCCAGGATCTTCCGCACCCTCGCCGCGCTCTCGGGATGGGCCGCCCAGTTGTCGTCCTGGGTGCGCTCGCGCGCCTCCGCGGCAAGCGCCTCAACGGCCGGATCGTCGGTGGTCTCGACCCAGGCGCGAAAGCCGGGGACCGGCGAGAGCGTGATGAAGGTCTCGATTCGTGGCAGCTCTCGGCGGATTTCTTCCACCACCTGCTTGATGAGAAAATTGCCGAAGCTGACGCTCGACAAGCCCTGCTGGCAATTCGAGATCGAATAGAATGTCGCGACCCGCGCCTTGTCCTCAGCGACATGGGCGCGCTTCTCGGCGAGCAGCGGCGCGATCGCGTCGGGCGGGGCCAAGGTCAGCGCCACCTCGACGAAGATCAGCGGCTCGTCGACCATCGCCGGATGGAAGAACGCGTAGCAGCGCCGGTCGACCGAATCGATGCGCCGGCGCAGGTCCTCCCAGTCGCGGATCTCGTGGACGGCCTCGTAGCGGATGACCTTGGCGAGGATCGCAGCCGGCGACGACCAGTCGATCCGCCGCAGGACGAGAAAGCCGCGATTGAACCATGAGCCGAAGAGATGCTGAAAATCGCGGTCGACCACAGCGAGCGCGCGGTCCTCGCGCATGCATTCGAGGAGGTCGGCGCGCATCGCGACGAGCGCCGCCGTCCCGCCCGGCGCGCGGTTCAGCCGGCGGAAGAGCTCCTGCCGGCGGGGCTCGGTCGCATAGTGGATCTCGCTCGCCGACGCTTCGTCGCCGTTGGCGCTCCAGCGCGCGACGGCGTCCTGCACGCGCATCGGGTCTGGCCCGAATCCGTCTGCAAGAGCTCGAAAAAACGCGGCCCTGTCGGCGTCTTTGAGGCTGCGGTAGCGCGTAAGGATCTCGCTAGCCAGCGCGAGGCCCGAGGCTTCGCCGCGGCCGGTGAGCAGCGCGCCGCACATGTCGGCGAGTGAAGCGGCGTGATTCTGCGCGTCCCGGGGCCAGGGCGTCCGCTTGAGAACCGAGCGTCCGCGCTCGGCGATCGAAGCCAGAAGGTCCGAAAAGAAGGCGCTGTCCATCGCTCCGTCCACACCCGCCGGCCGCCCGCCGGCGGCGGATCGCAGCGAGAAAGGTCTCGAGGAGCATCGCGCGCGCGGGCGCTCGAATCAACCCCGCGGCAGGCGGAAGCGCCGAGGCGTTGTCGCCGCGTCGCGGGCCTGCGTCGCGAGCACGGGTTCGCCGAGGCCGGCCTGCGTAGCACCTATCGCCCGAGCGTGCGCCGTCGCCAGGCGATGATCGTCGCGTTGACCTCGTCGGGCTTTTCTTCCTGAGTCCAGTGTCCCGAGCCGCGCACCAGATGCCGGGTCAGATTGGGCACAAGACGCTCCATGCCGTCGGCGGAAGCCGGGGTCTGAACCGCATCGAGTTCGGCCATGATCATAAGAGCGGGCGCACGCACGGTTGGGTCTCGGCCCGCCGAGCGTTCCCAGTTGCGGGTGATGTTGCGATACCAGTTGATCCCGCCCGAAAATCCGCTGCGCTCGAAAGCCCCGACGAAGACCTGCCGTTCCTCCTTGCTGACGATGCGCGGCCTGCGGTCTCTCGCCGGATCGTAAGCCTGAACGAAGGAAATGAAATCAAGGTTCGGCGGAGCGCCCATCGCCTTCTCAATCGGTCGGCGCAGGAATCCGTCGAACAGCCTGTCGACCTTCTCGGCGAAGATCCGATCCGGCTGGCTGCTCATCTGGAACTGGACGATATACATCCGTTCCCCATGACGCTTACGGAGGATGGCGATCGGATCGGCCGGCGCGCGCTTGAGGTGGGGCGTGTTGAGCGAAACGACGCCCGCGACCCGGTCCGGATGGCGGAGCGCCGTTTCCCAGACAACGAAACCGCCCCAGTCATGGCCGACCAGGATCGCTTTCCCGATCTTCAGATGGTCGAGCAGGCCGGCGACATCGCCGGTCAGCTTCTCGATCGAATAGTCCTCGATCGCCGGTGGACAGTCGCTCGCCCCATACCCGCGCTGGTCCAGCGCAATCGCGCGAAACCCCGCCTCAGTCAGGCCTTTGATCTGGCGTCGCCAGGTGAAGGCGATCTCGGGCCAGCCATGGCAGAGCACGAAGGGCGTCGGATCGTTTCTCGGGCCCGCGTCGTAATAGGCCAATCGGACGCCATTCGCCTCGGCGAATTGGCGCGGCGGCATCTCCAGCATGGCCGGGCGGCCTCGGGAGTCAGGCGGCGGAATGGGTTCGCGCCTCCGCTTCGCGCAAATCCTTCTTCGAGATCTTGCCGACCGAGGTCTTGGGCAAGTCGTCACGGATTTCCAGCGCGCCGATCATCTCGTGCTTGCCGAGCCGGTCCTTGAGGAACGCTTTCAGGTCGTCGAGCGCCAGCGGCGCCGCGCCGGCCTTCAGCTTGACGAAGGCCTTGGGGGTTTCGCCGCGGTAGGAATCGGGAATGCCGATGACGCTGACCTCCTCGACCGAGGGATGCTGATAGATCGCTTCCTCGATGTTGCGCGGATAGACGTTGAAGCCGCCGCAGAGAAGCATGTCCTTGGTCCGGTCGACGATATAGACGAAGCCGTCCTCGCCCATGATCCCGACGTCGCCAGTGCGGAAGAAGCCATCGGCCGTCATCGCATTCGCACTCTCTTCCGGCTTCTTCCAGTAGCCCTTCATCACGTTCGGGCCCTTGACGCAGATCTCGCCGCGCTCACCAATCGCGACTTCGCGATCCGGATTGGCGACATCGACGAATTTCATCGTAATGCCGGGGATCGGAATGCCACAGGAGCCGGGCTTCACCGGCCCGGTGCGTGGCGTGAACGTGCCGGTCGGCGACGTCTCGGTCATGCCCCAGCCCTCGGTCAGCCGGCAACCGGTCAGTTTCTCGAAGCCTTGCTGGACGGCCAGGGGCAGGGGAGCGCCTCCCGAGGAGCACAATTTGAGCGAGGAAAAATCCATCGTCTCGACGCCGGGCAGGTTGAGGATTGCGACATGCATGGTCGGCACGCCGGCGTAGATGGTGATTTTCTTGAGGACGATGTCTTTCGCCGCCGCGGCCGGATCGAAACGCGGATGAAGAACAAGTTCGGCGCCGAGGCGAAACCCGAGAATAAGGACCACAGATAGCGCGTAGATATGGAAAAGCGGCAGGATGCAGAGCATGCGCTCCTTGCCTTCCTCCAGCGCAGACGTCTCGGTCCGCGTCATGATCTCCGTATATTGCGCACAGGCCGCGGTCAGATTGGCGTGAGTCAGCATCGCGCCCTTCGGCGAGCCTGTCGTGCCGCCGGTGTATGCGATCACCGCCAGCGCATCCTTGAGGTCGCGGAGCGGATAAGCCTCAAAGCGACCGTCGTTGGCGAGGAGATCGCGGAATGCGATTTGGCGCTCGTCGTATTTGACTTCGGACAGCATCCCCGCCGACGTCATATGCGCCCTGACCGGACCTGGCGCCGCCGCCCACTCGGCGAACTCGCCGACGATCAGTCTCTTAAGCCGCGTCGAGCCGAGAAGCGTGTCCGCCTGCGGATAGAGCGAGGCGACATCGAGCGTGACAAGAATGTCGGTCTCGCTGTCCTCGATCTTGAATTGGAGCCCGCGCAGCGCCTCCAGCGGCGAGTAATTGACGACCGTGCCGCCCGCCTTCAGGACGCCGAAGAAGGCGATGACGTAGTGCGGGGTGTTGGGCAGGAAGAGGCCGACATGCACGCCGGGGCCCACGCCGAGCTTCTGAAAGCCGGCGGCGGCGCGGTTGGCGAGCGTCTCGAGCTCCGAGTAGCTGATTCGCCGGTCCATGAACTGCAGCGCCGGAAGCGGACCGAAGCGCTCGGCGGCTCCATCCAGCACGCTTTGAACGGACGAGATTTCGAGCCGCGCGTCCCACCGGACGCCGGGCGGATAAGATTTGACCCACGGTTGAGCGTTCATCGTCCCTCGCGTTTCCTGCCATTATGCGCCCCGCGCGCGCCGGCGCCGGATTGGGGTGAAATGTGATGCATTCGATCGGGCCGTCAAGCCTTCGTTGCGCACCATCGCCGCCCGTTGCAGGATCGGCTCCTGGCGGGAAGGATCGCCAGTCATTCCAGGAGGGTTGAGCGATGGCCAGCAACAAGGCTCCGGTGTGCGCGGTCGTTGGCGTCGGCCCTGGCAACGGCGAGGCTTTCGCCCGGCGATTCGCCGCGGACGGCTACGCTGTCGCGCTGCTGGCGCGTCGGGGCGAACTGACGGCGCGGCTCGCGGCCGAACTCCCGCGCGCCAGGGCCTATGCCTGCGACGTCGCCGACGCGGCCTCGGTCGATCAGGCGTTCGAGCGCGTCCGCTCCGATCTCGGCGACGTCGACGTCCTCGTCTTCAACGCCGGCTCGGGCGTCTGGGGCACGATCGAGGACGTATCGCCGGAGGATTTCGAGCGGGCGTGGCGGGTTAACACGCTCGGCCTCTTCCTCGCCGCCCGGCAGGCGATCCCGGCGATGCGGCGGCGCGGGCAGGGGGCGATCATCGTCGTCGGCGCGACCGCCTCGCGCCGGGGCGTCGCCGGGACGGCCGCGTTCGCGCCGGCGAAGATGGCGCAGAAAGCGCTGGCGGAATCGATGGCGCGCCATCTATGGCCTGCCGGCATTCATGTGGCGCTGATCGTCGTCGATGGGCAGGTGCGGTCGCCGGCCGCGCAGGCGCGCTCTCCCGGCCGGCCGGAGGATGCTCTCATCGCGCCCTCCGGCGTCGCCGATATCGCCGCGAGCCTCGTCCGCCAGGACCGCTCGGCCTGGAGTTTTGAGGTCGAGGCGCGGCCCTACGCCGAGAAATGGTGAAGCAAACG
>CAVZJZ010000041.1:0-148641 GCA_963775665.1 uncultured Alphaproteobacteria bacterium | reverse complement strand
CGCGCAGGTTGACGTCGACGAAGCGGAGGATGGGGAAGACGCGCAGAGCGCCTCCACCGATCGAAGGAGCCCTGCCGTCTCCCGCCCTCCCTGTTCTTGTCGAGTGCGCCAGAAAGCCTCTCCGGGCCCAGACGCGTCCTTCACCGCCAAAGAAAGGATGGCGGAACAGTCGCCCCGACGACCTCCCTGCGCACAATCTCCCAGAACGCTCGCACCTGCGCCTTCACCTGGGCAGTCTCCCGTCCAGCACTTTGTAGATCAGTCCGGCCTCGTTGGGCAGACGGCACGCGCCTGACGCAACGCCCCGTTCCAGATCGACCTCCGCACCCACAGTTCGCTGATCCGGTCGGCGTTCTCCTTCGGCGTGAGCAGGATGACATTGCCGAAGACGTCGAACAATGCCATCACGCCCGTCTGCCGAACCCGGCTCACCTACGGCTCGACGACAGCCTTCGCTGGTCGAAGGCGTCCGTCGGGGCGCGCGGCGTCGACCCGGAGCGACAGCAGGGTGACGCCGAAACTTTCGTCCGGATGGTGGTGCTTGCGCCCCCGGCTGCACGATCTCCGAGTACGAGAGCATCACGATCAGCGCGACCGTGATGCGGGTCTCGCTCGCAAAGCGCGCGCGGCGATGCAGGAGCAAGGGGTCGGGCAGGAATTCGAGATAGGCGCCCTCGTCGAGCGCGATCGACTGCGTGGCGAGAGCATAGTTCGCATCCATCACATGGACCTTGGTCGCCGACTGCGTCGTCACATGGGCGCGCGCACCGGGGCCGAGCGCGACGTCCGAGCGCCAGCCGATCGCCCTGCAGCACGCAGCCCGACGTCGTGATCACCAGAGGGCCACGCCCAGATCCGGCATACCGAAGTCGCAATGCAGCGCGCGCTGCGCCAGATAGGGCGCCGCGCAACTGGAGGTTCGCAAGAACCATGCATGCCCGAACGCTGTTCGAAGCCCAGCCACAAGGAAGCCACGCGCTTGCCGACCGCGCCGCTCTGCATCTGCGGCGGTTCATCCTGGAACGCGGCGAACTCCGGTCCCGGCAGGAAGTAGCGGCCAGCCGCCTCGGCCTTCAATGGCGGTCGCTCGATCGCGCCCGTCGCGCCCGCGCGCTGCGCGGTAGAGGGCAGGTCGAACAGGATGTCGCTGCAGGAGGCGCATGAACTCCGGGATGCCCTCACCGGTGCGGCAGTTGGTGAACACGAACGGCTTGTCATCGCGCATCAGCCGCGATGTCGGTCCATCACCTCCAGGCTGGCCCCGACATACGGTGCGAGGTCGGTCTTGTTGATGACCAGGATGTCCGACTGCGAGATGCCCGGGCCGTTCTTGCGCGGGATCTTGTCACCCGCGGCGACATCGATGACGTACACGAAGAGTCGACCAGCGCGGGACTGAAGGTGAGCGTCAGGTTGTCGCCGCCGCTCTCGATGAGCACCACGTCCGTGTCCGGGAAGCGGGCCTCCATGTCCTCCACCGCCGCGAGGTTCATGCTCGGGTCCTCGCGGACCGCCGTGTGCGGGCAGGCACCTGTTTCCACGCCCAGGATGCGATCCTCCATGAGGATGCCCTTGAGCGTCCGCTGGACATGCTTCGCGTCCTCGGTCGTGACCACGTCATTGGTCACGATGAGCACCTTTGCGCCGCGCGCCAGAGGATGGGCGTGATGGCCTCCACGAGCGCCGTCTTGCCCGAGCCGACGGGACCGCCGATACCATACGGGTGATCTTCTTCTTCACGGTTGCGCTCCAGCCCCTCGTTCATGAACAGACGCACGTGCGCCCTGGCGTGGACCGCCGCAACGATGTCGGTCATGGGCGCGAACACGGCCATGCCGGCGCGGGGCGGCCTGGCGTCGGACGTCATCTGCCTCGCCGGTGAGCCCAACAGCATGTTTTGCGTGTCGACGTGGCCGACCTCATGAGCCGCAGAGCCGCGCTGAGGATGGTGACCGCGACCCCGTAGTGGTGCGCCACGAATGCATCCTGCGACGAAAGATCCTGAGCCGAAAGTTGACCGCGACGCGACAGCGGGAGACAGCCCGGCGTTGCGCCGCCTTCGATGCGGTCGCGCCATTCGAAGACAGGCGGCGCCCACCAATCACCTGCGCTCCGAGCTCGGCCGCCTTCCGGCCCATGCGCGTCGACATCGTTCGGCTTTCGCTCGAGAGTTTGCGCGCGAACACCCGCTCGTCGATCCGCGCGACCGCCGCGAGGTCGCCGACGCGCGCGGCGCGGTGGGCGTGTACGAGCGCGATGCCGTCGCCGCTCGCCGCCTGGGCGATCGCGGTGCGGGCAAAAGCGAGCAGCGAGGCGGCGTCAGTCACCACGCGTTGCTCGATCGCGGATTCGAGGCCGCCGGAAAGGAGAACCCGCCGATCGGAAACATCGAAATGCCGAACTGCAACAGACGCGCCAAGCCAACCGCGGCGCCCTTGACCCCGGCGTCTTCGCCCGACGTCATGAACCGGCGTCGTCGTGCGGATGCGCGTGGTTGTTTCGTGCTCATGGGTATGCACCGGCCCCTCCGCCCCGCCGAACAGCCGGCGCGATTGTGCGGCGCAAGGTAGGGCACGACTTCGCCTCCAGGCACGAACTCGTACGCGGAGGCCCTCGAAGCGATGCGTGTTCATCACCGACGACATGACCTTTCGGTCGACGGTAAGGGGCACGTAAACCTGAGACCCCTTCATCAGCGCCGGCCAATGCTGGTTGCCCAGCGCATGGCCAAGCTCGACGCAGGTGCGCATGGCGATCTCGGGCGCAAGGGCGCCGAGCTCGTCGAGATGGATGACCATGACGTCGCGCAGGCTGATCTTCGCCACCACGGCGCGCCGGATTGCTGCGTCCCAGAGCAGAACGTCGCCGTCGCGCAGGAAGGCGCCGCGGTCGAGCGAAACTGCGATCTCGAGGCCGCCGACGCGGTCTTTTTGCGAAAGCGGTTCTTCTGCGCTTCCCAGTGGTCGAGCGCGAGCGTGTCGACGCTGCCCTGGGCGAGCCGCCCCGACCATTGCGGATCGGCCGCGTTGCCGAGGACGGACTCGATCAGGATCATTGCAGGATCATTTCGCCGGACCGCTCAACTGAAGAAGTATTTCTCGATTGAGCGCAATCGTCTTCAGCGGTTTCACGGTCGCATGCACGCCATCGACAGTGACCGCGAAGGTCTCGGCGGAGACCTCGATCGTCGGCGTTCCGGAATTGCGCACCATGTCGCGCTTGCCGATCTTTCGCGTGTTCTTCACCGGCATCACGTGGCGCGCGAGGCCGAGACGCTTGTGGCGGCCGGCGTCGTAGGCCGCCTGCGACACGAAGGTCACTGCAGCTCGCCGGCAGCGCCAGCCCGTAGGCCCCGAACATCGGACGATAGTACGTCGGCTGCGGCGTCGGCAGCGAGGCGTTCGGATCGCCCATCACCGCCCAGCTGATCATGCCGTTCTTGATCACGATCTTGGGTTTCGCGCCGAAGAACCCCGGCTCCCACAGCACGAGATCCGCGATCTTGCCGACCTCGACCGAGCCCAACACGTGCGAGATCCCGTGCGCGATCGCAGGATTGATCGTGATCTTCGCGACGTACCGCAACACGCGGAAATTGTCGTTGCCGGGCGCATCCTCCTTGAGCTTGCCGCGGCCGGTCTTCATCGCGTCGGCGGTCTGGATCGTGCGCAGCCAGCACTCGCCAATGCGTCCCATGGCCTGCGAGTTGCTCGAGAACATCGAAATCACGCCGAGATCATGCAGCACGTTTTCCGCCGCGATCGTCTCCGCGCGGATGCGGCTCTCGGTGAACGCCACGTCTGAGGGGATGTCAGGGCTCAGATGGTGGCACACCATGATCATGTCGTAGAGCTCGGCCTGCGAGTTCACGCCATAGGGGAGCGTCGGATTGGTCGAGGCGGGCAGCACGTTAGGCAGGCCAGCGACCTTGATGATGTCCGGCGCGTGCCCGCCGCCGGAGCCCTCGGTGTGAAACGAGTGGATCGTGCGCCCCTCGAACGCCGCGATCGTGTCCTCGACGAAGCCCGGACTCGTTGAGCGTGTCCGTGTGCATGCAGACCTGCACGTCCATCTCGTCGGCGACGGTCAGCGCCGAGCGCAGCACGGCGGGCGTCGTGCCCCAGTCCTCGTGACACTTGAAGCCCACGGCGCCGGCCTCGATCTGCTCGACCAGCGCAGCCTTGCCGTGGCCGTGACCCTTCGCGAGGATGCCGACGTTGACCGGCCAGCCTTCGAAGGCGCGCAGCATATTGGCGATGTTTCCCGGGCCCGGCGTGACCGTCGTCGCATTGGAGCCATCGGACGGACCTGTGCCGCCTCCGATCAGCGTCGTCGTGCCGTTGGAGAGAGCAGCCTGAGCCTGTTGCGGCGAGATGAAATGGATGTGCGAGTCGATGCCGCCGGCGGTCATGATCAGGTGCGCGCCGGAGATCGCGTCGGTCGCCAGTCCGCATTCGAGGCCAGGCGTCACGCCGTCCATGATCTGCGGATTGCCGGCTTTGCCGATCGCGCAGATGCGGCCGTCCTTGACGCCGACATCCGCCTTCACGACGCCCTGGATCGCGTCGATGATCGTGACGTTGGTGATCACCAGATCAGGCGCGCCGCCCGCGCTCGTCACCTGGTTGTCCATGCCCATGCCTTCGCGCATGCTCTTGCCGCCGCCGAAGACGATCTCGTCGCCGGGTGCGCCGCGAAGATCGCGCTCGATCTCGACGAACAGTCCCGTGTCGCCGAGCCTGATGCGATCGCCCTTGGCGGGTCCGTAGAGGCCGACGTATTCGTTGCGGGAGATCGTGGCCACCAGGGAGCTCCGTCTTTGGCGATCGCTACGAGAAATGAGGTGACACGAGCGCGGCCGTCATCGCTTTTTGGGCGAAGAGCGAAATCCACGCTGCGCCGCGAGCGTCAGCGCCCTGGCTTTCTGCGGTTCGGCGAACTCGCCAGACGTCGCGCCGTCGACCAGGTTGTTGAACCCGAACACGCTTCGCTTGCCGCCGTATGGGCACGAGCTTGACCTCGCGCTCGTCGCCCGGCTCGAACCGCAGCGCGGTCGCCGCCGGAATGTTGAGATGCTGCCCGAACGCGGCCGCGCGGTCGAACTCGAGCGCGCGATTGACCTCGAAGAAATGGAAATGCGAGCCCACCTGCACCGGACGGTCGCCGGTATTGCGCACCTTGAGCGTGGTCACTTTCAAATGCCCGTGAAAAACGACCGGCTCCGGACTGCAAACGTATCCACCGACCGCCACCTTCGCCTTCGCGGGGTCATGGTCCGCGGCGACGCTCGGACCCGCTTCAACTCCGGCCATGGTCGTTTCCCCAGAAATCAGATCACTGAATCGGCGTATGCACGGTGACGAGGCGGCTGCCGTCGGTGAACACGGCCTCGACCTGAACCATTGGGATCAGGTCGGCGACGCCGTCCATCACGTCATCCTTGCTGAGAACCTTGCGGGCCTCCTGCGCGGCCTCCTCGATCGTCTTGCCGGCGCGGGCCCCATCGAGAGCGGTCGCCGAGATGATCGCGACCGCTTCCGGATAGTTGAGCTTCAGTCCCTTGGCCTTCCGCTTCAGCGCCACCTCGGCCATCATATAGATGATGAGCTTGTCGAATTCCCTCGGCGTGAGCTGCATCCCGGCCTCTGCGCAGTCCGACCCTGACGTTCGCTCAATCGAGGCTAGCGGAAACTCATAATGCTTGCAACGGCCCGCAAACGGGGCCGTGCGTTCCGGCCCGGCAGCGGCTTGAAAGACGGCGCGCGTCGCGGCTATATTCGACGGGGGCGGGCGCACCCCTACCTATTGGTTCTTAAGGCGGCGGCCGAGGGCGGCTTTCCGTCACTCCAGTTCATGATCAAGGACCGCGATGGCCCTGCGCAAGACTGTACCGACCCGAGGCCGCCGTCTCGCGTGGGCTCTGCCGCTTCTTCCCGCGATCGCTCTCCTGCTCGGCGCATGCCGGGAAGAGAAGGTCGCCGAAACGGCTGCGCCGCGTCCCGTGCGCACGATCACGGCGGCCAAAGGCGACGTCGGCGAAACGGTCACTCTGACCGGACAGATTCTCGCGGAGAACGAAGTATCGCTCGCGTTTCGCATCGGCGGACGAATCCTGAAGCGGTTCGCCAACGTCGGCGACCGGGTCGAACCCGACAAAGTGCTGGCGACGCTCGATCCGGTGGACGAACTGAACGCGCTGCGCTCGGCGACCGCCGCGTTGTCCGCCGCTGAAGGACAATTGCTGGAGGCGAGCAACAACTTCGATCGTCAGGCCCATCTGATGGAGCGCGGGTTCACGACCAGGGTCAATTACGATCAGGCGCGGCAGGGTCGCCAGACCGCGCAGGCCCGGGTCGACGACGCCCGCGCCCAGCTTGACCAGGCCCAGGACAGGGTCAGCTTCACCGAACTGAAGTCGACCGTGACCGGCGCGATCACCGCCAGGAACGCCGAGGCGGGCGAAGTCGTGCAGCCCGGACAGGCGATTTTTCAGGTCGCGCGCGAGGACGGCCGCGACGCGGTGTTCGACGTGCCGGCCCAGGTGCTGCGCGCCGCGCCGCCGGACGCAACCATCGACGTGACTCTCACCGACGACAAGTCCGTGACCGCGAAGGCCCGCGTGCGGACGGTCGATCCGCAGGCCGACCCCGTCACCCGCACCTTCCGGGTGAGGATGAGTCTGATCGACCACCCCGAGGCGATGCGGCTTGGCGCGACGGTGACGGGGCGTCTTGAACTCGACGCCGGCCCCGGCATCGCAATTCCGGCGAGCGCGCTGACCCAGATCGAAGGCAGGCCGGCCGTATGGCTTGTCGATCCGGCCACCGAGACCGTCTCCCTCCACAATGTCGAGGTGCAGCGCTTCGATCCCGGAACGGTTGTGGTTTCAGGAGGCCTCACGGGCGGAGAGGTCGTGGTCACGGCCGGCGTGCAGGCGCTGCATCCGGGCCAGAAGGTCAGGCTGCTCGGAGCGGCTTCTTGAGCGGGCTCAACCTTTCCGACTGGGCGCTGAAACACCGCTCGTTCATCGTTTTCCTGATGATCGCCGCGACGGTCGGCGGCCTCCTCTCCTATTTTCGGCTTGGCCGCGCCGAGGATCCGCCGTTCACCTTCCGGACCATGATCGTGCAGGCTGTGTGGCCCGGCGCGACGATGGACGAGACGCTGAAGCAGGTCACCGAGCGGATCGAGCGCAAGCTGCAGGAGACCAGGGGCCTCGATTTTCTGCGCAGCTACACGAAACCCGGCGTCGCCACCATCTTCGTCAACCTGAAGGGCTCGACGAAAGCCGCCGAAGTCCCCGACATCTGGTATCAGGTTCGAAAGAACGTCGGCGACATCCGCCACACGCTGCCGGCCGGAGTCGTCGGACCCTTCTTCAACGACGACTTCGGCGACACCTTCGGGTTGATCTACGGCTTCACGGCCGATGGCTTCACCCATCGCGAGCTGCGCGACTATGTCGAGGACATCCGCTCGCGGCTCCTGCAGGTTCCCGACGTGTCGAAGATCGAGCTCATCGGCGCGCAGGACGAGCAGATCTTCGTCGAGTTTTCGACCGAGCAGCTCGCGGGCCTCGGCATCGACCGCGCGGCTCTGATCGCAGCGCTCAGGGCGCAGAACGCCGTCAGTCCCGCCGGCGCGCTCCAGACCGGAGACGAGACGCTGTCGTTGCGGGTGTCCGGCGCCTTCTCGTCCGAAGGCGACATCCTCGACGTCAACTTTCCGTCGAACGGGCGGCTGATCCGGCTGCGCGACATCGCCCAGGTTCGCCGCGCCTATTCCGATCCGCCGCAGCCGATGTTTCGCGTCAACGGCAAGCCCGCCATCGGCCTCGCGATCGCCATGCGCGACGGCGGCGACATTCTGGCGCTGGGCGGCAACGTGAAGAAGGCGATCGACGGGAGCATCGCCAATCTGCCGCTCGGCATCGACGCGACGCTGGTGTCCGATCAGCCGGTCGTCGTCAAGACCGCCATCGGCGAATTCATGGAATCGCTCTGGCAGGCGATCGCCATCATCATGGCGGTGAGCATCATCAGCCTCGGGCTCAGGCCGGGCTCGGTCGTCGCGCTGACCATCCCGCTGACGATCGCGATCGTGTTCCCGATCATGGAGTCGATGAACATCGACCTCCAGCGGATTTCGCTCGGCGCCCTGATCATCTCGCTGAGCCTTCTCGTCGACAGCGCGATGACGACCATCGACGTCATGACGACGCGCCTCGTCGCAGGGCGACAGCAAGGAGGAGGCGGCGTCCTTCGCCTACCGGACGCTGGCGTTCCCGATGCTGACCGGCACGCTGGTCACGATCGCAGGCTTCGTCCCGATCGGCTTCGCGCGCAGCGCCGCGGGCGAATACACCTTCTCGATCTTCGCCGTGGTCACGATCGCCCTCATCGTCTCATGGTTCGTGGCGGTCCTGTTCGCGCCGTTGCTCGGCGTCTGGTTTCTCAAGAAGCCCGACAAGGCGTCCGCGGGGCCGGGAATCGTCGAGCGGATTTTCCGCTCGATCCTCGTCGGCGTGATGCGGGTGCGCTGGCTCACCATCGCGGTGACGCTCGGCTGTTTCGTCCTCTCTCTGCTGGCGCTGCCCTACGTGCCGCGGCAGTTCTTCCCCGCCTCCGATCGCCCCGAGCTTGTCGTCGACCTCACCCTGCCGCAGAACGCCTCGATCTTCGCCAGCGACACGGTCGCCGGCAAGCTCGATGCGATGCTGAAGAGCGATCCGGACGTCGCGAGCTGGAGCACCTATGTCGGACGCGGCGCGATCCGCTTCTACCTGCCGCTCGACGTGCAGCTGGCCAATGACTTCTTCTCGCAGGTCGTCATCATCGCCAAGGACGTCAAGGCGCGCGACCGGCTGCACGCAAAGCTCGAGAAGGAGCTCGCCGAGCAGCTTCCAAGCGTCGTCGCCCGCGTTTCTCCGCTCGAGCTTGGGCCGCCCGTCGGATGGCCGGTGCAGTACAGGGTCAGCGGGCCCGACGTCTCGCAGGTTCGCGCGATCGCGCTCAAGCTTGGCCAGATCATGGGCGAGGACGGCAGTCTGCGGCGGGTCAATTTCGACTGGATCGAGCCGTCCCGCGAGGTCCGCATCAAGATCGATCAGGACCAGGCCCGGCTCGTGGGGCTGAACTCGCAAGCCCTCGCCGAAGTGCTGAACACGGTGATGACCGGAACGCCGGTGACGCAGGTGCGCGACGACATCTATCTCGTCAACGTCGTCGCGCGGGCGAACGACGAGCAGCGCGTCTCGCTCTCGACGCTGCGCTCGCTGCAGCTGCCGCTTCCCAACGGGCGCACCGTGCCGCTGAGCCAGGTCGCGACCTTCGATTTCGATCAGGAATTCCCGCTCATCTGGCGGCGCGACCGCGTTCCGACCTTGACGGTGCAGGCTGACGTCGGCCCCGACGCGACGCCGGAGGGCGCGGTCCGGTCGCTGGCGCCTGCGATCGACAAGCTGAGCGAAAGCCTGCCGAGCGGCTATCACATCGACGTCGGCGGAACGGTCGAGGAGAGCGCGCAGTCGCAGGCTTCGGTCTTCGCCATGCTGCCGATCGCGCTTTCTCCTGATGCTGCTCTTCCTGATGGCCCAGCTGCACAGTTTCGGCCGGGTGTTCCTGGTCATCGCGGTGGTGCCGCTCGGACTGATCGGCATTGTGCTTGCGCTGCTTCTCTTCAACCGGCCGCTCGGCTTCGTCGCCATTCTCGGCATTCTGGCGCTGGTCGGCATGATCGCCCGCAACGCCGTCATTCTGATCGACCAGATCGAGACCGAGCGAGCGCAGGGACGCGGGATCTGGGATGCGGTGGTCGAGGCGACGGTTTCGCGTTTCCGCCCGATCATGCTGACGGCGATCTCGACCGTGCTCGGCATGATCCCGATCGCGCCAACGGTGTTCTGGGGCCCGATGGCCTTCGCCATCATGGGCGGCCTCTTCGTCGCGACGATGCTGACGCTTCTCGTGCTGCCGGTCTTCTACATCACCCTCTATGGCGCCAAGCGGCCGCAAGAGGCTGAAGCTCCCGCTTGAGGCGCGCGGGGTTCGCCTGCCATGGATCAGAACGAGCCGAACGCGCTGCCCAGTCCGATCACCGCGACGAGGGCGATGAGCGCGCCGACGATCGCCACCATGACGATGTCGAGATAGCTTTCGCGATGGGTCGAGCCGCAGACCGCCAGCAGCGTGACGACCGCGCCGTTGTGCGGCAGGCTGTCGAGGGTGCCCGCGCCGATCACCGCGACGCGATGCAGAAGATCCGGGCTGATGCCCTGTTCGGCGGCGATCTTCATATAGGCGCCGCCCAAGCGCGTCGAGCGCGATGGTGAGGCCGCCCGAAGCTGAGCCGGTCAGCGACGCCAGCACGTTGGTCGCGACCGCGAGCGACACCAGCGGGCCGCCTCCGATGCCGAGCACCCAGTCCCGCACGACCGCGAAGGCGGGCAGCGCCGCCACGACCGAGCCGAAGCCGACGAGGCTTGCGACGCTCAAGACCGGCAGCACGGACGCGTTGGCGCCGGCGTCCATGGTCTCGCGCGGCGTCGGCAGCCGCGAGAAATTGACGGCGATAAGCACGACGATCGCCGCGGCCAGCGCAGTGATGACCGCCCAGACGCCGCCGACGGCCGCCAGCGACGTCGAGCCCCAGGTCGGCTCGGCGAGGAAGCCCGCGTCGATGCGCGGCAGCACGAAGAGCGACATCAAGAGATTGACGACGACGACGACAATGAGCGGCAAGGCGGCGAGCGCGATCGGCGGCAACGCCCTGCTCTGCTCGCCATGAGCGATCTCGGCCGGATCGAACGAACCGGCGGTCGTCGCGCGCTCGCGCACGACTTCATCCTCGGCCGCGGTTTCCGGCGACGAAGCGTCCCCCTCGTAACCTTCGCCGGTCTTGCGCGCGCGGCCTTCGGCGAGGGCGAGCCACCAGAGCCCGAAGCCGAGCGTGATCAGCGATGCGAGAACGCCAAGGCCCGGCGCCGCGAACGGCGTCGTGCCGAAGAAAGGCATGGGGATGGCGTTCTGGATCGCAGGCGTCCCCGGCAGCATCGACATGGTGAAAGTCGAGGTGCCGAGCGCGATCGCCGCCGGCATCAGCCGCTTCGGCACTTCGGCGGCGCGAAACAGCGCATGCGCCATCGGCGCGAGCACGAAGAAGGCGACGAACAGGCTGACGCCGCCATAGGTGACCAGCGCGCCGGCGAGAACCACCGCCAGCACGGCCCGCTTGGCCCCGAGCCGCTCGGTCATGAAGGCCGCGATCGCCGACACCGAGCCGGTGTCCTCCATCAGCTTGCCGAACAGCGCGCCGAGCAGAAAGATCGGGAAGAACTGCATGACGAACTGGGCGGCGCTCGCCATGAACGTCTGCGTCCAGTGCGCGAGCATCGGCTGCCCCGACAGCCCCGCGGCGATGATCGAGGCCGCGGGCGCGAGCAGAAGAATGCTCCAGCCGCGATAGGCGAGCCAGATGAGGAGACCGAGCGCGACGAGGATGCCTAGCAGCCCCATGAGTCAGATCCCCTCGAGCAGGACGTCCAGATCGAGGGTCGAGCGCTTGCCGAGATCCTTCGCATGCGCCTCGAGAAAGGTCTCGCGCTGCCTTGCGTCCTTCCTTGTGCAGAAATTCGAAGAATCGCCCATTCCGCGTTGAGCTTCGACGATGCGCCCAGTTCGTTCAAGATGTCGTTCCGAACCATATGGACGCGCATATTGGCCCAGAGCCTGCCCTCGCCGTCGCCGGGATCGGCGACTTTCCGCAGCAGGGCCATCATCTTGAGCTCTTTCAGGACGACGGCGTTGAAGGACACTTCGTTGAGGCGGTTGAGGATTTCGCTCGCCGAGCGCGGCGGCGGGACACGCTCGATCGGATTGATCGGGATCAGGATCGTGTCGCGCGCCTTGGTTTCGCGGATCAGCGTCGACAGGGTCGGATTGCCGGAATAGCCGCCGTCCCAATAGGCCTCGCCGTCGATCTCGATCGCCTGGAACATCGTCGGCAGGCAGGCCGAGGCGAGCAGCACGTCCGGCGTGATGTCCGCGTTCTTGAACACCTTGCCGCGACCGGTGCGCACATTGGTGGCGGTGACGAAGAGGTTGATCGGCGACTGCGCCAGCACGTGGAAATCGATCTGCTCGGCGAGAATGTCGCGCAGCGGATTGACCCCTCTGGGGTTGAGGTCATAGGGCGACACCAGCCGGGACATCAGATCCATCGCGACGTAAATCGGCGACGAGTTCGAGCGTCCAGCGGCCGAGGAGCACATCCATCGGCCCGCGCTGGAACGGGCTGAACCGGGCGGCGTCGGAAACGCGCCGCCAGAAAGTCTCGAGCGCCGCGCGAGCGCCATCGACGCCGCCTCGCTGATGCCCATGGACAAGCACAGCCGCATTCATCGCGCCGGCCGACGTCCCGGAAATGCCCTCGATCTGCAGCCAGGGCTCCTCCAGCAGACGGTCGAGCACGCCCCAGGAGAACGCCCCGTGGGAGCCGCCGCCCTGCAATGCGATATCGACGAGGACGGGAGCGCGCTTGATGGTCGACGCGGCGTTTTCCATTGGGCGTTCGAACTCACAGAATGTCGGGAAGGGGTTTAGAAACTCAATCTAGGCCTTCAGGGGCGCGGCGTCACGAGTTTTGTTGCGGCGCAACATTTCGCGGCTATGGGATCAAAACCCAATCAGTTTGACCGGTTTCGACGTCGAGCGGACATTCTGCAATGCCCCGCAAAAGGAAAGACCGCCACGCGGCGGTCTCTCGGAACAGGCGCTGTTCAACATCAGGCTACGAAAGGACCGCTCTTCGCCTTCCGATAGCCGGCAAAGCCGAGGCCGGAAAAGCCAAGCGCATCATTGCCCAGATTGAGGCTTCCGGGACGATCGCCGTCACGGAGATCCGTTCCGTCGTAGGACAGTTTGGATGCAGTATCCAAGACGTATTTAGTTCCGGTCCATTTTTGCGGAATACACGCCTTCGGGGAGGATCACTGGATCAAGATACGTGAGCAGCCAGACGGCGACCGCGTTGGCGAGAAGGATCGCCACGGGAATCAAGGTGCATTCGTCGGCCAAATAGCCCTGGCAATATCTGGCCTGCTTCTCGATCCAGCGCATCTCGCGACCTCCCCTGAATAATGCGAGCTAGCAGACCAGAGCGCCCGGATAGGGCCAGCCCGCGGGTTGGCCGGTCATGGGCTCTGTGTTTGGCGCAAGAGCGTCGCGATGATAGAGGATGACCGGCGGGGCGGGCGCACAAACGGGGAAGGCGATGGCGAAATCGAGGGAGGGACGCGGCGGTCGGGGTCGCCCGGCAGCGCCGCCGCCACGTCTCCGCAGTCCGGGACACGCAGCCGGCCTTTCGATTTTGTTCCAGCGCGCCGAGGCTGTCGATCTCGAATCCTTCCTGGCGACTGCGCCGAGAGCCAAACCGAATTCCCCAGCGCCATTCGTCGCCGGGCTTTCGCCGGGCGCGCAGATGTCGGCGCGGACGGCGAAGATCGAAGCCAATCGGTGCGCTCTCGAGGGCGCCCGCCTTGTCAACGAGGGTCGCCCCGCTGAGGCGATCCCACTCCTGAGGCGATCCGTCCAAATCGATCCAAGCGTCGCGGCCTCGCAACATGACCTTGGTGTCGCCCTGATGGGAGCGGGACAACTGGAGCAGGCCGCCCAAGCGTTGAGCGCCGCCGTCCGCCTCGATCCCGGCATGGCGACCGCGCACCAGTTTCTCGGCTTCCTCTTCGACAATCTGGGCGGGGAGACGAAGGCGATTGCAGCCTATGAGGCGGCGGTGGCGCTGAAGCGGGATTTGGTGGCCGCCCAATTCCGGCTTGGAGAGCTCTATTTGGTGCGCGGTCGGCGAGGGGAATCGGTGGAAGCGTTCCGCGCCGCCGCGGCTGCAGCCGCGGGGACGGTGTGGGCTCGGATCGCCGAGGTGAACGCGCTAGAGGTTTCGAGCGCGTTCGACGAGGCGCTCTCTGCGGCGCGCGCCTTGGCTGAGGCGCATCCGGAGACCGCGGAAGCCCAGGTGATTTTGGGCAAGCTGCTCGGTCAGGCCGGTTTTTCAGCAGAGGCCGCGGCGCATCATTTGCGCGGCGCCGAACTCGCCCCGGACATGGGCGCCGCCTGGACCGGCCTCGCGCTCAACAAGAAATTCGCCGCCGCCGACGATAGCGTGATCGCGCTCATGAATGGCGCCCTGTCGCGGCCCAGTTTGGCGCCGCGCCAGCGCCTTGGGATCCATTTCGCACTGGGCAAGGCGCATGACGACCTGGGCGACTACCGGGAAGCGATGCGCAATTTCGACGCGGCCAACGCCCTTCGCGCCCGATGGGTTCGCCTCAACCGCGACGCGCTCGTCCGTCGCGTCGACCGACTGATCGCGGCGACGCCGCGGAGCGAACGCGACCTTGAGCCCCATTCGGGGGTCGAGGACGCCACGCCGATGCTCATTGTAGGATTGCCCCGCTCGGGATCGACCCTGACAGAGCAGATCCTGTCGAGTCATCCTGACGTCGCTGCCGGCGGGGAGCTGGAGTTCTGGACGACCCGTGACGCGCCGCGCGAGGACATCGGGAGCATCATTTCGACGGCCGAGGCGACGAGGCGCCTGGCCGCCGATTATCTGGCGACGCTGAGAACGTTCGGGCCGCACGCCCGGCGGATCACCGACAAGATGCTCAGCAATTTCATGCGGCTCGGAATTGTTCACCGCGTTTTCCCCAACGCCACCTTCGTTCATTGCCGGCGCAATCTGATCGACAATGCGCTTTCCATCTTCACCACGAATTTCGACACCAACATCAGCTACGCATCGGAGCGGGGCGACCTTGTATTCTACATCCGGCAATACCAGCGGCTGATGGCGCATTGGCGCGCGGTCCTGCCCGAGGATCGCCTGGTCGAGGTGGACTACGAAGCGCTGGTCGCCGACCCGGAACCGCAGGCAAGGCGCCTCGTCGCCGCCTGCGGACTCGAATGGAGCGACGCCTGTCTGGCGCCCCATCGCAATGTGCGGACGATAAACACCGCGAGTCTCTGGCAGGCGCGCCAGCCGATCTACCGCACGTCGGTCGAGCGGTGGCGCCGTTACGAGCCCTGGCTGGGGGAATTGCGCGAACTTGCGCCGGAGGCCTGAGGCGCGGGTTGCTTCGCGAGCTGACGCGGAAAGTCTCGGAAGAAGCGAACCTTGCAGCGTAGTGGAATGGTCGACAGAGCGCTGTGGCAAGCTGAATACGTGTCGTAACTGGTATTGCCGCCTGTATTGCCCCGCCGTCCATTTTTACTTGACTCACTTCGCGTAAACAGCCTTAACCTGACGATGCGACGATATGTCGCAAGGTGCGCCGGCATGACGGTCGTTAACCTAAACCGTGATGGCCGTTAACTTAAGGGGAGGTTGTCTATGTCGAAAGACGTTTCCAGACATCTGTCTTTGGCGGCGCTGGCGGCAGCAGGCGTATTGGCGTGCGCAGGCGTGCAGTCCGCCAATGCGACGACGGTCGCAACGATCGTCGGCGCCTATGACTTCAGTGCGTACGATACGCCGGAGCTGATTTTTTCGAACACAAGCGGCGGCAGCTTCGTCAACGTGCAAATGGTGTTGCACGGCTACCAGTCGGGCACTCTCAACTTTGGCGTCACCCAGACGGTGCCGCTTAATGATATGCCCCTGGGGTCGACGAATGTGATTTGGGGACAAATCCCCGGCGCACCGTCAGGAACCACGCCAGGCAATCTCACAGCCTACGATTACGATGACGAGTGGGGCAACACTCCTCCCGGCTACACCAACCCGAACTGCACCGTTGGCACGGCTCTCTGCTCTCTGGTGGGAAATTTCAGCGTGACGTTCACCGCCACAATTTCCGGCGGGGGGTTTAACGGAGACCCGGTTTTTGCCGTGTTCAGTCCGACGACAAACTTCACGGGTGGGTTCGTTGGCTGGGAAGGGCTTGATCCGACCGGTCTTTCGGAAACCAGCTTTGACGAGCACTCAGGGACTTTCAGCGGCACCATGGCGATTATCCAGATCGGCACACCGCCGCCGGGCGTTCCCGAACCTTCGACCTGGGCGATGATGATGCTCGGCTTCGCGGGCCTCGGCTTCGCGGGCTACCGGTCGAGGAAAGCCGCCAGACTGCCCTTGACCGCCTGATCGCCTGGCGCAGGCAGCAGCTCCAAATGGAAGGGTCGCCCTCCGGGCGGCCCTTTCTTTTGCAGCCAACTCAAGCGGCGCGGAGGGCGCGTCAGGGGACTGTCTCTGCTCTGGGTTCGGCTTCGAGCTCGCGAAACGACCCGATCCACGGTTCGTAGCGCCGCCACCGTCCGACCGCGGCGCCATAAATTGGCTGACGCGCCTGCCATCGGCTGGCGCTCCGCACGGCGCGCCTATTGTCCTCCGGCCGCAGGCATTGCGGCTGCCACTCGAGTTCGCAAGCGTCGATCAGCCGACGCGACTCCCGCTCAGCATCCCCCACCAGCGCTTCATAGTCGACCTCGACGAAGCGCTCCGGAGGTAATGTCGCGCGCCAGTGCGCCATCAGGCGCAGATATTGACGGTAGTAAAAGACGAGGTCCTCGCGGTCGGTCGAGAAATCCGGGCGCTGCCGGAAATAGGTCGAGAACGCTGACAGGCAGGTGTCGATCGGGGCGCGCCGGCAGTGAATGATAACGGCGCGCGGAAAGACGAGATGGATCACGCCGGCCCAAAGAAAATTGAACGGGTTCTTGTCGACGACACGCGCGGCGTCCGGCGCGACTGAGCGAAGCGTTGCGATGCCGTCCGCCGCCGTTCGCCGTTGGAATTCGGCGATCGAGGCAGGGTCGGTCGCCTTGTCGAACAGCGGCGCGCGCAGGGGCCAGAACTGCATCTCTCCGCCGCCGACGACCTTATCGTGGCTCGACACGATTTGTTCGACCAGCGTGGTGCCCGACCGCGGCATCCCGACAATCATGACTGGAAGGTCAGAAGTCCTCGCCTCCTCGGTGCGCAGCAAGAAAATCGGGCGTCAAGCGCTCGATGACTGCGTCCACCTGGTGCGCGAACGCGTCGCGGTCGAACGAGCCGAGGGTCGCCTTGATCCGATTGGCGATCTCGAACTGCTGCATCGCCGGGCCGTATTCCCCGAGGTCGTCCAGGGCCTTACCGATGGCGAGGTGGAGGCGGACGCGCTGGTCCTGCGAGCCGAGGGTGCCGACAACCTTTAGCATCTGGTCGATTAGCGCACGGTCGGCTTCGCTGATCCGGCCGGTGCGAACCAGGTCGTAATAGGCGCCGCCGAGTTCGGGATTGAGGGCGATCGAACGTTCCAACGCGGCGCGCGCCTCAATGAAGCGGCCCGCTTCAGCCAGAATCCGGCCGAGGAGCCAGAATCCGTACGCACTTTTGGGATCGAGGCGGACCGCCGACCGCGCCTCGGCTTCGGCCTCCTCTGTTTTGCCTTCGATCATAAGCGCCCTGACCAGATCCAGTCGGCGGCTGGAGTTCCTCGACGCTCGCTCCCGCGGCGCGAAAGGACAAGCGCGCCTCGCTGACGAAGCCACGTCCAGCAAGGAGATGGCCGAGCCGGCTGTGCGCCTCCGGCACGCTCCCGCTCGCGGTCGCAACGCGATAGGCTTCCATCGCCGCGTCGATCTGACCCCGAGTTTCCAGCGCCAGGCCGCGTCGGTAGTGCGCGACGGCGAAATCGTTCTGGAGCGCGCTTGCTCGGTCTTTGCCGGCGCAGCAATGTTTGTATTTGCGCCCGCTCCCGCAGGGACAGGGATCATTTCGTCCCGGCGTCGAGCTTGTGGCCTGAGGTCGTTTGTGCATCGCGCTTTCAAGAGAATTGAGTCGAACCCGAACGGGTCTTTAGTAGCCGACCACGTCGGCGACGGATCGCAGCGATCTTCCAGGATTCGACATCGCGCGCCCTCACGCGTCGTGGAGAATAGCACAAGAAAGGCGCGAGCTGCCCGTCTACCTATCGAAAACCTTCGGGTCGCATGAACCAAAAGCGAGCAAGTGAATAGCGGCTTAGGGTCGACCCGTCCGCCCAAGCCGACCGGCAATGTCCGCTATTTCAGCGAAGCGGTCACCGGCGTCAGCGGACCGATCGCGGGTTTTGACCCCAACGCGATCGAACTGCAGTACGCGTTCAATCCCAACTCTCAGAGTAGGGTAATGTGTTGGGAGGAAGGTCGGAGCCGGCGCCTCGGGGGCCGACGCCGCTTCTCTCTTGCGAAGGGTCGTGGGCGAGGGCAAAAGAAGCGACCATGAAATACGCCGTCATAACGCCCTATTACAAAGAGCCCACAGAGAAACTCTGGCGTTGTCACGCCAGCGTCAAGGCTCAAAACGTTCCCACCGACCACATCATGGTTGCGGACGGCCACCCTGATGCCGAAGTCGACAACTGGCCCGTCATGCACCTTCGGCTGCCGGTATCGCTCAACGACAGCGGCGACACCCCTAGGGTTATTGGCCTGATGGCCGCCGCCGCTCTTGACTACGACGGCTATTTGCTCCTCGACGCCGACAACTGGTTCGAACCCAATCATGTCGCGCAAATGGCGCTTGCCCAGCGCCGCACGGGCGCCGAAATCGTCACCTGCCCCCGCAACCTTCGGCGTCTCGATGGGAGCCTCATGGCCGTCTGCACGGAAAGCGACGGCGTTCATTTCAACGACTTCAACTGCTACCTGTTCAGCAGAGAGGCGCTGGCCCAACTTCGGCCCCTGTGCTTCGCCGATCGCCGCAAAGCCTACTTTACAGACCGCGCGCTCTGGACCCACCTGCGCGCCAGCAAAGCCCGAATTGCCCGCGCCTCGCTCCCAACCGTCAATTACGAAACGACGATTCTCGCGCACTACGTGGCCGCTGGAGAAACGCCGCCCCCTCAAGCCAAGGACGTCATCTTTTTCACCGATACGAACAGCACGAAGTCGCTCACGGTCGAAGACAACGCAAAGTTTCGCCAAGACCCGCGCTACCGCCTTGCGCCGGTGACCTACAACGACCCGGACCTTGGCTCCGGCCGATGACATCCGGCACGCCGACACGAACTTGCATGCCCATAGATGACTTCGCGCCCGACGGATCCTGGTAACCGGAGGCGCCGGCTTCATCGGATCGCATCTTTGCGACGCGCTGGTCGCTGCGGGCCAGGACGTCCTGTGCGTCGACAACTTCTTCTCCGGCCGACACGGCAACATCGCCCACCTGATCGGCGACCCGCGATTTGAGCTGCTGCGGCGCGACGTGACACTGCCGCTCCATGTCGAGGTCGACCAGATCTACAACCTCGCCTGCCCGGCGTCCCCCATCCATTACCAGCAGGACCCCGTTCAAACGACAAAAACGAGTGTGATGGGCGCAATCAACATGCTCGACCTGGCCAGGCGCTGCAAAATTCCCATTCTCCAGGCATCGACTGCTGAGATCTATGGCGACCCGGTCGTCCATCCGCAACGCGAAGACTATTGGGGGAACGTCAATCCGATCGGGCTTCGGTCCTGTTACGACGAAGGCAAGCGCTGCGCCGAGACCCTCTTCTTCGACTATTGGCGTCAGCACGACCTGCCGATCAAAGTCGTCCGAATTTTCAACACCTACGGCCCGCGCATGCGGCCCGACGACGGCCGCGTCGTCTCGAATTTCATCACCCAGGCCCTTGGCGGCCAAAGCCTTACGATATACGGCGACGGATCCCAGACCCGATCATTCTGCTACGTCGACGACATGGTCGACGGCCTCATGCGCATGATGGCCACCCCGCCCGCTGCGACCGGACCCGTCAATCTTGGCAATCCCTTCGAAATCTCGATGCGGGACCTCGCCGCGTTGATCATCGACCTATGCGGCGCAACCGTGCCGATCGAAACCCGGCCGCTGCCGTCGGATGACCCGCGGCAAAGGCAACCGGACATTTCCGAAGCCATGCGCACCCTCGACTGGGCGCCGTCGACGGACCTGCGTGAGGGCTTGCTGAAGACGGTCAGGTATTTCGACAGCCTTCTCTCCGCCGGTGGCGCTGCAGGCTAGCCGGCGACCGCCCGGGCCCTCAGGCGGGCGTATTCCTGTTCCGAGATTGACCCGGCGGCCTTCAGCCGGTCGAGCTTCTCGATCTCGTCGGCCGCGCTGAAGCCTGCGACCTGGCGCAACTCATCGCGGGCCTGTAAAGCGCGCGCCTGATTCCGCTCGGCCATGCCACGCCCCTGGGTGAGGATATAGGCGAAGATCCCGATATAGGAAAACAGGATGAGGGCGATCACCCAGATCACCTTGATCCAGCCGGAGATGTCATGCCGGCGAAAGAGGTCGCCGACCACGCTGACGAACAGCCAGAACCATAAGACGAACATGAAAATCGCAAAGGCGTCGGCGACGAAATTCCTGAACGTGAAGCCACCCTCGAAAAGCAATGCACCCTCCTCAAACCCTCTGCGCCGTCAGCGGACGGACAGCCGTTCTCGCGGTTGCCGCGGCCGGCGGCCAGCACTTGATCGTCATTAGTCGACTTTGGAGGGCCAATCCACCCCCGCCGCCCGCACGCGGCCGGGGTGGAGCCGGCCTGAGCCGCCCCGGGGAGACGCGCAATCGCGCGGGCGGCGTGGCTCTCGGGCCGGTCGAAGACGCGATGGTGTCCGTCCGCCGGTAGCTCCGTTCCCTGCGCAAAAACGAATGCTGATAGAGACTTTTCAAAGGGTTGGGCGCCACATTCTGATACTTTCCAGCTCCCAAGCCGATCGTCGCGACCACTGTTCGGCAACCCCGGAGGACCTCGCCCTGAGGAGCGGCGCGAAGCGACGCGTCTCGAAGGGCGGCTCGCGAGCGTCCCCTTCGCCGAGCTCAGGGCAGGCTTTCGAGGCCCTTTTGAAAGAACAAACATAGCACAGAATATGGCGTCGGCCAAGGAATATTCGGGCGCGCCGCCTGCGGGCGCAACAGGCGCGGCGCCACCGGGGCCGCACGGCAGCGGAGATCGGCCGGGGCGATCGAAGTGACCAACGCCCTGGCAAGATGACAAGGGCGTTTCATGGCGCAGATAATTTGGAGCGCCCTCAAATTGAGACACACTGCCGTGATAGTCGCGTCGCGGAAGCTCGGGAGGGCTATGGCCGCCGGGTGCAAATGAAAGACTGTTTTCAGGAGCCGACCCACGGAGGCGAGGGAATGTCCGACGATCTGACGAACTCCCAAATCGCGCTGCTCTGCGACATCGGGGAGTGCGACTTGTCCGAGCTTACCAATGAACAGATAGGCGATCTGGAGCGGCTTCTCTCCGAGGGCTATGCGGAGCCGACGCAGAGCCATCCCGGATCGAATTTCAAGCTCACCGCCAAGGGCGGCGACTTTCTCGGCAAGCGCGGCGCCGGGCTGAACGAGGCGTAAAGGACGACGCCGCGGCGCCGTCGTCACTGCGGCGTGGAAGGATCCGGGCAAAACCCGTCGCGCGGGCCGATGCGCCGGTGCGCTCGGCCAGCGTCACGTCGGAGGCGCTATTCTTTGTTCATGTAATACATGATGATCGTCTCGTAATCTATTATAAAATAATGATTTTCGTCCTGCAATGGCGGGCAAGAAAGCGCCATTCCGCCGGGTTCCGGACGGTTTCGTGAGGCTGAGTATAGAAAATCTATACTCCGGCGCCCTCCGGCGACCCGCGAAAGCCGGTTTCCGGCTTCGGCTTTCCCGATTGTCTTCGACCTGTTATGGGCCGAAACAGGGAGATCGCCTCCCTGTTATCTCGTTCAACCATTACATGAGCAACTCATCGCAAGCGACTGACATTCAATGCTTTCATGCCTAAAGACCGAGCGCGGCGAGGTCCATGTTCCCCTGTTAGCAGGGAATAACAGGGAGAATTCCGGTTTTGGCGAAGTCGCACGCGGCGCCCGGCGCGACGCCGATGGTATAGATTTTCTATCCCGCCGACGGGCGTCTTTCGACGCCTTGACGTCGACGCGGCTCCGTCAGCCTGGGAGCAAATCGTCCGATCTTCGAGGCTTGCTCGCGTCGAGGCGGAACTTCAGATAATCGGCCGCCAGGACCGGCGCGTAGCGGGCGCGCTCGCCCTTGGGCACGCAGGAGGGAATGGCCGCGACTTCGGCCTCCGGATTGGGGTCGAAGAAGAAGGCGATGGAATAGCGCTCGCGCCCGCTCCGGTTGACGACGCGGTGCGGAGTGGAGACGTAGACGTCGTTCGTCCAGCGCATCAGGCAATCGCCGATGTTGACGACAAAGGCCCCCGCCATGGCCGGCGCCTCGATCCAATCGCCCGAGCGGGTGCGCACTTCGAGGCCGCCGACGTCGTCGGTCGCAAGCAGCGTCAGATTGCCGTAGTCGGTATGGGCGCCCGCGCCGATCCGCTCGCCCGAGGCCGGATAGCGCAGCAGGCGCAGCGTCGCCATCGGCCGGTCGAACTTTTCGGCGAAATAGTCGGCCTCGACGCCAAGGTCGCGCGCGAAAGCGCGGTGGATGCGCGCCCCAAGCCCGGCGCAGGCGTCGTAATAGGCGAGCAGCGTCTCGCGGAATCCTGGCAGGTTCGGCCAGGCGTTGAGGGCGCGGAAGGGCTTGCCGGCGAGAAGCTCGGGATCGTCAGGCTTGAGGTCGAAGCCGACATTGAAGGCTTCCTTCATGTCGGGCCCCTGCCCCGGATCGAGCGCCTCGTGCATGAGCCCCGAATAGCCGCGGTTGCCCCCGACTGTTTCGATCGCGATTTGTTGCTTCTCCGCGATGGGCAGCGCAAAAAACCGCTTCGACTGGGCGAAGGCCTCGTTCATGAGCTCGCTGCTCACGCGCGTGATTGACGACATAGAAGAAGCCGACGTCGCGGCAGGCTGCGCCGATGCGGGCTGCGACAGCGACAGCGAGCGCTCGTCGTCGCCCCATCCGGAAAGATCGATGACCGGCAGCGCCTTCGTCATGTTCTTCCCACTCGCATCAGCAGCAGCCGAGGCCGGTTCGATAGAATTCGGCGACGGCCGGCTCGAGGTCGCCCCAAGCACGGAGGAACGCCGCGCGCGATGGCGCCTTCGAGCGGAATTCGGCGCGCAGCGCCGCCTCGTTGGCGTCGAGATCGACGCGCGTCAGGCGGCCGTCACGGACGATCTCCTCGCCGGCGACGATCAGCCGGGCGACATGCGCTCCGGTCGCGCGTGCGAACACGAGGTCGATCGGCTCGACGCTCATGACCGCATCGCGGTCGAGCGCGTCGAGATCGAGCACGAGGATATCGGCCGGCTCTCCGACGCGAAGCGATCCGTCGCCCGTCGCGCCGTTGGCGAAGCGCCCGTTGGCGACGACGCGCGTCAGCCAGTCGCCACGCTCGATGACTTTATCGAACCCCCAGCCGCCGTGCAGGAAATGGCCGAGCCGCATCTCGCGCAGAATATCATCGTCCTCGTCGAGGGCCGATGCGTCGACCCCGAGCGCGACGCGGCAGCCGCGCCGGATCGCCTCGCCGATCGGCGCAACGCCGCTCGCCAGATGAAGATTGGAGCTCGGATTGGTCGCGATGACCGCTCCCGATTCGGCGATGGCGTCGAGATCTTCGCTGCGCGCCCAGACGCAATGCGCCAGCGTCAGACGCGGCGAAAGAAGCCCCAGCGACTTCAGCCGCGCGACAGCGCCCTCCGGACAGGCTCGGTCGGAGAAGGCGCGCTGGTAGCGGGTCTCGAGCAGGTGCATATGCACGCGCCGGCCGGTCTCGCGCGATCGTTTGGCGATCGCCGCGAGCAGCGCGTCCGAGCACCATTGCGGCCCGTTGGGTCCGAACTGAACGGAAAAGATGGGGCTCTCAACCGCGGCCGCGATCGCCTCGACGCGGGCGATCTGGTCCGCGATGCTCATCGCCGGCGCAAGGAACTCGGCTTCGATCGCGGGGCGCGCCGCCGCGGGCAGCGACGCAAGGACGCTGTCCTCGGGGCCATAGACCAGCGGATTACGATCGCGCATGAAGATCGCGAGCGTCACGCGGACGCCGACGTCGGCCGCGGCGCGGGCCATTTCGCGCGCCTCCTCGACCGGCGGCGTCGGCCCCTGGAAGCGGGTGTAATGCGCCATGACCGACCCGGCCCCGGCGCGCGCCGCCCGGCCGAACGCGGCCAGCGCGCCGCGATAGGGATCGATCGGCGGCATTGCGGCGCGGCGGAGGAGCCATGTCTCGAGCGGCTTGGCTGCGGCTCCAAAAGAGGTCGGCGAGAGCGGTCGGGCGTGATCATGCGCATTGACGAGCGCAGGCATGGCGAGGAGTCGGCGCGGCCCGGGCGCGGCCGAGGGCGACATCGAGGCGATGCGGCCGCCATCGATCGCGATGTCGACGGCCGGCCCGGCCGGCGCGCCGTCGGTCGGCAGGAGCACGACGCCGCTCAGCGGATCGGTCATGAGGCCGTGTCGTCGATGATGCTGATGTGGGCGGCGACGATCCGCCAGCCCTCGGGAAAGCGGACCCAGGTCTGCATCTGCCGGCCGATCTTCCCTGGCGCGTTGTCCCGGCGGAAGAGAGTCGCCGCGATCGCGCAGTCCCGGCCGTAAGTCACGATGCGGGTCTTCTCGAGCCTTCGCGAAAGGCCCGCCGGCGAGCGCGCCGCGCGGAACGCCTTGATCGCCTCGTAGCCATAGAGGTTTTCGCCGGCGCCGTAGCGGATGGCGGCCTCGCTCGGCAGAAAGAAACGGTCAAGCGCCTCGACGTCGTTGGCGATGAGCGCGCGCTCATAGTCCGCGAATTGCGCCTCGACCTCGGCCTTCGCCTCCGGATCGTCGATCGTCATGGGCCCGCTTTTGTCATTTGCCGCCGCGGTCGATGACAGCGGCGCGGCGCTCGCCGAGCGCGGCTACAGGGCGGCTTTCAAGAGATCGCCTGAGCGCGCTCAAGAAAGGAATGTCGGCGAACTGGTCGGGGCGGATCTTGTCCCAGGCGACCCCTCGGGGCTGCGGGAACATCGTGTTCGTGGCGATCAGCTCGAGCTCGGTCGCGATGGCGTTCAGCGCAGAGTCGTGACTCTCCATGACGACCTCGGTCTCGTCGACGACCTGCGACGAGTGGACCGTAGTGGCGATCGGCGTCCTCTCATCGACGAGGCCGAGCTCGCGGAAGACGCCCTGTTCCAGATCGGCGAAACCCGCGCCCTTGCCCGTCCTCCCGCCCCGCCTTGTGACCGCGACGCAGCCGACGACGCATAAATCGAGCTTCGGCATGTCCTCAAAGCCGATCGGTTCGCCATGCTGCATGAATCCCTGCGCCGTGGCGGCGGTTTCGAAATCGACGCCCTTGGCGGCGAGCTTTTCCGGGTCGATGCGCAGATACGGAAAACCCTTGGTCAGATAGGGCACCGGCGAGAACAGGAGCTTGCCGTCGTAAAGCGCCCGGAGACGCACCGGGATCTGTGGCGGATCCGGATTGCACTTGATGACGCGAGCGCGCTTCCATTCCTCGAGTTCGCTGAGTCGCTTGGCGGCAGTGTCCGCGCCGACGAAATTGGGGATGCGGTCGAAAGCCGGCCCGACGGCGACGCCCGCATCGACAAGGCGGCTCCAGACGCGGCTGCGGACGGCGGCCTTGGCGCTGTTGCGTCCCGACCATCGTGAGTCGCCGTGGTCCGACATGATCGCCTAGCCTACCTTCGCGACAGGAGCGCGAACGACGCCGTCGCGCTCGAGGACGCGGGCGACGCGCAGCGCAAGGTCCTCGCGCCACGGCGGCGCGATGACCTGCACGCCTATCGGCAGTTTTTCGCCGTCGGTCCAGACGGGCACGGAGACAACCGGCAGGCCGATGAAGGAGATGGGCTGGGTGAAGATCCCGATGTTCGGCCGCGCGGCTATTTCCTTTCCGTCGAGAACGATTGTCTTCTGCCCGAGCCGGGGCGCGCGACACGGCGTCGTGGGCGCAAGCAGAATATCGACGTGGCGAAAGAGGCTCAGCGCCTCCTCACGGAAGCGTCGGCGAAACTTCTGCGCCTGCACGATCCAGGCGCCGGGCAACATCGCGCCGGCGATCAGTCGGTCGCGGACGTCCGGATCGAAGTCCGCCGCGCGCGTCTGCAGGCGCTGAAGGTGAAGCGCCGCGCCCTCGACCATGGTGATGAGATAGGCCGCCGCGCGCGCCCGCCCCGCCTCAGCGAGTTCGACGACCCTTTCCGCCTTCAGCGCCCGGGCAACGGTGTCGACGGCGGCGAACGCGCTCGCGTCGCCCGAGCGCGCGAAAAAGCCGCCGAGCCGGGCGATGCGCAGATCCGCGACGCCATGTTCGAGGGTCATGGTCGCGGGCGCGGCGTGAATGTCGGCCTGGGCCGGATCGGCAGGGTCGGGGCCGAGCATGGCGTCATAAGAGAGCGCAAGATCGCCGACGGAGCGCGCGAACGGACCGAGGTGATCGAGGCTCGCGACAAACGGGAAGGTCCCCGCGCGCGACAGGCGGCCATAGGTCGGCTTGAGGCCGAAGACTCCGCAGAACGAGCTCGGCACGCGGATGGAGCCGTTGGTGTCGGACCCGAGCGCGATGGGCACGAGGCCGCCGGCGACCGCGGCTCCCGAGCCGCCGGACGAACCGCCTGTCATATGCGCGAGATCGTGCGGGTTGCGCGACGGACCGTCGTGAGAATTCTCGCCGGTCAAGTCATAGGCGTATTCGCCCATGTTGAGCGCGCCGATGAGAACGGCGCCCGCGCTTTCGAGCCGCGAGACCAGGGTCGCGTCCCTGCCAGCCGGCGCGCGTTCGCGATTGATCTTCGAGCCGGCCCGCGTCGGCAGCCCCTCGATGTCGAACAAATTCTTGACCGCGAAGGGCGCGCCCGCGAGCGGGCCGAGGCTCTCGCCTCTCCCGCGCCTGGCGTCAATGGCGTCGGCCTTGGCGAGCGCGCGCGCGGCTGTCACGTCGGTAAAAGCGCCGAGGGCCTGGTTGCGCGCCTCGACGCGCTCGAGCGCGGACGCGGTCACGTCGCGGGCGCTCGCCGCGCCGCTCCTGACCGCAGCGGCGATCGCCTCAGCCGAACCGTCGAGAAGCGCCAGGGTCACGAACGGAACACCGGCGCCGGCTCTTCGCCGTCTTCGAGTTGGGCGGGGAGCAAGAGCTCCGCCTGCTCGGCCGCCACTCGCAGGTGCAGGATCGTCTCGGCGCGCGATTCCGGCGTCAGGGTCAGGCCGAGCAGCGGCGCCATCGCGTCGACAAGCGCTTCGGGATCAAAAGGAGCGGGCGTCATGCGCTCGCTTGTCTGAACGATTCCAGCGGCGCCGTCCAGCCGACGACGGCCCTCGACATCAGTGTCCCGCCATGTAGCGTCCGATTGTGGTGCGGTCGGCGCCCGCGGCCTCGGTGAGATAGGCGACCTTGCCCTCGGAGATCACGGCGACCCGGTCGGACAATTCGAGGATTTCATCGAGATCCTCGGAAACCAGCAGCACGGCCGCGCCGCGATTGCGCTGCTCCATGATCTGGGCCCGTATGTCGGCGACGGAGACGAAGTCGAGGCCGAAACAGGGGTTGGCGACGATCAGCACATCGACGTCGTTGGAGAGTTCGCGCGCGAGCACGGCCCGCTGCACGTTGCCGCCGGAAAGGTCTCGGATCGGCGCGTCGGGGGACACGGTCTTCACATTGTATTTGGCGATCAGGTCGCGCGCCCGCGCCCGCATTGGCCCGGGCGACAGCCACCATCCGAACGAGGCGATCGGCGCCTTGTCGAATGAGCGAAACGCCATGTTCTCGGCGACCGACATCACCGGCGCGGTCGCGTTCTTCAAAGGCTCCTCCGGCAGGCCGAACACCTTGAACTTGTCGAAATGATCGCGCTTGGGCTCGAAGTCCTGGTCGTGAACCAGAACCTGACCGAGCTTGATCGGGCGCTGGCCGGAGAGCGCCTCGACGAGCTGGCTCTGCCCGTTGCCCGAGACCCCGGCGATGCCGACGATCTCGCCCGCGCGCACCTGCAGATCGAAGCCGGCGACCGCGTCGCGTCCCTCGTCGTTCTCGACAAAGAGCCCGGCGATTTCCAAAACCTTGTCGGTCTTGGCCGATTGCGTGCGCGCCGCGGACGGGCGCACCACCGCGTCGCCGATCATCATCGCCGCCATCTCCCGGGTCGAGAGTTCCCCGACTTTGCCGCCGCCGACCTTGGCGCCGCGCCTGAGCACGCTGACGTCGTCGCAAAACGCCTCGACCTCGCGGAACTTGTGGGTGATCATCAGCGCAGTGATCTCGCCCCGATGGGCCATATCTTTCAGCAGGCCCAGGATTTCGTCAGCTTCGCCCGGAGTTAGAACCGATGTCGGCTCGTCGAGGATCAGGAACCGCTGATCCAGATAGAGCAGCTTCAGGATCTCGAGCTTTTGCTTCTCGCCCGCGGCGAGCGAAGACACGGGCCGATCGAGCGGGACGCGGAACGGCATGCGCCCAAGGAAGGATTCGAGTCTCTCGCGCTCCTTGCGCCAGTTGATCACCGCCGGCGCGTCGGCGCGGCTGGCGACGAGATTTTCCGCCGCCGTCAACGAGGGCACGAGGGTGAAATGCTGATAGACCATGCCGACGCCGAGGGCCTGCGCGTCGCGCGGATTTTTCACCGCGACTTCGGTTCCATCGAGAAGGAGCGTTCCCTTGTCGGGCGTATAGAAGCCCATCACGCATTTGACGAGCGTCGACTTGCCCGCGCCATTCTCACCCAGAAGCGCGTGAAACGTGCCTGCCGGCACATTGACGGAGACGTCGTCGAGCGCGGTGAACCGCCCGAACGTCTTGGTCATCCCCATCGTTTCGAGCGAGGGCCCGCGCGCCGGGGGCGCGGGCGCATGGGCGAGCGGGAGAGCGTCGGTCATGGGCGCGAAGTCTCGTTGCGAAAGCACGATGCGGGGAATAAGCTGGCGGCCTCATCACGGCAGGCTCGCGATCACGGCCTTCGAGTCCGCGACGGCGCCGAATACGCCGCCCTGCATGGTGACCATCTTGATCGCCGCCGCATGATTGCCTGGATCGGTCGCGCCGCAAGCATCCGTGACCAGCAGGCATTCGAAGCCGCGGTCGTTGCCCTCCCGCATCGTTGTGTGCACGCAGACGTCGGTGGTGATGCCGGTCAGAATCAGGTTTTCGATCCCCCGCGAGCGCAGGATCAGTTCGAGATCGGTCGCGCAGAACGAGCCTTTGCCGGGCTTGTCGATGATCGGCTCGCCCGGCAGCGGCGCGAGCTCCTCGATGATGTTCCAGCCGGGTTCGCCGCGCACCAGGACTTTGCCGCAGGGGCCAGGATCTCCGATGCCGGCCCCGATCCGGCGCGAGCGCCAGCGCTTGTTGTCGGGAAGGTCGGCGAGATCCGGGCGATGGCCCTCGCGCGTGTGGATGACGTGATAGGCTTTGGCGCGCATTGCGCCGAGCAAGGCCTTGATCGGCTCGATCGGCGCACGCGTCAGCGATAGGTCATAGCCCATCGCGTCGACGTATCCGCCCTTGCCGCAGAAGTCGGTCTGCATGTCGATGACGACAAGCGCGGTGTTGGCGGGGCGCCAATCGCCATTGTAGGGCCACGGGTAGGGATCGGCGGCGACGGTCGGCATCTCACTTCGCCATCGTCAGTTCGCCCGGCATGTCGCGCGACGAATGCGTCGCGCTGGAGGTCGCGATCATGATGCCGAGGGTCAGGATGTAAGGCGCAGCGTTGAAGAAATAGTAGCCCTGGGTGATGCCGACCGACTGCAGCGCCGGGCCGAGCGCGCCTGCCGCGCCAAACAGGAGCGCCGCCAGGACGCAGCGCACCGGGCTCCAGCGCGCGAAGATCACCAGCGCCACCGCCATCAAGCCCTGACCGGAGGACAGCCCCTGATTCCAGGAGCCGGGATAGGACAGCGACAGAAAAGCGCCGCCGACGCCCGCAAGAAATCCGCCGACGGTCGTCGACAGGAAGCGCACCAAATCCACCGATATGCCCATCGCCCGGGCAGCGGCCGCGCTGTCGCCGACAGTGCGCACGATCAGGCCCCAGCGCGTATTGGCGAAGGCCCACGCCATCAGCAGCGCGACGGCGACGCCGACGAAGAACAGCGGGTTGATGTCGAGCGCGCTGCGCAGATTGGCGTCGTCGCTGAAGCCGCCGAACGGGATCGAGCCGAGGCGCGGCGCGGTCGGCTGGATATAGGGCTTGCCGAAAAAGAAGGCGACGCCGGTGCCGAACAGCATCATCGCGATGCCGACCGCGACGTCATTGACCCGAGGAAGGCCGCAGATCGACCCATGCATGGCGCCGAGACAAGAGCCCGCGATTCCCGCCGCGAATACGCCCGCCCAAGGCGAGCCGGTGTGGTAGGAAATCGCGTAGGCGACCATCGCGCCGAGCACCAGCGTGCCTTCGAGCCCGAGATTGACGCGGCCCGATTTCTCGGTGAGGCACTCGCCGAGCGCAACGAACATGAACGGGGTCGAAACGCGGATGGCGCCGCCCAGCATGGCGATCAGAACCGTGACGAGGCCGGCGTTCATGTGCGCTCCTTGGCGTCGCCGGGCCGGAAGATCGCGAACCGCCCGTAAAGCGTCTCGGAGACCAGCAGCACGATGAAGATGAGGCCCTGCAGGACGAGCACGGTCGCGTCAGGCAAGCCCATCCGGCGTTGGATCAGCCCGCCCGAGGCGACAAGGCCGCCGAACAGGATCGCGACCGGAACGATGACGATCGGGTTATGGCGGGCGAGGAACGACACCAGTATCCCGGTGAAGCCGTAACCTGCGGCTAGCGAAGCATTGGCGCGCCCCTGGATGGCAGCGACCTCGAAATAGCCCGCGAGCCCAGCGCAGCCGCCTGCGATCATCGCGCAACTGACGATGAGGCGACCGACCGGCAAGCCTTGCGCAAGCGCTGCCCGATAATTGCCCCCGGTGACCCGCGCCGCGAAGCCGAAGGTCGTGCGGGTCATGAGAACGTAGAGCGCGATCGACAGCAGGACGCCAACCAGAAAGCCCCAGTGCACCGATGTGCCCGGGATATTGCCGACCATGTAGGCGTCGCCGATCGGCTTGGTCGACGGCTTGTTGGGATTGCTGGCGTCGCGAAGCACGCCTTCGACGAAGAAATTCATGATCGCGATGCCGATATAGGTCAGCAGCAGCGATGAGATGGTCTCGTTGACGCCGCGGGCGTATCTGAGGTAGCCGGCGATCCCGACCCAGACGCCGCCGACCGCCACCGCAATCGCCACCATGACGGGAATCGTGACGATCGGCGGGACCACGCCGACCATCGGCACGGCGACCGCGGCCGCAGCGAATCCGCCAAGCACCAGCGCGCCCTCCGCTCCGATCATGATGAGGCCGATGCGCGCCGGGATCGCCACCGCAAGCGCGGTCAGGATCAGCGGCGAGGAGCGCTGCAGGGTATTCTGGAACGAAAACGCGGTCCCAAATCCGCCGCGCCAGACATAGTCGATGAATTCAACCGGCGATTTTCCAATCGCCAGAAGGAACAACGCGAACAACAACGCCGCCATCAACAGCGCGAAGGCCGGGATGGCGACATATTCCGAGTTGGCGCGAAGCCGCATCCCAAGACCGGACACCGCTGCGGGCGCCGAAGGCGGCTTCGCCGCCCCCAGCGTCCCGGCCGGAAGTCCGTTCGCCGTCGGAGCTCCGGAGCTCATGGGCCCCTCGCTCAGGTGATCGAACCGACGACGCCTTCGAGCAGATAGTCCATCTTGTCGAGATACGGGTCGAGATTGCCGTAGGTCTTGTCGATTACGATCTTGCCGGTCTTGTTGTCCTTGAGAGGACCGACGTAGATCGGCACTTTCGCTTTCATGTCGGCGATCGCCGCCGTGGCCGCGGCCTTGGCCGCCTCGCTCGCGCCGGCGCCGAACGGGGTGTTCTGAACAAAATCGACTTCATATCCCCCCGCGGTGAAGTTGGGCAGCGTCTTGCCCTCGGCGAGGTCCGTTGCATAGCCCTTGTAAATGGTCGACCACTTGTATTCCGCGCCGGTGATGAAGCCCTTGGGCGCGAGCGGCGCCTGGCTGGCGTTGTGGCCACAGGTTTTGACGCCCCGCTTCTCTGCGGTCTCGATCACGACCTTCGGCGAATCGACGTGGCAGGTGATGACGTCGCAGCCGGCGTCGACCAGCGCGTTGGCGGCCTCGGCCTCCCGGACCGGCATCGACCAGTCCCCGGTGAAGATCACCTGAACGATCGCCTTCGGATTGGTCTTGCGGGCGCCGAGCAGGACGGAGTTGATGTTGCTGAGGACGCTCGCGATCGGCTTGGCGGCGACAAAGCCGATCTTGTTCGATGTCGTACAGGCCCCCGCCGCGACGCCGTTCACGTAATGGGCCTGATTGAGATAGCCGAAATAGCTGCCGGCGTTCTTCGGGTCCTTGTCCTTGTTCCACAAGGGAGCGGCATGGCGGAACTCGACATTCGGATATTTCTTCGCCATGTCGACGACGAACGGCGTGTAATAGCCGAAAGAGGTGGCCAGAATGAGCCCCGCGCCGTCGAGATTGATCATTGATTCCATCGTCTTGGCGCAGGCGTCGGTCTCGGGGACATTCTCTTCCTCGACGACCTTGACGCCCGGCACCAGTTTGAGCGCTTCGGCGGCGACGGCGTGCGCCTGATTCCAGCCGAAATCGTCGCGCGCCCCGACATAGACGATGCCGACCGTCAGGTCGCCGGCGGCCAAGGCGCGCCCCGCGGCGCCGAGGTTGAGGGTGAAGCCCGCGGCGCCCCAGGCGGCGGTCTTGAGTAGCGTGCGGCGAGAAAGTTCCGAAGCTGACATATTTGGCGTCCTCATTGGCTCGAAAACGATGACGCTCACGCGCCATTCCCCGGCTCTCGTTTCGCAAAGACCGTGCCGCGCGGTTCACAGCGTCCCCGTGCGCGCTCGCGCCTCTTCTTTTGGCGCCTCGCCTCAAAGATGGGCTTCGACGCCTAGCCTTTTCGCCCGCGGCGAGTGTTGGTCAGGGCGCCTCCTTGCGCGTCGCCGGATTGCCCGGCTCTTGCATTCGGAGACCACCGCGGGGCATTCACGAACGCTCTGCGCCGCCCAGGGAGCTTGAGGTTCATGACGGATTCGCTCGCGAAGCTTTTCGCCGCCCACGCAAGCGGGAAGGCCGTAACCGCGACGATCGAGGAGACCTACGAGCGAATCGCCGGGCACAATGACCCTGCGCTCTTCATAGCGCTTCGGCCCAAGGCCGAAGCGCTGGCGATCGCCAGCCGCCTTGACGCGGCCGGACGGAAGGGCAAACCCCTGTTTGGCGTTCCGTTCGTCGTCAAGGACAACATCGACGTCGCCGGCCTGCCGACAACGGCGGCCTGTCCGGCCTTCGCCTATCAGCCGGAACAATCGGCGTTCGTCGTCGAGAGGCTCGAGCGCGCCGGAGCGATCGTCGTCGGAAAGACCAACCTCGATCAATTCGCGACCGGCCTCGTCGGCGTGCGTTCGCCCTACGGCGTCCCGCGCAACGCCTTGCGGCCCGACCTCATTCCGGGCGGTTCGAGCTCGGGCTCGGCGACAGCGGTTGGCGCAGGCCTCGTCCCCTTTTCGCTCGGCACCGACACGGCCGGATCGGGGCGGGTCCCGGCGGCGCTCAACGGGATCGTCGGACTGAAACCCTCGCTCGGCGCGCTTTCTGCGTCCGGGGTCGTGCCGGCCTGCCGCACGCTTGACACGATCTCGATATTCGCGCGCGACGTCGCCGACGCCTTCGCCGTGTTCGAGGCGGCGTGCGCCTATGACGAAAGCGACGCGTTCGCCCGGCGCTTTCCGCCGCCCGCACTGTCGGGCGTTCCGAAAGGGCTGAGGGTCGGCGTTCCGCGGCCGGATCAGCGGTCGTTCTTCGGGGACGCGGAGTCGGAGGCCGCATTCGCGCGGGACCTCGCGCTCATCGAGGGGCTCGGCCTTCGCCTCGTCGAATTCGATTTCGAGCCCTTCGCGGAAGTCGCGCGCCTGCTCTACGAAGGGCCATGGGTCGCCGAACGTTACGCCGCGACCAAGCCCTTGATCGAGACGCATCCGGAGGCCCTTCATCCGGTGACCCGGGCCATCATCGAGGGCGCGCAGACGTTCGACGCCGTCTCCGCCTTCGAAGCGTTCTACAAGCTTGCCGATCGCAAGCGGCGGGCGGAGCGCGTCTGGTCGGACTTCGACGCGATGGTGGTCCCGACAATTCCGCGCCCCTATACGGTCGCGGAGGTGAAGGCGGACCCGGTCCGGCTCAATTCCCGGCTTGGGACTTACACGAACTTCGTCAACCTGCTCGATCTCGCAGCCTTCGCCACGCCATCGGGAATGCGCGCCGACGGCCTGCCCTCCAGCGTGACGCTGATCGCGCCCTCCGGCGCGGACGGCCTCCTCGCCGGCGTCGCCGCGGCGATCCAGGCGCGCTCGGGCGCGCCAATGGGCGCGACCGGACAGGCTGCGCCGAGCGCGCCGCCGTCGGTCATTCAACCTCCGCCCGGCCGCATCGCGCTCGCGGTGGTCGGCGCGCATCTCGCCGGACTGCCTCTCAACCGCGAGCTCGTCGAACTCGGCGGAACGTTCCTGCGCGAAGCCGCGACGACGAAGGACTATCGACTCTTCGCGCTTCCGGGCTCGCCGCGAAAGCCGGGCCTGCTCCGCGTCGCGGACGGCGCGGGCGCGGCGATCGCGGGCGAGCTCTGGACGCTCGACCCGGCGGGCTTCGGAGCCTTCGTCGCCAAAGTCCCCGCCCCGTTGAGCATCGGGACGATCCGGCTTGCCGATGGATCGAGCGTCAAGGGCTTCCTGGTCGAAGCCGAGGCGGTCGCCGGCGCCGCGGATATTTCGAAATTCGGCGGCTGGCGCGCCTATCTCGCGTCGAGCTGAAGCCGGCGCCGATCCCTCAGTTTCGAATCCGTCGCCTTCATAGGTTTCTCAAGGATTTAGGCGCCAGATCTTGCAACTTTTGCGGACTTCGCGCTGCGCTTCCCCGCCGTTGCCGCGAGCCCGGCCGGAAGGTTCATCGAGCCGAATGGGATAACTACCGTTTAAATAAGTATATTTATGTGCTTGGCGTCTCGCTAGGCCGCTCCCTGCGAAGGCGCCTCGTTGCTAGTGTTCAAATCTGGCGCTTGCTACAGCCAAGGGACATCGCAATTGGGCGGAGAGCGCGCGTACAGGGATCGCCTCGGCCAAAGACCGGGGTCTGCGCGATAGCCACCCTTCCATGCCGGCTGCGAAATGAACCAAATCGCCCGGAGCGGCCGTTCCAACAGCCCCTCAACCGAGCGCCTTAGTCTAACAAAGCCTCACAATAGACTTATTCTTTAGATGGCATCGCTTGTGAGCGCGGTGTTGGATATGGTCGAGCGCGGCTGGGATAACTTTCTTGCCCGGCCAAATGGCGCTCTCAACCTGAGATTTTATATTCAACCGACGATGGCGGGGCTGTTGGCGTTGCGCGCTGGCATCCAGGATGCGAGGCAAGGACGGCGGGGATATCTGTGGGCGCTGCTCACGATTCCGCAGCGCCGTTTCCAACTGCTCCACGACGGCTGGCGCGGAGCAAGGACGCCCTTCCTGATCGCAATTGCGCTCGACTGCATCTACCAGCTCATCACGGTTCGGTTCATCTACCCGCTGGAGCTGCTCTTCACGGCGACCCTGCTGGCGCTGGTTCCGTACGCCCTATTGCGGGGGCCGTTCAATCGCCTCGCGCGCCTCTTTTTGCCGGCGACTCAGGCGCCGCCGGTAGAACCACCCGCCAACAATCGATTCATTCCCTGAGGAAACCATCCAGGAAAGGCCAACACAATGTCAGACGAATCTAAGGCGCAGGACTGGTCGAAGCCCGCGGCGATGGCGATTCCCAAAGGAGGGTACTTCCAGGACAAGGTCGAGTAGGGGCGTTACGGTGCGATCTTTCCTAAAACCCCGGCCTGCTACTGCTTCTCGATCCTCGCGAAAATAATCCCGGGCCGCGAGGACGTCTTCTACAAATACGCCAAAGACATCGAGAACACGATCGCTGCGCAGCCGGACGCCCTGGCTGTCTTGCAGCTGCATTACCTGCGCTGGGTGCTCTTTCCCATCAAAGGGGACACATACTTCATGTATCAGGGCATTTTCGACACCGACTTCGACAAGTACACCGAAGACGCGGTGACGCTGTTCGGGATCACCGGCCTGCGGACGGTGTTCGAGAATCTCGAGGGCTTCCCGACCGACTGGCAGACGAACCCCGCCGCCTTTGGCCCTTCCCTCCGCGATCGCGCTCATGACGTCAACCGGTCGGGTCAGGCCTATCGGGCGACCGTCACATCATGGAGAATCTTCTGAATCTCCTCGGCGCTCTCGCGATAGGTGAAGGGTTCGAAGGAGTCCTTGACCAGGTAGGACAGCGGCTTGCCATCCTTGTCATAGTCGCCGCCATAGATCAGCAGGGCGTGATCGGGAGACCCCCACACCACGGCCTGCCCGCGCGCCAGGGACCGGTGGATGAGGTCGATCAGGACATCGAGCTTCACGTATTTGACTTGCGTCTCCGGACGGGCGTCCGGATCGCGGGAGGGGCCCCAGGCCTCGGAACCGTCCGGGGACAGGTCGAACTCGCTCCATTCGTATCCCTCCGTAACCGCATTGGCCATCTGCTCCGCGCTCACCGCCTGACCATCGAGATGGGTGACCTCCGGCACGACGCCAAGCTTCTCGTGGAGCTCCTCGCTCAACGCCTTCTCCTTGGCCGCCCGATCGGTGATGCGAGCGAGGTCTTGTTCGATCGACTTGGCGATGGGGTTCGAGTCCACGATGTCGCGGAAATCCGGCTGAGCGACGATGCCGTCCTTGCGAATGAGCGTCAGAGCCTCCACCGCAAGCCCCCCTTCCGGCAGGCGGGTCGACTCCCCACGCACCAGTCGCTCAAGTCGGTCTTCCACCGCCTCGACCTGCATCGCGCCGCGCGACAGCGAGATCTTCGATCCGGGATGACGAAAGAGGTAGTTCGTCTCCAGCATGCTGAGCGTCGCATACATCCAGCACAGACCCGTGTCCCCCTGATGGAGGGGCGGGGTAATCGGCAAGGCGTAACTCTCCGCGACCTGTTGCTCCTGGGAAGGCAGGTCCGGCTTGGTGTCGGCGTCGGCAAACGAAGTCTGGATGCTTGCCGAAATCGAGAGAACACCCGGGAGAAGCAGAGAAACGACGAGCTTTTTCAATTCATGCCCTGAGTTGGTCGGGATCAATCGGCTGGTCTCAAGTGGATGGCAAAGCAGCCGTCAGCCCCGGCGAGAGGTCGACAGCCTTTTCCAAGAGAACGGCGGGCGCGCCCGCGCCGTAGCAATCATCCGGATGGGATCTGCCGGCGCTCCCGCCGGGCGATGTTAGTCGCCGGCGGGGGAGGCGATGAACGCCACCGCCGACTTGCACTGGTCGCTCGTCTCGCCGAGATGCGGCTGCATGCAGTCCTTGACGTCGCCCATCTTGGCGTCAGGACAGAAGTGCTGGATATCCGTTGCGCACTCCTTGGCGACCCACGCGGCCTTTGACAGCCTCGACGAGCAGCCTACCGAGAGTTCGCTGATGTGCGCCTGGATACATGCATGGACGCGCCCGCCGCCGGGCGTTATGCCAGCGCATAGGGACTTGAGGTCGACCGTGCAATCTCGGTCCTCCGCTCGAACCGGCGCCGTCGACGCCGTGACAACCAGCGCCGCGCCGAGCGCAAACGCATAAAATGTCGTCTTCATGTCCGCTTCTCCTTTCAATTTGCTGAGTTACCGCGCAGTCGGGCGGTTCGGAGCCGACGGGACCGCTATTTCGCCGGCTCCGTTCCGGCAGGCGCCATCGCTTCCGGTTTCTCCCCTGTCCGTCGCTCGTGGCGTCGCTCATGGCGACCGTGACGACGCTCATGGCGACCGTGACGTCTCGACTGGCGGCGATTCATCCCATTGGTTCCGGTGGTGTCAGCCGGCGCCGCGGGCGTCGCGGGGGCTTCCTGTGCTTCGGCCAGCAACGGCTCCAGCGCCGACGATAGCCCCAGTCCCAACACGGTCCCGAGTCCAAGCAGGAAAAGCGCCTTTCGTCGCGAGATCATTTCCATTCCAATTTCCTGGTTCATTTGCGGTCTCCATAGTGTTCGCGCTTGTCGAACTGAACTGGCAGCGGGTTGAAAGCGATGAGCCCAATGTCCGAGCGGAAAGTCACCGCTATCGGCTGTCGACCGGAGGCCCGATCGGACGTCGCGACGAGCTTGGCGCGCCCGTTTCCGATCTCGCCGTCGGCACGTGACAATGTGAATAGTCCGAGGCTTGCGATCGTTGCGCCCGCCAATCCGACGGCGAAAGTTCGGTTGTATTGATCACGTAAAACCACCGCCCGACCTCCCGACCGAAGCGGCATCGGACGATGCCGCTTCCGCCCCTCAGACTGCTCCTCCCGCGGAATATTCGACGCCGCTCGACTCACCTGGTCAGAAGCGCGCTAAAGCGAGTGATGCTCGTGGACATGAACAACATGGACAAGCGGCGCGACCACGACCGTGACGTGGTGGGCGAGGTAGTCCGAGTGGACGTAACCCTCGTGTCCCGCCCACCCCATGTAGCACCAGGTATGACCGCAGCTATGAATGTCTATCGCGGCGCCGGCCGGAATGACGGCCTTCACCTTGTGGCTCATCGAGGGGCCTGCCCTCAGATTGAGGTTTGCATTTGTGTGGGTGATGGCAGCCTCGGATGAAGCGGAATAGAGCCACAGGCCCAGTGCGCTGCTTACAAACAAGCTGACGCGGCGACATGCCATCGACCCCTCCCGTCTCCTCCGCTTGCCTTCACACTGGGCGTTCCATTTCCGAGATGGCGCGCCAATCGAGGATGGCCGAGCGTTAGCGACGCTACGGAAGAGGCGGCGGCGTGTAACCTCGTAGAATTACGAGGCAGCGGCCTGAAAAATTACGAGGCTGCGCATGCGGCATGGCAAAAGACACATCCCGACGATGATCAAATCAGATCGTCGCGATCCCATGCTTGATGGCGAAGTGAATGAGCTCGGCACTGCTGCGAAGTCCATTCATTTCCATCATCTGGTATTTGTGGAATTCGACGGTTCGGGCGGAAATTGCAAGATCGCTCGCAATCTCCTTTGCCGAGCGCCCCTCCGCAAGCAATTGGAGAATCTCTCTCTGGCGCGACGTGAGGGACTTCGCGCCTCCCCTCTCGCCTCGTGCGCCGCTCTCGGCTTGCTCCACCACCTGTTTCGTCAGGGAAGGAGTGATGAATGTCTTCCCTTGCAAAGCTGCGTGTATGGCCAGCACCAATTCCTCCGGGGCCGAATGCTTGACCACGAAACCGGAGGCGCCGGCGTCCAGCGCGCGGCGCGCGTAGGCCGCGTTCTGATGCATCGTCAGGAAGACAACCTTGATGTTCGGGTGGGACTTCCTCAGCCGGGTCAACGCTTCGAACCCGTTGAGGTTTGGCATGGCGACGTCGGCGATGATCACGTCGGGCCGCAGCCTTTCCGCAGCCTCGACCATTGCGCGCCCATCCTCGACAATCCCGACGAGCTCAAACTCGTCGGAGAGGAGCGCTTTGACACCTTCGGCCATCATCCGATGGTCGTCAGCCAGCAACACCCGGGTGCGAGTCACGGCGCGTCTCCTCGTCTCGATGGCGCCCGTGCGACAATGCTTGTCCCACCCCCCGGCGCACTGTCGATCAGAAGGTCTCCGTCGACCAGGGAGAGGCGTTGTCTCATTCCGGCGAACCCGAGGCTTGGCCGATCCTGTTTTCGGATTGGATCGAAGCCAACGCCGTCGTCCTGCACGGCAAGTTCAAGTCCGCCACCGATCGCCCGAAGCTCGACCTCGACCAGGCTGGCGTTTGCATGCCGCGCGACATTGCGAAGCGCCTCCTGCGCGACCCTGTACAGGCACAGCGACACGGCCCCGGTCGGCTCGTCGACTTCTTCATTGGCGGTGAGGCGCGTTGGAATTCCCTCTACCGTGCCGAACCGCGCGCACTCGGCCTTCAGCGCCTCGATCAATCCGAGGTCTTCGAGGATGGCGGGATGCAGCGCGTAGGAGAGCGCGTGCACGTCCTCGCTGAGTTGGACCAGGTCGCGACGTATCGAACGCATCGCCTGGCCGGCGATCGTATCGCCCAGACTCTTCTCCTTCTGTCCCGCATCGATCGCCAGCAAGGCTAACCGCTGGGTGACGTCATCGTGCAACGCGTGCGCCAACCGGGCGCGTTCATCCTCGTGAGCGGTGATCAGACGTCCGTTCAGGTCGCGAGCCTCGTCTTCGGCGCGCCGCCGTTCAGTGATATCGATCGAGATAGCACGCAATTGCCTGGGCTTGCCATTCTGATCGAATTCGACCCGCCCCCGACTCGCGAGCCAGCGCACGCTCGAATCCGGCAACGTCACTCGATATTCCGTTTCGTATTTCCCGTCGCCGTCGAGCGCCCCGCGGACCGCGCGTATTAGCGACTCCCGGTCGTCGGGATGCACGATGTCGATGAATTGATCGAAATGGACGGGATGCGCCGAATGCCAGTTACCGGAACTCCAGTCGCTCTCGCTCGCCCGGACCTCGTCCCGCGGAATGTCCCAAACCCAGAAGCGCAGCTTGGCCCCGATCGCGGCCAGGCTCATGCCCTCCTCACTTGTCCGCAGTCGGTCATGCGCACGCCGCAGCCGCAGCCGGTTGAGCAGCAGACCAACGATAAGGATCGCCTGAAGCCCGGAGAAGCCCGCGGCTGCAAGGATGTACCACCTGTATTGCTCCCACAGCGTCGGCTCCCTGAAGCTGATCGTGCTGTCGGGCGGAAGGTCTGCCTGTTGTATTCCCCATCGCCGCAACTCCCGCCAGTCAAACTCAGGCGCCCCAAGTTTCTGTGGCGGCGATCTTGATATCGCCGGGCGACGCGCCCCCAAGAATCTGCGCGGCGACCTCGGCGGTCTTCCGGCTCAGGGCTTGAACAGAGAGGAGAGGTCCCCCCACGATGCCGCCGCCGAGTTGATAGTCGTACTGTCCGAATATCGGCGCGTTGGCTGCGGCGTGCAGCCGGGACAGAACCTCCTCCTGTCTGTGGGGGATACCTTGGGCGTCGACGACCAGGTCTCCGTAGTAAATTGCGGAATGCGGCGGGAGCGACGCGACGCGCTTCAGCATGTCTCCGAATGATAGTTCGTTGAGGAAAAGAAAGTCGATCCGGTTCTCGTAACGGGTCGGACGACCTGACGAAGTTCTTTCACCCAAAACCTCTCGATCGGAGCATCCCCGGTCACCACCGCGATGGTGGTCGTGCCCGGCAACGTCTGCAAGATGGTTTCAATGACCGCGCGTTGGTCAGTCGACACCGCGACAATCGTGTCGTTGGCGGTGATCGTCGCCTCTTTTATCGCTCTCGCGTCGAGGGCGGCGAAAATCACGGGCGTGGAAGGAAAGAGATCTTGCCTGTGGCGCTGAATGAAGCGTGCCGCAGGACTCACCATTGTAACGATCAGGTCGGGAGGATGGGTCGTGAAAAGGGCGCGCAAATAGCCCGCGAACGCTTCGTCCCGCTCGCCGTCGCTGAAGCGCGCGATCTCCAACAACACCTCGTACGGATCGATCGGATAAGACGACTTCTCAGCCAGATCCGTACGCAGATCGTCTCCGAAGGCATCCTCGGCCTGAAAATTCCAGCCGAACGAGTGCAGCAAGAGCACTCGCTTTGGCTCCGCGGCCGTCGCGTTCCCTGCGGCGAAAGCCAGCAGAGAAATCGCCATCCATCCCGTGCACGCCCATCCCATTGGCATACTCGAGCAATCAACAATAGTCGGCTGTATCGTTCGATACTATAGTCGTACCCACTACCCTAAAACCTGGCGTCGTTGTCAAGCAACACGCGCATGGGATTGAGTTGTCGAAAGCCGTCGAAGCGGGACACGGCTGATCGGCCCCTTGCATGACTTCTCGATCGGAGCGCGCCCCGTAATTTTTCATCCCGGGAGCTAGTAAATCTTCGAGGTCATGTCGACGCGTTCCGGGTCCAAGGTTCGCTCGAAAAGTCGGGACGCCCCGGACGGCGAACGCGAAATGAAGAGATGCCTGCAAAAGAGAGAGGCTGTGCGCTTTTGGCAGATCGGCATCTCGGCCTCGTGGAAGCCGTACGCGGTCTCCTCGAGACAGAGTTTGAGGTGGTTGTGGTGGTGGGAGATGAAGTTTCGCTGGTCGAGAGTGCGCGTCAGTTGCACGTCGCCCTGGCGGTGGTCGATCTGTCGCTCCGACGCGGAGACGGGCTGGGGCTAATTCGCCGAATCCGCAGCCATTTCCCGAAACTGAAGCTGATCGCTCTCAGCGTCCACGACGAAAAGAATGCGGAGATCGCCGCGATCGCAGCGGGAGCCGATGGATTTGTCCTCAAACGATCCATCGCAACCGATCTGCTCCCGGCCATTGACGCCGTTATTGCGGGAAGCGCAACCTGACATCTTCGAAGCAGCTTGCGGTCGGCTAGACCGACGGAGAGGAAACCATCCAGGAAAGGCCAACACGATGTCGAGACGAATCCAAGACACAGGACTGGTCGAAGCCCGCGGCGATGGCGATCCCCAAAGGAGGGTACTTCCAGGACAAGGTCGAGCAAGGGCGTTACGGTGCGATCTTTCCTAAAACCCCAGCCTGCTACGGCTTCTCAATCCTCGCGAAAATAATCCCAGGCCGCGAGGACGTCTTCTACAAATACGCCAAAGACATCGAGAACACGATCGCTGCGCAGCCGGACGCCCTGGCTGTCTTGCAGCTGCATTACCTGCGCTGGGTGCTCTTTCCCATCAAAGGGGACACATACTTCATGTATCAGGGCATTTTCGACACCGACTTCGACAAGTACACCGAAGACGCGGTGACGCTGTTCGGCATCACCGGCCTGCGGACGGTGTTCGAGAACCTCGAGGGCTTCCCGACCGACTGGCAGACGAACCCCGCCGCCTTCGTCAAGTTCGTCCGCGACCATCAATGCCCGAGCTTCCTCGAATACGCGGAATATCCGTATGCGAGCGCCACCGAAATCAAGAAAGCCCTCAAACTGAAGGCCGCGTTCTCGACCATGCTCGACCAGATGCAATGATTCTGCGGCGTGCGAATGGTCGTTCGGTCTGCCGGGCAGGCGCATGCGATGGAAGGCCTAGCATTATTCTAGGCACGATTGGAGGATGGTGTGGCTGACAACCTCCCGAAGGAAATCCAGACCCTTATCGACAATCACGTCAACGGTTTCAACACACAGAATATTGAGCTTTTCCTGAGCATTTTTGGAGACACCGCCATCATCGTCGATGGCATCGCACCGTATCGCTGGTTGAACCCGAACGCGCCGACCAAATGGCTTGCTGACGTAGAAAAGTGGCGTGAGAATCTTGGGGTCTCGTACGAGCACCTGTCGTACGAGTTAGGGTTCTGGAACATGGAGGGTTCCGATGCGTACGCCGTTATAGCGGGGACGCTGACGGTGACCATGAAGGGCCAGACCGTCGCGCGGACTGGCACCCTCGCATATACTTTTTCGAAGCACGGCGATGAATGGAAGATCGACGCGCAGGCGTGGGGGCGCACGTCATAAAGCGTGCGCGGTCAGCCACGCTGCCGGGTCTGGAATCGGCAGACCAACAGGGAACGTCACGATGCTCGAATTCGACGACATCCAGCACCTGCTGCTGACGCGCGCCCCGGCGCTCACGGGGCGTTATGAATTTCTCTCGTTTCGTGAAGCCGCCGAAGGCCGCAGGTGGCTATCCGCAATCAAAGAGACTGTGCAATCTGCTGCCGCCATGCGGGCGACCGTCGAGAAAGACAAGCGCTGGGTGAGTGTCGCCTTCACCTGGAACGGCTTACGCGCGCTGGGTGTAGACGAGGGTTCGCTATCGACATTTCCGGAGGAATTTCAGCAGGGCATGCCGGCGCGCGCTCAGATGCTCGGCGATAGCGGTGGCAACGCCCCGGGAAATTGGGTCGGCGGGCTCGCAGACCCTGAGCTGCACGCCATTGTGATCCTCTTCGCCAGGGATGAAGCCGAACGCGTTCGCTGCGTCGGCGAGCACCAGAAGCTTGTGGCCGCGTGCGCGGGCGTGAAGGTATTGTCCGTGCTCGACCTCAACGCCAATCCGCCTTTCAACTATGCGCACGACCATTTCGGGTATCGCGACCGACTCTCGCAGCCGGTCATTGAAGGCAGCGGCGAGGAGCCGACGCCCGGCTCTGGCGCGGCGCTGAAGGCGGGAGAATTTATTCTCGGCTATCCAGACGAATATGGCGTGACCGCCGATCGTCCGCAGCCTGAGATTCTTGCGCGGAACGGCAGCTACATGGCTTACCGACGGCTGCAGGAGCACGTTGGTAAGTTCAGGGAGTTCCTGCGCCAGCACGGTGAGACGCCCGAAGAGCAGGAGTTGATCGCGGCCAAGCTTATGGGGCGCTGGCGCAGCGGCGCGCCGCTGGTGCTCTCGCCGCACAAGGACAATCCCGAGCTAGCAGCCGATCCGCAGCGGAACAACGACTTCAACTACAGGGAGATGGACCCGCAGGGTTACGCGGTTCCGCTCGGCTCGCACGCGCGCCGGATGAATCCTCGGGACACGGCGGCGAATATCAACCGTCGCCGCATGATCCGGCGTGGGGCGACTTACGGACCTGCGCTGCCGGACGGCGCCCCCGACGACGGGGTCGAGCGCGGCATCGCCGCCTTCGTTATCTGCGGCAGTCTTATCCGCCAGTTCGAGTTCGCGCAGAATGTTTGGGCGAACGACCGGAACTTTCACGAACTCGGCAACGAGCGCGACCCGGTCATCGGCAACCAGGACGGTACGCTCGAATTCAAAATCCCGAAGCGTCCAATCCGGAAAAAAATCACCGGGTTGCCGGCCTTCACGACAGTCAAAGGCGGCGCCTACTTTTTTCTCCCCGGTCTCCGGGCGCTTCAATACCTCGCATCGTTGAACTGAAACGGATCGACTTCCGGCCCCGGGATAGGGAATGATGACGGACATCATCGTGGTCGGCGCTGGCCCCGCAGGCGTGATTGCGGCCCTGCGGGCCGCGGACCTCGGCGCGCGCACCATTCTCGTCACGCGCGCTGATTTTGGCGGCATGGCTGCCAACGACGGACCCGTTCCGGTGCGCACTCTGGCCCATGCCGCCCGACTGATGCGGGAGGCCCGGCAGCTGGGTCAATATGGCGTCAGCGTAAGCGAGCCGACGCTCGATTATCCCCGACTGCTGGAGCGGGTGCGCGAGGTCGTCAACGATGCGCGCGCTCATTCCTCTTTGCGCCAGCAGATCGATGCTCTGGGAGTGACCCTGCATGAGCACGCCGGCGTTGTGCGCTTCGCCGATCAGCACACCATCGAAACCGAGGACGGGCGACGGCTTCGAGCTCAAAAGATCATCATCTGCACCGGGGGAGAGAGCCGGCGCCTTTCGGTCCCCGGTTTCGAGTTGACGAAGACGCACAGCGACGCTTGGGGTTTGACCTCCGTTCCAGAGTCGATGCTGGTCGTCGGCGCCGGAGCGACGGGGGTGCAGGTCGCCTCGATTTTCAATGCGTTCGGCTCGAGAGTCCAACTCTTCCAGACTGGCCCGCGCATTCTGCCGAGTGAAGATGAAGACGTGTCGGCAGCGGTCGCGGCGGCGTTCCGCGAGTCGGGCATCGCGGTCCATGAGGACATCGGCGCAATCGAGTCCTTCGAGAAGACGCCGACGGGAGTGCGAATGATCTTCTCGAAGGACCGGCAACGGGACAGCGCCGAGGCGGCGCTTGTCGTTGTGGCGGTGGGCTGGGTGGCGAAAACTGCCGGGCTCTCCCTCGCTACGGCTGGCGTCGAGACCGATCATCGGGGGTTCGTAAAAGTGGATGGCTATGGCCGCACGTCCACGCCGCATATCTTCGCGGCGGGGGATGTCACCGGTCGCCTGATGCTGGTTCCGCAGGCGATACAGGACGGTTTCGCGGCGGCCACCAATGCCGTGCAAGGCCCGACGACGCCGCTTACCGACCCCGTCACTCCAATCGGCAGCTTCACGGATCCCGAGTACGCGCAGGTCGGCCTCACCGAATCGAAGGCTTGCGAAAAATATGACGTCGTGACCGCGATAGTGCGCTTCAACTCGACAACGCGGACGATCATCGACGGTCGCAAAGCCGGTTTTTGCAAACTCATTGCCGATAGGAAGACCTTCAGGATATTAGGCTGCCATGTTGTCGGCGAGCGGGCCGTCGAGATCGCTCAGGTGGCGGCGATAGCCATCGCCGCGGGAATGCGGGTGGACGAGCTGGCTCGCATCCCGCTCTCGTTTCCGACTTACGCGGGGATATTGGCTCGAGTTCGCCGCCGGCGCGGCTCGCCAACTCAACCCAAAAGCAGGCTGGCAGGCGCAACAGCCCGACAGCGCCTGGCCTCAATGTGAAAACGACAGGAAGGGGTAAAGAGTGATGAGCACAGCCGATGTCCGCTCGCACCTATAACCAGAACCACGTCGCCCGCAAATACACGTTGGGCAAACGGCGCATGAGCATCTATTGGACCTGGAGCTATCCGTGGGAGTCGCAGCGCGACCTCGCCGAAATGGACAACCGCTTCTCGACGATGACGGAGGTTCGTCGGGTCGCGTGGCCATCCTATGAGACGCCCGAGTGGAGCGCAGCGCAGTTCCTCCAGGGCATCGCTGGCACGCTCGAGTTGTTTCACCGCTCGACGCTCAGCTTCCAGACCATCGCCGGCGAAACGACAGGCCATCCAGTCGCGGTGTTCCAGCGGATCGACCAGGCCGGATACAAGCTACCGATTGACGAGCGCATCCTCGCCGACGCCGACACTCTCATGGTGTTCGGACTCGACCACATTCTCTCCGAGCAGGAAGCGGGTCCGGAAGAGATCACGGCGATTCGCGACTGGTTGAAGCGAGAGGGAACCTGCCTACTCCTGGCGCCTCATCATGACGTGGGCTTCACCAGCGACTTGAAGCAGCGTCAGCAGGAGTACCTCCATCACCGCGACCCTTTGGTGCCGCGGCAGCAGCGCTTCGGTCAATACACACGCTCGCTGATGAAGGGGCTCGGCGTTCCCGTGCACAACACCTTTGGCTTGCGTCCCGCCAAGGTCCAGGGCTCGAACGACATTGCTCCGCTCACGGCATTCCACGATCTCGATGGGCTTGGCCTGCTCAAGAACGTGGCGACGCTTAATTTTCATCCGCACCTGCCCCATTACGAGTTGACGGCTGCAGACGGGAGGGCAGTCCAGGTGCTGGCGCGCCAGCCGATCGATCTCGAACGACCGCATCCCTTCACCGAGGCTGGCAACAGGGAGTTCAACTGCCTGCTGCGGATGCCGCCAAATGACCAACGAGCGGGAGATATTGTTCTCGTTGAACTCGACCAATTTCACCACGCTGTTCGGCGGCACCGCCAGCCTCGAAAACTTTTGGAGAAATCTGGCCGCGATGCGCTGATTGCAAGATATGCCGGTTGTGGCCAGAACGCAGACAAGGCGGCACGCGGTTCTGCTTCCGATGGTGATATGCGCCGCCCACGGCGCTGGGGCGGCTGAACTCCCTTCCACCCACCTTCCGCAGCAATCGGCCACGCAAACGAGATGCTTCGCCAGTCTGTGGGAATGGTTGAATGCCTCGTTCTCCGACTGCCCACTGACCTACGCCGGTTTCACCCTCTACGGCACGCTGGACGCGGGTTTCGGCTTCGACACCGCCGGCGTTGCGTTCGGGAAGTGGTACGACAAGGGCGTCTTCTACACGGTCCAGAAAACCAGCGGCGGCCCTCGGTGGTCCTGGTCTCCCGACGCCCTGAGCGCTTCTACGCTTGGCGTGAAGATGGAGGAGCCGATTGGAGGCGACTGGTTGATGATCGGCGCTGCCGAGCTGGCCTATAATCCCTTTTCGATGCTGCCTGACAACGGCCCCAAATCCCTCGCCGCCAACAACCTCAATCCGCCAACGCGCCAGACCGCAAACGGCGACTCAAGCCGCGCTGGCCAGTGGAACAATTCCCTGGGGTTCATCGGCATCAGCAGCGCGACCTATGGCACGCTAACCGCCGGGCGAATGGTCTCGCTCTCGAACGATGTGGCCATAGCCTACGATCCCACCCGGTCCAATGCGTTCTCCCTGATCGGCAATTCGGGACCCTTTCCCCGTTACGGCTACCCTGAACTCGTGCGCGTCAACAGCGGGCTTCAATATCGGCTGGAGTACGGAAACTATCGCGTGGCTGGCTTGGCCCAGGTTGGAAACGGCTACGCGCTTGGCAACGGCTCCATGGGGGAATACGAGGCCCAGATCGGCGCCACGTTCGGCGGATTCTCGGCCGACGTGGTCGCTCGCTACGCCAAAGACGCAGTCTCGCTCCAAAGCTTTAGTGGAGGCGAGCTGCCAGCTGGGTACGATCCGGGTTCGATTTTGCAGGCCACGCTCGCCAACGTCGCCGCTGTCATGATCGCAGCCAGATACAAGTGGGATCGGACGGAAATCTACGGCGGCTATACCTACGCGCGGTTAGCCAATCCGTCCGACGCCTTTCCGAACGGTTTCCCCACGATTGCCCGCGGCATCTTCGTTCCGCCGGGCCAAGTGAACGCCACCTATTATGACGTCAACCAGATCCTGCACACGATTTGGGCTGGGGCAAAGTACGATGTCTGGACCAACCTCAGCATCGCCGCCAGCCTTACCTATCAACGTCAGAACGACTTTCTGCCCCCACCCGCGGTCTGCGCCGGTTCCGGCGTCAACTCGAGCAGCCCGAGGTGCGCCGGAAGCCAGTCCGCAATTTCCCTCCTGATCGACTACAAGCCCATCGCACGGGCCGACATCTACGGCGGCGTCATGATCTCGAATGTCTACGGCGGGCTCGCAAGCGGCTACTTCAAACCCCAAAACATCGACCCGACCGTCGGACTACGCATCAGGTTCTAATGGCGACACGCCCACGGCTCATTCGGCGCTGTCGACGCAACCTCTGTTGCAGTCCTCAGGGTCGCGGCTCAAGCCGTCGCTGATGTTCGTGACGAGCGGGCGAGTAGCCGGTTCTTGAAACGTCGGCATGCCTAGAGATGGCGTTTGCGTCCCGAATGCCGGAAGCGCCGTCGGAGCCTGTCGGTGAAGGTGCAACTGCTTCTGGCCGGAATGCGATTGCGGTAGGTTTCCGGCCGCGCCACTCACGGGTAAGCACCCGATCAATGCTGCGAACGCGATCGCAAGAGCATTTGAGGAATTCATCGGCGTATCCGTAGCACAGATGGCTGTGTTTGTACGAGCGCTCACGGCGCTTCTTGCCGTAGCACCTACGGCCGCTTTCTCGCCCTTTCCGCCCGTCCATAAGGCCGATCTTGAACGCGTGCTTCGGGTCGAGTCCCGCCCTCCGAGGCAATGGGTACGAAGTGTCCGATTCTGATCACTAGAGCGTTGTGCTGCTGAGTTTACGCGGGGATCGCTCCGCTGCGTCTCCTCCCCCCTTGTGGGGGAGGATTGAGGTGGGGGGTAGCGCCGTTCTATCGAACAAGCGAGCAGAGACGCATTCGATTGTCGCGCCGGTCCGCGCGACCCCCCACCCCGGCCCGCCCCCACATAGCCCGTCGAAGGACGGGCGTTCTTCCGAACGCCCTTCGGGGGGCGGGGGCGATAACGCCATCGATTCTACCGAAATGCAGCGAGCTCTAGCCACCGAAGACGCGGCGGATGTCGACCGGCTCGCTGACCGCGCTCGCGGATGTCGAGCGCGCTGTTCGATGTGGCTGAGGTGATCCTCCATCGTGGCGGCCGCGCGCGCGCCGTCGCGTCGGGCGAGCGCGTCGATCAGCGCCTCGTGCTCGGCGTCGGAGCACGAGTGCGCGCTGCGCGAGCCGTAGAGGCCGATGATCAGAGATGTGCGCGCGACGAGGTCTTCGAGGAACCTCGCCAGCACGCGAATTGCCGGCCGCCTCCGGCGAGGCGAAGATGAAACTGGCCCGACAGCCGGATCGACTCGCTGCGGTCGCCCTTGCGCTTCCGCCGCGGCGCCCGCGCGCGCGTTGGCGCGAAGCTCCGCGAGCGCCGCCTCGCTCGATGCGCGCGGCGGCCGAGAGCACGATCGAGCGCTCGATCGCGCGGCGCGCCTCGAACACGTCGCGCGCCTCCTCGGCGCTCGGGGCTGGCGACGAATGCGCCGCGATTGGGATGAAGCGTGACGACGCCGCGCTCGGCGAGCACGACGAGCATCGCGCCGGATCTGCGTGCGGCTGCAATCGAACGCGTCGCAAAGCGCCGCCTCCGGCAGCTTCGCGCCGGCCGCAAGCTTCTGCTCCATGACCGCCGAGACGATCCGCTCGACGATCGCCGCGTCCGACAGCGGCTGGCGGAGTTCGTCTTCGGCGATCGCCATGAAGTCTGCCCCAATCCTCTTCGCGTCCCCTCCGCGCAACGCGCGGCATGGCTCTTGGATGTCCTACGGCTGTGCCGCCGTCAAGGGCGACCAAATGCCGCTCTAAGCGCCAATTCGTGCCGCAAGTCTTTTGTGCTCGTGCACAAATTATTGGCAGATTGTCGACAATCATGACTCATATTGTTGACAAGATTTTGGCGCGCGACGCAACCTGTCCTTCAGCCGGTGGCTCAGGGTCCTTCGTTCACGGCGCGCCGACGGCTGCATTTCGGAGGATGAACCCATGCGCTACTCGCGCCACCGTCGTTCCGCGCCGCCCTTCTGGGCCTCGCGTCAGTCATCGGCCTCGCCGCCGCCGCGGTTCCGGCCGACGCGGCCAACAAGGTTCTCAAGATCGGCTTCGTCGGCGTGACCAGCGGCCCCGCCGCCGCCTGGGGCACCTCGAACGTGCGCTCGATGCAGACGCTCGCCGACTGGTGGAACTCGACCGGCGGCGTCAAGATCGGCGACGACACCTACGACATCGACGTCGTCACCTTCGACGACCAGAAGGATCCGAAGCGCGCCATCGCCGGCATGGAGAAGATGGCCCAGGAAGGCATCCACTATGTCGTCGGGCCGAACGTCGACGACGGCGCGGCCGCGGTGCGGCCCGGTGGCGGAGAAGTCGGGCATCATCTACTTCCCCTACGCCTTCCCGAAGGAGCTCTACACCAAGCCCGCCTCGAACGCGGTGCTCGGCATGGTCGCGAGCTATCAGTCGGGTCCGGCGATCTACAAATACCTGAAAGAGAACAAGGGCGTGAAGACGGTCGCGTTCGTCGCCGCCAACGAGTCCGATCCGCTTGAGCCAGCGCGACAGCGGCGTCGCCGCGGCCAAGGCGCTCGGCCTCGACGTGGTCGCCGACAAGGACACCTACCAGAACGACACGCGCGACTTCACGCCGGTCCTGACGCCGATCGTCAAGCTGAAGCCCGACCTGCTCGTGCTCTCGGGCGTCGCCCCGGCCAACGCGCCGCTGCTCATCCGCTCGGCGCGCGAGCTCGGCTTCAAGGGCCTGATCTCGACCGAGACGGCGCAGGACGCCAAGGTGCTCGAGGAAGGCGCGGGCGATCTCGCCAACGGCTTCATCTCGGTCGGCGGCGCCTCGACGCCGGAAATCCGCTCGAAGGCGATGGAGGAGTTCATCGACCGCTACACCAAGAAGTTCGGCGAGTACAACGACGAGTCGAACACCAAGGTCTACGCGCTGCAATACATCGTCGACACGCTGAAGGCCGATCCGAAGGCGATCGACGACGTCGACGAATTCAAGAAGACGATGGACGCGCTTCTCCGCGCCGAACCCCTATCTGAAGGATACGTCGGCGACGCTGCACTATGTCGGCATCGACGTCGTTCGGCCAGAAGCGGCAGCTCGCCGTGCCGCTGGTCGTCAACGAGTACAAGGACGGCAAGTTCGAGACCCTGTTCGTCGCCAACGTCGACTGACGGCGATCTCCCTCTCCCCTTGCGGGAGAGGGGTCAGGCGGTGAGGGGTCGGCGCGAGGCGCCCTGCCTCCCGCGCCTGCGGCGCAGACCCCTCATCCGGCGCCTTCGGCGACACCTTCTCCCGCAAGGGGAGAAGGGTACGCGGAGGCGCATGGAACAGGTCGATCGCCAACGGGCTCTATCTCGGCGCGCAATATGCGCTGATCGCGCTCGGCCTGACGCTGATCTTCGCGCTGATGAACGTGCTCAATTTCGCGCACGGGCAGATGTACGTGCTCGGCGGCTTCGTCACCTACGAAGTCTACGGCCTGCTGCACTGGCCGTTCGTCGTCGCGCTCATCGCCTCCGCGCTGACGCTCGCCGTGCTCGGCGCGCTGATCGAGCGCTTCCTCTTCCGCACCGTGATCCGGCGCAGCGAGCGCGAGGAGAGCACCATGCTGCTCGCCGCCGGCGTCGCCTATTTTCTCGACGCCGCGATCCTGCTCCTGTTCGGCGAGAAGCAGCGCGGCGTGCACAAGATCGTCAACGGCGTCTTCATCTGGGACAATCTGATCCTGCCCTGGGACCGCATCCTCGTCGCGGGCCTCGCCATCCTCTTCATCGTCGCCTTCATCCTGATGATGCAGTTCACCAAGCCCGGCCGCGCGATGCGCGCGCTGGCGCAGGACCGGGTCGCGGCGCAGCTGATGGGCGTGCCGGTCGCCTTCTACGGCCTGATCGGCTTCGCCCTCGGCGCGATGCTCGCCGGGCTGGTCGGCGGCCTGCTGGTGACGATCACCGGCGTCAATTCCGGCATCGGCGGCCCGATCTCGATCAAGGCCTTCATGATGGTGATGATCGGCGGCGCGGGCGTCGTCGGCGGCGCGATCGCCGGCGGCTTCATCCTCGGCATGCTGGAATCGGTCGGCCTGACCGTGCTGCACGCCTATGGCGACATCACCTATCTCGTCATCTTCGTCGCGCTGATGATCTTCCTCGCCATCCGCCCGAACGGGCTGATGGGCAAGCCGTGGGGATGAGCCGATGACACGGCATGGAGCGAGGGACGCGCATCGCCGCCGTCGCGGCGTTCCTCGATCCTTGTCTTTGTCGCCGTGCCGGTGGCGATCGCCGCGACGCGATCGGACCGACCTCTATTACACGCTGAGCTCCGTCGCGCTGCTCGTCGATCGCCAGCGGCGGCGTCTGGCTCACCTTCTACATCGGCCGCATCAACATCGGTCAGGGCGCCTATGCGCTGGTCGGCGGCTACGTCTCGGCGATCCTGGTCGCGACCTACGGCGTCTCCTTCTGGCTCAGCCTGCCGATCGCCGGACTCTTCTGCGCCGCCGCGAGCGTCCTCGTCGGCCTGCCGATCCTCAGACTGCGCGGCGTCTATTTCGCCATGGTGACGCTGGTGCTGACCGAAGTCGCGCGGCTCTCGGCGCTCGCGCTGCTCGATCACCAACGGCGCCAAGGGCATCACCAGCATCCCTTCGCCCGGGCCGATCGGCCTCTTCGGCCTGACGATCGTGCCGGCGTTCGACACCTTCGCCGAGCGCAACGTCGCCTTCTATTTCCTGTCGGTCACGATGATGGTCCTCTGCTTCGCCGGCGCTCTGGCGGCTCGTCAATTCGCGCATCGGCCAGCTGTTCGCGGCGCTGCAGGCAGAACGAGGAGCTCGCGTCGTCGATGGGCCTCAACGTGCCGGCGCTGCGCGTGCTCGCCTACGCGATCTCGTCGTTTCTCGGCGGCGTCGGCGGCGCGATCTTCGTCGCCATCGCCCAGTCGATCTATCCGTCGAGCTTCACCGTCAACGACAGCGTCAACTTCATGCTGAACTGCTTCCTCGGCGGGCTCGGCTATGTGTTCGGCCCGATGCTCGGCACGCTCGTGCTCTATTTCGGCTGGGACCTCCTGTTCCAGACCGGCCAATATCAGCTCCTGATCTACTCGGGCGTGATGATCCTCCTGATCCTCGCTGCTGCCGAACGGGCTCTTCAGCCTGCGCCTGCCCGTCGCGGCGCGGGAGCTGAGCCGATGGCGCCGATCCTCAAGGTCAGGGACCTCACCAAGCGCTACGGCGGCCTGACCGCGGTCAACGACGTCTCGTTCGACGTCGAGCCGAACGAGATCCTGTCGGTCATCGGCCCCAACGGCGCGGGCAAGTCGACCATCTTCAAGCTGATCTCGTCCTTCGTGAAGCCGACCCGCGGCGAGGTGACGTTCGAGGGCGAGGTGATTTCCGGCCTCGCGCCGCATATCGTGGCGCGCAAAGGGGTCGTGCGCACCTTTCAGGAGACGACGATCTTCAAGGGCATGACGGCGCGCGACAGCGTCATCGTCGCCCATCACCTGCGCTCGCGCGCGAGCCTCTTCGGCTTCTATCTCGGCACGGCGGCGGCGCGCGCGCGACGAAGCCGAATTCGGCCGCTCGAGCGACGAGATCCTCGACTTTCTCGGCCTCGGGCCGGTCGAAGACGAGATCGCGAGCAATCTGCCGCAGGGGCATTTGCGCGCGCTCGGCATCGCCATCGGGCTCGCCGCCAATCCCAAAGTCCTGCTGCTCGACGAGCCGTTCGCCGGCATGAACGCCGACGAAACCAACCGCGCCGTCGAGATGGTGCGCGCGGTGCGCGACCGCGGCGTCACGCTGCTGCTGGTCGAGCACGACATGGCGGCGGTGATGAAGATTTCCGACCGCATCGTCGTCATCAATTTCGGCGTGAAGATCGCCGAGGGGACGCCGGCCGAAATCCGCGCCAACGAGAAGGTGATCGAGGCCTATCTCGGCGTCGAAGACGAAACGATCGGGCTCTAGACGATGGCGCCGATGCTCTCCCTCGCCGACGTCGAGCTCTACTACGACCACGTCTATGCGCTGAAGGGCGTCTCGATCGAGCTCAACGAGGGCGAGACGGTCGCGCTGATCGGCGCCAACGGCGCCGGCAAGTCCTCGATCCTGCGCGCCATCACCGGCCTCAACCGGATCCGCAAAGGCTCGATCACGTTCGAGGGCCAGCGCATCGACGGCCTCGATCCGGCGGCGATCGTCAAGCTCGGCATCGCCATGGTTCCCGAGGGCCGGCGCGTTTTCCCCTTCATGAGCGTGCGCGACAATCTGATGATGGGCGCCTTCTCGCGCTCCGACGCGGCGGGCGTGCGCGCTTCGCTCGACGACGTGCTGGCATCGCTTTCCGCGCCTCAAGGACCGGCTGCGCCAGGCCGCCGGCACGATGAGCGGCGGCGAGCAGCAGATGCTGGTCATCGGCCGCGCGCTGATGGCGAAGCCGAAGCTCCTCCTGCTCGACGAGCCGTCGCTCGGCGTCGCGCCGAAGATCGTGCAGGACATCGCCCGCTCGATCGTCGCCATCAACCGCGACGAGAAGGTGAGCGTGCTGCTGGTCGAGCAGAATTCGCGCATGGCGCTGCGCGTCTCGCATCGCGCCTACGCGCATGACGACCGGATCGGTCGCGCTCTCCGGCGCCTCCGCCGACCTCGTCAAGGACGAGCGCGTCCAGCATCTCTATCTCGGCGGCGACCTTTAGGAGCATCGCGATGCCAACGGCGCCGTCATTGCGAGCGACCCCCGGGTCGAAGAGCCCGGGGGAAGCAATCCAGGGGAACGGAGGGCGTCTCGCGGCCCCTGGATCGCTTCGTCGCTTCGCTTCTCGCGATGACGACGGGAGGCCGTCATGCGCATCCACGTCGTCAATCCGAACACGACCGCCTCGATGACGGCGAAGATCGGCGTCGCGGCGAAGGCGGCCGCCTCGCCCGGCGTCGAGATCCGCGCGGTCAATCCCGAGTTCGGCCCGCCGAGCATCGAAGGCTATTTCGACGAGGCCTTCGCCGTGCCGGGCCTGCTGGCGGAGATCGCCAAGGCGCCGGACGCCGACGCCTTCGTCATCGCCTGCTTCGACGACACCGGGCTCGAGGCGGCGCGCTGCGCGACCGCCGCGCCGGTCGTCGGCATCGGCGAGGCGGCGTTCCATATGGCGAGCCTGATCGCGGAAAAATTCAGCGTCGTGACCACCCTCGCCCGCTCGATCGCGCCGATCGAGCGCAATCTCGTCAAATACGGGCTCGCGTCGCGCTGCGCGCGCGTGCGCGCCGCCGAACGTGCCGGTGCTCGCGCTCGAAGAGCCGGGCTCCGACGCCCGCCGCACGATCGAAGCCGAGATCGAGCGCGCGCTCGCCGAAGACGGCGCCGAGGCGATCGTGCTCGGCTGCGCCGGCATGACCGATCTCGCGCGCGACCTCGAGCGCACGGTCGGCGTTCCGGTGCTCGACGGCGTCGCCTGCGCGGTCGGCCTCGCCGAAGCCCTCGTGCGAGCTCGGGCTCAAGACCTCGAAGCGCAACACCTACGCCCCGCCGCTCGCCAAGGCCTATGCGGGCGAATTCGCGCAGTTCTCGCCGAAATGAGCACGGCGAGGATTCACTGCGGAGCGGAATAGAGCCCGTAGTTCTCCATCCGGGCGGCGACGTTCCTGATCTCCTCCGACGACAGCAGCGGCGGCTCGCCGAGCTGAAGGCAGTTGACATACTGGTGCGCCAGCGTCTCGACCTCGACCGCGAGCCACATTGCGCCGGCAAGGTCCGCCCCGAGCGCGATCATGCCGTGGTGCGCGAGAAGACAGGCCTTCCTGTCCTTCAGCGCTTCGACCGCATTGTCCGACAGTTCCTCGGTGCCGAAGGTGGCATAAGGGCGCGCAGCGGATGCTGTCTCCGCCGGCGGCGGCCACCATGTAGTGGATGGCCGGAATGCCCCGCTCCATGATGGCGAGGGTCGTGCAGTAGGTCGGGTGCGCGTGCACGATCGCGTTCACTTCGGGGCGCGCTTTGAGGATCGCGCGATGAAACCGCCATTCGGTCGACGGCCGGCCGTTCCCGACCACCTTGCCGTCCAGGCGCATCTCGATGATGTCGTCGGGCCGTCATCGCGTCATAGGGCATGCTCGTCGGCGTGATCAGCATCCCGCCGCCCTCGCGCAGGCTGATATTGCCCGAGGTTCCCTGATTGATGCCGAGCGCGTTCATCGACCGGCAGGCGTCGACCATGCTCTGGCGTTTCTTCTTCGAGGCTGGCGACAACATCGCGCGTTCCATGAGTTCGGGGGAGAGGGCTCGGGGCCTTTTAGGGCGTCGCGGGGGGACGCGACAAGCGGCTGCGTTCACTTTGGAAGTCCCGACCGCCCTCGCTATGGCGGCGGCGAGGGCATTTGCGTTCCTGAAGCGGCTCGATTGACCGGCTCCGGGCCGTTTGCTAGCAGAGGATCGAGAGCAAAGGCTCAGGAGTTCTCGCCGAGTCGCGGCGAGGATAGGTGAGCGGCCGCAAATCGAGGGGGCGCTCGTGGGTATCGCAAATCGTGGCGGATTGCTGGCCTTCGGCGGAATCCTGGCCGCCGTCCTCGCCGGTTGCGCGACCGAGCCCCCGCCGCCCCCCGTCGTCGCCGCGCCAAGCATCAGTTCTGACGCCCTCGTCGGCAAGTGGGGTCTCGCCGCCTATCACCGGGACACCGACCGGACGCGGACGATCAAGGAAGCGCTTTCCCAGTGCAACAAGCCTTATGTCATCAACAAGGGTCCGAACGGCGGCCTGATGATGTATCTGGCCGACAATGCGCAAATTCAGGAGCTGGTTCTCAAAGCCGGCCCCGACGGCAAGACCTTCCTCGGCCCGCCAGGCGACGCCGGCACCACCGACGATCGCGAAGTCCTCAGACGTCGACCCGAATTCGTTCACGACGATCTGGGTTGATCCCGACAACGCATCGCGCTACGGCACGATGGTCTACGAACGTTGCGGGAAGCGCAGCTGAGCTTTCCCCTTCAGATGGAGCATATATGACGGTTCGAGCGGGTCTATTGTTGCGAGCGGCGCTGGCCGGCGCGATCGCGGCGGCGGCGTTTGTGCTTCCGGCCATGTTCGCCTCGGCGCAGCAGATCGACATGAACGTCGTCGACCAGCCGGGCTATGTGCCGTCTGCCGGGCGAAGAGCAGCTGAGCGGAGTCTACGAAAAGCAGGAAGTGTTCTTCCGCAGCAGCGAAGCGCCGGGCACGATCGTCATCGACACGAGCCAGCGCTTCCTTTACCTCGTGCAGCCTAATAACCGGGCGCTGCGCTACGGCATCGGGGTCGGGCGCGACGGTTTCCAGTGGTCGGGACTGCAGAAAATTTCCCGCAAGCAGGAATGGCCCGACTGGCGCCCGCCGCCGGAGATGATCGAGCGCCAGCCCTATCTGCCGCGTTTCATGGCCGGCGGACCCGGCAACCCGATGGGCGCGCGAGCCCTCTATCTCGGGCAGACCATCTATCGCATTCACGGCACCAACCAGCCCCAGACGATCGGCCACGCCGTCTCGTCCGGCTGTTTCCGCCTCGTCAACGAAGACGTGGCCGATCTCTACGATCGCGTGCCGGTCGGAACGAAGGTCATCATCAAGCAGGCGGTCGTTCTTTAAGATCCCGACTCTGCCGTCCCTATCCGTCGAGGCTGATCTCATGCGCTCATTCAAACCGCTTCTCGCCGCCGCGGCGGCCATCGGCTTCGGCGCCTTGGCGGGCGCCGGGGCGGAGGCGCAGACGCTGAAAACCGTGCAGGATCGCGGGACGCTCATCTGCGGCGTGAGCCAGGGGTTGGCCGGCTTTTCGATCAAGGACGACAAGGGCGAGTGGACGGGATTCGACGTCGACTTTTGCAAGGCGCTTGCGGCGGCGATCTTCAACGATCCGTCCAAGGTGCAGTACGTGCCGCTCTCGGCCTCCGAACGGTTCGACGCGCTCAAGAACAAGCAGATCGACGTCCTGTCGCGCAACTCGACCTGGACGCTCGGCCGCGAGAATGACTCGGCCATCGTCTTCGCCGGCGTCACCTATTACGACGGTCAGGCGTTCCTCGTTCCCAAGAGCCGCAACCTCACCGGCGCGCTCGAGCTCGACGGCAGCAAGGTCTGCATCCAGAACGGCACGACGTCGGAACCCAATGCCGCCGACTTCTTCGAGACGAACCACATCAATTACGAGGTCGTCCATGGCGCGACGGTCGCCGACGTGGTGGCGGACTATCTGTCCGGCAAGTGCAACGCGCTGACGACGGACGAATCGCAGCTCTTCGCCCTGCGCTCGCAGTTTCCCAAGCCCGGCGATCACGCGATCCTGCCCGACGTCATTTCGAAGGAGCCGCTTGGGCCGGTCGTCCGGCAGGACGACGTGCAGTGGTTCAATATCGTCAAATGGGTCAATTTCGCCCTGCTCGACGCGGAGGAGCTCGGCGTCGGCTCGAAGTCGATCGACGACGCGCTGAAGTCGCAGAAGCCATCGGTCAAGCGGCTGGTGGGGACGGAAGGCGACTTCGGCAAGCCGCTCGGCCTCTCCAACGCCTGGGCGGCCAACGCCATTCGCGCCGTCGGCAATTATGGCGAAATCTTCGACCGCAATGTCGGCGTCCATTCCAAGCTCGGCATTCCGCGCGGGCTGAACGAGCTCTGGGACAACGGCGGCATCCAGTACGCCCCGCCGATCCGCTGAACGCGCGACGCGGTCCCACGCCGGCCCTGGGGCATGCCGCGTTTCGATGGGAATCCTCATCGCGAGGCGCGCGACGGGATAGAAAATCTATACTCCTGGCTTCGCGCCGGGCGCCGCCTGCGACTTCGCCAAAACCGGAATTCTCCCTGTTATCCCCTGCTAACAGGGCGACGCGGGCCTCGCCGCGCCTGGATTGGATGCATGAAAGTGATGGATATCAGTTGCTTGCGTTGAATTGCTCATGTAACGGTTGAGCGGGATAACAGGGAGCGCAGTCCTCCCTGTTAGGCCGCATAACAGGCAGCAGACAATCGGGAAAGCCGAAGCGGGAGACCGGCTCAAGCGGCCCGCCAAGGAGCGCGAAAGTATAGAATTTCTAAACTCCGCCGCCCGAAACCGCCAGAAACGGGGCGGAATGGCGGCTTTTGGCCCCCCTACGCGGGATTGAATTCCTTATTTTACAATGGATTACGCAAGGATCTTCATGCGTTGCATGAAGAGCAAAAATAACGCTTCTCCGTTGTGTCGCTCCGCTCCCGATAGGCCTTTGTTTCCAGCATAACCAGTCCTGCTCTAGAGCGATTTGCTCCGGGGTTTACGCGGGGATCGCTCGGCCGCATCTCCTCCCCCCTTGTGGGGGAGGATCAAGGAGAGGGGTCGCGCCGTCCTGCGGGTCAAGCGAGCAGCGACGCATTCGATAATCCCGGCGGTCCGCGCGACCCCCCACCCCGGCCCGCCCCCACAAGCGGGGGCGGGTGCGCTGACGCCATCAACTCGACCGAAATGCGGCAGGCTCTAATGGCAGGTCTTCACCCTGCCCTGGTAGGTGCATTGCTCCTTATCCGTCGGCGACTCTGGCGACGGCGGATATTGCCTGTTGAGTTGAGTGGTCGTCGGGCTCTTCGGGACTATGACGGACTGCACCTGCGGCGGCGGGACGATGATGACCGGGTAAGCGAATTGCGCCTCGGCCGGGGCGCTGGCCCCGCACGCGAGCGCAAGGCACGCAGCCAAGCCAAACGCTTTTGCCTTCATGCTTCGGTTCCTCGGAGGGCGCGCCGCCTCGGGAGAGTTCCCTGCTTCGCCTGAACGCCATTCAACCCTTGAAACCCGGATTTGTCGAGAGGCGAATGCGAATTGCAGGCCTTTCGGCTAAGTCAATCGAGGTGGATCGTCGCCGAATGCAGGCGAATCTCGCGCGCCAGATCGACGAGCGAGGCCATCAGCGACGCCAGCGCGACCACGAACATGACCGCAACGACGCCGCCGTGGGCGATCCCGGCGAGGGCGGCGAGAAAGGCGCCGATCAGCAGCGCCGCGGTGACCATGGCGCTCAGCACGGCGAAGTGGATGGCGCGGCTCAAGAGCTCCATCCGGCGCGCGTAGGAATCGGCGATGGCCTTCCTGAGCGACGGTTCGAGGGAGGCGAGATCGCCGGAGCGCAGCGACCGGTTTCGGTCGACGATCCGCTCCAGGCGGGCGACAAGGATCGACAGAAACGCGGCGACGGCGCCCAGCATGAACGCCGGCGCGGTCGCGTGCGAGATCGCCGTGCTGAGGTGATCGATATCGCCGACAACCGCCATTCAAGTCACCGCGCCTCGGAGCGATCAGGACGCTGGCTCCGCCCCGCGATTCGGGACAGACGCCGCGAGGGCGAAGCAATGCGGACCGGCATGCGGAATTGCAACTCGAAGCCTGGCGCGAAACGGACGCCCCGCGCGCAATGCGTGACCTTTCTGTCACGCCTTGCCGCATTCTGCGGCCGCCGCGCCAATTCACGTCGTTGCGCAGGGCGCGAACCTTGCCCGCGCGGGATCGGCTATCTAGAAATTCCCGAGGGATTTCGGCTCCGCGCATGAGCGGCCGATGCGAGGGCGCGAGATGAGGGGCGTAACAAAGGCTGTTCTGCTTGCGGCCGCCGTGCTCGCGGCCGTCCCGGCGATCGCCGCCGACCTGCCGACGAAGAAGCCCGCGCCGGTTCCGATCGTCGAGCCCGTCCTTCCCTCGACCTGGCGTTTCGAGATCACGGGTTATGGCTGGGCCTCGAGCCTTGCCGGCAACTCGGGCTTCGGAACACTTCCGACCCTGGACTATTATGCGCCCTTCAGCAAAGTGCTCGAGCACCTTGAGGCGGCCCTCATGGGCTCGGTGGTGGCGTATAACGACTCGTACATTGTCGGCCTGGACGCGATCTGGTCGAGGGTCGGCGGGGCCGGGACCTTCAAGGTCTCGCGGCTCCCGGCCAGCGCGCCTCGGCGTGGACCTCACCCTCACCGAAGGCCTCAGCGACCGCATTCGGCGGGTTCAGGATTCCGATCGGACCGCCCAACCTCCAGCTCTACGGCACGGTCGGCGCCCGTTACACCTACAGCGGAACGAAGGTCGCGCTCACCACGCCGCTCGGCTTCAGCAACACCCAATCGGTCGACAAGGGGTGGGTCAACCCGGTCGCCGGCTTCGCCGCGCATTATCGTTTCGACGACCGCTGGTTCATGAACGTCCTGGCCGACCTCGGCGGCTGGAGCGACAGCGCGACCGGACAGGCGCTCGCCTCCGTCGGCTACAACTGGACCCAGAACTGGTCGACGACGCTCGGCTACCGGGTGCTCTATACCTACGAGAATCAGGATACGGGCTTCAACGATCTATTGTTCGAACCGAAGAGCTTCCGCTACCAGCAGTGGATGTACGGGCCGTTCGCGGGCGTCAAGTACAGCTTCTGACGGGCGGATCGAACCGAATGCCAATGACGCGCCGGCGAGCGAGGCTTCAGGCCCCAGTCGCCGGCGTTTCTTATCGCGATAGCCGTGGCGGCGTCAGGCGCAGACGCGGCGGCCGTAGCGGTTGACGTAGCAGCGCACGCCGGGCCGCACGACGGCGGCGCCGCCGTAGCCGTAGCCGCGGTGGGTGGTGACCGCGCCGTGCGGGCCGGCGCAGCCGGCGTGATAGGCGCCGCGTGCGCAGACGACGGCGTTGGCTTCAGGAGCCTGAATGGCGAGCAGGCCGAGGGCCAGCAAGCCGGAAGCGATGAATTTCATGACTGTTCTCCGTTGGATGGATTGCCTACGCACGTCTGACGCGACCGCCTCCGCAAAGACCTGCCCGCGGAGGCGCGTCCGAACGCTACTTGTCGCCCGCCTGCGCCTTGGTCATGGCGTCCTTGCAGCTGGCGCTGAGGCTGTCCGCGTGCGCCTTCAGGCACGCAGGAACCGACGTCTTGCTCTTGGCGTCGCTGCAGAACGACTTGATGTCCGACTTGCAGTCCCTGCCGACCGCCGCGACCCGGATGAACGCCACCTGGCAATCCGCCGACAGGTCCTTGAAGTGCGATTTGATGCAGGCCGTGAGCTCGCCGGCTCCGGGCTTCACGTCGGCGCAGAACTGCTTGACGTCCGCCTTGCACGTCTCGGCAATCGAGGTTGGTCCGGCGAAGCGCTTGGAAGGTTGCGGAGCGATAGGCCCAATCGCAGGAGCGTGTGGCTGAAACAAAGAGACTTCTATTCCCTGTTGCTTAGCATCCGTAAGACTCAGCCAGGTGATCTCCCTGGGTGTTGCCTCGGTGATATACACAACTGCGCGCTCCGGTAGACCAATCCTGGTGAGATAGGCCCCGATGAGAGCATTGCCTATGCTCGTGATTTGCTCGTCATCGGGTTGACCGCTGGGAATTGCGGACGCGGAGTGAAAACCGATTTGTGCGCCTTCCCCCATGAAGCGCCGCGTTCCGCCAAGCCAAGCCAGAGCGCAAGCCGAGGCGCACCTGGCGCCGACAGGAACCGCTGTAGCGTAGTTCTTTACGCGGATCATTTCGCCAATTCGAATCCCCGCGGACAGATTTCCACCGTCGCTTGAGAATGCGACGATCGCCTTGGACAGGTAAGCCGTCTTGGTTCTGAAATCATCAATGTCACTCACTCCGAAAGGACCCACAACGGTAACCAAACCGTCTTCGGGCGAGCCGCGCAACCTCACGTTGATCGTGGCACCGCTGGCCGCGCCGGTCACGAAAACAGCGAAGAGGCAAGCCGCACCGATGCGCCGGAACATCTCAGAGCCTTGTTGACGCCTTCAATCCCATCCTGAAAGACGTTTCTGTGTGCCGCCAGATCATTGGTGGGACATTTGGCCTCAGCGGCCCGATTTCCTCAAAATGCGGCGTGCTCCAAACAACAGCGCCGGCAAGCAAGGCATGGGCCGTCCAAACGCTACTTGTCGCTGCCCTGCGCCTTGGTCATGGCGTCCTTGCAGCTGGCGCTGAGGCCGTCCGCGTGAGCCTTCAGGCAGGCAGGAACCGCTCCCTTGCTCTTAACGTCGCCGCACAACGACTTGATATCCGACTTGCAGGCCTTTTGAAGGTCCACGGTTCGGATAATAGCGACCTGGCAATCCGCCGAAAGTTCTTTGAAGTGCGCATTGATGCAGGCCGTGAGCTTGCCAGCGCCGGGCTTCACGTCGGCGCAGAACTGCTTGACGTCCGCCTTGCACGTCTCGGCAAGCGCCGAGGGCGCGGCGTGGACGGCGCCGGCGAGCATCAGCACAGCGCCGAGGGCGGCGATACCGGTCAACATTTTCATCTTCGTTCCTCCGCTTGGTAGTTCGTGTGTCGCGCCCGCTCTCAGTAGCAGGGCGGATAGGGGTAGTAGCCGCAGGCGGGCGGCGGCGGCGCATAATAGGGATAGCCGTAGCCATAGGGGTGGTAGTAGGCGCCAGCCGCCGCCGCTCCGACCGCGGCGGCGCCGAGGCCGACGGCAGCCGCTCCCGCGGCAACCCCAGCAGGGTGAGCGTACCAAGCGCCATGCCATGCGCCGCCGCGGTAGCCGACGCCGCCGACGAAGCCCCGGCCGCCGTAGCCGCGCGCTGCGAACCAGTCGATGAAGAGCGAGGCCGGTCCCGTAGCCTTCGACAGGTCTCCTTCGAGCACCGACACCTCGAAAGTCAATTTGTCGCCTTCGAGCTTCGGCGATTTCAGCACCACCACGGCGTCCTCGACGGAATCGCCTTCCCCGCTGAGCACCGATATCGTGGCGTTCGGTGGATCCTTGGCGAAGCTGTCGCTTCCCTCATCCCATTCCTTGAGGAAGTGCTTGGTCAGCACGTGCCCGGCCGCCCTGAACGGACGATCGGCGAAGACGATCGAATTCGACGACACGCCGGTCATCGTCAGGGTGGCGCCCTGGAGACTTGCCCCCCGTGAATTGATCACCGCCAGGGAGGGAATCATGGAGTCCTTGGCCGTCGAGCCAATTCTCTTTTGAGCGGGCGCAGCGATCGCGTCCTGGGCCAACGCCGCATGCGGCGCGCCGAGCAGCGCGACCAGCCCCGCGCACAGGCCGATCATCGTGGTCTTCAGCATGATGTTTGCTCCATCTCCGTTGAACTCTTCAGCGCGGCCGCGCTTCGAACGCATCGAAAGCGACGAACCGGCGCATCTTCCATTCACTGGTGCTCAGGCCCTCAAAGTCGCCCGGGCGCCGATCGACATCGCGCTCGCCCCGGAAGCCGAGAGCGCCAGGGCGAGGCCGGCGGCCAAGCCCAGTCCTTGCACCGCGAATCCCCTCCCTCAAAACCCGCGCCGGCATAGCACGGCGGAGCGCTCCGGAAACCGTCAAATGAACCGAGCCTCACTCAAAGAAACGAGATCCCGCCCCCGAAAGAGTGGGATCGCGCCATCTTGCCGCGGCTTTAGTTCGCGTCCTGCGCCGCGCGCCCGGCCTCCATCAGCTTCTTCTTGTCGTCTTCTGTGAGCGTCGGCGGATCGAGGGCGATCTGCAGCTTGTCGATCGTCCCGGTGAACCGGAATGGGACCTGGTAGTCGGCGTCGTCCACCGGCGTGCCGGTCGCGGAGCCGATGTCGAAAGTCTCGTCGACCGGCAGGGTAAGCGGAACGGTGCGCTCGAGCGTCTCGGTCGCGACGACCTTGCCGTCGACGGACAGCGTCCCGACACCTGAGCGGCCGATCCCGCTCAGGTTGTTGAACGCGAGCGTCGCGAAGCCAAGCCCGTCGTACTTGAAGTCGAAGACGATCGTATGTTTACCCGGATCGAGCGGGACGTCGCCCTGCCACTTGACCCGTTTCAGGTCGAGCAGGTTCCAGGTGAACGTCGGCTTGCCTTTGAGAAAGTAGAGGCCGTAGCCGCCGAACCGTCCGCCCTGCTTGACGACAACGCCTTCAGCCCCGTTCGGCACGTCGACCTCGGCGGTGATCGTGTAGGACGTGTTCAAGAGGTTCGGCGCGGCCGAGATCGGCAAGCCCGTGACCGGTTCGCCGGTGAAGTTGAACACCTTGCGTCCGGCTGTCAGGTTCGGACGCGGCGAAACGAGGCGGGTCGCAACCGAAGCGTCGAGCGGCAGCACGTCATATTTCGCGAACTCGCCGAACATCAGATCGGTCATCTCCTTCATCCTGGCCGGATTGTCGGCCGCGACATCGGTGTATTGCGTCCAGTCCTTGCGCACGTCGTAAAGCTCGAACTTGTAGGCCGAGGCCGGATCCTGGATCGCCTTGCCGAGCAATTCCCAGGGCGCCCGGACCGGAACGGCGCTCAGCATCCAGCCGTCGCTGTAGAGGCCCTGGACGCCCATCATTTCGAAATACTGGGTCTTGTGCGGCGAGGGGCGTCCGCGTGGTCGAAGGAATAGACCATGCTGGTTCCCTCGATCGGCTTCTGTGCGATGCCGTCCACCATGTTCGGCGCCGGAATTCCGGTCGCTTCGAGAATGGTCGGCACGACGTCGATCACGTGGTGGAACTGTGAGCGCACGGCGCCCTTGTCCTTGATCCGGTCCGGCCAGGATATGACCATGCCGTTGCGCGTGCCGCCGAAGAAAGACGGGATCTGCTTCGTCCATTTGAAAGGCGTGTCGAAAGCCCATGCCCACGGCACGGCGAAGTGGTTGTAGGTCTGGTCGGTTCCCCAGAGGTCGTACCATTTCATCTGCGCTTCCGCCGGCAGCGTTATGCCGTTGAAAGCCATGATCTCGCTCGGAGTGCCGTTCGGCGATCCTTCGGCGGAGGCGCCATCGTCACCGTTGATGAAGATGATCAGCGTGTTGTCGAGCTTGCCGAGATCCTGGACCGCCTGGACCACACGGCCGATCTCGTGGTCGGTATAGGCGAGATAGGCGGCGTAGATGTCGGCCTGGCGAATGAAGAGCTTCTTCTCGACGTCGCTCAACTCGTCCCAGTTCTTCATCAGTTCATGCGGCCATGGCGTCAGCTTGGCGTCCTGCGGGATGACGCCGAGTTTCTTCTGGTTGGCGAAGATCTGGTCGCGCAGCTTGTTCCAGCCCTGGTCGAAGAGGTGCATCGCGCCGATCTTGTCGACCCATTCCGGGGTCGGATGATGGGGCGCATGCGTGGCCCCCGGCGCGTAATAAAGCAGGAAGGGCAGCGTTGGGTCGATGTCGTTCAGCTGGTTCACCCAATGGATCGCGTCATCCGCCATGGCGGTGATGAGATTCAGCCCGGATGTCCGATGTAGGGGTAGATGGCCGTCGTGTCGTTGAAGAGGTTCGGCTGCCACTGGCTCGAGTTGCCGCCGACGAACCCGTAGAAATGTTCGAACCCCATGCCGGTCGGCCACTGGTCGAAGGGGCCGGCCTGGCTCGCCGCGAAGGTCGGCACGTTGTGATCCTTGCCATACCAGGACGTGCGGTAGCCGTTCTCGCGCAGGATGCGCCCGATAGTCGCGCTGTCCTTGCCGATGATGCTGTTGTAGCCGGGGAAACCGGTCGACTGCTCGGAGATCACTCCGAAACCGACCGAATGGTGGTTGCGCCCGGTGATGAGCGCGGCGCGCGTCGGCGAGCACAGCGAGGTGGTGTGGAAGTTCGTGTAGCGCAGACCCTGCGCGGCGACCGCGTCGAGCGCCGGCGTGGGGATGACCCCGCCGAAGGTCGACGGCGCCCCGTAGCCCTCGTCGTCGATGAGGATGAGCAGCACATTCGGCGCGCCTTTCGGCGGGACGACGCGAGGCGCCCACCACGGCGTGGACTGCACCGCATTGAGCCCGATCTCGCCGCCGAACTTCGGCGGCGGCGGCGGCAGCACGTGGCCGTCGATGGTGACCGTCGAGTTCGGCGCTCCCGGCGCACCGTGAAATCTCCTGCGCGCTCGCTGGAGCGAGCGAGATGAGCGCCGCCGCGCCAAGCCCAGTCAGGAGCGCGGCCAGGCGCCCGCGAAACCCGTCGATTGGAAACCGCATTGCCGACTTTCCTCCTCGTCGACGAACGCAATCGCGCGCGTTCGCCGTCACCGTTCAAACCCGTACAGGTTTCGAAACACCCTGGGCTCGAAGCGCCAGTTGATTCGCCCCGTCAGTCTAGCCTTGTGCGCTAAGGCGAACACGCCCGATGACAATGGCCCGACGCCGGGGGCAAAGGCGTTCCCGGTTTTCTCGGAACGCCTTCCGTCCGCGGCCCGCTTTTCATGCGGTTGGCAGTCTGCAAACTGCTAATGTAACATCGCCTCGACCGCGCCGCCTTGCCGCCCGTTCATGTCCCCGTCCCGAAGGCGCCAATGCTCGATGTCGAATGAAACCCAGTCGACACCCTCAGGCCGGTCAGGCGAGCCTTATCTCCGGCGGCCGATCGACATCGCCATTCTGAGCTACGATCGCCCGGGGTATCTGGCCCAGGTCCTGGACTCTCTGCGCCACAGCTGACGCCCCTCGACCGGGTCTATCTCCTTCAGGACGGCGCCTGGAACCCCCATAGCGGAATCGCCAAGACCGACCACACATTGATCGAGGAATGCCTTGCGCTTTTTTCGAGGATGATCCCCCAGGGCAAAATCCTTCGCTCGGAGACCAATCTCGGAATCGCGGGGAACTACAGAAGAGCCGACGAACTCGTTTTCGTGGAGATTGAAGCGCCCTATGGGCTTTTTCTCGAAGACGATCTCGTGCTTTCGATCCATTACCTGCAGATCATCGACAGGCTGCTCGAATTGGCCGAGGCGCATCCCTCCATAGGCTACGTGTCGGCCTACGGCGACCTCTGGGCGTCGCCGGAGAGCCAGGCGGCGGCTCCGGGACGGCTCCAGCCGATGCACGAGAACTGGGGGAGCGCGCTGACCCGCCAGTCATGGCTGAAGCAGAAGGCGATCCGCGGCAATTATTGGGAGCTGGTCAAGGACCGCGACTACAGCCAGCGCGACCACGATCATCCGCGCGTTCTATCGGACCTTGGCTACGGCATGACCATTTCCAGCCAGGACGGCTCGCGCTGGATCGCCTGCGCCGAAGCCAATCTCGCTCGCGTCACGACCACGGCCTGCCATGCAAAATATATCGGCGAAACCGGCGAACATTTTGACGCCGAGCATTATCAGCGATGCAAGTTCGCGGACTCCGTTTTCTATCCGGGCGACCACGACATCGTGCCCCCTTCCGACGACCTGATCGCGAGCTGGACAGAAAGGGAGCGGCGGAAGCTCAAGACGTTCTACATCCACGATTATCTCGTTCAACTTTTTCCGGCAGAGGTTGAGGAGATGACGCCGCCCCACCTGCGCGGCGGCGTCTGGTGAAGCCGTTCACAAGGCCGGCTAACGGGAAACGGCGACCCCGCCCGTCATCAGGGCCAAGGACGAGAAGACGAGGGTGGCCATGCCGCCTCACCGGGTGAAGCTTCCCGGCCGTTTCCGCCCGCTGCGGATGGACCCGAGATCCCCGCGCGCGCGTAAGGAACCAAGACGGGCGTTCAGTTTGAAGCCGCCAGGGTCTCGTAAAGTGCGCGCAGAGGCTCATGGCTGCTTCTGGCAAGGCGCTCGCCACCCGGAACTGCAGACTTTCCGCCGGCAAGTGCGTCACGACCACTGCCTGACATACAAAATATATCTGCCGAACCGGCGAACATCTTGACACCAAGCACTATCAGGTATGCAAACTCGCGGAGTCCGTTTTCCGTCCGCGCGACCATGACGATCCTGAAACAAGCTGAATTCAGATTACCAATTAGTCGATGTATAATACAAAGCGGCGAGTGTTCCCCTGCCATGCGTGGAAGGGACACGGGTCAGACGTAAGTCGACGATTCTCCCACACCTGCGCCTGTCCGGTCGATCGCGCGCGGAGCAGTAAATATCCCCCGGCAAAGCCGGGGGCTTTAGAAATCGGGGCCGCTCAAAGCGGCCAAAGCCGACACCCCGGTCAGTAACCCACGAATACATACTCTCCGCAGCGCGCCTCAACACGTTGTCAGAACCGCTCTACCCCTGATGAAAATCGAAATCCGAGTGGAACCAATGGGCGCGCTCCCAAGCGCTGCTCTCTGCCCCCAGAGCGACATGCGGGCGCGCACACCGCCGGAAATGTCAAACTATTACTGCCACCCCGGCAAAGCCGGGGGATCTCCTCGGGACGTTAGGGGCAGCCAAGTCTTGTGCTCTGAGTCGAGCAGATCCTCTGGCTCAGCATCGGCACCTGCCCATTCAGACCGGCGCGGGCCGCCGCACGCGCTGTCATTTCCATTTCGTCGCCCCTCCAGGATAGGAGTTGCAAAAATTGGACTGGCGTGCGGCTCATTTGAGGTGTAAACTACTTAAGAACTCGCCAATTTATTATGTAGTTTGTCAACGTTAGCGGTGCCGGCCCCCAGGGAAACAGAGGGGCGAAACTGGATTTAGCAGTTTGTTAATGTGTTGTGTTCTTTGAGGTCGGCGAGGCGCGCTATGGCGACAAAGAGAAAGCTCTTTTTGAGCTACAGGAATGGCATCGACACCGCGGCTTGGATTGAGCTTGCCTACAATCTACTGAAAGAATATTATGATGTGTACGACTATAAAGAGAGAAAAGACATTGCCGCAGGCTCCAGGCCAATCAGCGAAGCTCTTATTGAGAAACTGCAAGAGACGGATATTGTTGTCTGTTTGGTTGATAAGGAATATTTCAGAGAACCGTATACCATCCTTGAATTCGAAACAGCCATCAAGCGGTCGACGGGATCGGCCACGGGTCTCTTAACTAAACAAGTTCGAAAGCCGTTGATCAAGATCATTGCAATAGACGAACCCGCTATACAATGGCTAAGAGACAAACATGACGACTTCCCGCCACTTGTGTTCGATGATTACCAATTTCGAGATGATGTCCTCGTTCCAAAAAATGGCACCCTGTGGGAAAACCTTCGCGATAGCATGAACGCGCGCTTGGACGAACTAGAGCGCGCCAAACAGGCAGGCACGCTTGGGCAATCTTTGCCGATGCATAGCGAGAAACCGCCAAATTTCGCCTTCTTGCGTAGGCCGAGCGGCGCCTTCGGCGCGAAATCGGCAGCGCTTGCAATGACGCAATCTCCGGCCTCGGCGATACTCTGAATTCTGGCGTGATCCCCGACGGCTGGGCGGATCGGGACGAAAGAGACGTAAACGCAAGCGACCCACAGACTAGCAAGGCCATTCTTGATGTCGCCAGCGGAGGGTCGCGGTCCGTGTTGGTCCAATCGTGCGACCGCGCGGTCTTGAACCAAGTCCGTGACGAGCAAAGCGGTGAGCCGACGGCTGGGTTCCACTTTCTTGTGAATAGGGTCAGGTGCGTAGATGGAGCCAAGATAGCAGAACCCGGGAACCAGGCCTTCCCCAAGCAAATCTTCTGGTGGTCGTCGACCAATTCGAAGAGTTATTTCGTGACGAGGAAGTTGATCCTTGGGAGCGCGAGCGCCTAATCGAGCTCATCCGATATGTTGGGAACCGAACAAGCCCGAGGGCGTCGTCTTGGCTCTGGTTATGCGCAGCGAAGATCTGCATCGTTGCGCCGAGGAGCCAGTTCTGGCAAATATCGTCAACAATTCGTTTGTGTTCGTAGATTGGCTTAATCGCGATGATCTCAAAAAGGCGATCGTAGAGCCGGCTCAGATATACCTGCAGGAAACTTACCTGCTAGACTACAAAGGTGAATTTTGGCCCTACGAAAGACAATTGGTTGACAAGCTGCTCGATGACGCCGAGCTCCTCCGGAAACATTCGCGGAATAAGGGTGATCACCTGCCGCTTCTTCAGCACGGGCTGAAAACCCTGTGGGCGAAATCAATGAAAGCGAGGGATGCTCAAGACAAAGGGCGCGAGGATAGCCAAACAAAAGAGGACCGTAGCAATTCGCGTGTTTTACTGAAAACCGACCTATACATAGGTTTGGTGGATACTGCCAGAAAATACGTAACAGCGAATTACGCTATAAAAAAGGATGAAGTCGTTTCCGATCTGCAATGGTTGTTGATTTGGGAAGCCGAGCTAGCGCTGAGGCAAGCGGAGGTCGCCTTCTCCAAATATCTCGGCAAGAGTGGCTTAACTGTTGATGGCGTGCTGAGCCCAGAAAATGCTCTTAGAGCTGCTTTCTGCGAGATCGCGTCAGTTGACGAGAACAGCCGGTATTACCGGAAATTTCGTAAAGTCAAAGAGATCGCAGATATTCGTTTTGGCATGGACAATCGGGGGGAGCCCGCTGGAAACGGCGCTGACTCCCGCGCTAAAGGTGTTCAAGGCAAAGGGGCTGGTGTCGCCCGCAGGCGAGGACGCGTGGGATGTTACGCATGAAGCGCTTCTCCGGAACTGGCCGCGAGCCAGGGCCTGGGTCGACGCCGATTTTGCAGCCGGTCGATCGATCGGCGAGGCGATGGTCAATAAGCGCGTAGACCAAGACCAATTAAACAGTCTGAAAGAGGTGTTAGGATGGCGTACGTTGCCAATTTATACTCCTCAATGGATCGACAGGGCAGCTAGCGACGCCAGAAAGCCGTTTCTACAATGGCTCGGCACAGTCGGCTCCCAGCTTGGCTACAAATTCCGAACTCTGTAAGCGCCGCCACTTCTCGCCTCACCGGTCCCGCGTCGATTTCCCCTCTCCACGCTTCCTACATTGGCCAGGATAGCGGGTCAAGCCGGTCGCCGCTTCTTTCACTGCGTGGCTGCGCAGATGTTTTCAATTCATAAAGCCGTCCGACCGCGCACGCGTCAGGTTTAGCTACTGGTATAGACGGCTCAGGCTTTTCGTTGTTGGTGGTTGGCGGCCTGGCGCTCTTGCTGGTTGCGGTCGGTTGGTGGCGAAGTAACCAACAAGCGGAGATTGCTCAACTCCGCAGCGAAGTGCTTCAGTCCGTGGTCATTGCGGCGAATGTCATCGCTACGCAGTCAACGCACAGCATGCCTTTGAGCAGAAGGCCACCGAACTGCGGGCCGCAGTAGAAAAGTGGTCCAATGCGCGGTCCGAGCTCTGGGTTCCAGGTCAAATCATTGGTACTCTAGTTATTGGCTTTCTGGTGTAAAGAGCAAGATTAATGATGTCAAGCCTGATCTGGAACTGGCGGAAATCTCATTGACGGCGTAAGCAGAAGTTTACTTGGGGGAACCTATTCAGTCGTGAAAGTTGATGCTGATATACCCGACCAAAAGTTGGACTGCCAAGAAGTCTCCTTGGGAACTGAGGCCCGCGCGACCTCAAACGACGGGTCTTTTTCGGTGATCACTGTGCCTGGATCGCCGAGGACGTTCGAATTCAACGCAAAGGACTCGACCAGTTGGCGTCGTGTCAAAATAAATCCGCCGCCACCCACGGCGAATGTTGGGGCACAGTTCTGCTTGTCTGGAGATGGTCGAGTATTTACCCTTACCGGCTCGGGATTGCCCCTTATTTACGTGCTGAGTTGGCCAGAGGACGCGAAGGGGTTCGGATTCCATCACGGGGATTTCGAAATCCTGGATTTACCCAGGTGCTGGACCTGCAGCCCCAATCAGAACTCGTCGTCCGTAGAATTGATCCGGCAGAACCAGAGAATAGCGAACGAAGGGTTCACTTCACAGTCGATGAAAATAAGAACTATGTAGCGAGCTTTTTTGAAGGATATCTGGGACCTGTGCGAACTACGAATGCCCCGGACTATATTCCATGCACGGCTTTGAATAGCGGAATATCCTGTGTCTTGATATTGGAACAACAAAATTCAAAAGAAGAATACAACAAAAATATTGAAATCGATGAGATTAATTTTAAAGATCATCTCAATTTGGTACTTGGGGCGCTATTCGTCGATCGGCCTGACATCACGAAGATCAAATATGAAAATGAAGAACTGACAGGGACAGGATTCTCCATCCCCAGGCGTTTCTTCCAGGACGCTCCTGACATAACAGCGGCTGCAATGGGAGGCACATCAGGCTCGGATCTTTTTTTGCGTGACAAATCGTCTAAATCCTGGAAGCTTCATCTCTTCATTGATCGGGTCTCGATCGACCGTTTGCTTGCGTACGAGCAAGGAGGTCACTGGCCTCAAAAACATGATTGGTCTGACCCCTGCCAAATCGCAGGATGCGGAAATATGGACGACTTGAACGAGAGCGGGAGCGGCGGTGACGAGGAAAGGGGGCTTTTCTCGTACGAAAAGACCCACCATGCGAACGGCGATCACGATGGAGCTAAGCAATGAGCACTTGTCTGGGCGAGGAAAAAATCACACTCGTTCGTTCCGGGCGTTAACTTAGTAATCGCTCTGCAGGGTGTCGATGTCATCGCGCAACGCATACCGCCTACGCGTCCTAAGTCTGCTCGGCGCGACTTAGGACTGCCGGGGCTTGATCGTCCGGAGGCAGCTCCAAATGACAACGTGCATCTACAGACCCTCGGGGTGAGCGAGAAGCTCGCGGCGATTCGCGAAGCGACGGCAATGCTTCTAGAGCAGGAAGGACCAAACGCCGGGAAAGATGTCGATATCCTGACCGCTCAGTGGTTCAACTGGGGCAACTGGCGGAACTGGGCCAACTGGGGTAACTGGGCCAATTGGGGCAATTGGAATAACTACTAGCGCCGACGGGGTCGCCGGGACCATGACCCTCTCACTCCTCATCATCCAGCCGACGCCCTTCTGCAACGTCGACTGCGACTATTGCTACCTGCCGGATCGCGCGAACCGCGCGATGATGTCGCTTGATACGCTGCGCGTGATCGTCTCTAACGTCCTCCGTAGCGCATGTCTCGGATCGGAACTCACCATCATCTGGCACGCTGGCGAACCGCTGGTGGTCCCGATCGAATTCTATGAGGAGGCTATGGCGCTCGTCCGCGCGCTGGCGCTGCCAAACCTCAAGGTCACGCATTCCATCCAGACCAACGGCACGCTGATCTCGCCGGCGTGGTGCAAATTCTTCCTCGCAAGCGACATGCGCGTCGGCGTCAGCATCGATGGCCCCAGGGCGGTTCACGACGCGCACCGGACCACTCGCGGCGGCGCCGGGACCTTCGACAAGGCGATGGCTGGCCTGCGCTTGCTGCAGCAGGCGAACAAGGAATTCCACGTTATTTCAGTTCTGACAAACTCCAACATCGACAGTCCGGACGAGATGTTTGACTTCTACGACCGGAACGGAATGGACGAGATCTGCTTCAACATCGAGGAGAGCGACGGCGCGCATGTCTCGCCTTTGCTCGTTTCGCCGAACTTGCGCCGCCGCTATTTCGCGTTCCTCGATGGGTTCATGCACCTTGTGCGAACGCGCAAGAAGCCCTGGTTCGTGCGCGAAGTCGAGCTTATGCGGAAGTCAATCTTCCGACCCGTCGACGCGCCCTTCGGCAACACGCAGACGGAGCCCTTTGGCATCGTAACCGTCGCCGTCAACGGCGACTTCAGCACGTTTTCGCCCGAGTTTCTGGGCGTACCTCATCCGCGTTTTGGCGACTTCGTCATCGGCAACCTGACGGAAGGGCCGATCGAGCGCGCCGCGGGGAACCCGAAATTCCTCGCGCTCAAGTCCGAGATCGACGCCGGGGTGGAAAAATGCCGAGCGAGCTGCGAGTATTTCTCCGTGTGCGGCGGAGGCGCGCCGGCGAACAAGCTCGCCGAGCTCGGGACAATGGACGCGACCGTCACGCGCTATTGCGAATGCGTGGTCATGGGGCCTGCGGACCTCGTCCTATCGCTCGTCGACCAGCAGGTCCTCACCGGCGCGGCCTAAGTCAGGATCGGCGCTCTCATGGATGCCAAAGGCCAGGTCTGATTCTCGGGTTCGGCGCTACGGCTCCCGTCATCTGCCCGTCGGCGTCGCCGACCGGATGGGGCGGCTCGACTTAGTCTTCACCACGATCCGGGAGCCGGCGTCGCTGTGGCTGCCGCACGAACTGCGCGACGTCGAACTTGTCAGGCTGCACGAGGAGTACACCAATCGGGACGATCGCCTCGACAACTATCGGCGGATCGCGGCGAAAGTCGTCGCGCGGGCGAGATCGGGCGCGCAGGTGGCGTATTTTACCTACGGTAGCCCGGTCGTCTTCGACCGCGTTGTCTCCATCATCGCCGAAGAGAGCAGGAGCAAATCGATCGACTGCCGCGTCATTCCGGCGGCGAGTAGCGTCGACGCACTGCTCGCCTTCATCGGCTCGGACATGGCGCCCGGTCTGCAGATCTGCGAAGCGCGCTGGCTGGTGACGCAGAAGGTGCGGCTCGATCCTTCGCTGGCGGCGCTGCTGTTTCAGCCGGGGCTCTTCATGACCGACGGAATGGCGAGCGGCACGGCGGAGGAACTCGCCGACTCTCGCCGAGCTGCGCGAATATCTCCGCGCCTTCTATGCTCACGATCATCCGGCGCTGTTCGTTCGGGCGCCTTTCAGCGTGATGGACCACGGCTACCTTGGGCGCAGGACTGTTGGCGCACTTGAACGCGGTTCGCTCGACGATCTGAGAGACACATCGCTTTACCTGCCGGCGGTCGCGGCCCCGAAAGGCGGGCGGCGATAGGGAGCCGCGCGCGCGCCTACCCCCTCGCCGTCCAGAAATCCGCCTGCAGCTCAGCCGCCTCGTCCTCGAGCAGCGGGCCGACGACCTCGGTCGGGCGCTGGCCGGCGCTGAAGACGACTTCGCAGGGCAGGTCGAGGGTCGGGTTTTCCTCATGCGCCCCGGTCTGGGCCTTGAGCGCCCTCTCGGTCTGCCCGTAGACGACGCGCCCGATCCCGGCCCAGTAGATCGCGCCGGCGCACATCGCGCAGGGCTCGGCCGAGGTATAGAGCGTGCACCGGGAGAGGAACGCGAGGTCATAGGCGCGGGCGGCGCGCGAGGCGAGGAGCTTTTCGGCATGGGCCGTGCGGTCCCTGCCCTCGCTGGTGAAGCCGTTTCCCTGCTCCATGAGAAGCTTTCCCTCGCCGTCAGCCAGCACCGAGCCGAACGGGTGATCGCCCGCCTCGCGCGCGCGTCTGGCGACGTCGAAGGCGTGGCGCAGGAAGCGCCTCGTCGTAGGGGCGAAGGGAAACGGACATGCGAGGCTCCTTGGGGACACGAACCGATAGCACGAAACTGTCCATCCGGCGGCGCGCGGGGCTTCCGAAGTCGATCGAGCCGCGACGCGGCCGAATGGCGTTTTCTTGGGCAGTCCACAGCCAAAGACCATGACTGCCAATTAATTTGACACCGGCGCCCGCCGCGCTAGGGTCCGGCGTAACGCGACGACGGGCGGCGGGGGACGTGCGGGGGAATCAGGCCCTCTTCGACGCGTCTTCCGAGGCGGCGCATCGGCGCGGTTCTTGCGTATGTCGGGCCGGGCCGAGGCGGCGGAGTCGAGGGGGCGAGGGGTTGTCGAATTGAAGGCTGAAGCTCCCTTGCGACTGCAGCTCGTCGGCGTCAGCAAGTCATTTCCAGGCGTCAGGGCCAACGACAACGTCAACCTGAGCGTGAAGCCCGGCGAAATCCACGCCCTGCTCGGCGAGAACGGCGCGGGAAAGTCGACGCTCGTCAAAATGATCTACGGCATTCTCGCTCCGGACGAGGGTCAGATCATCTTCGACGGATCGCCCCAGCGCATCTCGAACCCGCGCGCCGCGCGCCGGCTCGGCATCGGCATGGTGTTCCAGCACTTCTCGCTGTTCGAGGCGATGACGGTGCTGGAGAACATCGCGCTCGGCCTCGATTCGCGCCTCTCCCAGCGGGAACTGCTGGCCGAGTTCAACCGGGTTCTCGAAACCTACCACCTCAAGCTCGACCCGCGCCGCATCGTCTCGACGCTCAGCGTCGGCGAGCGCCAGCGCATCGAGATCGTGCGCGCGCTGCTGCTCGATCCGCGGCTCCTCATCATGGACGAGCCGACCTCGGTGCTGACGCCGCAGGAAGTCGAGCAATTGTTCGAGACGTTGAAGCGTCTGTCTGCCGAGCGGCTGCTCGATCCTCTACATCTCCCACAAGCTGCACGAGATCGTGGCGCTGTGCGACACCGCGACGATCCTGCGCGGCGGCAAGGTCGTCGCGACCTGCGACCCGAGGCTCGAAACCTCGCGCTCGATGGCCGAGATGATGATCGGCGCGAACCTGAAGGAAATCGCCAAGCCCGCGAGCCGCGTCTTCGGCGCGCCGAAGCTCGAGGCGGATGGCCTGAGCCTGCCGAAGCCCAGCGAGTTCGGCGTCGCGCTGAAAGAGGTCGCGCTCTCGGTGCGCGCCGGCGAGATTTTCGGCGTCGCCGGCGTCGCCGGCAACGGGCAGAACGAGCTCCTGAGCGCGATGAGCGGCGAGACGCTCGCGCCGCAACCCGGCGGCGATCGTGCTGGCCGGGAAGCCGGTCGGGCGGCTTGGTGTCACCGAGCGGCGGAACCAGGGCCTATGCGCGGTTCCCGAGGAGCGCAACGGCCACGCGGCGGTCAGCGAGTTTTCGCTCACCGACAACGCCTCGCTGACCGGCCGTGAGACCATGGACATGGTCTGGTATGGCCTCATCGACCCCGGCAAGGCGAGAGACTACGCCAAGGACGTGATCGGCGCCTTCACCGTCAAGGCGACGGGGCCGGGCGCGCTCGCGGGCTCGCTCTCGGGCGGCAACCTGCAGAAGTTCATCATGGGGCGCGAGATCATGCAGAGCCCCGAGGCGCTCGTCGTCTGCCAGCCGACCTGGGGGGTCGACGCGGGCGCGGCGGCCGCCATCCATCAGGCGATTGTCGATCTCGCCGCGCGCGGCTCGGCGGTGCTGGTCATCTCGCAGGATCTCGACGAGTTGCTGACCCTCTGCGACACACTCGCGGTCATCAATCTGGGGACAGTGTCGAAGCCGATGAAGGTCGGCGAAGTCTCGATCGAGGAGATCGGCCTCCTCATGGGCGGCGTGCACGGCGATCCGGCGGCGACGGTCGAGATGACAGAGGCTCTGCATGCGCATCCGATTTGAGAAGCGCCTGTCGCCGAGCCGCTTCATGCAGATCGCGACGCCTATCGCCTCGGTGCTCCTGACGATGGCGCTCGGCGCGGTCATCTTCGAGCTGATCGGCTTCGACGGGCCGCATGCGATCTACGAGACTTTCATCACGCCGATCGTGGCTCCCTACAAATGGGTCGACGTCCTGACCAAGGCCGCGCCGCTCATCATCATTGCGCTCGGCTTGTCGCTCGGCAACCAGGCGAAGATCTGGAACATCGGCGCGGAAGGGCAATACATCATCGGCGCGCTGGCGGGCGCGGGCGTCGCCTTCGCGTTTCCAAACGCCCAGGCGTTCTGGATCATCCCGCTGATGATTGCGGCGGGGATCGTCGGAGGTATGGCCTGGGCGGCGGTTCCGGCTTTCCTCAGGACGCGCTATCGGGTGTCCGAGGTGCTCTCGACGCTGATGCTCGTTTATGTCGCGGCGCAGGTGCTCAACTATCTGATCGGGGGTCCGTGGAAGGACCCGAACGGGCATAATTTCCCGCAGACGCCGCCCTTCACCAACGCCCAGCAATTACCCCACGTTCTGCCGGGCACCGTGATCCCGCCCGGCCTTGTCGTCGCCATCGTGCTGACGCTCGTGTTCTGGTTGCTGACGACCCGCTCGGTCTACGGCTTTTCGGTGCGGACGGTCGGCGCCGCGCCGAGTGCGGCACGCTACGGCGGCTTCGACGCCTCGCGAACAATCTGGTCGACGCTGATGATCAGCGGCGGCATGGCCGGCCTCGCCGGCATCCTCGAGGCGATGAGTGCAGCTCGGGCAGATCAATCTCGGTTTCCCCTCCGGCTACGGCTTCACCGCGATCATCGTCTCGTTCCTCGGCCGCCTCAATCCGATCGGCGTCTTTCTCGCCGGGCTCATACTCGCCGTCACCTATGTCGGCGGGCAGGTCGCGCAGAGCGCCGTGCATGTGCCCGAGGCGACGGCCGGCATCTTTCAGGCGACGATGCTGTTCTTCATTCTCGCGAGCGACATTCTCGTCCGCTACCGCCTCCGGATCGTTCGGGACGCCCCGCGCACGGCGGCGGCAAGCGCCGGAGCGGGAGCGCCGGCGTGAATATCGGATTCTTCATCGACGCCCTCGTCACGGTGATCGGAATCACGACGCCGATCCTTCTGGCCGCGACCGGCGAGCTCGTTGTCGAAAAGAGCGGCGTCCTCAATCTCGGCATCGAGGGCATGATGCTGATCGGCGCGGTGACCGGATTCGCAGTCACCCTCAACTGGGGACCCGACCTCGGCGACTGGGCGCCCTGGGTCGGCGTGATCGCCGCCGGAATCGCCGGGGCCGCATCTTCGATGCTGTTCGGCGTGCTTGTGCTGACGCTCGGCTCCAATCAGGTCGCCACGGGACTGGCGCTCGCGATCTTCGGCATCGGGCTCTCGTCGCTGATCGGCGCGAGCTATGTCGGCATGGTCATTCCCGGCTTCGCAACTCTTTTCCGGATTCGCTCGCGAGCGACCCCTTTTGGCGGGTGCTGTTCGGCTATAGCCCGCTCGTCTATTTCGCGCTTTTCATGGTGTTCGCCGTCGGCTGGTTCCTCAACCGCACGCGGGCCGGGCTCATCCTGCGCGCGGTCGGCGAGAACGACGTCTCCGCCCATTCGATCGGCTATCCGGTCATCCCGATCCGCTATGCGGCGATCGCTTTCGGCGGCGCGCTCGCCGGGATCGCTGGCTCGTATTTCTCGATGGTGATCACGCCCATGTGGGCCGAGCAGATGACGGCGGGGCGCGGCTGGATCGCGCTGGCGCTCGTCGTCTTTTCCGGCTGGCGTGCGGGCCGGCTGCTGCTCGGGTCGTATTTCTTTGGCATCCTGATGACCCTCGAGCTCTACGCCAAGGCGTCGGGCTTCTCGTTCCTGCCGTCCCAGTTCTGGGCCTCGATGCCCTACATCATGGCTGTCGCCGTGCTCGCCGTCATGTCGGCCCGCGACGTCGCCGGAACCGAGGCGCCGGCCTGCCTCGGCCGACCCTTCATGCCCAACAGTTGAAACAGCATGTCAACGAACAAGGAGTACGACATGAGTCTCATAACACGACGCAATATGTTGAAGGCGACCGCCGCGGGGCTGGCTCTGCCGGCGCTCGGTCGGAGCGCCTTCGCAGCCGATCCGGTCAAGATCGGGTTCATCTATCTCGGCCCGCCGGGCGACTGGGGCTGGACATGGGCGCACGACAAGGGCCGGAAGGCCATGGCCGACGCGCTCAAAGGTCAGGTGGTCGCGAACTATGTCGAGAACGTCAAGGAGGACGCGAGCGCGATTCCGATACTCAAGGATCTCGCGCAGCAGGGCAACAAGCTCATCTTCACGACATCCTACGGCTATATGGACCAGACGATCGAGGTCGCCAAGCAGTTCCCAGACGTCAAGTTCGAGCATTGCACCGGCTACAAGCACGCCGACAATGTCGGGACATACAACTCGCGCTTCCATCAGGGCCGCTCGGTCGAGGGCACGATCGCGGGCCACATGTCGAAGACCGGCACGATCGGCTATCTCGGCTCCTACAAGGTGCCCGAGGTCGTGCTCGGCGTGAACGCGTTCACGCTGGCGGCGCAGGCGGTCAATCCGAAGATCACGACCAAGCTCGTGATGATCGATTTCCTGGTTCGATCCGGCCAAGGAAGCCGCCGCCGTCCAGACGCTGGCCAACCTCGGTTGCGACGTGGTCGCCCAGCATACCGACAGCCCGGCGGGCTTGCAGGTCTGTGAGCAACGCAAAGTGTGGTGCTTCGGCCAGGGCGCCGACATGACGCGCTTCGCGCCGAAAACGCAGCTGACCGCCATCGAGGATATCTGGGGGCCCTACTACATCTCCCGCGCCAAGGCGCTGCTCGACGGCTCGTGGAAGCCGGACGATGTCTGGTGGGGCATGAAGGAAGGCACTGTGGTCATCTCGCCCTACAACAAGGCCCTGCCCGCCGACGTGGCCGCGGCCGCCGACAAGATCATCGCCGGCTGGAAGGACGGCTCCTACGACGTCTTCACCGGCCCGATCGCGGATCAGTCAGGCGCGGAGAAAGTCGCCAAGGGCCAGCGCATGGAGGACAAGGACCTCGCGGTGATGGACTGGTACGTCAAGGGCGTGCAGAGCTGAATATATCCTTCTCCCTTGCGGGACGAAGTCGACGCGCGGATCGCGCGGCCGGATGAGGGGTCCGCGCCGAAAGGCGCGGCCCTGTCGCGCCCGACCTTCTCACAAGCCCTCTCCCAAAAGGAGAGGGGAGCTACGCCGCCAGTTCGTGCAACCGCGCCTCCGGGCAGATGCGCCTGGCGATCTCGGCCAGGTGAAGATGGTGGGTGAGGTAGATCACCTGCCCGACGCGACCCATGTCGGCGAAGAGGCGCAAGGCTTCCTCGGCGCGGAAATGGTCGAACGTCTCCATGATGTCGTCGGCGATGAAGGGCGCGGGCGTGCGCGCCCTGGCGAGCTCGTGATAGCCCGCGACCCGCAGCGCCAGATAAAGCTGGAACCGCGCCCCTTTCGACAATTGCTCAGCGGCCTTCGATCCGCCGTCGGCGCCGAGCGCGATCAGCGTCTCGCTCTGCCCGTTCGGCTGGGCCGTCAAGCCGCGATAGGCGCCGCGGCTAATTTCCGAAGAACGCCTTTGACGCGCGCTCCATCATCGCCCCGCGATGGCGCTCGCGGTAGAGACGCAGCGCCTCGTCCGCCGCCGTGAGCCCTGCGCGCAGCGTCAGATAGCGCCGCGCTCCGTCCTTGATCTCTTCCAGGATCGTGCGCCGCTTTTCCTCGATGCGCGCAACTGCATCGTCGCCGCCGACCGCCTCGAGCCGCCGCAACGCCTCGCGGTAGGCGGCGAAATTCTCCCGGCTCGCCGCCTCATCGTCGGCCTCTCGGGTTTTGAGCACGCCGAGCTCCTCGTCGAGCGCCGTCCGGCTCGCCATCTCCAGCGCTGCGCGCGCCGGATCGAATGCATTCGCGATGTTGAGCGCGAGGATGGCGCCCGTCTCTCTTGCAATGTCGTCGCACAGCGCGTCCCGCCGCCTGCAGTCGTCGAGCCTGGCGGCGACTTCGGCAAGCGAGTCGACGCCGAAGAAATCCGTCATCGCGGAGCCGAGCCTCGCGTTGACCGCGACCGCCTCGACAATCGCGCCCAGGGTCCCGCGCGCCGCCGCCAGCGCCTTGGTCTTGTCCCGACGCCGGCGCTCCTCTTCGCGGGCCCGCGCGACGCGGGCCTCGATTGCGTCGGCGAGCCGCGCGGCGTCGCCGGCGCGCTCGTCGATCCCCAGCGCCTGCCCAATCTCGCCGACATTCGCAGTAAAGAGCTGCTTGTCGTGCTCCATCGCGGTGATGCGGTGATCGAGCTCGGCGCAGTCCTTCAGCGCGGCGCGCAGATCTTCAAGCGCCTTCTGCGCCTGCCGCACCGCATTCAGCGGCGGCTCGGCCTCCGCGTCGCCGAGCCACGAACCCGCACAGGCCTCGCGCCAGGCGCCGCGCCAACGCGCATCGTCGTCGAGAGCGCCTTTCAATCTGCCCTCGGCCCGAACGACTTCGGCCCGGCGATCTCTCGCCTTCTGATGCAGGCTTTCGGCCTTCTCCTGCTCTGCGATCGCCGCCTCGGCGGCCTCGATCAGCGGTTCGAGCGCGCCTTCGGCCGCATGCGGAGCGCCCGCTGCCCGCAGGGCATCGCTCAGCGTCCGACACGCTCGCATGGCGCCCTCATTGGCGCGCCGCGCGGCCTCCTTGGACTCCCGGTGCATGGCGATGATCGCCATCGCCTCCTCGCGCCGGGCGCGCCAGGCGTCAAGGAAGCTCAGCGGGTCGCGTCCTTTGGGCGGCGGCGCAGGCATCAGCGCAGCGATCTCATGATCGAGCGCCTGCAGGGTTGTCTCCGCCGTGTCCAGGTCCGCCGTCGCGCGCGCGCATTCCGCCTCGACGCCCGCAAGCTTGACCGCTCGTTCCCGCCCGGTGGCGAGTTCACGGGCATTGGCAAGGCGGATCGCGCCTGCTTCGTCGTCGCGGCGCATCGACGCCTCGAACGCGTCGGCGGACGAAGCATTGAGCGCTGCGCGGTGAGCGGACCACGCAGCCTCTCTTTCCGCCCGCAAGTCCGCAGCGACGTCGTCGCCGAAGAGTTTGACCGCGCGCGCGGCCGCGGTCGCCTCGGCCCTGAGTTCGATCGGCTTCGCCCACCTTGTCCGCAAGGCGATCGAGGGCGCTCTGGCGGGCCGCGTTCGCCTGCGACCGGCGCTGCCGCAGCGCCGCGATTTCCGCTTCGCCTGGAACTGAGACAAGCGCCAGCGACTCCGGATCGCCGCGCCACGGCGCAAGCGCCGCAAGCGCATCCGCAAACTTCCGCCCCTGCCTCTGCAACTCCTCCCGCAGCGCGCGAAGGCGAGAGGCGGATTCGTCGCGCCGAGCCGCCTGAAGACGGGCCTTCAGGACATTGAAGTCTGCGCCCCTGCTCTCGCATTGCGGCGCCCAGTCGAGCGCCTCGGCTTCCGCGCGGCTGGCCTCGTCCAGCGCAGCCCGGGCGCCCTCGAGCTTCGTCAGCACGCCCGAACGCTCCGCGATGAGGTCCTCGAGCGCGCCGACCGTCCGCACCGAGAGGAGCAGTTTCGCCGGCTCGGCTTCGCCCGCCCGGCCGAGCCGGCTGAGGATTTCGGCGACCGCATTGCGCTTGCTTTCGAGTTCGCCCCGGCGAACGGGAATGTCCTTGGCGCTGTCGTAGCGGCTGCGGAGTTCCCGCCAGCCGTCGACGCGCGCCGCAACTTGGAGGGCCGGCGCGTCCTCGCCGACTCGCACGAGTTCCTCCTTGAGCGCCCTGACTGCGGTCTCCGCGTTCTCCTTCTGCGTGGTCAGACGAATCGCCTCGGTTTGCAGGTCCGCGAGCCTCTCGCGCCAGCCCTCCGGCGGCGTCGGCAGTTTGGCCAGCGGCGCGAGCCTCCCTTCCGCGTCGCTGAGCGCAGCGAGATGCGGCAGCCCCGCGACCAGCCGCCGGATCGTCTCGGCTCTCGATCGGCGTTCGCTGAGCGCCCTTGCGGCAGACTCATAGGCCGCCTTCGCCTCGTCTCGCTGGCGCGTCAATTCGGCATAGGTCGAAGCCAGCGTGTCGGCCTTGTCTCGCTCCTCCTTCAGCGCCTCGAGCGCCCGCTTCTTTTCCGCAAGCTCGGTGCTCTTGGCGCGCGGCCTGAAAAACCGGTCCGCCGTCTCGCGCAGGCCGTCGAGCCGGCCGCTCATTTCAGCGAGGCCCGCGCTTGCCGAGAACAGCAACTGCCCAAGATCGCCGCGGCTCTCCAGGATCGCTTCGCCGCCCTTCTCCAGGCTGTCGTCGTCGAGGGAGAACATCATGCGGAACGCCGCGCGATCGACGCCGGCAAGCTCCGCCTTGATGAGCGTCTCGTCGAGGGGACGGTTGTCCGCATCGACGAGGCTGTGCTTGTCGCGCTTGATGCGCGCGACTTCGTGCGCGCCGCCGGCAAGCTCGAGCCGCGCGCCGATCCGCATGGCGCTATAGGCGTGCCAGTTCGTTCTGACCTCCGCCGCGCCATAGGCCGACTGCTTCTCGATTCCGAACAGAAGGTCGAGGATCGCCGCCGCGGCGGTTGATTTGCCTGCTTCGTTGAGGCCGTAGACGATGTGGAAGTCCGAGCCGTCCGGCGGCGCCGCGCCGAAGTCGATCACATAGTCGCTGAACCGGCCGTAGCGGGCGAGATCGAGCCGCGCGATTCTCACGACCGCGGATCCTTGTCGGCGGCGCGGAGATGCGCGAGCACGTCCTCGGCGCCCTCGCTCGCCACGGCGCGAAGGATTTGAGCGAATTCCTCCGTGTCGCGGCCGAACAGGTCCTTGCGCAATTCCTGCGGCAGATGGCCGCTGAGGTCCTCGGCCATGTCGCGCAGACGCGTCCTGAAACGCCCTCGACTGCGCAACCTCCCGTTCCATCAGCGCCCGCAGCTCGGCGACCGGATCGCTCGACGGAGCGGCGCCCGAAGCGCTGGGCTCGACGCAGCTCAGCTCGATCTTGTCGATCCAGGTCTTGCCGACCGCGGCGCCGAGGCCGGCTACGTCCTCTCTGAGCTTGTCGGCGTCCGAACGGAGACGAAAGGCGAGCGGAGTGGCGCCCCGGAGTTTGAGCCGCGCGACCAGATGCTCGCTCTTCGCCGACAGCCGCGCCGCGCCAAACGCCGTCTCGATCCTTTTCAGCGCCGCGCGCCAGTCCTCGACGCCCGCGAGATCGACCGACACCCGCTGAAACTCGGCGACGCTTGTCGGGCGCTCCTCGAGCGAAATCGCGCCGTCGTCGGCGATTGTGACCAGCGTCGCCGTCTTTGGACCCGCTTCGTTGACGTCGCGCCCCTGCGGGTTGCCGGGCATGACGATCGTCGCCCTGCCCCGCTCCTCGAACCGCTGATGGATGTGGCCGAGCGCCCAGTAGTCGAAGCCGGCGCCATGCAGCTCGGCTGGCTGGCAGGGCGCGTAAGAGGTCGTGCGAGGGCGACCCGCCGAGACTGGTGTGCAGCAGGCCGACATTGACCGCGCCCTCGTGCAGGGCCCGCGGAACCGGGAGAGCAGGCTTTCGGGCGCGTGCTTCTGGGCGAAGCTGACGCCATGCACCGCGACATCGAGCCCGCCGCGGCGAAGGACGACCGCCTCTGCGCGCCCGGCGAAGACCTTGACCAATTCCGGAAGCGTCAGTTCCCGGGTGATGCGCGACTCGGCGTCATGATTGCCGCGAATGATGAAAACCGCGATCCCCGCCTGGTGCAGCCGCCTCAACTGGTCGGCGAGAAAGCGGGCGGTCTTCATCGACGTCTGCTCGCCGTCGTAAAGGTCGCCTGCGATCATCAGCGCGTCGACCTGCTCCGCAAGGCAGAGGTCGACGATCGCAACGAAAGCCTTGCGCGTCGCCCCGCCGATGAGGCCGGCAAGCTCCGGCTCGCGCAGCGCCAGCGTGCGCAAGGGCGAGTCGAGGTGGATGTCGGCCGTATGAACGAATCGGAACGCCATGGCTTCACAAGCGCTAGCCGCTGAGGCGGACGAAGTCGCCGCGAGGCGGCGTGTTCGCAGTGGATAAGCCTCAGGCGCCTGACCGCGCCGGCCCGCGCTTGTCGCTGCGGGCGCATTCGGGCATAGGACGCCGCTTGGCCTAGTGGCCCGCGTCAGATAAATCGAAGGGCGGCGGCATTCCCTCACCCCTTGTGGGGGAGGGTTAGGGGGCCCCTGCTGTATGGCCGAGGCCAGGGACTAGCGCGGGCGGGAGGCCCCCTCCCGGGACAGGACCCTATCTTGCCGGACAAGCGGCCAGCACCAGCGGCGCGCGACAGCGTCGAAAACGAAAGGCTCGTTCGCGTCAGCCGGTCGCTGCACGCGTTCTGGCGCAAGACCGTCCGCATGCCGTGGAAGGCTCTGCGGCGTCGGCTGCGCGGCGCCAGGGCTGCTTCCGGGGCCGGAGTTCCGGTCACGGTCGACACGACAACCCGACTGTCGACAGTTCCGTACGAGGGGCGCTTCCCGCCCCCGCTCATGCAATGCACGGTCGTCGAACCCTGCGAGTATCGGACGAGACTGCATCCGCTCAGCGTCAATTCGACCACGACCGAAGCGATGCACTACATCGACCATGTCGTCCACGCCCCGGCGATGACGCTCGAGCATCTCGTCGATCAATATTGGTTTCCGGCGCTCGGGCTCCTGATCTCGGAGAAGGGTCAGGTCTGGCGCCACTCCTTCCTCGGCCCGTTCCGGGAGGATTTCCTGTCGTCGATCAAGGCGATCGTCGACCGGACGGCGCCGGACGGGACCCGCGAGCATCGTCTTCACCTCGAGCGGCTCGGGAGGGCGCCAAGACTTTCCGGGGAGCATCTGCTGATCGCCGGCTCGGAGAAACCGAACTTCGGCCATTTCATGCTCGACATCGCGCCGCTCATCCACCAGGGCGCGACGATGGGCGTCCCCATGCTGACCTGGACGCTCAGGCCCTGGCAGCGGGCGCTGATCGCCCGGCTCGAGGTCCCCGCCGGACTCATCCGCGAGATCGCGCCGCGGCCCGTCTTTCTCGAGCACGCGATCGTCAGCAACCGGCTCAGCGGCGTGAGCTGCCAGAACGCGCATCCGCAGCATCGCGAGGCGTTCGCGAGAATTCTCTCAAACGTGCAGAAGCACGCGCCCGCGACGCAGACGCCCGAACGCGTCCTCATCTGCCGCGGACTGACCAACAGCCGCAACCTCACCAATCGGGCGGCGATGATCGATGCGCTGAAAACCCTCGGCTTTGTCGCCATCCAGCCGGACAAGCTGCCGTTCGACGAGCAGGTCCTCACCTTCGCCCAGGCGGACTTCATCGTCTGCGAATTCGGGGCGGCGACAGCCAACGCGATGTTTTGCCGGCCCGGGACCAAGGTCGTCGAGATCATCGCCGAGGGCCAGCACGACCCATGGTCGTCGCATCTTCTCGCAATGCTCAGAGCTCGACCATGTCGTGCTCTTCCAGCGCCAGACGGAGGAAGCGCTCGCGAACGCGCCCCGGCATGTGAAGGACTCGCCGTTCACCTACGCCGTCGATCTGCCGAGACTGGTCGAGACGGTGAAGAGGCTGCTCGAAACGGCCCGACCCTTGTCGTAGGGTCAAGCCCGATCAGCTTCGCCGCCTCCGTCGATTTCCGACGGTCACAGCCGAGTTCGGCCGACGTTCGCCTTGTCCAGAGATATGTCGGCCGATGTCAAAGGACGTCATTCTGCCTGACGATGACCTTAGTCCCGACCTGTACGCGATCGTAGAGATCGACCACGTCGTCGTTCACCAATCGGAAACACCCGGACGAGACGGCCTGGCCGATCGTCTCCGGCCGGTTGGTGCCGTGGATGCGAAAGACAGACTGACCGAGATAGAGCGCTCGCGCGCCCATGGGGTTGCCGTCGCCTCCGGCCATGAATCGCGGCAGATAGGGCTGACGCCCAAGCATCTCCTGTGGCGGCCGCCAGTCGGGCCACTCTTCCTTGCGCGAGATCTTTTCCTGGCCAGACCACCGGAAACCGTCGCGCCCGACGCCGATGCCATAGCGGATGGCCCGGTTGTTGGGCTGGACGAGATAGAGGAACCGGTTCTTCGTATCGATGATGATCGTTCCCGCCACTTCGTTCGTCTGGAACGAAACGATCTGCCTCGTGGAGGCGCCGCCGGGCTGCTCCTCGTCGGAAGCGGGCGCGGCGCCCTCGTCGACGGCCATCGCGACCTGCTGCGCTGCAGCAAGCGCGCCCGGCGGGATCACCGCGGCGGTCGCGAAGGCTCCGGCCAGGACCATTCGTGCAAACAAGACAGTTCGAACCGTTGCTTTGGCGGATCGCAGGAAGGCTTTTCCGCGGCCGCCGATTGAGAAGCGGCTCAGGCGCTTCGCAGTCGGACTCGAACGACCAAGGCTCCGAGCTTGGCCGACGAGCCAGTTTCCGGGATGCATGAAGGTCTCCTGAAATGGCTCAATTGGACGCGCGCACTACTTCGCACTGGAAGTCGAGGCTGGCCGACTTGGACGTGTGGCCCGCATGGACCTCGATGGCGAGCGGCATGCATGTGGCGCCTTCGAGAAACACCGCTTTGTGCTCGACGCCGTCGGCGCCGAAGATGAAGTTGGTGAACGCCTTGTGCGTGACGACGCGCTCGCCGGTGTGGTTGGTCTGGGTCAGGTCGATGGTGGCGGTCGCGTATTTCGGCGACGCGTTCTTGTCGCCCTCGAAGGTGAAGTCGAGAAGCAGCGCGGTCGCGGTGTCGCCGCCAAGAGCTCCGCTTCGCGGAGCGTCGACGATCGCCTTGCCGCCGACGAGATCGTCGGACAGCTTGCCCGCGTGCTCGAGGTACGCATAGGCCTTCACGTCGACGATCTTGAGCTCCGCCGCCTCCGCGCTCGCGAGCAGCCCGAGCGCTGCAAGCGCCACTGGCGCCCGAGCAGCGACTGCGCTCGCGCACGCTCGAATCCGATCGGCCTTCCGAACAGAGATGGTGTTGTCCATGACGCTCCCCTTTCGCTTCGCGCAGAAGCCTCTCTCCGTTCGCTTCAGTCTTCTTTCTTCGCGTCGAGCAGCGCGCCTTCCCTGAAGAGGAAGCCTGCGGCGCCGGCTCCGATCAGCGGGGCGATGATGAAGAGCCAAAGCTGCGCGACGCGCTCCGGGCCTGAGGCGAAGCCGACCAGCGCCGGGCCGATCGAGCGGGCCGGATTGACCGAGGTGCCTGTGATGTTGATCCCGACGAGGTGGATGACGACCAGCGTCAGGCCGATGGCCAAGCCTGCGAAGCCGGTCGGCGCAAAGGGGTGCGTGACGCCAAGAATGCAGACCAGGAACAGGAACGTTCCGACCACCTCGAAGACGAAAGCCGAAACCACGTTGTATTCACCGATGTAGCCTGGGCCCCAGCCGTTCTGGCCAAGCCCGCCGTTCCAGCCCTGCGCCTTGCCCGACAGAATGAGATAGAGCACCGCCGCCGCGACGATCGCGCCGAGGACCTGGGCGATCCAGTAGCTGACCATATCGGCGGCGCTCATGCGGCCCGCGGCGAAAACGCCGAAGCTCACCGCCGGATTGACGTGGCAGCCGGAGATCGGTCCGATGCCGTAGGCCATGGCGACGATTGCAAAGCCGAAAGCGCTGGCGATCCCGAGAAGATTGATTGCTCCTGGGCCCGAGCCCATGCTGCCGACGACCGCCGCGCCGCAGCCGAAAAACACCAGCGCGAAAGTTCCGATGAATTCTGCTACCTGCTTGTTCATTGCGTTTTCTCCCAGAGATCCGAACCTCGTTCCTGAACGACGGGCCCGTCAGTCACCAACGTTGCGACCGGAGCGAGAGGAATGCAGCTCCGTTCCGACCGCCGCCCAGAAGGCGTATTTCCTGCGCGACCGCGCCCGCCGGGCGAGCCGCAACTCGAATTGCACGCGTTTGAGCGCCTTCGACGTCCCGAGTTCGCCGATCAGCAACTCGACGACCGTGCGCACCCCATCCGCGTCCAAGCCCAAAACCGCGCCTGAGCGCTTGCGCACCTCCGAACCAACGGGCGTCGTCATTGTCAGACCCTTCTGCAAACGCCCCAAAATCTGCGGCCGGCGCGGACGGGGCGAGCCGCCCGCGCCAGCCGCATCTCGCCCCTGCCCCGAGCGATCAGTTGTCGCCGTGCTCGGCGTTCATCAGCTTGTCCAGCGCGTCGCCGACCGAGAAGCTGCCGGGCTTCTGACGGGGCGGGAAGTCCTTGAAGGTCTGCAACTCCCGCGCCACGATCGCCTGTGCAGGCGCCATGACGAACATCCGCTCGACGTACCACTTTTCGTATTCGCCCGATTCGATGTTCGCCTTCTCGAAAGGATCGGAACGCAAGTTGAACAGCAGTGGGGCGCGCAAGGCGACCAGCGGCTCCTGCCACACCCGCAGGCCCTCGTGCTGCTGCTCGAGGAATACGACCTTCCACTGGTCGTAGCGAAGGCCGGCGAGGTTGCCGTCGTCGGTCCAGTAGAAGAACTCGCGGCGTGCGGTCGGGCCGCCAGTGAGCAGGTCGTGCTGATCATAGCCGTCGAGATGGACCTTGAAGGTCTTGCCGCCGGCGTCGTAGCCCGAGAGCAGTTTGGTTTTGATGTCCGGCTCCCCGACGGCCGCCATCATCGTCGGCAGCCAGTCCTCGGAGGCAAAGACGCCGTTGATCTCGGTGTGCGGCGTCACGACACCCGGCCACCGGACGACGGCGGGAACGCGATAGCCGCCCTCCCAGTTCGAGTTCTTTTCGCTGCGGAACGGCGTCGTGCCGCCGTCGGGCCATGAGAAGGACTCGGCGCCGTTGTCGGTCGTGTAGACGACGATCGTGTTGTCGGCGATGCCGAGATCGTCGAGCTTCTTGAGAAGCTGGCCGACCTGACCATCGTGCTCGACCATGCCGTCGGGATAGGTTCCCAGGCCGGTCTTACCCTGCGACTCCGGCTTGAGATGGGTGAAGATGTGCATCCGGGTCGAATTGAACCAGACGAAGAACGGCTTCTTCGCGACATGTGCGCGATCGATGAAATCGAGCGAGGCGCTGAGGAATTCCCCGTCGACGGTCTCCATCCGCTTCTTCGTCAGCGGCCCGGTGTCTTCGCACTTCTGCTTGCCCCACGGCCCGAAGCGTGGATCGTCGCCGGGCGTCTCAGTGTCGGTCGCGACGCATTTCATGACGCCGCGCGGGCCGAAGCGCGCCTTGAACTCCGGGTTCTTCGGATAGTCGGGGTTTTCGGGTTCTTCTTCGGCATTGAGGTGGTAGAGATTGCCGAAGAACTCGTCGAAGCCGTGCACGGTCGGCAGAAACTCGTTGCGGTCGCCGAGATGGTTCTTGCCGAACTGTCCGGTCACGTAGCCCTGCGGCTTGAGCAGCTCAGCCAGCGTCGGATCCTTGTCCGACAGACCCTCCTTCGCCGAGGGGAGGCCGACCTTGAGCAAGCCGGTGCGTATCGGGCTCTGGCCGGTGATGAAGGCGGCGCGCCCGGCGGTGCAGGACTGCTGCGCGTAGTAGTCGGTGAAGAGCCCGCCTTCGTTGGCGATGCGGTCGATGTTGGGCGTGCGATAGCCCATCATGCCACGATTGTAGGCGCTGATGTTCCAGTAGCCGACGTCGTCGCCCATGATGACGAGGATGTTCGGATTCTGCGCCGCCAGAGCTTGCGCCGCCGGCGTCAAGGCGCTCAGGCCGAGCGTCAGAGCGGTGACGATTCTGAGGGACATCCTGTTCTCCTTATGATGGGGTCGGCGGGCGTTCGACGGCAATCCGAGGCGGGCCGCCTGGCGCTCTCGCTTCGGACCGAGACCTTTGATCTCTTCAACGAGGGTCAGTCGCCCGACACTGGACGTAGTAGCGCTTGGGAGCGGGCCAGGAAGCGTTCGAGGCGCTGGCCGTATCGACCTCTGATCGACCGAACTCCAATGCGGCGCCCTGGCCCTGCGCGTCGCACCAGGCGTTCGCGACCATCTCGCCGCATTCGCCGCCGTCATCGAGACATTCCTCGACGCCGTAACCGGTAGACGCGGAAACGAGGTATGTTCGAATGCCGAGCGCCTGGCACTCCCAAACGCCTGCAAACCCGAGCGCGAAGCCGAAAAGCACCGGCAGCCAATCTCGCCAGAACACCGAAAGGCGCATGTCCACTCCCCTTGACGTTATGATTGACGCATAGCTCGCGTCCGTTTCTGACTGATGTCGCGGGGAGGCGTGAATGTTTCAAATGTTTCTGGCGGTTGTCGCAGAGGTCATGGTATCAGCCGTCAACGACAACCAGTTCGGCCGTTTGCGCCGCATTCCCGTGTCCAAGCGCGCTTCCTGGGTTGGGGGACCCATATGACGGATTCAGTCCGCGTCATTATTGTCGACGACGAGCCCGACCTGCGCGAAGTGATTGCGGCCTATCTTGGAAAGCACGGATTTGTTGTCGCGGGCGCCAGCGACGGTCGCGACCTTGACGCACTCCTGAACAACGGCCTGCCGGACTTACTGATGCTCGACGTCAACTTGCCTGGCGAAGACGGCTTCGCCATCGCGCGTCGTATGCGCGCGCACAGCGACGTGCCGATCATCATGCTCACCGCCGCCGGCGACACCGTCGATCGAGTGGTCGGCCTCGAGCTCGGCGCCGACGATTATGTGACGAAGCCGTTCGATCTTCGCGAACTGCGCGCCCGCATCCATTCGGTTCTCCGGCGCGCGCGCGCCGCCTCGGATTCTCGACCCGGATTCTCGTCCAAAGGCGTGCGCTTCGGCGAACTGGTGCTCGATCTCGAAGGGCGCCGGCTCCTGCAGCCGGACGGCGCCGAGTTGCCGATCACCGCGATGGAATTCGACCTTCTGGCGGCCTTCGCGCGCAACCCCGACCGGGTGCTCACCCGCGACAGGCTACTTGACCTCGCGCACAACCGCGACTTCGAGCCGTTTGATCGCAGCATCGACATTCGCATTTCCCGAATCCGCCGCAAAGTGGAGCGAGACCCGGAGAAGCCGCAGGTGATCAAGACGATGCGCGGCGCGGGCTACATGTTCGTGTCGAGCAACTCTTGAGGCGAGGCAGGAGGACGCGCCATGGCCGATCCGGTTCGCTTGATCGTCGACGACGCACCCCGCCTGCGCGAAATGATCACGGAGCATCTCGATAGGTGCGGCTTTCTGGTCAGCCCCGCCACAAACCCGCGCGAGCTTCGCGTTCACGCCAAACAAGCCCCGGCGCCGGCTGGCGCCCGAAGCCCCGAGGCCATCAGTTGGGCGCAGATCCGCAGGCTCTTCGACAGCATGCCGGTCCGCATTGCGCTGCTCGATCGCGACCACCGCTACCGCTATGTCAATCCGGAGTGGAGCAAGGCTATTGGCAAGGCGGAAGACGCGGTCCTCGGTCGGACCGTCGCCGAGGTGCTGGGCGAAGGGAATGCTGCGCGCCCCTCTATCACCGAGCGCGCGCGGGCGGGCGAGACCGTGGAGTGGGATGGCTGGGTCGAGTACCCTCGGGGGCGGCGCTATGTGCTTTGCACGTTAGCCCCGCTGCGTGACGCTGCCGGCGCGGTTGAGGGATACTTCAGCTTTATTCGGGATCTGACCGATCTGCGACAAACCGAACAGGACCTGGCCGAACAATCGGCCGCGCGGAGCGCGAGCGAGGCGCTGAGCGCCGCGATCATCGCGGCGGCGAGGGACTGCATCATCACGTTCGACGAGGACGGCCGGGTCGTCGAGTTCAACCCCGCAGCTGAGGAGACCTTCGGCCGCAAAAGGGCCGACGTCCTCGGACAGCCCGTCGATACGATGATCCTGACGCCACACAGCCCAAGCCACAATACGGAGAGCTTGCCGCCTTTCGCTTCCAGGTTGCAGGGATCTCGCGCCGAGATCGAGACGATGCGGGCGGACGGCGAGATTTTCCCCGCCGAGGTGACGGTCATCGAGGTTCCCCTGCCCGAACGGCGGCTGCATGCCGCATTCCTGCGCGACCTGACGGCGGCGCGCGAAGCCGAATCCGAGATTCAGCGTCACCGCGACGCGTTGCTGCAGAGCGAGAAGATGGCGGCGTTCGGCTCGCTGTTGGCCGGGGTCGCGCATGAATTGAACAATCCGCTCTCCATCGTGATCGGCAACGCGCTTCTGCTCGCGGAGGAAACCGAAGGGACGGCGCTCGCCGAGCGGGCGCAGCGGGTGCAGACGGCGGCGGACCGGTGCGGCCGAATCGTGCGCAGCTTCCTCGCGATGGCCCGCCAGCGTCAGACCGAGATGCGGCCGACGAATTTGCAGGCGCTCCTCGATGCCTGCCTGTCCCTGCTCGCCTATTCCATGCGGACGAATGGGGTGACGGTCGAACAGGCAATCGCCGCCGACCTGCCTTCCCTCCGGTGCGACCCCGACCAGATCGTCCAGGTGCTCGCCAATCTCCTGACCAACGCCCGCCACGCGCTCGAGGAACGACCCCAACCGCGGCACGTGCGGCTCTCGGCGCGGGCTGAAGGAGAATGGGCGCGGATCGAGGTGGCCGACAATGGCTCCGGAATTCCGGACACGGTCCGTTCGCGCGTGTTCGATCCGTTCTTTACGACCAAGCCGGTTGGTTCGGGGACGGGCATCGGGCTCGCGGTGTCTCGAGGGATCGTGGAGGCGCATGGCGGCTCGCTGACCCTGGCGCCCGCCGACGGAGAGGGGGCCTGCTTCGTCATTCGACTGCCGTTGGCCCACGATTCGTCAGGCATGGTCGAAACAGGGGGAGCGGGCGGGACGCCGACCACCTTTCCCGCGGCGCTGACGGTCCTGGTCGTCGACGACGAGCCGGATATCGGGGAGATGCTGGCGGAGATGCTCAGGAAGCTGGGGCATCGTCCGGTGGTAAAGTCCAGCGGCGAGGCGGCGCAGGCGGCGCTGAGGGAGCGCGACTATGACGCTGTTCTCTCCGACCTGCGGCTGCCGGGCCTGGATGGACCTGCCCTTTATGACTGGATGGCCGAGGTCCGCCCGCATCTGTGCGCGCGGACCGCCTTCATAACGGCGGATATGCTGAGCGCCGCGTCGCACCGCTTCCTGAGCCGCGCCGGTCGACCGATCCTGGAGAAGCCTTTCGTTCCAGCGGACCTGCGATGGTTGCTTTCGCAGCTTGCGCCAAACCATGAGGATTGAGCCGAAGCGGCGCAAAAGCGACAGCCTCCCTGTCTCCGCGACTTTTCGCCCAAGGCATTCGAAGGACCGTTCCCGGCGCGACCCTTTCGTACCGCGTTCTGGCCCGTTCGCCGCGCCTCGACCAAGGTCCGTTCCTTGTGCACTGCCGTCGTCCATTGCGTCGTCTTTGGGCGGCAGGCATCCCCGCAACTTGTCAGCGGCGTAAGCCCACCGATTAGATTATGATCCTGGGGAATGACGAGCCTGGATTGGAAAATTGGCGCGGGCGAATATTCGCCGACAATGTCGACAATGTCTTCCGTAAATCGGAAAATCGTGGTAGGGTGATTCCGTGACCGGGTCAGGTCGCCCCGCTTTTTCAAACTTTGCTGGCCGCGAAAGGCAAGGTTAACACCCCCGCGATTTGTTTGTTCTTTTCGAACGGCACAAAGTATCAGATTTTGGGGCCTAACCCTTTGAAAAGGCCGGTTTGCGTTGCGTGTTTGAAAGTCTGAGTGCCGACGTCGCGGCTACGACATCATCCCGCTGGCGCGAATAGGGGCCGACGCCCGCCTACTCCCTCGCCGCGAACACCGAAACCGGCGCCGGCGGCGGCGGCTCGTCGGCCAGCCGCTGGCGGTAGACGCCGAGGTTTTCGACCACCCGCTGCACATAGTCGCGGGTCTCGTCGAAGGGAATGCGCTCGACCCAGTCGACGAGATCGGCCGTGCCCTTGCGCGGATCGCCGTAGGCGGCGAGCCACTGGGCGACGCGCCCGCCGCCCGCGTTGTAGGCCGCGAAGGCGATTTCGCGCGATCCGCCCTCGTCCTCGAGCAACTGGCCGAGGAAGGCCGCGCCGAGCTGGGTGTTGAAGGCCGGGTCGGCGATCAGCCGGACGGGATCGTAGTTCACCCCCGCGCGCCTTGCGGTCGACGCGGCGGTCGAGGGCAGGATCTGCATGAGCCCCTTCGCGCCCGCGCCCGAGGCGGCGCGCCACAGGAATTCGCTCTCCTGGCGGGCGACCGCATAGACGCTGGCGAGATCCGCCGAATGAGCGAGCGGCAGGAAGGCCGGCACGCCCGACGCGGGGAACGCCATCTCGTCGAATGCGTAGCCGCGCAGGGTCGCGATCTTGCCGAACTGGAGTTGCGTCGACGCTTCGCCGTGGCGCTTCACCACTTCGGCCATGGCGCCCATCTGCGCCTCGTCGCGCCAGTCGCGTGCCGCCTCGAAGGCAAGCGCGGTGGCGAGGTCGTCGAGCCCGTCGCGATAGAGGGCTTCGGCGGCCCGCACCGACTCGTCGCGGTCTGCGCCGGCCGCGACCGCGATCGGCGCGCGCAAGGTTAGCCGCTTCGCGCCAAGGCGCTCGGCGGCGAGCTGGCCGTAGTAGGCGATCGGCTCGCTGGCGGCGCTCTCGTAGTGGAGCCTGGCTTCGTCGGCGTCGCCCATCGCCTCCGCGGCGCGGCCGCGCCAGTAAGCGGCGCGGGCGATCGAAAGCGGCGTGTCGGCCGCCTCGGCCGCGAGCGCGAACCGTTTGGCGGCTGCCGGCGCATCGCCGAGAAAGCGCAGCGCGATCCAGCCGGCATGAAAATCGAGGTCGACCTGCGAAGCGGCTTCGTCCGGCTGCACAGCCTTGTCGCAGATTTCGTAAGCGAGCTTCGGCTCGTTGAGATCGAGCAGCTCGCGCGCCACCATGCGGCGTTCGGTCCACCACTTGTCGGGATTGATCAGGGCTGCGCGATCGGTCGGCGCAAGGCCGATGAGGGATGCAGCCTCATAGGCGCGGTTCGAGCGCCGCGCGTCCTGGATGCGCGCGAAGAGGAGACCCGGATCGCTCTTCAGCGCCGGCGGCACAGCCCTCAGCAGCGCCGGACTGAGGGGCCCGCGGGCGGCCGCGATGCGCGCCTCGGCGAGCGCCATCTCGTCGGCGCCGGCGAGGGCGGCGGCGCGGAGCGCCGGTCCGTAGTTTTCGGCGTAGAGCAGCCGGTCGGCGCGATACTTGTGGTCCTCCTTGAGCAGAACGACGCTGAATTCGCGGAGGATGAGGCTTTCCGTCCATGCGTCGAAATTGTCGTCGCGCCAGAGCTCGCGAACCGTCCGGATCGCTTCGTCGATATGGCCCGTCGCGCCGGCTGCGCGCGCAAGCGCGAGCTTGCCGGCGCTCGACTGCGGCGGCTCGACGGCGAAAAACTCGGCGACCGCCGACGGCGAAGGCGAGCGGGCGAGAAGCTCGGCTTCCCGACGGTAACGGATGTAGCCGTTGCCCGGCCAGGTCGGGTGGGCCGCGACGAAGGCGGCCAGCGCCGCGTCTGGCGGATGCGGGTCCGTTCGAAGCGCCGCCCATTCCAGCCCCAGCCGCTCGTCGGGATCGCTCGCCGCTTTCGCGAGCGCCGAGAGCGTTGCGGCGTCGCCCTTGCGATAGGCGAGCGCGGCGGGGGAAGCGGGAATGATCTCAGGCTTCGGCGAGCTCTCGGGCGACGCCTCGGGGGCGGCGACCGGCGGCGGCTCGGAGGGCTCGACGATCGCGGCGGACGCGGCCTTGACCTCGCGCTGAACCGGCAGGGGCCAACCTGCGAAGCTTTTCTGCCCCAGTTCCCAGGCGTCGCGCGGCAAGGCCGCCACAGAGAGCATCGAGGCCGCGGCGAGCGCCATTCGGTCTTCGGCGATCCGCTTGAGCGCGCGGAGCTCGTGGACGGCGTCGTTCCGGAACGGCACGATCGCGACGAGGATGGCGGCGGCGGAGACGCTGATGAGCGCGCGGGGGCGCCAAATGATCATCAATCCAACCCTTCTGCGCTAGCATGGGCCGACATTGCTGATGATTGGTTAACCCTGATCGGGCGCGGGACAAAGTTCGCGCCCCCTTTCGCGCGCGCCCCGCCGGGTCTATGTGTCCGGACGCGGGGGGAACGAAACGAGCGCTCGGCCGCGGGGCGAGCTGGAAGAGGGACATGGAAAAGCGGGCGAAGTTTCATGGGTCCATGCCGGCGCTCGTGACACCATTCAAGGATGGCGCGATCGACGAACCCGCCTATCGCGCCCTGATTGACTGGCAGATCACGGCCGGATCGCACGGGCTCGTTCCGGTCGGCACGACAGGCGAAAGCCCGACGCTCACTCACGACGAGCACCAGCGCGCGGTGGACATCTGCGTCGACGAGGCGCGCGGGCGCGTCCCGGTGATAGCCGGCGCGGGCTCGAACAACACGGCCGAGGCGGTCGCGCTCGCCCTCCACGCCGAGCGGGCCGGCGCAGACGCCGTCCTGGTCGTCACCCCTTATTACAACAAGCCGACGCAGGAAGGGCTCTACCAGCACTTCAAGGCCATCAACGATGCGATCCGCATTCCGATCATCATTTACAACATCCCTCCCCGCAGCGTCGTCGACATGTCGGTCGAAACGATGAAGCGGCTCAGCGAACTCCCCAATATCGTCGGCGTCAAGGACGCCACCGGCGACGTCGGCCGCGTCTCGCGCCAGCGACACGCTATCGGGACGGACTTTATCCAACTTTCTGGCGAAGACATGACCGCGCTTGCCGCAATGGCGGCCGGCGGCCATGGCTGCATTTCGGTTACGGCGAATATCGCGCCCGGACTCTGCGCCGAACTCATGGAAGCTATCTTCACTGACGACTGGGGCCACGCGCTCAAGATCCAGGATCGCCTGACCCCGCTGCACGCCGCGATTTTCGCCGAACCCGGGGTCAACGGCACGAAATATGCGCTAAGCCTGCTCGGCCGCATTCGCAACGAGACCCGCCTCCCGCTCGTGCCGGTCGGTCCGGCGACCGAGGCGCTGATCCGCCGCGCCATGATGCATGCGGGACTTCTGAACGCCTGAGCGATCCCATGCCGCCGCGTTCATTCGCCGCACTTGTCGCCCGAGCGGGCTTGGCCACGCGGGGTCCGTCGAAGCTCTATTGTGGCGGGATTGCGGCGCCGCGCACATGTCGGAGGCGCTGATCCGTGGCTGAGAAAGAGAAGCCAAACTTCAAGGTCGTCGCCGACAACCGGCGGGCGCGCTTTGACTATGAAATCGGCGAAACCTTCGAAGCGGGCATGATGCTGACAGGCCCGGAGGTCAAATCCCTGCGCACGGGCAAGGCGACGGTCGCCGAAAGCTACGCCGGCGTCGACCGCAACGGCGAAGTGATTCTTTACAACGCGAACATCCCCGAATATCTCCAGGCGAACCGCTTCAACCACGAGCCGAAACGCCCGCGGAAACTCCTATTGCACGCCAAGGAGATCGCGAGACTCGCCAAGGGGGTCGAGCGCGAGGGGATGACGATCGTGCCGTTGCGCATCTATTTCAACGCCAAGGGCCGCGCCAAGATCGCCATCGCGCTAGGGCGCGGCAAGAAGCTGCACGACAAGCGCGAGAGCGAAAAGGCGCGCGACTGGAACCGCGACAAGTCGCGGCTGATGCGGGAAAGAGGCTGATCTCCGGGTCTTGCCAAAACGAGGTTGGACGCCACAGTGTCGTCCTCGTCTCGCGTCTTGCGGTTGCAACCTGTGATGGAGCGGCGCCCCATGTCGGTTGAGGGGCTTCTGGCGAGCGATTTCGCCGCCTTGCCGAACTTGATCCGCGCCCATGCCGACGAACGCCCGAACCATCCCGCCCTCATCGAGGGGGACGAGACGCTGACCTATGCCGCGCTCGCCGCAATGATGGATCGGATCGCTTTCGCCCTGCAGCGCGATGGCGTTGGCGGCGGCGACGCCGTCGCCATCTGCGCCCGGACCTCGATCCGCTATGCGGCCGCGTTCCTCGGCGCCCTCGCCGCGGGGGCCGCGGTCGCACCGCTCGCGCCGTCCTCGACGCCAGCGAGCCTCGTAATAATGCTGAAAGACAGCGGCGCCAAAGTGTTCCTGCTCGACCGGGAGACGGCTGACGCGCTCAAGGAGACCGGCTACGAAAAGGCGGCAATCTCCATCGCGCTCGACGACAGCGGCGTCGCGACGCCTTTCTCCGGCTGGCTGGGTCCGGACGGCGCCACGCTGGAGACCGTCGTCATCGACCCCGAGCAGCCGTTCAACATCATCTATTCGTCGGGCACGACCGGCGCTCCCAAAGGCATCGTTCAGCCCCACCGCATGCGGTGGCGACAGCTCACCAGAGTTTCTTACAAAGGCGCAGTGACGATCGTCTCGACGCCCCTCTATTCGAACACCACGCTCGTCGTTTTTCTGCCGACGCTGGCGCATGGGGGCACGGCGGTGCTGATGCCGAAGTTCGACGCCGGCGAATTCCTCCGTCTGTCGCAGGCGCGGCGCGCGACGCACGCCATGCTTGTTCCGGTGCAATATCGCCGGATCATGGAGCGTGAGGATTTCGGCCGCTACGATCTTTCAAGCTACGTTCTGAAGCTCTCGACCAGCGCGCCCTTCCCTGCGGCGCTGAAGGCGGACGTCCTCAGGCGCTGGCCGGGCGGCCTGGTCGAATTCTACGGCATGACCGAAGGCGGCGGCGCGACGGCCCTCGCCGCCCATCAGTTTCCGGACAAGCTGCATACCGTCGGCCAGCCCATGCCGGGGCATGACATCCGCCTGATCGACGAGCACGGACGCGAGGTCGAGAGAGGCAAGGTCGGCGAGGTCGTCGGCCGGTCGGAAGCGATCATGACGGGATACCACAACCTGCCGGAGAAGACGCGCGAGGCCGAGTGGCGCGACGCAGAAGGGCGGCGCTTAATCCGCACCGGCGATATCGGCCGCTTCGACGAGGACGGGTTCCTCATCCTGCTCGACAGGAGCAAGGACGTGATCATCTCGGGCGGCTTCAACATCTATCCGTCGGACATCGAGGCGGAGCTCATCCAGCACGCGGCCGTCGGCGAGGTTTCGGTCATCGGGGTCGCCTCCGAGCGCTGGGGCGAAACCCCCGTCGCCTTCGTCGCCCTCAGAGAAGGCGCGTCCATCAACGGACCGGCGCTCAAGACCTGGGTCAATGCAAGGCTCGGCAAGACCCAGCGCCTTTCGGATTTGCTGATCGTCGAGAGCCTGCCGCGGAGCCCCATCGGCAAGATTCTCAAGCGCGAACTGCGCGACCTGTATCCTCAGCGGCAAGCGTCGGCGCGGGGCCCCGGATGAGGTTGAGGCGGGCGATCGAAGCGACCCGATCGCGCCGCCTCGCGCCTTACGCCGCCGCCTTCAGCGCCTGATCGAGGTCGGCGAGGATGTCGTCGATATGCTCGATGCCGACAGAGAGGCGGACGTAGTTCTCGGACACGCCGGTCGCGAGCTGCTCTTCGGGCCCGAGCTGCGAGTGAGTGGTCGTCGCCGGATGGATGGCGAGCGAGCGCGCGTCGCCGATGTTGGCGACGTGGTAGAGAAGCTTCAGGGCGTCGATGAACTTACGCCCCGCCTCCTTCCCGCCTTTGAGTTCGAAGCCGACGAGGCCGCCCTGCCCGCCCTTGAGATATTTCTCGGCGCGCGCCCTCGCGTAGCCCAGCTGAGTCGAGGGGTGGATCACCTTGGTGACCTCGGGGCGCTTGCCGAGCCATGCGGCGAGCGCCGACGCGTTGGCGCTGTGGCGCTCGATGCGCAAGGGCAGCGTCTCGATTCCCTGCAGGGTCAGGAACGCGTTGAAGGGCGACAGCGCCGAGCCGAGATCGCGCAAGAGGGTCACGCGCGCCTTGATGATGTAGGCGATGGGCCCGAGCGGCTTCACCGCCTCGCTCCACACCGCCCCGTGGTAGCTGGGGTCGGGCGTGTTGAGCGCCGGCTGGCGCGTCTTGTGCTCGTCCCAAGGGAACGTCCCGCTGTCGACGAGCAGGCCGCCGATCGAGTTCCCGTGGCCGCCGAGATATTTGGTCGAGGAATAGACGATGATGGCCGCCCCGTGATCGAAGGGCCTGGTCAGGATCGGCGCGGCGGTGTTGTCCATGATGAGCGGAATGCCGAGCGGCCGGCCGATCGCCGCCACTTCCTCGATCGGAAAGGCGATCAGCTTCGGATTGGGAAGCGTCTCGGCGTAATAGGCGCGGGTTCGCGCATCGGTCGCCTTGCGGAAATTCTCCGGATCCTCCGGATCGACGAAGCGCACCTCGATGCCCTGGTCCTTCAGCGTGTTGGCGAAGAGATTCCAGGTGCCGCCGTAAAGATCGGTCGAGGAGACGATGTTGTCGCCGACCCTGGCGAGGTTCTGAACTGCGAACGCCGAGGCCGCCTGCCCGCTCGCGAGCGCCAGCGCCGCGACGCCGCCTTCGAGCGCTGCGATGCGCTTTTCGAGCACGTCGTTGGTCGGGTTCATGATGCGGGTGTAGATATTGCCGAGCTCTTTCAGCGCGAACAGGTTGGCCGCATGCTCGGCGCTCTGGAACTGGTAGGACGTGGTCTGATAGATCGGCACCGCGACCGAACCCGTGGCCGGATCGGCGCGCCAGCCCGCGTGAAGCGCCAGGGTTTCAGGCTTGTGAGACATGGTTCTTCCCTCGTTTTATCGCTCGCGTCTCGACCCGTCTTCGAAGTCCCGCGATCCGACGCGACGGACGCAGGCGCTCGGCTCCATATACCGTATTTCAAGGATCTCGTGTATAGTCTACCAATTTAGTGGGATAAGCGCGGACCCTAACGCGACCTCGCCTCTCGCGCAAGTCGAAGCTAGAGCGCCCACGAACCTTATGATCAAAGTCCGCCCCGCGTAAAAGCCCCGTCGTTCCGTCTAGTTTCAATCGGACTCCTATATGCTCGGCCGATGGGCGTCGATCGATTCGTTCTGCAGGCTGCGCCTGGTCTCACGCGCAGGGTTAGGAGGTGGTTATGAGCGACCAGGAAACGACTGGCCACAGTCATGTGCGGAGGTTTCACCTGCCGCATACGCACCTCGAGTCGGCTTTCGGCAGCGACTGGTTCGGGGTGAGGGCTGAGAGCTTCGCGCGATTCTTCGGCACGCCGACTTTTCTCATTGCTCAGACATTTATCGTCGCCATCTGGATCTGGATCAACGCGGTCGGATGGACGCAGTTCGACGTCTATCCGTTCATCCTGCTCAACCTCGCCTTTTCAACCCAGGCCGCCTATGCGGCGCCGCTGATCCTGCTCGCCCAGACCCGTCAGGCCGACCGCGACAAGGCCAACAGCATCGCCGACGCCCTGCATCGGGAGGAACTGCATCAGGTCAACGAGCAGCGCCAGAAACAGATGCAGGACCAGTCGGGCCTCATGATCGAAATGCTCGGGCAGAACACAACGCTGACCGAAAGCGTGCAGACGCTGCTCAGGCAGAACACCGAATTGACGGAAGCCGTCAGGGTCCTTGTTGAGCGCATCGAAGCGATGACGGCCGAGGTGCATTCGCAGGTTGCTCACTCTGGCCGCTGAGCGCCACTGTTCCCAACTCGGATTCAGCCGAAGCGAGACTTCAGGCGGTCCTCTGGCGACGACAGGGACGGCAAAAAGCGCCCCTTCTTCAGGACGATGCGCGGTCATCGTAATGCGCGCGGAGGTCCCTAGCGCCTCGTGAAATCCGCCCCGCCAAAGACGCAGCTCGTCGGCCCAGTGCAGGGCGACTCGAAGGCGATCGTCCGCGGCGTCGAAAACCAGGCTGGGCCCCTCAGCGGCCGGCCTCGGCGGCGGCAACGAGCCAAACCTTTCCTACGAAATGAGGGAGATTGACAAGCGGCCCAGTTGCTGATTGCCTACACCTAGGTCTAACCTATCGTACTGGTTCGAGGATCGAATGGACCTGTCCTTCGTGCAATCGAGGCCGGAGGCGGAAGGAGGGTTGGTCGACGGCGCCATGCGCGCGATCAACCAGCACATCCGCAGCGAGCGCCTGCGCGCGGGCGATCCGGTTCCGTCCGAAGCCCGGCTCGCGGCCGAGCTCGGCGTTTCGCGCACCGTCGTGCGCGAAGCGTTCCGGGCCCTCGCCGCACTCGGAATTATCGACCTTGGGAACGGACGACGGGCGCGGGTGGGGACGATCGACAAGGACGTGTTGGGGCTCGTCATCGAGCACGCGGTCCATACCGACCAAGCCTCGATCCAGCAGATCTACGACGTGCGGCGCACCATTGAAATGCGCACCGTCGCGCTCGCGGCGCTACGCCGGTCGGAGCCGGAGGCTGAGACGATCAGCGCCCACGCCGCCGCTATGAGCGAAGCCTTTTCGCGTCCTGACGAAGCGATGGAACACGACATCGCCTTCCACAGCGCAATCGCCGCGGCCTCACGCAACCCGCTCTTCGCGCTCATCGTCGGCTCGTTCAGCGTCGTCACCCGCCAGACATGGCGCATTGGCTGGCATAGCCGCCCAACCGACGCCGAACGTCTCGCCAACGTCGAATGCCACGCACGCATCGCCGCAGCGATCGGGGCCCGCGAACCGCGTGTGGCCGAGGCGGCGATGGCGGAGCATTTCGACAGTTCCGTCAAAGCCCTTCTCTCGGCCGGCGTCATCTGAGGCGGCGATGAAGATTACCGCTCTCGAGACGATACGCCTCGCAGAATTCGCCAATCTCCTTTGGCTGAAGGTGCACACTTCGGAGGGAATTGTCGGCCTCGGCGAAACATTTTTCCTTGCCGAGACCGTCGAGGCTTATGTCCACGAATGCCTGGCGCAGAAGCTGCTCGGCCGCAATCCGCTCGAGATAGACCGGATTTCGAAAGACCTCGTCGGCTATCTGGGGTTTCGCTCCACCGGAGCTGAAATGCGCGGCAATTCCGCACTCGACATTGCGCTTTGGGATGTTTTCGGCAAAGTCGCTGGACAGCCTCTCGCACAGCTTCTTGGCGGCTTTTCCCGTTCGAAGATCCGCACGTACAACACGTGCGCAGGCACGTCCTATATGCGCAAGGCGATCGGCCAGACAACCTCGAACTATGGCGTGACCGGCGGCGAGCAAAGCCCCTACGACGATCTCAACGGCTTTCTGCATCGCGCGGACGAGCTCGCGGCGGAGCTTTTAAGTGAAGGCATCACGGCCATGAAGATATGGCCGTTCGACCACGCTGCAGAGAAGACCGACGGAACCTATATCTCCTCCGAGGACCTCAAAGCAGCGCTGGTTCCCTTCGAAAAAATCCGTAACGCCGTCGGCGACAAAATCGACGTTATGGTCGAGTTTCATTCGATGTGGCAGTTGCTGCCCGCGATGACGATCGCGCGCGCCCTTCGGCCATTCGATACCTTCTGGCACGAAGACCCGATCAAGATGGACAGCCTCGGATCCCTCAGGCGCTACGCCGAGGCGTCCACCGCCCCCATCTGCGCGTCGGAGACGCTTGGGGGCCGAACTGCGTTCCGCGATTTGCTGGAAACGGGCGCGGCCGGCGTCATCATGCTGGACCTCTCCTGGTGCGGCGGGGTCTCCGAAGCCAAGAAAATCGCCGCCATGGCCGAAGCCTGGCATCTTCCGATCGCGCCTCACGACTGCACCGGTCCAGTGGTGCTGGCCGCGTCGACTCATCTTGCGCTCAATGCGCCCAACGCCTTGGTGCAGGAAAGCGTGCGCGCCTATTATCGCACCTGGTATCGCGACCTTGTCACCGGCCTGCCCGAGGTGAGCGACGGTCAGATCTTCGTCGGCCGCCAGCCGGGTCATGGCGTCAAACTCCAACCGGATCTGGCCCGGCAATTTACCGTCCAGAGCCGAATCACGGCGCTTGGAGATCAATAGAGAGACTTTTCGACAACCAACGAAACTGTAGAGCGGAGGAAGCCCATGGTTAAGCGCAGTATCGCATCGGGACTATTCATCGGAGTTGGCATGGCCGCCTTTTCGTTCGCCTTGGCTTGCCCAGCGCAAGCCGAAGAGAAGCTCAATATCGTCTTCACGCATCATTCATCGGCGTCGAACCCATTCTGGCAGGCGGTGAAGAAGGGCTTTGACGATGCTTGCGCCAAGATTTAGGCCAATTGCCAAATGGTCTTCACCCAGACCGAGGGCTCGATCGACCAGGAGGTCGCCAATCAGCAGGCGGCGCTTGCGCGCAAGCCCGACGCGCTGATCACGACTTCTGGTCGACAACAACGCCTTTGTCGGGAATTTGAAGGACGCCAAAGCCAAGGGCGTGATCGTGATCGCCTCGAACGTCGACGCCACGGAAGGACCGGAACTCGAATTGCGCCAAGCCTTTGTCGGCCAGAACTTTGTCCCTGCCGGCACGACGCTCGGACGACGCATGTCCGCTCTATTCCCCAAGGAGGGCCCCATCCGGGTGCTGGTGGGCGTCAACTCGCCCGGCCAGAACTGGTCCGAGCAGCGCGCAAAGGGCATCATGAATGGGCTCGAGGAATTCAAGAAGGCCAATCCGAACCGCGAGATCACGATCGACCGCCTGGACGTCAGTGCTGACGGAGCGATCGTCAGCGACCGCGTCGGCGCCTACCTTAGCGCTCATCCGGATACGACGGCCTATATCGAAACCGGCCTCTGGCATTCCAACGTCGCGCGAATGCTGAAGGACCGCAACATCCCGCCGGGCAAGATTCTTTTGGGCGGCTTCGACCTTGCGCCGCAGGTGATCGAACAGATGAAGTCCGGTTACATCCAGGTGGAAATCGACCAGCAGCCGTATGAGCAGGGCTTCCTGCCAGTGATGCAGGTCTACCTGGAGAAGAAAGTCGGGCTGGCTCCGGCCGACATTGACTCGGGCGAAGCGGTGTTCACGCCTGAACAGGCCGATCAGCTGATGAATTTGGCCAAACAGGGCCTCCGCTGAACCGACCGGATGGAAGAATTGCGGGGGGAGAGGTTGGCTCCCTCCGCCGTTCCCTTACAACGTGAGCTCGACAGGGGCATCGTGAGGAATTTGTTCCGAATCTATCTCGAAAAGCCGGAGCTTGCGGGCGTTGCGCTCCTGATTTTGCTTGCCGCGTTGTTTGAAGCCCGCTCGGCAGGCGCTTTTCTCTCGGCCGACAATCTGCGCGGCATTCTCGGACTGCTGCCCGAGGTCGGACTTCGTCTCGATCGGCGTGACTATTTTGATGATCTGCGGCGAATTCGACCTTTCGGTCGGCTCGACGTTCGCCCTCACCCCGATGGCGACGTCGCTCCTGATCATCGCCGGCGTGCCGGCTCTTGCGGCCATCCTGCTCGGCCTTCTGCTCGCCGCGGCAATTGGATTCGCCAACGGATTCATTACGCTGACCTTTGCGATACCGAGCTTCATCGCAACCTTGGGCATGCTCTTCATCGTTCGGTCGTTAACTGTGGTGATCTCGGGCGGCTTTCCGCCCTTGCTGCCGGACGATCTCGCCACTGGCGAATTCACCAACTTTGTCGGGCCTGGCGCATTGTTTCGCGCCTCGTTCATCTGGTTCCTGGCGATCGCATTCGCCTGCTCGGCGCTCGTCGCCAAATCCAATGTCGGAAACTGGATCAAAGCGACGGGCGGGCACGTCGAGGCCGCCGGCGCGATGGGCGTGCCCGTGCGGCGCGTCAAGCTGTTCTGCTTCATGCTGTGCTCCGTAATGGCCGGCTTCGGCGGCATCATCCAGGTGTTCCGCCTGCATTCGCCGCTGCCCTCGATCGGCGACGGGCTCGAGCTCCAGGCAGTCGCCGCGGCGGTGATCGGGGGAACCGCGCTGAGCGGCGGCGTCGGGACTGTGCTTGGCGCCGTCGTGGGCGCCTTGCTGATCCGCGTCATCGACAACGGACTCGTGATGACCCAGGTCGACGCCAACTGGTTCAAATTCGCTGTTGGCGCTCTGACGATTTTCGCCGTGGTCTCGAACACATGGCTGCGCCGAACGGCGCGGCGGATCAAGGTGGCGGGCTGATATGAACCCTCCGCTGATCTCGGTACGGCACATCCACAAATGGTACGCAGGCGTCCATGCGCTGAACGGCGTTAATCTCGACGTCCAGCCGTGCGAAGTGGTCGGACTCGTGGGCGATAATGGCGCCGGAAAGTCGACGTTGATCAAAATACTCTCGGGCGTCCTGCAGCCCGACAAGGGCGAGATTCGCATCGGGGGAGAGCGGGTCGCGATTACTTCGCCCAAGGTCGCCATGGGCTTCGGCGTCGAGACAATCTATCAGGACGCCTCGATGGTCGCGACCATGTCGATCGCCCGAAACCTCTTCATTGGCCGGGAGCCGTTGCGCCTGAGGGTCGGCGGCATCGGCCTCATCGATCATGACCGCATGCGCCGCGAGGCGATCAAGGCGATCGCGGACGTCGATCTCCATCTGCGCTCGCCTGACGCTTCGCTCGGAGAATTGTCAGGCGGGCAACGTCAGGGGGTGGCGATCGCGCGAGCTATGCATTTCAAGTCGCGGATTCTCATCCTCGACGAACCAACCAACCACCTATCAGTCAAGGAGACGGCAAAGGTGCTTGGCTTCGTGCGCGGCCTTCCGGCGCAGGGGGTCACTGGCATCCTCATCAGCCATAACCTGCACCACGTCTTGCAATCGTGCGATCGGGTTGTCGCCATGGCGCGCGGCGAGATCGTGTTCGACAAGCAAGTCGCCGAGACTTCCGTGGAGGAGGTCTCGGACGTCCTGTAGCGTCGACACGCCACGGGATCAAATCTCTCCCTATCTTCAAACTCACGGGAATTCATGCCCACCGTACTCGCCTTCGGCGACTCCAACACTTGGGGCTCGATCCCGGGACAAGGCGCACGAATGGCGCCGGAGGTGCGCTGGCCTGGGGTCATGGCGCGCGTGCTCGGGACCAGCTTCGAGGTGATCGAAGAGGGCCTGCGCGGACGCACGACCGTGTTCGACGATCCGGAGGAGCCGGGGCGGAACGGCTTGGCCTATTTCGCTCCCTGCCTCTTTAGCCATGCGCCGCTCGACCTCGTCGTCATCTCGCTCGGCTGCAACGATACGAAGGCCAAATTCTCGGCTACGCCGGAGATGATCGCCGCCGGCGCCGAGCGGCTGCTCGAAGCGGCGCTCGTCTCCGAAAGCGGGCCCGGCGGCGTTGCGCCGCGCATGATTCTCGTGGCGCCGCCGCCGATCTCGAAACTCACCGAATATGCCGAGATGTTCGAAGGCGGCGCCGACAAGGCGCTCTCGCTCCCGCCCCTCTACCGGGCGGTCGCCGAGCGCCACGGCGCGGGCTTCGTCGACGCGGGCGCATTCATTTCATGCTCGCCGCTCGACGGCATCCACTACGCGTCCGACCAACACGCGATCCTCGGCGCAGCGATGGCGGAGGCCGTTCGGATGATACTCGAGTAGAAGGCGACAGGGCGTCGAAAGACGCCCTCGACGGGATAGAAAATCTATACACATCGGCTTCGCGCCGGGCGCACGCCTGGAACGTCGCCAAAACCGGAATTCTCCCTGTTATCCCCTGCTAACAGGGGAACGCGGGCCCCACCGCAATCGGGTTTGAGGCATGAAAGCCACGAATATCAGTCGCTTGCGAGGAGTTGCTCATACAATGGTTGAGCGAGAAAACAGGGAGCGAATCTCCCTGTTACGGCCCATAACAGGTCGAAGACAATCGGGAAAGCCGAAGCTGGAGAACCGCCTTCGCGGGCCGTCAGAGGGCGGTGGAGTATAGAATTTCTATACTCCACCGCCCGAAACCGTCCGAAACCGGCGGAATAGCGCCATTTTGGCCCGTCCTCGCAGGGTGCAAAGCCTTGATCTTATAACCGGTTACGAAAGAACTCTTCATGTATTACATTAGCAAAAATAGCGCCTCTCCGTTGCGTCGCTCCGCTCGCAAGACGGCTTTGTCTCCATCACTCCAGATCGAGTCTCGATGAGGCTGGCCGGTCCCCCCGTCGGGTGAGGGCCATCTCCTGGGCGCGCCAGTCGGGCCCTGCGTGGTCGCCTCCGGCGGTTCAACGTCCCTCGAGGCTTCTCAACGCGGCGCGTTGCGTCTGCGCGGTCGAACGCCGGAGCAAGGCGCGTATCATTTCGCGCAGGCTGCGCCCCGCCCCGCGGTCCACGAGCGCGGACGTATAGGTTCTCGCCCAGCGCTTGATATCGTTCTTCAAGAGATGCGCGAGCATCGGCGCATGGCGCTCGCGTCGCTCGTCGAGCGGCATCTCGAGCGCGCGCTTCAGCGCGGTGGCGACCGCGTCAGTCTCGTGGGGATTGACGATCAGCGCCTGATCGAGCTCCTTGGCCGCGCCTGCGAATTGCGACAGCAGCAGCACGCCCGGGTCGTCGGGGTCCTGCGCCGCAAGAAACTCTTTGGCGACGAGATTCATTCCGTCGCGCAGCGGCGTCACCATCGCGATATCCGCGGCGCGATAGATTCCCGCAAGCACGGTGCGCGAGTAGGAACGGTTCACATAGCGGATCGGGGTCCAGGCGGCGTCGCCGAATCGTCCGTTCACTCTGCCGATGAGGCCCGTCACTTCGGACTCGATTTCGCTGTATTGGCGGATGTCGGAACGGCTTTTCGGCGTGAGTTGCAACAGCGTCGCCTTGCCGAGCCATTCAGGGTACTTCTCCAGGAATTGCTCGAACGCCTTGATTCGATCTGGAATGCCCTTGGAATAGTCCAGCCGGTCGACGCCGAGCACGAGCCGGCTTTCGCCCAGGCTTTCGCGCACCAGCGACACCATCGCCGAGCGCCCGGCATTGCGCGCGAGCCGCATGTACGCCTTCGTTTCGATGCCGACCGGAAAGGCGCCGAGCCGGACCCGTCGCCCGTCGATTTCGTAGCCGCCGCGCGCCTGCGTCCCGCCCTGCTTCATCAGGTAGTCGCCGAAATTGTCGCGGTCGTTCTCCGTCTGGAAGCCGACGAGATCACAATAGGTCAGCCCACCGAAGATCTCGCGGTGATGCGGCAAGGTCTGCAAAATATCGGAAGGCGCGCAGGGCGTGTGCAGGAAAAAGCCGATCCTGTTGCGATGGCCGCGCGAACGCAATTCGCGCGGAAGCAGCATCAGATGATAGTCGTGCACCCAGACGACGTCGTCCTCGTTCATCAGCGCGCTCAGGTGGTCCGCGAAGAGCCGGTTGACGCGCATGTAGCCGCTGGCGTCCGCGTGTGAGAATTCCTGCAGGTCGACGCGGTAGTGGAGAATAGGCCAAAGGACGCTGTTGGCGAGCCCGTTGTAATATTCCTGGATGTCGTTGCTCGAGAGGTCGACCAGGACGTAGGTCGCCTTGTTGACGTCGACCGTGCGAGGCGCCCCCGCCGCCTCCTCGGTGACCTTGCCGCTCCAGCCGAACCACATGCCGTCCTGATTCTTGAGCGCAGCCTTCACCGCCACCGCCATTCCTCCCGCGAGCGGAGGCCGAGTGGCGTCCGGCACAGCGACCCGGTTGGAAACGATGATGATCCGCGCGCCCAATGCGTCCTCCCAACTCGGCGACAACGTCACCGCAGTGTAGATGATGCCGGCCAGGGCGACAGATCGTCCCGCAACGCGCCGGTCTTCGGGTCAATCTCCTCCAAAGGTGAGCTGGCCTTAGGCTATGGCCTACACCAAATTCATTCGAACTCCCACGTCTCAGTCCGGCAGATCGGAAAGAAACGCATCGACGGCGCCAGTCGTTGCGCGCCAGCAACGAGATTTCACACGATCCGAGTTGCGCATGCGTGTCCTGGTCCGCGCCGAGATCTGTGCAATGCTCCGACGATGGCGCTCGTACACCGAGAAACAGGATGGCGCGTGGTTGCCATTCGACCGAATAGCAATAGTTTGCGACAACGCGAAACAGTGTTCTCGAGCGTGCCCAAGAAAATCCTGACTCGTAACGTCGTTTGTGTTCAAGAATCAATCCCAAGTCGAAGATCAGCGTAAGTACACGTGTTAACGCAAGCTTAAATCAGTTAGGTAGTTATGACGGGTAGACGCTATTTGTCAACCGAATCATCTCCACACTGCGGGTTTATCCTATGACATTATATCTGATCGCAACCGCGCTGGCTTCCCTCGGCCGCTCATTATGGGCGGAATCTCGACAACGGCGTACGCCAACGAATCGCTACCTGCAGTCGCCGCAAACCGGCGAACGCGCTTCCATTTTGGATCGCCCTTTTGCGTCTCGGTTCAGGGCTCTGCGTGCGACGGCGCATTTGCGGATTATCGCTTTCACGCTGAATCCGACTTCTTCTCGACGTGCCCCTACGCGGTCCCTCCTCAGTGCGCGGCTTGGGATCGCATTTGCCTTGTCGGCCCTCCGCCGAAACTGGGTCCAGCGACGGTCAGCGTGGGCGGAGGCCAAGAACCGCTCCGCGGCCTTGGCCACGCAGGTCGAATCTTAGGCCCCCGAATGAAAGGATGGGCTTCTGCGCTTCGCACAACGTTCGGAGATCGACGCCCCGCTCGGGCGTCGCGGTCTCGTAACGAAATTGTCACACCGAGCGAGAAACGCATCGCGACGAGATTCCTAGAGACGGGCGTGGAGCTTGCTGCTTGTCGACGAACGCAACACCGCCAATCGTCATGCGGTCATTCGTCGCGGCCAAACCCCCTTGATCCAGATCGAACGTGCGCGCAGTGATGTGGCGACGTTCGAGGGCGGTCGTCTCCTCTCGAAGAGCACGTCGAGCCGCCCGCGAAGACGATCGTCGGCGTCGCACGCAGTCTCGAAGTCGGGCGGCGCCTCCGGGAGCAAGGTCTAGGAGAAGCCGAAATGAAAGAATCCAACACATCCCCGTGCGTTAGCCGTCGCACGATACTGATTGGCGCTGCTGGCGCCGTCCCGTTGCTGGCTCTCGGTGCGACAGGCGCCAAGGCGGCCAAGATGTCGCAGTCGGCCGTGCGCTACCAAGCGACGCCGAAGGACGGCAAACAGTGCAGCGACTGCAAGCTCTTCGTCGCGCCCAACGCCTGCAAGAACGTCGACGGCGACATCGCGCCGACCGGATGGTGCGCGCTTTGGGTGAAGAAGGCCTGATAACCAGTCTGAGAACAGGCGCGAACTTGACAATATGATTCCCAGATCCCTTGATCCGGCCTGATTTTTGTCAAGATTCGCCCGCGTCGCCACCTCTGTGTGGGCGGCGACGCGGGCTTCAAGAATATGGCACCCGGAGGGGCGGCGATGAATGCAGCGGCGATGCGGTCAACCGCCAAGGCGTTGGACGCGGTTAAGGCCAATTTCGTCGCTCTCTCTGTCGGCCTTGCCGCGATTCTCGCGGGGGCCATTGCGATTCTCGCTGTCAGCGCGGGCCCCGCAGAAGCGCTCCCTGCATACGCCCGCCAGACCGGCCAGCCCTGCGCGGCCTGCCACACCGCCTTTCCCGAACTGACGCCCTTCGGGCGGCGGTTCAAGATCGGCGGCTATACGTTGCAGGGCGGGGACTGGAACGGCCCGCCGCTCTCGGCAATGTTCATGGCCGGTTTTACGCACACGAATTCGCCGCAGGACGCGCCGCCTGCGCCAGGGCTGCGTACGAATGACAATCTAGTCTGGCAGCAAGTGTCCGGCTTCATCGCCGGGCGGCTCTACGGCAATCTCGGGTCCTTCATTCAGATCACCGGCGATCCCGTTGGCGGGACTGCGGCGGTCGACGGGTCGGATGTGCGCTACGCCGATACGTTCAAGCTGTTCGGGCAGGACACGATCTGGGGCATCGACGTCAATAACGCCCCGACCGTCGAAGACCCGTGGAACACAACGCCCTCGTGGAGCTGGCCGCAGATTTCGTCGACCATCGCCCCGGCCTTCGGTCCGCCCTCGACGCGAATCGAGGGCGGCTACACCGCGACCGTTGGCGGCGTCGGGCCCTACATTTTCTGGAACGACATGCTCTATGCGGCGGTGATCGCCTACAAGGGATTCTCGGTGCCAGAACTGCAGGCGATGAACGTCGGCAATTCGACGACCGACGCCGTCACCAACGTCGCCCCATACTGGCGCGTCGCCCTGGAGCCACACTGGGGCTCGCATTACCTGATGGTCGGCACGTTCGGCATGTACGGCCAGGTCGCGCCCGGCCGGCAGTATGGCATCGGCACGGACAACTTTCTCGACGTCGGTGTGGACGCGCAGTACCAATATGACGGCGATCAGTACTCCGTAACCGTCAAACTCGCCGACATCATGGAATGGCAGCAGCTCAACGCGACATATTTCCTCGCCGGCTCGTCCAACCTCGACAACACGCTGAACAGCTTCAAGGCGAACGCGTCGTTCGTCTGGGATCACACCTACAGCGTCGGCCTCGGCTATTTCAACGTCAACGGTTCGAGCGACTGCAACCTCTACGGGTCGGGGGCCAACGCGTTCTGCACGCCGGTCAGCATCGGCGCGATCAACAACAGCTTCACCAGCAGCCCGAACGGCAACGGCCTGATCCTCGACCTCGCCTACATCCCGTTCAGTCACGGCGCGCCGGGTCCCCAAGGCTACACCACCTGGAACGCCCGCATCGGCCTCCAGTTCACCGAGTACCTGCACGTTTATGGCGGCTCGAACAATTTCGACGGCTTGTATCTCGGCGGCACGCACAACGCCGCGGGCAACAATTCCGTGTTCGCCTATGCGTGGGTGGCCTTCTGAGAGCGGGCGGCCTTGATCCGCGAGCGGCGCCCCTCCAGCGAAAAACAAGACGACGAACGGGAGAGAACATGTCGGATAGATCGCGCCGCCACAGAGTGTCCACCAGCGGGACCGGCGAACGCTTCGGCGCGCTGGCTCTGGTCTGCGGCGCGCTGATCGCGACAGCCGCGCCGGCCCTTGCCCTCAAAATTCCGATCCAGGCTTACCTGACCGGCGGCGGCGAGGTGCCTGCAAACAACAGCCCGGCCAAAGGCCTCATGGTGGGGACGTTCGACACCGACACCAACACGCTCGAATGGACGGTCACCTATTCGGGCCTGTCGGGCGGGCCAATCGGCGCGCATTTCCACGGGCCGGTCTCTTATCTCGGGCTGACGCCGGAGGAGAACGCGCCGATCCAGGTCGGAACGCCAGGCAATCTCGCGAGCCCGTTCCACGGCGTCGCCAAGATCGACGACACCCAGGCGAAGGACCTCAAGGACGGACGCTATTACTTCAACCTTCACTCGACAAAGATTCCCGCCGGCGAAATCCGCGGTCCCGTCGTTCGCCGATGAGGGGGTTCGCGTCCGCCAGTGAGGCCGATCCGCGCGAATGACCCTTCGCGGCTTGCGAAGCGAGAAGGACACCGAGGACGCAATCGCCTATATTGCGGGCCGGTGACCTGTCGGCGCCCGATCGGCGCTGTGGTTCGAGGAGACGCCCCGGAACCGATGTCGAGCAATCCAGCCGACGTTTTGGGTTCTTGCTGGCGACCGTTCAGGCGCTCGCTTCCGTTGGCGCTGGCGCTGGCGCTCGCAATTGCCGCATTCTCTCCCGCCGCGGCCGAGGACGCCGCACCGTTCGTCTCGCCCGATCGGATCGACGACGTTCCGTCGACCCCCGCCGACCCGTTCCCGGCGTTCGACAATTTCGCCTGGCGCGCGTTCGTCGCGCTCAACTGGCCGTCGCTGACGGACGCTGACCATCGCGGGGAGCCCGACCGCGCAAAGAGCCCTGGAGATTCCGGACCGCGGGTGTGGGAGACGTTCAAGTCCCGCAACGAACTGTTTCCAGTCGGGCCGGAGGGCCAAGCGGCGACGCCCGCTCCCTGGGCGACCTACGATGGGCCGAACCCCTGCGGTCCCGACGCGGACAACCGCGCAAGAACTGTCGCGGCCTTCATTCCCTATGCGGAGTTCAACCAGCCGGGCTTTACGCTGGGCGAATCCTTCAATCCGCTTGTCGCGCAGAACCGGACCTATACGCGCTACGAAATCCGGATCAACAGGTCCGAGTACGACGCGATCGCCGCCAATGGCTGGAGCCAGTCGAAGAACCTCCCCGACGCTGACCATCCGGCCGACCTGCCGATCGGGTCGATTGCAGTCAAGGCGTCGTGGCGCCTCATGACTGAGGCGGACACGCCCGCCATCCGGTCGCGCTATTACATCGTCAAGGACGCCGCCGTCGTCGATGTGGCCAAGAGCCTCGCAGCGGGCCGCATCGTCTGCTCGAAGAGCGATATCGGACTCGTCGGATTCCACATCATGATCAAGACGCGCTACCGGCCGCAGTGGCTCTGGAGCACGTTCGAGCACGTGGACAATGTGCCGCCGGCGGGTGAGGGCGAGGCGCGCGAACCCGACGCGCGCGACGCCGGCGCGCCCTATTCGTACTACGATCCCACCCAGCCGGGTCGGCGCCTGCCGCTGCTCGGCTCGCCGGAAAGCCAGCCGATCAGCGCCGGCAATCCGCCCAAGGTCGATCCGGCGCCGATGCAGGTCACCCGCCGCCATCCCGTTCACCCCTCGACCATGGCGATGAACCGGGCCTACTGGGCCCTGCCGGGAATCAAGGGCACGGTCTGGGAGCATTACATGCTGGTCGCCAGCCAGTGGCCGACCGTCCCACGGCCGGTGGGGCCGCAGAACGACGGGACGTTTTTTCCCGGCCTGACGCTGAACCGGGACACGCCCCGCGAGAACTACCAGACCGACGATCCGTCCCGGGAGAACAAGGAAAACCTCGCCAACACGACCATGGAGACCTATCTGCAGGACGCGCCGTCAAGCTGCATGTCCTGCCACGCCAGCCTCGCCAACGCGCGCGGCCGCGACTTCGCAGGCATCCTCTCCGCGTTGCATTGATCGAGAGCGAACGGCCTCTCCAGACTAGCCGACAAGCGGGATGTCGCCGCCCATGCGGCGGAGAATGGCCTCCGGTGGGTTCGAGAACCACATCTGATACAGCGTGGTCAGCCACATGGTCGCGAAGCAAGCGGCCATAGTCATGCCGGCGCCGATCTCCACCCAGGCAAACGGGTGGTAGAGCTTGATCAGATACCATGAACTGACGTCGACCACGATCGCCAGAAACGGTGCGGCGATGACGGCGCATTTGAGCCAGACCGGACGGACATAGGCGTGTGTGAATGCAAGTCCGACGATAAAGAAGATGAACGTCACCCCGAAGAGGTGAATGTGCGAGACGCGCACCAGGGTCGAGATGGAGGCGCCAGTGTCCTGGACGGTCATTTTCTTGACGCCATCGAAATTCGTCAGCGTAGGCAGATGCGGGTTGCGCCCGTCGTGACAAGTGACGCAGCGCTTGTCGACGATCGTTTTGATCTCCGACTCATACGCTGACTGAGAGCCTCCTCCCCGCACCCAACCGATCAGGGTCGCCCTCTCTCCCGAAGGCAGCATCGTCGACATGGGCCCGCTGAGCGCGCTCTCCAGCACCGACCCTTTCTCAGTGCCTGAATAGGCGACAACGATGTCTTCATAGGAGAGCATCAGCGGATTGCCCCCTGCTCTCCCTGCATAAGTAAAATAGATGTTCAGGAGCGCAAACAGATACCCCAGCCCGAGGATCAACAGCACGCAGGTGAACAGGACGCGCATGCTGTAGGGCAGTTCGGAATAGTGGCGATAAAGTCGGTGAGGAGGCGCTATGTCATTCATGATCTGATCCATCGATTGCGTTCGCGCGGACCGACTTGTCGCCCGGACGAATCACCGCGCTCACCGGCGCTGTCCGTCACTTCTGCGCGAACTTACTCCCTTAGCAGACGCCTTCCGGCCCCATGTTCGCCTGCCCCGATCCTTGTCGAACGCGTCACGTTTTCATGAGCGCCAATCCTTACGCTCTGTTCGGCGACCGGAAGACGCTCCGCCCAGCCCCATACCTTCACTTGCTCGGCACTGGCACGAAGATTGCCGCCCGTGGCTTCTGGCGCGCATAGTGCGCCGCGATTCCGACGACGTCGTCCTCGGTCAGGACGCTCGACATCGCCGCCATCTCGGGACTCTTTCGGGCGCCGGATTGATACTTCCTCAGGGCCGCTTCCAGATAGTCTTGGCGCTGCGCCGCCAGCGCTGGCACCTCGGGGCGCGCACTGTTGCCGTTCACCCCGTGGCATCGATCGCATTTCTCCGCCCAATCGTCCGGACTCAGCGGCTTCGGGATATTGACCGGCTTCGGATCAAGCCCGGCGTAATAGCCGGCGAAGTTCTTCATCTCGACGTCGTCGAGCTTCTTCGCCTTCGGCGACATGGTGTCGTCGTCGCGGGTTCCGTCCTTGTAGGCGCGAAGCGCGTCGAGCATGTACGCTGCGTCCTGACCCGCCAGGCTCGGCGTTATTGGGGTCGTGCTGATTCCCCCTTCCCCGTGGCACTTGGCGCAAGGCGCGAGGACTTCCTTTGTGAGCGGGGTCCCGCCGTCGTTCGGGGTCTGCGCGCGCGTCAGGTTCTCGCTCTGCAACGCGTAATAGAGCGCGACATGCTGCAGATCCTGATCGCCCAGGGCGTCGAGCGCCTTCTTCATGTCTTCGTTCTTGGGGCCGATCGGCCGGTCGCCGCTCTTGTAGGATTGCATGGTCTCGACGAGATATTTCGGATGGAGGCCGACCAGACTGGGGACGCCGGCCTTGCGACTGACGCCGTTGTCGCCATGGCATTTCGCGCATGGCTCCGCCGCGGCCTTGCCCGCCGCGACCGGGTCGTCATATTTCGGGGCCGGCGCGTCCGGGGGAGAGGCGGGATCAAGGCTCGCGTAATAGGCGGCCACATTGGCGAGCGCATCGTCGCTGAAGAATTTCATCAGCTTCGCGCTGTGCGGTTTGTCGCCGCCCGCCGGGTCGCCAAGCTGATCGGCCTTCAGCTCGAGATAGAGGTAGGACGGCCGCTGGCCCGCGAGATTTGGAACGCCCCTGGTCGTGCTGACGCCATCAGCGCCGTGACACCTCGAACAGGACGCAACGGCGAGTTCCCTGCCCTCCGCGACGTCCCCGCTCGTCGCATAGAGCGGACGGAATTCTTCGCCGGTTGCCGCCAGCTGGGCCGTCGCGCCCGTCAGCCCCGGCGCGAGCCATACGCCCATTGCGGCTACAACTCCGAGAAGGCGTCGAGCTTTGTGATCGAATCCCATTCGTCGTATCCGCAACAGACCTGAACGCCGCCGATACCGGCGAACTTGCATCAGCCCTCCACCGCCGCGCTTCGTGATGGGCAGCGCCGCCGCGCCGCCGGCGCTCGGGGCGCCCATCGTAACCGCGCTTCAGGCACGATTTCAGACGCCCTCGTAGATCTTGCACCACCCTTGCCGGCTGACCGGCCCCACGACCGTCCGGCACTGATCCGGCGGGAGGAAGGGCGCGCAGATTTCGCACCGTTCGATGCCATGCGGGGTGTCCTGGTACTCGACGTCGGCCTTTGATCGCTTGCCCTTGGCGAAGGCGGCGCCCGCAGTCGCGACGACCGCCGCCGCGCACTGCAACGCCTTTCAGCAAGTCGCGACGCGAACCTCCCCCAGAATAGAGCCGCATGAATTCCATCTCCCTGTTGTTTGGCTCAAGCCATCGGCTCGCGTGAGTCGCAGGATTTCTTCGGACGCCGGGGGCCGCGCGTCAATGACAGTCTGCGAAGGATGGTCGGTCTGCGGCCGACTGCGGCCTCCAGCGCCGGAACAACATCGATGCGCGACGGTCACGCGCGCGGCTCGATGGAGAACGAAGGCCATCTGGCCCTATCAGCGACCGGCCTTCTGTCGCGCAAAGACTTCGCGGCCTGCGCCGTCGAGAATGCGCAATCCTATTGTTTTGGAGGGCCAGGCGATATTCGCGGCGGCGACGATTGCAGCCGACACGTCCGCCACCTCGACCTCGACTTCCTTCAAAGTCATCGGTCGGCCATCCACAGCCGCGCCGCCAAACTGGATTCGGAACGGATGCGTCGCAGCGGCGATCACGTGCGCCAGTTCCTCCGCCCGCGCCAGCCCGGAAGGGGATCGAGGCTCGCGCGACGCGGCCGCCTCGCGATTGGGGACGAGAACGGCATTCATCGCCCGCGGCGCCATGGGGTCGAGGTCATTGCGCCCGCCGATCAGGCGCGCCACCGCCAATGCGACACAATCCCAATCCCTCGCCATTTCGTCGGAACTGGCTTCGTGCTCGCGCAGCCGCGCGGCGTCGTAGGCAGCCTCGCCAAAATCGCGAACCAGCCCCTCGGCCTCGGCCTCTATGCGCTCTATCCTTGCCCGCCGGCGAGGTCGCCAGGACAGCATGCCCGACCTCATTCTTCCCTAGCGTCAATTGCTGCATAGTCTGGCGAAATGCGCAACCTTTTAGTTGTGGCGAGCGGAGGGGATGGCGGCGGCGGTTGGCGGGGACGCAGAAGACATGGTTATAACTCAAAATGTTGACAGCTATACTTGATTCCCTCATTCTCAACCGCAACAAATCCGCTGCCGAGAACGTTCCGAAGCGACCAGGAGGATCAGCCGGAGTGACCCAGTCCAGCGACATTGTCCGTGATCTCAGCGCCTGGCTGGAGGAGGCTCCGGCTCGCGGGCGGAGGGGCGAAAGGCAGGAGATCGAGGTCGATCTCGTCCGGCGGGCGATCGCCGAGATCGGCGGCTTGCGCGAAACCCTCGGGAGCCGTCGCGGGACAAGCTCCATCGCCGCGGAAGACCTGAACGCGAGCAACGACGAGTAGCGGTCCGCGCGCAATTCCGGACCTCCGCGGGGACAGGGCGCTTGCCGGCTGGTATAGTCGGGACGCCGGCGGGGGTATGGCCGGCTTACGATTCGAAGGCTCACGGACGATGGCGGACACGACCTCTGAGAAGCCGGCGGGCGGGGCGCGTCGTTTCGCCGGCCTTCTTTACGAGGCGCCCTATCTCCTTCTCATCATCCTCGGCCTCGTCGGCATCAGCTGGACGAGCATCTCGAGATCGCCGGCGACGACCTATTGGGTGGTGCTGACCCCGATCGCCGCGCTCATCTGCATCTTTGCGGGCTGGCGCCATTGCCCGCCGGACGCGCGCTTGCGCATGGTCGTGTCGCAGGTTCTGCACTGGGCCGCGGTGCTGGTCGCGATGTATGTCATCACCGTCAGCGTCGTTCACGGCATGCTCAATTCCGACGCCACCGGGCTCGTGCTCCTGACGCTGCTGGCGCTGGGCCTCTTCACCGCCGGCCTCAACCTCTGGTCTTGGCAGATCTGCGTGACAGGCGCCTTCCTCGCCGTCGCGGCGCCGGTGCTGGCCTGGCTGGAGCAGGCCGCCCTCTTCATCATGCTCCTGATCGGGATCGTGCTGATCGCGGTCTGGTTTCTCTACTGGCGGCGGGGCGGCGGCGGGAGCGCGGCGGCCTAGCAAGGCGATCCGACGCCGCTTGGCAAATCCGCTCGCTATCGCGCGATTTCAGAAGCTTAGGCGCCATTTTCTGCAACTTTACAACTTTGACACTCTTGCAGCTCCTGTGCCGGCCGACTGGGCGGATGGATGGCCGGGCCTGTCCGGCCATGGCGATATCGTCCTCGGATGCGAGGAGCTTTCCGAAAAAGTACACTTGTAGTAGGTAATTATTTCCGCGAACACGACAGGCGCGGCCGCGCCCGAAAAAAGAATGCGGCCGCCCCAGTGGGCCCCCATCGCCAAAGACGGCCGCACCCGACGCGAGAACTCCTGGAGGTGCAGGCCCCGCGTCAACCCAACCCGTCTTACGGGCAGGTGTCCCAGAAGCCTTGCTGCTGGCTCGCGTCGGTATAATACCAGCAGAGGCCCGGCTGGGGCGGCGGGGGCGCCCAGGCGACCGCCGTGCCGGCGGCGATGAAGCCGATGGCCGCCCCGGCGGCGATCGCGCCGCCCGGCGCCCAGCGATAGGGCCGTCCGACCCAGGCGCCGCGATAGACGCCGCCGTGATAGCCGACGCCGCCGACGCGATTGACGTTGACGTTCCGGTTGACGTTGGCGTTGCGGTTCACGTTGACGTTGGCGTTGCGATTCACGTTCCGGTTGACGTTCATGTTCCGGTTGACGTTGTGGTTCATGTTCATGTTGCGGTTGACGTGAGCCCCGCCGCGCGCCCCGCCGCCGCCGTGGCGCACCACCGCCGCACCCGGTTCGGTGAGCGCCAGCAGGCTGGCAACCGCCATCGCCGTTGCGGCTATCAATTTCGAAGATTTCATCACTGAATACCCTTCCTGGTTAGCTTTCGTATTGCTTCACGAGCGCCTTTGCGGCGTCTTGGTCTTGGCGGCCGGCGCGGATCAGCACTCTTTGCCGGCAGCACACTCGCCTACTTAAGGTCCACAGTCACGGCGCCGATTTTCCCGTTGAAGGCGAAAGGCTGGCGGTCGAAATAGTCGAACGACACCGGCGATCCGAGATCGACGCCGACGTCCAGCGTTTCGCTGGCGGAGAAGGCGCCGGCGACGGTCCGCTTGACATCGACCCGCATCGCCTCTGCGCCATCGACGCTGATCACAACGTCAGCGGGGCCGCCGGGCTTGGCGATCGACGTGTCGACCACGATCCGGTGCTTGCCTGCGGCCAGCGGCGCGGCGGACCGGCCGATATACCGCTCGATCATCATCATGTTGTATTCGTAAACGAGCTGGCCCTTGTCCATGTAGAGGGTCAGACCGCCGCCGATGCCGCCGAGCGCATAGATGACGCCGGACGCATTCGCATCCGTCTCCAGATCGACTGCGACGCGATTGCTTTCGCGTCCGAGCCCGGGACCTGCGAATTCCGGCAGCCGGGTCGTCGTCGAATCGAAATCCCAATGGGTGTAGGGAACCTTCACCCGGTCCTCCGGATGGAGGCGCGTCCACAAGCCCGCGCCGACCGGAAAGACCTGGTTGTCCTTCGCCTCGGTCAGGAACAGTTTCTTCATCTCGGCGAGACGTTCCGGCTCCTTGTCGGCAAGATCGTCGGCCTCCGAGAAGTCATGTCGAAGGTCGTAGAGCTCCCAGCGATCCTTGTTGGCGTCCCATGTGTCGAGCCCCGGCGTGACCGGCAGCCACGGGATCAACGGACCAAAGGCGGCGGCGATCCAGCCGTCGTGATAGATCGCGCGGCTGCCGTTGTTCTCGAAATACTGGGTTGGCTTTCTGCCTGGCGCCGTCGGGATCGGCGAAGGCGTAGGTCATGCTGACGCCGTCGATCGGCAACTGCTTCCATCCGTCGACGACCTCGGGCGGCTTGATGCCAAGGATGTCGTAGATCGTCGGCGCGATGTCGTTGACGTGGTGGAACTGCGACCGCGGCGTCTTGTCGGGCTTGATCCCCTTCGGCCACGAGATCACCAGCGGATTGCGCGTGCCGCCGAAATGCGAGGCGACGAGCTTCGTGTAGCGGAACGGCGTATCGCCCGCCCAGGCCCAGCCAGCGTGATACATGCTGTCGGTCTTGGCGGTGCCGAGAGCGTCGAGGCCGCCGATCTTGTCGAGCGCGGCGATCTGCTGCTCGATCGTGTTCGGAATCTTGTTCTGCGCGAGGAGCTCGCTGATCGTGCCGTTCTGGCCTTCGGCGCTCGAACCGTTGTCGCCGAAGACATAGAAGATGATCGTATTGTCGCGCAGGCCCATCTCGTCGAGCCCGTCGACGAGCCGGCCGACCTGCGCGTCGACATGCTCGATGAAACCGGCAAAAACTTCCATCAGCCGGCGCTGGAACGGGCGCTGCGATTCCGGGATGCTGTCCCAGGACGCCATCGTGTCGGCGCGCGGCGTCAGCTTCGTGTCCGGCGGAATCCAGCCGATCGTCCTTTTGCCGCTTGAAGACGCGCTCGCGATAGGCGTCCCAGCCGTCATCGAACTTGCCTTTGTACTTGTCGGCCCATTCCTTGAAGATGTGATGGGGTCCGTGCGCCGCGCCGGGCGCCCAGTACATGAAGAACGGCTTGTCGGGCGCGAAGGAGCGGTGATGGCGCAGCCACGCCAGCGCCTTGTCCGCCATGTCCGAACTCAAGTGATAGGTCGGGTCGTGCGGCGGCTCGATCGGATTGGTGTTCTCGAACAGCCTCGGCTCGTACTGCGAGGTCTCGCCGGCGAGAAAGCCGTAGAAATAGTCGAAGCCGTAGCCTGTCGGCCAGCGGTCGAACGGCCCCATCGCAGTCGTTTCCGTCGCCGGCGTGTTGTGCCACTTGCCGAAGGCCGAGGTGGTGTAGCCGTAATCGTGCAAGCACCTGCGCGATTGTCGCCGCGCTCTTCGGGATGACGCCGGTATAGCCGTCGAAGTCGAGCGCCCGCTCGGCGATCGTGCCCGAGCCGACGCGCTGGTGGTTGCGGCCGGTCAAGCAGCGCCGCGCGCGTCGGCGAGCAGATCGAGGTCGTGTGGAACGAATTGAAGGCGATGCCTTCGTTGGCGAGGCGCGTCAAAGTCGGCGTATGGACCTCGCCGCCAAACGTGTCCGGCAGGCCGAAGCCGACGTCGTCGAGAAGGACGATGAGGATGTTCGGCGCGTCGGCCGGAAGATGGTTCGGCTCGGCGCGCCGGACGTGGATCGATTCCTGCAGCGTCGGGCCGGCGGTGCTCGCGGTGGGGACCGGCGGGAACGGCAGAACCGATCCGTCGGCGGCGCGGGCGGCGTCGGCCGCGCGGGCGGGAGAGATCGCGAGCCACGCCATTGCGAAGGCGAAAACCAGTACACGTTGGAGAATGGGCACAGAAACGCTCTTGCTCAATGGCTGCGTCGCCTCACTTGCCGTCAATGTCGGGCGCTTCCGCCGCGGCATTCCCGCCCGCAAGGTCGATGTCGACCTCGTCGATCCGCCCGCTGTATTTGAACGGCATGCGGTCCGCATAGTCTTCGAGGATGGGCGTGCCGCGATCCTCGCCGACATCGAGCGTTTCATCGACGGAGTAGATGAAGGGCACCGTGTGGTCGATGGTGGTTTTGGCGACTTCGGCGCCGTCCACCGTCAGCAGATAGACCCCGCCCTTGCCGAATTGGCCCTTCTTGCCGTCATAGGCGAAATTGACGCTCACCACATGATCGCCGGGCGTCAGCTTGTTGGGGGCGCTGATGCGGATGCCGTCGTTGGGCTGCTGGGTGTTCTTGTAGGCCCAGACGGGCTTACCATCGAGCACCACCAGACCCCAGCCGGCGAACCGTCCGCCCTGCGTGACGATCACCCCGTCCGCGCCCTCTTGAGGCACGTTGAGCTTCGCAGTGATCGTATAGGACGTATTCTTCACCGTCGGCGCAGTTCCCTCAGGGATTCGAACCGTGCCCTGCCGGAAGACAAAGTGAGAGCGGCCCCGGGTCAGGCTCGGCTTCTGGAAGACAGCCTCGACGGTCGCCTGCGGGCTGAAGTTCAGCGGCAGGGCGTTGTTGCGGCCCGCTTCCGCCCACCAGAGCTCCTCCATCTGCTTGAGCTTCTCGGGCATAGCCTTTGCAAGATCATTGCCCTGACTGAAGTCTTTGTGGAGGTCGTAGAGCTCCCAATTGAAGCTTTCCGGCGTGATGCCTTTGGGCTCCGGCTCCCAGGCGAACACGAGCGGCGTGGTCGAGGCCATCCAGCCATCGTGATAGATGCCGCGATTGCCGAACATCTCGAACAGTTGCGTCACCCGATGCGACGGCGCCTTGGCGTCGTCCCACGTGTAGGCCATCGAGACGCCGTCGATCGGCAATTGCTTGACGCCGTCGATCGTGTCCGGCGCCTTCACGCCGGCTGCCTCGAGAATGGTCGGCATGATGTCGGTCACGTAGTGGAACTGCTCGCGTAAGGCCCCGACGTCCTTGATATGGCCCGGCCAGCTCATGACCATGCCATTGCGCGTGCCGCCGAAGTGGCTCGCATAACGCTTGGTCCACTGGAACGGCGTATCGAACGCCCACGACCACGGCACCGGCATATGGTTATAGTAGAGCGGGCCGCCGAGGTCGTCCTTGATGGAGTAGAGGTAGTCGAAGCTCTCGGGGGCGCCGTTGCCGACCGTCGCGACCTCGTTGGCGGTCCCTTGCAGCGTGCCTTCGGCGCTGCTGCCGTTGTCGCCCTCGATGAAGATGACGAGCGTGTTGTCGGCCACGCCTTCCTGCTTGAGCGAGTCGATCACGCGGCCGATGTTGAAGTCGTCATAGGCGAGAAAGCCGGCATAGATTTCCGCCATATGGGAGAAGAGTTCCTTGTGCTTCGCATCGAGCGAGTCCCAGGCCGGCAGGTTGGCGGGACGCGGCGTCAAGATCGCGTCCTGCGGAATCACGCCGAGCTTCTTCTGCCGTGCGAAGGTCTCCTCGCGCAGCTTGTCCCAGCCCTGATCGAACTGACCCTTGAACTTCGCGATCCAGTCCTTCGGCACGTGATGCGGCGCATGCGTCGCGCCGGGGGCGTAATAGGCGAAGAACGGTTTGGTCGGCGCGATCGCGTGCTGCTGCTGGATCCAGTGGATCGCCTGATCGGCGAGATCGGCGTCGAGATTGTAGTTGGCTCTCGCCTCCCCGGTCAGTTTCTCCTTGGGTTCGACCGGAATGGTATTCTCGAACACCGTCGGATCCCACTGGTCGGTGTCGCCGCCGATGAAGCCGTAAAAATAGTCGAAGCCAAGCCCGGTCGGCCACAGGTCGAACGGGCCAAGCGGCGCTGCTCTGCCAGGCCGGCACGTTATGGTTCTTGCCGAACCAGGCGGTGCTGTAGCCGTTGCCGCGAAGAATCTCGCCGACGGTGCCGGCGCTCTTCGGCATCAGGGAATCGTAGCCGGGATAGCCGAGGCTGCGCTCCATGATGATGCCGGTGTGCACCGTGTGCTGATCGCGCCCGGTGATCAACGCTGCGCGGGTCGGCGAGCAGAGCGCGGTCGTGCTGAACTGCGTTGTATTTCAGACCCTGTGCGGCAAGCGCTTCGAGCGTCGGCGTCGGCACCGGCCCGCCGAAGGTGCTCGAGGCGCCGAAGCCGACATCGTCGGTCAGGATCACCAGAATATTTGGCGCGCCTGTCGGCGCCTTCACCGGCTGGGGGAAATCCGACTTGGAGTCCGCGGTTGTTCGTCCGATGACTCCTTTGAACACGGGATCCGGATAGGGCAGCACGGAGACGCTCGGCGGCCCGGCGCTGTTCCCTTGCGCCGCGGCGCCCTGGGCGTGCGCGATCGTCGGACCCGCCGCGAACAGAGCGCTCAGCGCCGACATGATCCCCACCGCGAATTGGCTTGCAAACGAACAACTCATTGAACTCTCCAGCGTGAAGGCGAACCATTTCGCAATCAGTTACAGCCGCGGCGTGGCCTACTTGTCCTGCACGACTTCCGGCAGCTGATACTCGCCTTTCAGCACCTCGGCGCGAGGCTGGTAGAGCCGCAGCACCAGATAGAACGGCCCCGCCGGCGTCGGCAGCCAGTTCTTCGCGGCGTCTCCGTCCGGGGCGGCGTGGCGCAAAGGAATAGTGATCGAGCCGTCCGCGGCGGTCACGAGTCCTTGCGTGTCGCTGCCGACCTTGTAGCGGCCGATCGGATTGTCGACGAGCAGCTTGTCGCCGGCGTTGTAGATGGTCAGCGACCAGAAGGCGTCGACCGGCGGAGGCGACGCGAACCGGATCGTATAGGCGTTCTCGCCGGTCAGGACCTTGCCAGCGGAATCCGCGTAACGCAGCGGGTACATCGCCTCCTTCTCGCCCTGCCCGCCGAGATAAGGGCCGGAGACGAGCGCGCGCAGCGGATAGTCGAAGCCGAAATCGTCGAGCCCGGTCGCCCAGGACCAGCCGTTGCGCTGCACCGCCGCGCTCTGAAAGGCCGAGATCGCGACCGACGGTCCGTCCTGAAGCGCGCGCAAGAGGCCCTTGCGCCGGGCGACGTCGAGTTTCGACGGGTCGAACCCATCCTTGGTCAGTCCGATGCGTGCGAACTGCGCGAACAGCGCCTCGTCCGCTGGTTTGATCGCATTGGCCTTCACCGCCGCGCCGAGTTGCGTGAAAAATCCGAGTTCGTCGTTGGCGACGTCGGGCAGCGGCGGGAGCGCTCGCCGTCTGCGGCTTTGCGTCGGCCTTGCCGAACCTGCTCAGTGGCGTCAGGCGGAATTCCTTTTGCAGCGCGAGAACCGGGGCCTTGTCCTCGCCCTGAGTGAGGCGGAGCCGGCCCCACAGCCATACCTTGTCGGTGGACACGTCGAGCCGGGTGACGCCGGCCGGAAGCTCGCCCTTCCAGCCTGGAGGCACGAGCGCGAAATTGCCCGCCTTGGTCCCGGTCGTGCGGCGCCCGATATAATGCTCGAGCTCCTGCCACATGTTGAAGACGTCGACGACGTAGTAGCGATCGTGCGTGTCCGGGACCGAGAGAATAAACGGCTCGGTCAGATCGACGATCGCGCTCATATAGAACGTGTCGTTGTTCGACGTCGGCATGTCCTTCGACGCCGCCGTCGCGAGGTCGCGCGCCCAGCCGATCTCGTTCAGCGGCGCGCGGTAGCTGGTCGGCGGATTGTTCGCCGGCACCTCCGTATACTGGCGCGCCACGCGCTCCATTCGCACCAGCGGGTAGCCCCAGACATAGGCCTGGACGCCTTGCGCATAGGCGTCGGCCTCCGCGCCCTGCGCGAGGATCGCCGGCGTGACCGGCGTGGTCAGCAGTGCGTCCGGGAAGTCCTCGGCGGCTGCGGCGCTGGCCCAGAGGCCGGCAGCCAGGATCGCCGCCGCCAGGCGGCCGGGTCGTTTGCGGAGAGTGATCAATGTCGGTGACTTTCTATTGGGCTAGAGACAGGTGATCTTCGGCGGCTGCCAGGTCTGGTTCGACGCATGTCTTCGGCCGGCAAATACGCGCGCTGCTCGCGCCAGTCGACGGCCGGAATTTCGTCAGCTTTCGCCATTTGTGGCTTACCTATGTTGGCCAAAGCCCAAACGAGCCCGAGAGCAATCAGCGAGCCCGCAATGGCCTGGCGCCAAATCAGGGACTTTGAACTGCGCATTTTGCCCTTCGACCGCCCCGAATGTTCCGCTCACCCTTGAACCCGTCCGGCGATCTCCGCCGCCATTGATCCGCTCCGTAGAGCGCCGAGGCGCCCCAAACGGTCGCGCCCCTTAGCCCGAATTCCAGGTCCGGATTGACCGTCGGCGGTCAGTCGGCGAAAATACCGTGTTCCGAGGTCGTGCGCGCCCTCCCGCGATTGGACGGCTCGGACCGCGGACGAACCCTCGGAGGCAACGTGCCCACACTGCCGCAGGCGCACGCGATCGTCTCGCGCGAGGGCTGGCTGAGCTTCACGCCGCCGCCGTTTCGGGAGACCGTGCTGGCCCGCTGCAAGCTGCAGGCGCACAAGGCGGGCGCGACGCTCTATTCGGTCGGCGATCCGCCCGGCGGCATGTTCGGCCTGGTGCGCGGCAGTTTCGCGCTCTCCATCGCGCCCGGCGAACGCGGCCCCTATGTCGCCCATTTCGCCAGGCCTGGCACGTGGTTCGGCGAAGCCGCCGCCTTCACCGAGCAGCCGCGCCGGATCGGACTTGCGGTCACGCGCGATGCAAAAGTGTTGCATCTGCCCCTGCCTGCGATCCGCGAGATCGTCGCCGCGGACCCTGGCGCCTGGCGATTCTTCGGCCTAGCGGCGATCGCCCACATCGACACAGCCATCGGCGGAGCCGACGACCTCTTGATCCGCGATCACGTCAAGCGCAGCGTCGCGGTGCTGCTGCGACTCGGGGGATGCCGCTATCGGTCCCCGCACAGCGCCCAGCCGATCGAAGTCGACGTCAGCCAGGAGGATTTCGCCGCCATGACCAACACGGCGCGCACCACCGCCGGCGGCGTCCTGCGCGCGCTCGAAGCTTCCGGCGCTGTCAAGGTGACCTACCGCCGGGTCAGCATCCTGGCCCCGGACCGGCTGAGGGCGATGCTCGAAGCCGACGTCACGGCCGACGCGGCAGGGGCTCTCCCGCCAAGCCGGATGAGTCCGGACGCAGCCGATCGATCACCTTCACGCGGGAGCAGCCGCCATTGACTGACCATCCGGCATTCGCCGCCAACCGCGCCGCCGTCATCACCGGCGCCGCCAGCGGCATCGGGCTCGCCGCCGCGACAAAATTCGCCGGTCTCGGCATGAAACTCATGCTGGCGGACGCCAACGCCGCAGCCCTCGAGGCCGCGCACGACCGGGTGTCGAAACTGACGCGGCAGCCCGACGACGTCCGCTCCTTCGTCGTCGACGTGAGCCGGGCGTCCGACCTCGAGCGCCTCAGGGACGAGGCCTATGAGGTCTTCGGCGAGGTCGCGGTGCTGATGAACAACGCCGCCATCGGCGGCGGCGGCGGCGTGCTCGGCGACGAGGAGAAATGGCGCCGCATCCTCGACGTCAATCTCTGGGGCGTCATCAACGGCGTGCACGCCTTCGCGCCCGCCATGGTCCGGCAGACGGAGCCGTCGGCGATCGTCAACACAGGGTCGAAGCAGGGCATCACCACCCCGCCGGGCGACGCGGCCTACAACGTGTCCAAGGCCGGCGTGAAGGTCGTCACCGAAGCGCTCGCGCATGAGCTGCGCAATACCGAGGGCGCCAAGGTCAGCGCGCATCTGCTGATCCCGGGCTTCACCTTCACCGGGCTGACCGCGGCGTCCGGCGGGACGAAGCCAGCCGCGGCGTGGACCCCGGACCAGGTCGTCGAGTTCATGCTTGCCTCCATGGGCCGGGGCGACTTCTATATCCTCTGCCCCGACAACGACGTGACGCGCGACATGGACGAGCGCCGGATATTCTGGGCGGCTGAGGACATCATCGAGAACCGCCCGCCGCTGTCGCGCTGGCATCCCGACTTCAAGGACGCCTTCGCGGAATTCATGCGGGGCCCTTCCGTGCGGAAGCCCCGGTGACGTGAACGCTTCGCGCGTCCGGAATAACGTCCAGGTAAGAAATCTGTGAAAATCTCTCGCGGTTCGAATGACTCGAACCTCCCGTGCCGCAAGTCGATGCGACGAGCATCGCGCAGCCATGACGGCCGCTCTAGCGCATAACGCGAAAGAAGCGTCTCGATGGCCAGTTCGGTCCCGGGTGAGCCGGGCGCGCCTCATCGCCAGGACCGGCGTCCGCGCCGGCTTAAATCGGCAAGGGAGGATGGCGTCCGCCCCCGCTTGGGGAATGGACCTCGTCCCCGCGCCGGCCCTGAGCCGATCGGCCACAGCCCTCGCCGATGATCCTCATCGCGAACGAGTTCTTTTGGCGCGTCACCAACACCGTCTCGGCGGCGCTGCGCCGGTTTGCGGCCGAGCGAGCGCCCCCGCGAGCCGGCGTCCGGAAGTCCGCCGCAGAGGGTCGGAACGCGGCGATGGTCGACGCGCGCGCCTCCGCGCCGACCCGGTCGACGGCGCTGTTTCGCAGCCGCGCGACGCCGCTCGGCGACGCCGGCATGCCCCCGCGCGGCGCCATGCCGCAGGCCCGCGGACTGGCGCGCATCCGATTGGTCGCGGCAAGCGGCGCGCGGCTGTTGCGGCAGTCCGTGGTCGCTTTCGGCGCGGCGCTCATTGTCAGCTTCTGGATCGCCGCCTTCACCCTGGCCTACCAGGACCGGGCGGCTCTCCACGTCCAGATGGAGCGCGACGCCGGCAACCTCGCGCTCGTGTTCGAACAGAACGTGGCCCACACCGTCGCCGATATCGACCGGGGCATCCAGTTTCTCCGCTGGGCGCGGGCGCATACACCGCCGAACGTCGAATGGCCCGACATCCTCGCGCAGGATTTCGTTGCGAACCGGGAGACGGCGCAGACCTCGGTGATCGACGCCAACGGGTTCATGGTGACGAGCTCGGCGCTTCTGCGTCCGCCGGCGCCGATGTATCTCGGCGATCGCGAGCATTTCAAGGCGCATCTGAATGCGAAGGACGATTTCCTCTTCATCAGCAAGCCGGTCATCGGCCGCGCGTCGGGCAAATGGTCCGTCCAGTTCGCGCGCAGGCTGACCGACAGCGCCGGGCAGTTCGCAGGCGTCGTCGTCATATCCCTCGACGCCGCGCGCCTGGCTCGCAACTATGGCGAACTGGATCTGGGTCCCGGCGGCGGCCTCGCGCTCGTCGGCGATGATGGAATCCTGCGCGCCGGATCGGGCATGTACGCCGATCTCATGGGAAAGGCCTTCGGCGCCGGCGCCAGCCAAGCGGCGCCGGAGACGGGGCCGCACGACGACGGCGGCGCGGGTTCGAGCGGGCTGGTCACGGTCGAGCGGAACGTCGCCGGCGCGCCGCTCAAGGTCGTTGTGGCGGTTCCCAGCGAGGAGAACAACGCGCGCTGGCTCGCCAGGCGATACAGTTACTATGCGGCGGCCTTGGCGGCCTCGATCATCGCGGTCTTTGCGACGTTCGCGGTCGCTCTCAGGCGTCATCGCTCCGAACAGCGCATCATGTACCTCGCGCGCTATGACGCGCTCACCAACCTGGCCAACCGCCGTCAGCTCGGCGAACATCTCGACGCGCTCTTCGCCCAACCCCAGCGGGAGCGCGCCTTCGCGTTGCACATCATCGATCTCGACCGGTTCAAGTTCATCAACGACACCTATGGGCATCCTTTCGGCGACCTGCTGCTCAAGCGCGTCGCCGACCGCCTGCTGGCGCTCGCGCGGCCCTCGGACCTTGTGGTGCGCCTTGGGGGAGACGAATTTGCGATCGTGCAGTCCCTGCGGTTCGCCCGCCTCGAGGCGCAGGCGCTCGCCGAACGCATCTGCCGGGAACTGGCCGAACCGTTCGAACTCGGCAACGCGAAAGTCGTGATCGCCGCAAGCGTCGGCATCGGCTCGGCCATGGAGGACGCCAGCACGGCGAGCGAACTCCTGAAGGCGGCGGATCTGGCGCTTTATACCGCCAAGGCGGACGAAAAGGGCGGCTTTCGCTTCTACGACGCCAGCATGGCGCGAGCCGTCATCGAGCGCGCCGACATCGAGAACGGGTTGAGATGGGCGCTCGACAACGAGGAGCTCAGGCTCTTCTATCAGCCGATCGTCAGCCTCGAAGAGAACAAGACCATCGGCTACGAAGCGCTCATTCGCTGGATCCGGCCGGAGCATGGGATGGTCTCCCCGCTGGATTTTATTCCAGTGGCCGAGGAGACCGGAATGATCGTCAAGATCGGCGACTGGGTGCTGCAACGCGCCTGCGCCGATATCGCTGCGCTGCGCGCGCCCATGCGGGTCGCGGTCAATTGCTCGCCGATCCAGTTCGAACTGTCCGACGTCGCGGCAAGCGTCCAGAGCGCGCTTTCCCGCTCGGGGCTCCAGCCGGACCGGCTCGAGATCGAGATCACCGAGTTGGCCCTGATGAAGAACAACCAGCGGGTGCTCGACCAGCTGCGCCGGCTGAGAGCAATCGGGGTCCGCGTGTCGATGGACGACTTCGGCACCGGCTTTTCGAGCCTGAGCTACCTCGAGCGCTTTCCAATCACGACGATCAAGATCGACCGCTCCTTCGTCGAGAAGCTCGGAGAGCGCGAGGGCGCGCGCGCGACGGTCCGCGCCATCATCGAGCTGGCGACGAGCTACAAGATGACCGCGCTCGCGGAAGGCGTCGAGACCGAAGGCCAGCTGAGGGCGCTGGTCGAACTCGGATGCGAGCACGCGCAGGGCTATCTTTTCGGCAAGCCACGGCCGATCTACGAAATCTGGCAGAGCCAGGCGTTCCCGCCGATCAGCGCGGCCGAACAGAGGTGCGGGGCGCGGCCTGAAGGCAGCGAAGCGCCCACCGCGAAGCTCCGGCGACGCTCGGCGATCCGCTCCGTGCCGGCCGGCGCGCGCCTCCCGAACGAGCAGAGCGATACCCGCGGCGACGACAACGCCCGAGCCGATGATGAGCGACGCGCTCGGCCTCTCGCCCCAGACGAGGAAGCCGATCAGGATCGCCCAGACGAGCAGCAGATAATAAAAGGGCGACACCGCCGCGGTCGGCGCGAGCCGCAGCGACTTTGTCCATAAGGTTTGCGCGAGGCTGTTGGCGACGCCGCTCCCGAAGAGCAGCGCCGCGTCCGGCACGGTCGGGCTTGCGAAACCGAAGGCAAGCAGCGCCGAGTGGCAGACGGCGACGACCGCCATCTGCCACATCAAAAGGGTCGCGGTGGATTCCGTCTTCGTCATGCCGCGGACCGCGACGGTGACGCTGCCGTACATCACGGCGTTCATGAGCGCGAAGAGGGCGCCGATCTGCAGCGAATCCGCGCCGGGCCGCGTGACGACGATGACGCCCGAAAAGCCGACGGCGAGTGCGGCGAAGCGCGGAAAGTCGCCACGCTCCCTGAGCCAGACGAGCGAGATGATCGCGGCGAACAGCGGCGCCGAAAAGCTGATGGCGACTGCGCCAGCGAGCGGCATGTACCAGAGCGCGATGACGGTGAAGGTCTGCGAAACCGCCTGCGAGAGTCCGCGGGCGACATGCGCCCCCGGTCGACGGGTTGCGAAGGCGGCGAGGCCGGTCGCGGGCAACACCGCCGCCGCACAGACCAGGAGCGAGCTCAACGATCGGGCGGCCATCACCTCGCCGAGCGGGTATCGCGCCACTTCGAACTTCATGATGGCGCTCGAGGCTGCGAACATGAGCGTCGCGCCGGTCATGCAGGCGATGCCGAGCGGGATGTTGTCGCTCATGCGCAGGACTTCGAAGAATGCGCTAGCCCATCCACGCGCAGGCATCGATCACTCCGCTGACGAGATTGGCTTCTCCGAGCCGCGCCGGAAGGTCGAGTGACCGCGCCGCGTCGAGCGGCGAGAGGCGGGACGGCAGGCGCTCGATCAGGGTCGCGTGCGCCACACGGGCCGCGTCCGCCTCTTCACGGGAGACCCGCTCGAACGCCAGTTTCGATCCGGCGCCGAGCCGCCCGAGCGCCGGCAGATCGGCCGAAATGACCGCGCCGATTTTTGGGTAGCCGCCGGTCGTCTGATGCTCGGCGAGCAGCACGATCGGCAATCCGTCGCCGGGGATCTGGATCGACCCGCGAACGACGCCGTCCGAGGTGACGTTGTAGCCGCGGCTGAGCTTCAGGGGCTCGCCGGCGAGCCGCATCCCCATGCGATTCCAGCCGGGCCCGACGGCATAGTCGCGGCGAAAGAACGCCGCCCGCTCATCCTCGCTGAAATAGTCGCTCTGCGGGCCCTCAAGCACCCGAAACCGGCGCGGCGGCGCGAAGAGGGCTGCGTCGACGGAAAGTTCGGCGCGCTCGGGCGCCTGGGCTCTCTTCAGCGGAAGGCAGTCTCCTGGCTTCAGCGCGCGGCCCCGCCATCCTCCGATCCCGCCCCTGAGATAGGTCGAGACGCTCCCCATCACAGGCGAGATGTCGAAGCCGCCTTCGACCGCCATGTAGAGGGTCGAAGTGCCCTTGAGCCACCCGGCGCCGAGACGATCGCCCCGGCGCAGAAGCGCGCTCTGGCCGGTCGTGATCGCGGATCGGGCGGGCGAGCCTTCGCGGGTCAGGACAAGATCGACGGCGGCGCCGACGAAGGCGACGCGGGCGCTCTCGGCCTCGACGGCGAACGTCGGGCCAGACGCAATGATCTCCAGCCCGCCAGCATCGGGAGGATTGCCGACAAGCAGATTGGCGGCCCGCAGGCTCAACGCGTCGAGCGCGCCCGCGACGGGAATGCCGAGCCTCTGATAACCGACGCGGCCAAGATCCTGGACCGTGGTCATGAGGCCCGGAGCGAGGATGCGCAAGGCGGGGATCAAGGCGCGGGCCCGGCCGCGACTGGCGCGCCGAATGGCGCGAGGACGAGCTCGCCCCGCGCCGAGAGCTCCGCGAGCGTTGCGAAGTCCTCGAGCCCCACCGGTTCGAACAGCACGCGGTCGCCCGGCGCCAGAAGGGCCGCCTCGCGGCGGCGATGGTCCCAGAGGGCGACAGGGGTGCGCCCGATGATGTTGAGGCCGCAGGGCGTCTCTTTGGGGAACACGCAGGTCATCCGCGAGGCGACGCCGACCGATCCCGCCGCGACCCTCGTTCGCGGGGTTTCCCGGCGGGGAAGCGCGAGCTCCTCCGGAAGGTCGCCGAGATAGGGCTGCCCAGGCAGGAACCCGAGCATGTAAACATGGTGGATCATGCCCGAATGGCGGGAAGCGAAGGCTTCGGGCGCCATGCCGGCGCGGCGGGCGGCGTCCTCGAGGTCCGGAGCGACCTCGGGGTCGTAGCAGACGGGCAGCCTCCAGAGCCGGCCCGCGCGCGGGACCGCCGTCGCATCGGCGATGAGGTTGGATACGCGACGCGCCAGCGCATCGAACCCGATCCGCGACGGGTCGAAGCTGATCATCAGGGATCGAAACGTCGGGACAGTCTCGACGATCCCGGAGATCGGGGCGACGACGAGCCGGTCGGCGAGTGCAAGGACTTCTTTCGTTGAGCTTCAGATCGATGCGGTCGCCGAACTCGACCACCAGCGCCGCGTCGCCATTGGCGAGGATCCGGCTTCGCTCGTGCGCCGCCTCCGCCCGCGCCGGCCCGTTCACTGGACCGCCTCGGAGGGACGAGCCGCCTCCTCCGGCTCCGCCGGCATGAACCAAGGCTTGACCGCGACGCCGCGGCGGATCGAGTACATGTAGAAGATCGGCATCCGGTCGGGAAAAAGCGGACGGAGGCCGCTGCCGTTGAAGGTGACGAAGATCGCGTCCGGGAAAGCCGCTTCGACCGCCTGCTTTTCGATCATGTTGGCCTGGTAGTAGAGCCGCGCGGCGTCTTCGGGCGATCGGCCTCCCGCGTAGTGCTTGGCGGCGGAGGCGGTCAGCCCTTGCAGGACTTCCGACGGCGGCGGATCGAGCGCCCGCCCGGCGTCGATCCGGCCTTCCGACCAGGCGACGAGATCGCTGAGGAAACAGGCATGGAAGCCGCGTTCGGCCGCCTCGCCCTCGACCTCGGCGAAATAGCGCTGCGTCGAGAGCGGCGAATGGCCGTTGAGCGCGGCATGGGTGTCAGTGCAGATGATCGTGACGTCGGCGCCGGGCCCGTGCCGGCTCCGCACCCGAGCCGCGAGGCTTGCCAGGAAGTCGAGGCACTGACGCTCCGGCGCCGCAACGCCGGCGCGGACACCGCGGCCCCAGTAGAGGACGAAGGCGAGGGGCGAATCGCGCTCGACCGCGGCCCCGGCCAGCTGCTTCAGCCGCTCCGGATTGTCCGGCTGCTCGCGCTTGAAAGCCCAGGAATTGAAAGACTGGACCAGCGCGTCGGCGCTCGGCGCCGTTGGGACAGGGCCCCGCAAGGGCGTGACCGTGTCCGCGTCTCTGTCGAGCAGCCGCGAAACCGCGCCCGGTGACGGCGTCGCCGCCCCGGCTGGGAAATGTCTCATCGCCACCCCTCGATTGGTTATTCGATAGTCTTATACTTTCATAAAACTTTAGCTTTCTCAACGGCCGGCGGCTCTGTTCGCGGCCTTAAGTCCTCGTTAAGGTTAACGAGAAGTTTCGCTTGCCACGCCGGCAACGCCGTTCGGCTGAGAGCTGTCGCGTCCGAGCGCGTCGCACCGCCCAACATGCGGAAACAATCGCCGTCCCCGACGAATGTAGGGCTGTTGAAATCCGGGCGGCGCTGCTGAATAGTCCGTCGCACTCAAGAGGAACGGGCTCGGCGGTTTGCGGGTCCGCGCGATGGCCGATGGCTGGAGGGGAGACAAACGGCGTGGACACGGCACGCGAGGGACCGGAGGCGAATGACACCTTCGCGAAGCTGCTGCGCGCCCATGCCGCAGAGCGCGGCGCCCGCCCGGCTTTCCGCCACAAGGATTTCGGCATCTGGCAGACATGGACCTGGGCGGAGGTCTATGCGGAAACGCGCGCAATCGCCCAAGGCTTGCTCGGGCTCGGGCTCGACCGGGGCGACGCCATCGCCATCGTCGGCGCCAATCGCCCGCGGCTCTACTGGTCGATGACGGCGGCGCAAATAATCGGCGCCGTCCCGGTGCCCGTCTACGCCGATTCGGTCGCCGACGAGATCGCCGCGGTTCTCAGTCATTCCGAAGCCTCGGTCATCGTCGCCCAGGACCAGGAGCAGGTCGACAAGATTCTCTCGGTCCGCGACCGGCTCCCTCGGCTTCGTCATCTCCTCTACGATGAGCCGCGAGGCCTGACCGACTATGACGAGCCGAGCCTGTTTGCGCTCGACGCGGTCATGGCCAAGGGCCGCGGCGCGCTCGCCGACGCTGCCTTCGCAGCCGAGCTCGACCGGCGCATCGAGGCGGGCCGCGGTTCAGATCCCTCCGTCATCCTCTACACCTCCGGCACGACCGGCCGCTCGAAGGGCGTGGTCCTGAGCGGGGAGCGGTCGATCGCCGCCGCGCGGGATACCGTCGCCTTCGACAAGTTGACCGACCGCGACGAAGTGCTCGCCTATCTGCCGCTCGCCTGGGTCGGCGACCATTACCTCAACTACGCGCAGGGCTACGTCGCCGGATTCTGCATTGCATGTCCGGAAAGCGCCGACACCGCCCCCAGCGACCTGCGCGAGATCGGTCCGACCTTCCACTTCGCCCCACCGCGGGTGTTCGAGGCGCTGCTGACCCGCGTCGAGATCCGCATGGAGGACGCGAGCGCGCTCAAGCGCTGGCTCTACCGCCGTTTCATGGATGTGGCGAGGCGCTGGGGCGAAAGGATCGCCAACGGCGAAAGCGTGCCGTTCGGCGCCAGGTTCGCCTATGGCCTCGGCGACCTCCTGATCTATGCTCCGCTGAAAAACGCGCTCGGCTTCTCCCGCATCCGCGTGGCCTATACCGCTGGCGAAGCGATCGGCGCCGATCTCTTCGCCTTCTATCGCTCGATGGGCCTCAATCTGAAGCAGCTCTATGGCCAGACCGAAGCCTTCTTGTTTGTGACCGCCCAGACCGACCGCGCCGTGCGTTCAGACGCCGTCGGCCCGCCCGCGCCCGATGTCGATCTTCGCATCGCGCCCGACGGCGAGGTGCAATTCAGGTCGCCGGGCATGTTCGTCGGCTATTTCCGCGATGCCGAGAAGACGCGCGAGACGATGACCGACGACGGATATGTGAAGACCGGCGACGCCGGATTCTTCGAACCCGACGGCCAGCTCAAGATCGTCGACCGGGCCAAGGACGTCGGCCGGCTCAGACGCGGCCAGATGTTCGCGCCCAAATATATCGAGAACAAGCTCAAGTTTTTTCCCAGCATTCGCGAAGCGGTGGCGATCGGCGACGGACAGGATTTCGTCACCGCGATGATCAATATCGAGCTCGCGTCAGTCGGGAACTGGGCGGAGCGCAACAACGTCTCCTACGCCTCCTATCAGGAGCTCGCCGCCCATCCTCAGGTCTACGCGATGATCGAAAGGCACGTCGACGCGGTCAATCGCTCGCTGAGCGAAGAGCCGGTGATGGCGGGCGCGCAGATCAGGCGCTTCCTCATCCTGCCCAAGGAGCTCGACGCCGACGACGGCGAGCTCACCCGCACCCAGAAGGTGCGGCGGGGCTTCATCGCCGACCGGTACGCGCCTCTGGTCGAGGGCCTCTACGGCGGCGCGAATGAAGCCTCGATTGAAGCCGAGATCACCTACGAGGACGGCCGCAAAGGCAAGCTCGTTGGCGCGGCGCGCATCGTCGACATGGACCCGTTCCCCCGCGTGAAAGCGGCGCGCGCCGCATGAGCGGCCCCGGCGGCGACACTCTGCTTTCGGTCGAAAACGTGTCGCTGTCCTTCGGCGGCGTGCGGGCGGTTTCGGACGTCTCGTTCGACATCCGCAAGGGCGAAGTCCGCGCCATCATCGGCCCCAACGGCGCCGGCAAGACGTCGATGCTCAACGTGGTCAATGGCTTCTATCGGCCCCAGCAAGGCGAAATCACCTATCGCGGAAGGGCGCGCGCGCGGATGAAGCCGCACGAGGCGGCTGAGCAGGGCATCGCCCGCACCTTCCAGAACGTCGCGCTCTTCAAGGGCATGACGACGCTCGACAACATCATGACCGGGCGCAACCTACGCATGAAGCGCAATATTCTCTGGCAGGCGCTGCGGCATGGGCCGGCGCTCAATGAGGAGATCGAGCACCGGCGCGTCTGCGAGGAGATCATCGACTTTCTGCAGATCGAGCATATCCGCAAGACGCCGGTCGGAGCCCTGCCCTACGGACTGCAGAAGCGGGTCGAACTCGGCCGGGCGCTCGCGATGGAGCCGGAGCTCCTGCTGCTCGACGAGCCGATGGCCGGCATGAACCTCGAGGAAAAGGAGGACATGAGCCGCTTCATCGTCGAGGCCAACCGCCTTCGTGGAGCGACAATCGCGCTGATCGAGCACGACATGGGGGTGGTGATGGACCTCTCCGACCGAGTGGTCGTCCTCGAGTACGGCCGCAAGATCGCCGACGGCGTCCCGGATGTGGTCAAGTCAGACCAAAGGGTCATCGACGCCTATCTTGGCGCGGGACACTGAACCGATGGACGTCCTGCACGCCGTTTTCGTCGACCCGTTCGCCCAGATGATCGCCGCGCCCGATCTGCTCGCGCAAACGATCTGGGAGGGCTTCGTCGGCGGCGTCCTTTACTCGCTGATCGCGCTCGGCTTCGTGCTCATCTTCAAGGCTTCCGGCGTCTTCAATTTCGCGCAAGGAATCATGATGGTGTTCGCGGCGCTGACGCTCGTCGGGCTGCACGAAAAAGGCGTCCCGGCCTGGATCGCGCTGATCCTCACGGTCGGGGTCATGTACGGGCTCGCGGTCTGCATCGAGCGTCTCGTCCTGCGGCCGCTGGTCAACCAGCCCGACATCATCCTCCTGATGGCGACCTTCGGCATCACATACTTTCTTATCGGCTTTGGCGAACTCGTGTTCGGCGGCAATCCGAAATCGATGATCACGAAGGAGCTCTATTTGCCAAGCGGCTCGTTCGACCTGCGCATTCTCGGCGGCAAAGTGGAGTTGCAGAAGCTCGACATCGCCGCCGCGGCGATTGCGCTCATCATGGTCGCCGGGCTCGCGCTCTTTTTCCAGAAGACGCGCATCGGCCGGGCGCTGCGCGCCGTCGCCGACGATCACCAGGCGGCGCTTTCGGTCGGCATTTCGCTCAATCAGATCTGGGTCATCGTCTGGTTCACCGCGGGCGTAGTGGCTCTCGCGACCGGCATCTTCTGGGGCGCCCGCTCGGACGTCTCCTTCGCGCTCCAGGTCGTGGCGCTGAAGGCCCTCCCCGTGCTGATCCTCGGCGGCCTGACCTCCGTTCCGGGCGCGATCGTTGGCGGCCTCATCATCGGAATTGGCGAAAAGCTCGGCGAGTTCTACTGGGGGCCGCTGCTGGGCGGCGGCATCGAGAGCTGGCTCGCCTATGTCATCGCGCTCGCCTTCCTTTTGTTCCGCCCGCAAGGTCTGTTCGGGGAGAAGATCATTGAGCGAATTTGAGGATCGCCGCGCTGTGGCCGCGCTCATCGAGCGCGGCTACAGGTCCGGGCCTAGCTAAGGAGCCAACGCGTGTTCTATCGCGAAGCCGGTCAATACAAGACGACCTACGCGGCCGACATGGCGATCTTCCCGATCCGCCAGGACCGCTACGGCCTCGCGCTGATTCTCCTCGTCGCCTTCGTCGTCGTCCCCTTGACCGGCAACCAGTTTTTTCTCAACACCATGATGATCCCGTTCCTGATCCTCTCGCTGGCGGCGATCGGGCTCAACCTCCTGACGGGATATACCGGGCTCCTGTCGCTCGGAACCGGCGCCTTCATGGGGGTCGGCGCCTATGCCTGCTACAAGCTCGAGACGTTTTTCCCTCGGGTCGACATCCTCGTCTGGATCATCGCGAGCGGATTCGTGTCTGCCGCCGTCGGCGTCGCCTTCGGCCTGCCGAGCCTGCGCATCAAGGGATTCTATCTGGCGGTGGCGACGCTGGCGGCGCAGTTCTTCCTCGAATGGTGCTTCGCCCGCGTTCCGTGGCTGGTGAACTACAACGATTCCGGGGCGATCGAAGTGTCGACCGGGACCCTGTTCGGCTTGCCGGTGACGGGACCGACCGCTACGCCCGTCACGCGCTATCTCGTTGTGCTGACCATCGTCGCCGCGATGGCCTGGATCGCCTCCAACATCGTCCATGGGCGGATCGGGCGCATGTGGATGGCGGTGCGCGACATGGACATCGCGGCGGAGCTCATCGGCATCCGTCTCCTGCGCGCCAAGCTGCTCGCCTTCGCGGTGTCCTCCTTCTATGTCGGGGTCGCGGGCGCGCTGATGGTGTTCCTGTGGCTGGGCGCTGCCGAGCCGGAAGCCTTCAACATCAACCTGTCGTTCCAGCTCCTGTTTATCATCATCATCGGGGGCCTCGGCTCGATCGTCGGCGCTTTTTTCGGCGCGACCGTCATCCATCTGATGCCGATTGCGCTGCGCGCCCTGCCCGCCATGGTCGGTCTCTCGATCGATGCGGCGAGAATCGACCAGTTGACCTTCATGATCACCGGTATTCTGATTATCGTATTCCTGATCGCGGAGCCGCACGGGTTGGCGCGGCTCTGGCAAACCGCGAAGCAGAAACTGCGCGTCTGGCCGTTCCCGTACTGACGGCGCGCATGGAAACCTGGAGGAGGAAACCGAAATGAAGTCGAATGCCCTGTTGAAGAGCGCGGCCGGCGCGCTGGCGCTGATCCTCGCGCTGCCGGTCACGGCGGCTGTCGCCGAAGATTCGATCTACGTGCCGCTCTTCACCTACCGCACCGGCCCCTTTGCGGGCTCCGGCACGCCGATCGCGGACGGCATGCACGACTACCTGACTATGCTCAACGAGCGCGACGGCGGCATCGGCGGCGTCAAGCTTGTCGTCGACGAATGCGAGACCGGCTACGACACCAAGAAAGGCCTTGAGTGCTACGATGCGGTGAAGCCGAAGAACCCGGTCATCGTCAATCCGTGGTCGACCGGCATCACTTTGTCGCTGATCCCGAAGGCCTCTGTCGACAAGATTCCGATCCTTTCGATGGCCTACGGGCTCTCGGCCTCCGCCAAGGGCGACGTCTTCCCCTGGGTCTTCAACCCGCCCGCCACTTACTGGGACGGCCTCTCGGAAATCCTCAAATATGTCGGCGGCGGCTCAATCGACGCGCTCAAGGACAAGACGATCGGCTATCTCTATTTTGACGCCGGCTTCGGCAAGGAGCCGATCCCGCTGTTCCAGGCGCTCGCCAAGGAGGTCGGCTTCAATCTGAAGCTCTATCCGGTCGCGCCGGCCGACATGCAGAACCAATCGTCGAAATGGCTCGACATCCGCCGCGACAAGCCTGACTTTCTCGTGATGTACGGCTGGGGCGCCATGAACCCGACCGCCATCAAGGAAGCGGTCAAGGCCGAATTCCCGATGGACAAGTTTGTCTCGATCTGGTGGCCGAACGACGCGGACGCCGCTTCCGCCGGCGACGGCGCCAAGGGGTTCAAGGAATTGAACTGGCACGGCACTGGCGCGGACTACCCAGCCCTCGCCGACATCAAGGCAAAAGTCATCGACGCCGGCAAGAGCCAGACGCCGAAGGAGGAGTTCGGCCAGGTGCTCTACAACCGCGGCGTCTACAATTCGGTCCTGATCGCCGAAGCGATCGCTCAGGCGCAGAAGATCACCGGCAAGAAAGTCGTGACCGGCGAAGACGTGCGGCGCGGCCTCGAGAATCTCAATCTCGACGCGGCGCGTTTCAAGGCGCTTGGGCTCGACGGATTCGCGGCGCCGTTCAAGACGACCTGCGCCGATCACGACAGCCATTCGGCGACCTTCGTGCAGCAGTGGGACGGCGCAAAATGGACCAAGGTCAGCGACCTCGTCGCCCCCGACACGGCCAAGGTCCAGCCGCTACTCGACGAGGCCGCCAAAGCCTACGCCGAAAAGAACGCCGGCTGGCCGGCCCGCAGCGAGCCATGCGACAACAAGTGAGGCAATACCCTCATGCGGCGCTTCTCGCCCCCTCTCCCGCCTGCGGGAGAGGGCCGGGGTGAGGGCGAACGCGTGACCCCCGCCGCCCGCCCCGATCCTCGACGTCGTCAATATCGAGGTCGTCTACAACGCCATCGCGCTCGTGCTGAAGGGCGTGTCGCTGAACGTGCCGAAGGGCGGGGTCGTGGCGCTCCTCGGCGCCAACGGCGCCGGCAAGACGACGACCCTGAAGGCGATCTCCAACCTGCTGCGCGCCGAGCGCGGCGAGGTCACCAAGGGCGCGATCGTGTTCGAGGGCGAACGGGTCGACCGGCTGTCGCCGAACGATCTCGTGCGTCGCGGCGCGATCCAGGTCATGGAAGGGCGGCATTGCTTCGGCCATCTCACCGTCGAAGAGAACCTTCTGACCGGCGCCTTCACCCGCCGCGACGGGCGGGCCGCGGTGACGCGCGACCTTGAGGCCGTCTACGCCTATTTTCCCCGCCTCAGGGAGCGCCGGACTTCGTTGGCCGGCTACACGTCGGGCGGCGAACAGCAGATGTGCGCGATCGGCCGGGCCATGATGTCGCGCCCCAAGCTCATTCTGCTCGACGAGCCGTCGATGGGGCTCGCGCCGCAGGTGGTCGAGGAGATTTTCGAGATCGTCCGCGGCCTCAATGCGCGCGAGGGCGTGTCGTTCCTGCTCGCCGAGCAGAACGCCAACATTGCGCTGCGCTATGCGAGCTTCGGCTACATTCTGGAGACGGGGCGGGTCGTGCTCGACGGCGCGGCGGAGGCGCTCAGGACCAACGAGGACGTGCGCGAATTCTATCTCGGCGTCGCGCAGGGCGGGCGGCGGTCCTTCAAGCACGTCAAGACCTACAAGCGCCGCAAGCGCTGGCTGGCCTGAAAACGCGAGGACGCGATGAGCGACGACGCCCGATACGAAGCGCTGCGCGCGCGGCTCGGCGAACTGCACGGGCGCAGCCAGGCGCTCGCCCGGCAACTCGGAGACGTCGACCTCGGCGAGCTTCGCGGGCCCGCGGATCTCGCGCTCATTCCCGTCCTGCGGAAATCGGATGTGGCGCGGATGCAGGGCGCCGAGCCGCCGTTCGGCGGCGTTGCCGCCGCGCCGACTGGCGCCTTCGCGCGGCTTTTTGCTTCGCCCGGCGGGATCTACGAGCCCGAATCCGCCGGGCGCGATCCCTGGGGCGCGGCAAAAGCCTTCGTCGCCGCGGGCGTCGCCGGCGGCGAGATCGTCGTCAACTGCTTCTCGTATCATCTGACGCCCGGCGGGCGGATCCTCGAAAGCGGCGCCCTGGCGCTTGGCTGCCCGGTCATTCCCGCCGGCCCGGGCAATACCGAGCAGCTCATCGCCGCGATCGCGCAACTACGACCCGGCGTCTATTGCGGTCCGCCCGATTTTCTCAAGATCGTGCTCGACAAGGCGCGCGCGGCGGGCGCCGACGTCTCCTCGATCCGCAAGGCGCTCGTCTCCGGCGCGGCGCTGCCGCCGAGCCTTCGCGCCGAGCTCGAAGGCGCAGGGATCAGGACGCGCCAGGCCTACGCCACCGCCGATCTCGGCGTGATCGCCTACGAGACCGACGGGCCGGACGGCGGGCTGCTGCCCGGCCTGCTGGTCAACGACGATCTCATCGTCGAGATCGTGACGCCGGGAACGAACGAGCCGGCCCCTTCCGGCAAGGCCGGCGAGGTGGTCGTCACCCGGCTCATCGGCGATTATCCGCTCCTGCGCTTCGCCACCGGCGATCTCTCCGCATGGGCGGCGCCCGGGCGGCTCAAGGGCTGGATGGGCCGCGCCGACCAGTCGGCCAAGGTCAGGGGCCTCTTCGTCCATCCGGGACAGATCGTCGAGATCGGCAGGCGCCATCGCGAGCTTGGGAGCCTGCGGCTCACGGTGAAGCGCGAGGGCGAGCAGGACGCGATGACGCTGACGGCCGAGACCGCCAGCCCCAGCGAAGCGCTCTCGAACGCCGTCGCCGCAACCCTGCAGGCGCTGACCAAGCTGCGCGGCGAGGTCGCGCTGGTCGCGCCGGGGTCGCTGCCCAACGACGGCAAGATCATCGCCGACGAGCGGCCGGCGCCGTGAGCCGCGCTCCTTCGAGCCGGATAGAAAATCTATACTCATGGCTTCGCGACGGGCGCCGCCCGGAACTTCGCCAAAACCGGAATTCTCCCTGTTATCCCCTGCTAACAGGGAAGCGCGGGCCTCGCCGCGGTTGAAGTTGATGCATAAAAGCATTGAATCTCAGTCTATTGCGATGGATTGCTCATGTAACGGTTGAACGAGATAACAGGGAGGCGATCTCCCTGTTACGGCCCATAACAGGGAGCAGACAATCGGGAAAGCCGAAGCCGGAGAGCTGTTTTTATGGCCCGCCCGAGGGCGGTGGAGTATAGAATTTCTAAACTCAGCCGCCTGAAATCGTCCAGAATCAAGCGGAATGGCGTCGTTTTGGCTCGCTATTGCTGGACAAAAGTGCTGATATTACAAATGATTACCACGGGATCCTGATGCGTTGCGTAAACAAATATGGCGTTTCTATGTCGCCCCGCTCCGCTCAAAGCGAAACATGCGAAGTCTGCCGTATCTGTTTGAGTTCAATGATGAATGTCGTATTGCGTTCTTGTCCTTCGCCTTCGGGCGCCGCCGCCCGAAGGAGGCGCCCCATGACTGGCAAAGGCAAGCGGGTCGGCTCGTCCTTCGGGAGCTGGCTCGCCGAAAAGGGCCTCCGGGAGACACGACGGCCGCCGCTCGCCCGCGAAGGGCCGGCGCCGTGAGCGGCGGCGACGCCGTCTCGCTCGTTCCCTTCGACCAAGGCCGGGCTGCGCTGCTCGCCGACTGGCTCGCGCGGCCGCATGTCGCCCGGTGGTTTCCTGATGCTGGCGCCCGGCTCGAATGGGCGCTCGACCCGCCGCCCGGCGGCGCCAACGCCCTGATCGCCTGCGGCGGCCGGCCGGTCGGCTATCTCAGCTGGCGAAAGGTCACGCGCGAGACTCTGGACGCCGTCGGGCTCCACGAGATTCCGGCGGGGTCGGTCGACATCGACATTCTGATCGGCGAGGCGGACTGCACCGGGCGAGGCCTCGGGCCGAAAGCGCTGGCGCTGCTGGCCGAAAGGCTGCGCGCCGACCCGACGGTTCCCCTCGCCGGCCTGACGCCATCCGTCGCGAACCTCGTCGCCCAGCGCGCCTACGAGAAGGCCGGCTTTCGAAAGCTGCGCGAATACGAAGCGCCGGGCCTCGGACGCGGCGTCCTGATGGTTATGCGTCTCGGTCGCCGGGGCGAAAATTCGGCTCTCACGGCATGACAGGCTCCTGTCCTCTTGCCGTCTGTACCGTTTGTGGTACAACCGACGGGGGATGATTGAACGGCTGAAGCCTATCCCGCTGGCCTTTTTGGAGATCCGCTGCCGGAAACGAGCCGTCGGGAATGGCTGAACGTGCTGCCGCGAGAAGACCAGCGCGTGATCGGCCGCGACATCGCGAAGGTCCAGTTCGGTTGGCCGGTGATTGCCGGTGTGCCGGCCGCAAGGGCCTTCATGAAGTTCGTTCATCGTTGACAAGCGGGCGCGAGGCCCGCGTCCTGTTCGCGGATTTCATGGTGGGATGCTGATCGCCCTAACGGCTTTCATCAAGAAATCGCAGGCGACGCCGGGCGGCCGAACTGGAATCGGCGCGCCGCCGGCTGAAGGAGATCACGTCATGACAGACAAGAATCCGCATATCGGCTCGACGTTCGAGAGTTGGCTCGATGAGAAGGGTCTGCGGGAAGACGTGACGGCCGCCGCAATCAAAAGCATCATCGCCGAGCAGATCGCGGTCGCCATGAAAGAGCGCGGACTGAGCAAGTCGCGAATGGCCGAGTTGATGCACACAAGCCGCGCCCAGCTCGACCGGCTCCTCGACCCCGACAACAGCGGTACAACTCTGGAAACGCTTATGCGGGCGGCGAAGGCGATCAGGACGTGAGCTGCGCCTCGAATTGGTTACGTCACGTTCGGTACGGTTGTCCCTAAAGGCTTGCTTACCTACGATAGTTCTTCACCTCCAAGATCTTGCCGAGCCGAAATCGCAAACCGATCAGGCTGGTCTTTGCTGATGCCGAGACATTGAACACGCAAAAGCGGCGCGAGCGTCGCGTATCCATTTCGAAACAGCTATTGGTGTATATTGACGCGCGCCGCGCTCGCCGGAGGCGTCCCCGCCCCCCTTGTGGGGGCGGGTTAGGGTGGGGGGTCGCGCCATGCGCGGGACATTGGCGCCAGTGGCTCGCTCATTGAGGCGCAACGCGACCAGCGCCGAACGGCGGCTGTGGCAAGGCCTGCGTCGGAATCAGCTCGCGGGATTCCGGTTTCGACGCCAAGTCGCGCTCGGCGAATTCATAGCCGACTTCGCGTCGTTCGACGCGCGGCTCGTGATCAAAGTCGACGGCGCGACGCATTCAACGGATGAGGAGATCGCACGCGATCGCGCGCGCTCGGCGGCGCTTGCGGCGCAGGGCTTCGCCGTCCTGCGCTTCACCAACGACGAGGTCTTTCACAATCTCGGCGGGATCCTACAGACGATCCATGCGAAGCACACGGAGTTGAGACCGCGGTTCGAGGATTCAGTAATTTAGGTTCGGCGCGACCCCCCACCCCTGCCCGCCCTGT
>CAVZJZ010000040.1:0-151377 GCA_963775665.1 uncultured Alphaproteobacteria bacterium | reverse complement strand
AGACGGGGTCGGCCGGCCGCAGGGGAAGGCTTTCCCCCATTTGAGAAAGGATGAATTATCGTAGTTGAGCTACGACAGCGGCAACAAAATCAAACAACCACGCATCCCGTTTGACGCTGCCATAGTCGCTGAATGCCTTACGTGCTCCGGAATGACGCGACGACTATCTCTCGGTACGCATCCATGGTTTCACGATCTATCGCCGCTCCAGGAACCCTCGTCCTTCGAAGATCGCAGGCATCGCCTTCTCGATCCGCACGGTCCGGGTCCCAGGCTGCTTCGCGCCGGCGAAGTGAAACAGGTATCCCCGTTGCCGACCCGGCGTCAGCGCCTCGAACGCGCGCTTGAACTGCGGATTGTTGCGGAACTTCTACTTCAACTCCTCGGGCACCGGAAACTCTCGTGGCTTCGTCTCGAGCTTCGTTCCGGACTTCTCGACCGCCGCGGCCTCGCGCACGTAGGCCTTGATGGTGGCCGCCTTCGTCACAATCTCCTTGGCGCGCTGGTGAACCTCATCACCCGCGCTGCCTGAACCTGCCCGAGCTGCACCAGCAGCTTCGTCGGGTCCTTCAGCAGCGCACCCTGAAAGAACCCAACGCGCAATAGTCTTTGAAGCCCTGAATGATGACGACGTTTTTTCCATCCATCGTGTAGCAGGGCTTTCCCCACTTGCACTCCTCTCTTAAGTCAAACCCCGACAAGATCTTCTGCAGCTCGGCAATCTCAGCCTGCCATCGCTCTCGATACGCCATCTCCATGCTGCACCTCCGTTGTTGCGAGTTGTCGGTACTCGTTTGAGGTTCGCGTATGTCGAAATTCGGCCGACCGAGGTTCGCGTCACAGCGCCAGCGCCCGCTTGAGGTCGTCGTGCTCAAAGGCGCTGGCCATGCGGGTGATCTCGGCGGCGCCGGGCGCCGGCCTCCTTCGCGGTCTCCCGCCAGGTCGCGGTCACCACCGCGACCTCCTTGATGATGCCGCGCGCCGCCGCGAGGCCGAGGCCGAAATATTCCGAGGCGGCCTCGAGAAGGTCGATCGAGCAGGTGCCTTCGTCCAGATCGATGTTCGTGGTCAGCACGCGCGCCTTGAGGTCGGTCGGCACGGGGTTGAGATCGTAGACGGGGGAGAGCGACCAGCCCGCCTTGCCGAGCCACAGGAAGCCGTGGTTGCGCAGGTGATCATCGACATTCGAGATCAGCACGTTGAAGGCGACGCGACGGTATAGCGCCTGGGCGTCGGTCTTCGCTTGAGCCCCGTGCTGCGTGAGCGCATCGACGATCTCGGGATAGCTGCCGCGCTCGCCGTCCTTCGATCCCGTCATCGCCATCGCGGAGAGGAACGGGATGCGAATGGCGCCGTCGCGGTCGAAGCGCCGCGACAGGAGCACCGCCTTTGCCGCCGACCTGCAGCAATTCGTGGGAGGGCGTGGCGATGCCGGCGCGCCCGGCGAGGCGCAAGGCGATCTCCTCCCAGGTCTCCATGCTGTAGTCGTCGGTTTCCTTGGGGAACTTCGCGATGGAGAGGCGGCCGTGCTGATCGATGACCGACGCCTTGGGACGCGCGCCGCCAAGCGATGATCCGGGCGCGAAGATGAGCTGGAGGTCCTCGTCCGTCTCCTCGTCGCGCAGGATGCGCTCCGTCACGGCGAGGAGACGGCCGAGCTCGATCAGGGCGGGCACGCCCGCGCGGAGCGGCGCTTGGAACACGTCCTCGCCCGCCCAGCGGAAGCGGAGCGCGCCAAGACGGGTCTCATCGGCGACGCCGAGAAGATAGTCGCTCTCGGCGAGGGTCCGGACCGCGCGGCCTTCGCGCTCGGCGAGGCGCCGCTCGGCGCGCTGCATGAGGCGGCGCCCCCAGGTGTCCGGCGCCGAGTCGCCGATGGACCCGAAGATGGCCTGTCCGGTCGGCGGCGCAAAGCCGCCGCGCGTCAGCGCGAGGGCGGGCTCGATCGAGAAGCGGTCCGGATCGGCGAGCCATTCCGGCGCGTACTCGAAGACGACGGTCTCATTGCCGCGCACCTTGTTGCTGCGGGCCAAGCCGACCGGACGCGTGCGTCCTTCGAGGTCGATATGGACTTCGATGTCAGCCATGATCGGTCGGCCCCGGCGTGCGCTTGAGACGGACGCGCTTCGGCAGCTCGGCGCTGGCCAGGGCCTGGCCGACGCTGTCGCGGCTGATGTCGGCGATCTCGCCCAGGCCATCGAGCAGGCCAAGCGCCTGCAGGACGGCGGCGTAGATGCCGATGCTGACATTGGCGTCGCCGGCTTCGACCTTTTGCAGGGTCGAGCGGGACGTGAACGCGCGCTCGGCCACGACCGCCATGGGCAGCCGCCGGCGCCGACGGGCGTCGTGGATATCCGCGCCCAGCTTGCGCAGGGCGCGCCGCACAGCGGCGGGGGGGTGGTGTGGCGTCGGCATTTGCGGTCTTCCTGCTACCAAGACGGCCTTTATGTAGCACGAAGATTACAATTGTTCTACTGGGAACAGGCGAAGCAGCCATCAGTGCGGCATGCCAGCGGATTGCCCTTGAATATTCGACATGGTAAGATTATCTTACCTAGTGTCGGATGAAGGAGGTGCCCATGGATCCCGCCGCGCTGAAAGAGAAGTTGATCGCCGTTCTCGGTCAGATCCAAGCCGATAGTGGTCTTGAATGCCCGCCGCTCACCGGCGCCACCAAGCCGGTTGAGAACCTGCCGAAGTTCGACAGCAAGGTCTGGCCCGTCGCGACCACCATCCTTGCGACCGAGATCGGCGCGACGATCCCGAATGACGTGAACATCTTCGTCGACGAGACGACCAAGCTCCCACGTTCGATCGACGAGACGGCCGCCTTCGTCTGCGAGCTGCTCAAGAAGCAAGGCGAGAAGGAAGCGGCGGCGGCATGACCGAGCTCGATTCCGCCAAGCGGGCCCAGATCGCCGAGCGCCTGAAAGAGGCGCGCAAGCTCGCAGGCCTGTCACAAGGCCATGTCGCCAAGATGCTGGGCCTGCATCGGCCTTCCGTCAGCGAGATGGAAGCCGGCAACCGCCGCACCTCCACCGACGAACTCGCCCGGCTTGCTGAGATCTATGACGTCAGCGTCGCCTGGCTGCTCGGCGAGTCGCCCGAGACGCTCGACACTCAAGACCCGCGGCTCGAGCTTGCCGCGCGTGAGCTCTCCAAACTCAAGCCTGACGATCTGGAACGCCTGCTCAAGCTGTTGGCCGCCATGCGCAGCAATTCCACCGCGAATGGAGGCGATCGTTGCTGAACGTGATGCGCACCAGCAAGCCCAGCTTCAACCGCCGCGCCCTGGCGACCCAAGCGATGCAGGCCGCGGCGGCAACGCGGGCGAAGGCCAAACTCGACCAAGTCGGTCCGATCTGCGTCTACGGGCTGTGTGAGACGCTTGGCGGCACGCGATGGTGAATATCTGCGCCGGCGTCGCCGTTTCCGGGCTCCAGCCCCGGACCGAGAAGGCTCTGCGTGCCGAGCTGCAGAAGCTGCCCACGCTACATGACATTCAATCTGTAACAATTCGTCCGTACAGCGACAGAATCGAACCGGAAGCGGGGCCTACGCAGATCAAGTTTGTCGACGTGGCGACCGTAGTCGCTCGATTGCAGCAACAATACGACCTCGATCTCAACGAACACCTGAGCGGGGCAAAACAGCGCGCGCTCATCTGCGTGGACAGGGGCGACTTCACCCGCGCCGTGAGGGGCTTGTGCGCCGACCTCGCCAAGCACCCCCTGACCGAAGCCCTCATGTCCAGCGACCAAGCGTTGCACGGGTTCAAAGCGGCGATGGACGCGGCGCTCGGCCGGGGCTCGCAAGCGCTGATCAAGTGGATTGAGGACCTCAAGTGAGAAGGATAGACCCAGCCACCGCGCCCCTGCGCCTGCTCGACCCGGACGGGCATGAGGTTCATTAGAGCAGATTGCCTTTGGATCGAACCGCGGCCCGTCATTGCGAGCGGAGTGAAGCAATCCAGGAATTGTAGAGCCCTTCGCCCCCTGGATTGCTTCGTCGTTGCGCTCCTCGCAATGATGATTCCATCGGGGCGCAACCCGCTCTAGGCGGCCAGGGGGCGAGAGCCCCAGTTTGGCGCGCATATTCGGCTCCGCACTCAGCATGATCGCAGGGCAAAATTGTTGCTCTTCCCGCAATCTTCCCGATCAACTCGCGCCGAGGATTACGACATGGCCGGAGGGCGGGCGCCACTACTGCCATGGAACCGAGCGCGCGTTTCCGCTAGCTCGTTCGGGGGTCAGCTCCTGCTTGAGCTTGAACTCCGTCTTGAAACAAAGTGGTGACTAAAGAGCTGCGCGGCTGAGCCTTCGCTTGACGCAAGTGTGGCCGCCCTGTTTGGTTTCAGCAATTCACCGCCTTCGGCAAATCGGGGTCTCTCGATGCGATTGCCTTTCCTCAGTCCCCGCAAAGAAAAAATCGCGGCGACTGCGGCTGAGCTCATCAGTCAATTTGGTCTTCGCGCGAGCGGGGAAGCCGCTTATTTGGCTGAGCTCGCCGCACAAATGCGTTCTCGCAAAAACAAAGTGCTTTATGAGCTGGTGGCGCGCGAGATAGACGCGAGCTTTGTCGAAGCGCAAAGGCGACTGAGCCTTCGTCAAAGCGGGTCGAATACAGCGCGCCCTGGCGTACCCCAAGGCGAAGCACACGAAGGCGGCGCCGATTGCGCGGGTGACGACGCCGAGCCACCTAAACTTGATCGACTGGTATCGCACATCCCTTCCATCTCGCGGACAGCCGACACTCCAGCGAGCCTTGTCGCAGAGCTTAACCTCGTCGACGTCAACCCGTCGCCACGCCGCCGATTCGCGCGCTGAGCGCTATCCCTTCCACGTCCCAAGTCCCAAGAGCGGGCGCCTGTCCTCGAGGAGCGCGACATCTTCAATCGGCCCTTCGCGCGCTTCCATCCAAGACGGGCGCTACTCGCAGATGCGATAGTTGTCGCCTGCTCCATGACGCCGGACATCGAAATGGAGATGCTCGGCGTGGGCCTACGGCGCCGCCATGGCTGCGACGCTCAGTCGAGCCTTTCCATGTAGCGGGCAATAGTCAGTCAGCCCTCGAAACCCGTTCCAAGGGCCGCGGCTCCGACCGCTGGCTTCTGCACCACGACGAAGCCAGCACGATCCAGATGCGCGACAATCCGCTCGGCGACGATCGACGCCATGACGTCGGCCGCCTGTGTCTTCGCAAGGCGGCTATCATGCGTAAGTGCGAACGACAGGGTTGCGAGAAGGTGCTGCCGATCGACCGGGAGAAGTTGCTCGGGAGCGTCGCTTTGGTCGTCAGCCATGCCCCGACGCTAGCGCGCGCACGAGAACGGAGCAAGAACGAAGAGGCGAGATGCCGCCGCCGGGGAGGCGCAGAGCAGCCAAACGGGAAGGCTGCGAAACCGGAGGGCCGTTTCACTGCAGCGAGCGTCGGAGGGCCATGCTAGGCGGCTGCGGCCCGGCGCGCAACCTTCGCAATGGTGGCGCGCGAGCAGCCCGCCGCGGCCTGAATAGCGGTCCAAGACATGCCGGCGCGCAGCATTCCGGCGATCCCCGTGTTGCGGGCGATATTCTCGGGCCGACCCCGGTAGATTGCGTCGGCTTTGGCCTTTGCGATCCCCTGAGCCTGTCGGCGACGGCGATCCTCATAGTCCTTGCGCGCCCACAGCGGCAAGCATATCCAGCATCATTGCATTTATGGCCGCGAACATGCGCGACGTGAACTCACCAGCGGGCGCCGCCAGTTGCCAGCTTGTCGGCAAGTCGAGCGCAACTACTCGGATCTGCTTGGCGTCAAGTTCCGCCCGGAGCTTGCGCCAGTCGGAGTCTGTGAGGCGCGAGAGGCGGTCAACCTGTTCGATTAGGAGCACGTCGCCAGGCTTCGAGTCTGAAATGAGCCGGAACAGTTCCGGCCGCCGGAGTGACGCCCTATTTGAACCGGTTCTTTTTGCGTGAACAGGGCAAATTTTGGCCGGCTAGCCCGGCAGCCGCGAGGTCATAGTGCACCGTGCGGTTGCCCGAGCTGGCTGCAACCCACCGGGAGATCACCATCTTGCCATCCCGTGTGCCGACGTCGATGACGCCGCCGTCGGCACACGCGACGCGGCAACTACGACGCGCCCAGAAGTATCGCCTGTCACGCACATCGGGTCCGCGCCGACGGAGCCGGGCGGCAGCCTCCGCCTCAACCAGCGAGGTTGGCAGGGGGTCCGCGCTTCAAAGACGGCGAGCCGTCGTAAGACGGCGGCAGCTTCCGGGCTCTGGCCCGCGAGGCCGCGCACGCTGGCCGCCCGCATTCACCGGCCGTAGGCGCGCTCGTACACGAAGCGATGTTGGGAACCTGGTCGAACGACCGTGCACTGGCGGTGCGACAATGGAAACGAGAGCGAGCGAGTTAATCGATCGGCCGACGTGCGTAAGCTTTCGTTCGTTAAGAATAGGTGGGAACTGCGCCAAAACCGCGCCGGCCTCCACCTATGTCGTCGTCGAATTTGCGAGAGAAATCTGTAGCCGTCTGATCGCTTATACGCGACGCCGTCGGGCTTACTCTTCATGACTCCAGCAGCGCAAAACCGAGGTAAACGTTGGTCCTCCCCAAACAAACACGGCAGGACCAACAGGAATGTTGCTATTGCGGGGGCAGATCCGGTTGCGCGCAAGGTTGGCCTCATCGGCGCCTGCTCGGGCGGCCTTCAGGGTGAGCGCAAGGGCGTGTTCACCCCAATTGCAAAACTTCGTCCAGCACTATCGCCGCGACGACGTGAAACCGATACGCTGGATCGGACTTTTGCGCGGCGGACCCCAGCCGGAAATCCAAGGCCTTTCGCAGTCAGCCCTGGATCCGGTTTTAAAGGCGGAGAATCATTCGGTCGGACGCCGTGACGCCGACTACCGAAACGCGTACGAATTGGCGCTGCTTCGGATTGCCGCGATGTACTTGCCGAATTTCCTCGACGGTTTCGACCGGCTCGTCGCCTTCGACGCCGAGACGACTGGCAAGCGTACACCCGACGCCGAGTTCATTCGCAAGCAGCCTTTTGCCTGGAGAGCTCCCGGTATCATCATCGAGGTCGGTTTCGTCGAAATGCTGCGCGAAGGCGGCGGCTGGCGAAAGGGCGAGACGTGGAGCTCCAGGGTCAACCCGGATGGGCCGATTGACCCCGATGCCATCAAGATCCACAGGATTCGGCCCGCCGATCTCAAGAACGCTCCACGGTTCCCTACGATCCTGCCGAAAGTGAAAGACTTCGTTGGCGACTCGCCGATTGTTGCCCACGCCTACAAGAACGAGCGAGACTTCCTCGACTATGAGTTCGCGCGGGCCAAGGTGATTCAGTGGGGCGAGAGCGCCTACGCTGAGGAGCGGTACATTTGCACGCAGGTCCTGTTCGCCCAGCTTTTCCCTGGGGCCATTAAGTCGCTTACCGCAATGTGCGATCGGCTGGTGCTCGACAGCAGCGAAAGAGACGACCGGCATGGTGCACTGCTTGACGCCGACATGACCGCCGATGCGCTCATACTGCTGGAGGGTCAACTCAAGCACGGTGAGAGCAGTGCGCCAAGATCATGGACCTCGACCTGATAGGCGTGACGGCGGCGTCAATAAGCGCCAATGCGGCCCAGATCGGGCGGTAGACCGCCCGCGCGGCGTCCGCGGAGTGGCGCGCTAAGAGAGAACAGGCGATCCTGGCTCCCTTATGAAGCCAAATGCCGGAATCGTCGACTTAAGAAGTTCTCGCGGGCCTCGTTGAGCGGGTCACGTTCCACAACGCCGAGAATGGCTTTTGCGTCCTCAGGGCGAAGGCGCGCGGTCATCGCGACTTGGTGACCGTCGTCGGCCATGCCGCGATCATCTCCGCCGGCGAGTGGATCACGGCGTCTGGCGAATGGATCAACGATCGCGCCCACGGCCAGCAGTTCAAGGCGCGGTTTCTCAAGACCTCGGCTCCCAGTTCGATCGACGGGATCGAGAAATATCTCGGCTCCGGGATGATCCGCGGCATCGGGCCGGTCTATGCCAAGAAGTTGATCAAGGCCTTCGGTGAGAAGGTCTTCGACGTCATCGAGGCCGAGCCCAATCGACTTCGCGAGGTGACCGGCATTGGCGCGGTTCGGGCAAAGCGGATCGGCTCCGGGCTAATCTTTAGGTCCGCTTGAATCACCCTGCTCGTGGGAGTTGCGTGGGTGGAGCATCATCCGGTGTTCGCCAAAGGCGACTGGTCGCCGGTAGCGATAGGTCGTGATATGTCGGATGGTGACGAATGGCATGATGACTCCACGGAGAGTCATGCATGATTTCGGGCCAATTCGAACCTTGCCGATGCCCGCTTTTGCTCAGTCTTTCCACAAGGCAAGCGGACGGATAGCAGCGAACTGGACGCCCTAAACTTCTTCGGGGCCCAGACGTTCGAAGAGGGAATAGCCGGGGAAGGTTGGGGCGATCGGACCCTTAGGAGACCCAGCCTTAAATTCGAGCCAGGATCGGCTAGGACCGCCGCACGACGCGGGGAGGACGCGTCGGGGTCCGTCGCAAAATATTGCCTCTCAGGAGAGCCGTGATTCGTCAACAATCATATCGATCAACTCTCTGTTTTTCCCCCAGCATTCTTCCGATCGTCGCGAGAAGGGCGCCGTTTCGCGCCGACGCTCGACGCATGAAGGCGCACCTGGGCCCTTCTATAGAGACGTCGGCGGCCCTCGATCGATCCCGAACTGAAGGCGGTGCCTTGTGATCGAGCGTGAGAAGGAAGGCCGAATCAACCGGAATTGAGTAGACGCCGAGGCTTTGCGCGTTGCCTGCGCGTACGGACTCGCCGCGTTCAGATGCGACACCGGGCGAGCGTGAAAAAAGCATTCTTTCTTGCGGCAATCGCCCCGACGCGGTCGTCATCCACGCTACGTTAACCAGCCGTTGCGAGGTTGATCCGACTGCGCATCGACAGGCCATCCAACTTGGAAACCGATCTCTATCCACCAATAAAGCGGCATCTCGAGAGGCTTGGCCTGGCGGTCAAGGGTGAGGTGTGCGGCTGCGATCTCGTCGCCGTTTCCAATGGCTCAGCCGAACTCGTCGTGATCGGCGAGATGGTAAGCAAAGCTTCACGCTCGAACTGGTGCTTCAGGCCGTTGATCGCACATCCGTCTGCGACGAGGTCTGGCTCGCCGTCCGCGCCTCCAAAAGGGGGCGTGGCCGGGAGAATGACGCGCGCGTGAAGAAGCTCTGTCGCTTCCTGGGCTTCGGCCTTCTCACCGTCAGCGCCGACGGCCGGGTCGACGTGGTAGCGGAGCCAGCGCCATGGAAGCCGAGGCGCGACGCCAAACGACGTTCGCGCATCGTCGAGGAGCATCGTCGCCGCAAGGGGGATCCCGTCGCGGGCGGTTCGACCCGGACGCCACAAATGACGGCCTATCGTCAGCAGGCGCTCGCCGTGGCCAACGCGCTTGCCAGCACGTCGAGTCGTCCGCGGGACCTTCGGATACTTGCTCCGGACGCCGCCAAGATCCTTCAGGGCAATGTTTATGGTTGGTTCGAGCGGATCGAACGGGGGCTTTACGGGACATCGTCCGGTCGTGTCGCGCTAGTCACATGGGCCGATCATGTTTCCGCTGAGGCGAGCGCCAGTTTTGGCGAAGGTCCCGCTCTGGATAGGATGATGTAAATCGGCTTTGCCGATCGGCCGTGCTGGGAAATCCCACCGATGCAGTGCGGCCGACCTCACCGGTTCGCCACTATCTGTGGTGGCCGTTCTAACTCATGCGCGAGGAAGCCGACGTCAGAAGCAAATAGCTGATTGGTCATAGTCCACACGATCAGGGCGTTCGGGGCAGAGGCTGAGTCATCCGCCTCACTATCTTCAGACGGCGCGGACGGCAGGTCTGGGCAACACACCTGCCTGCCAGCATCGCGCGGGAACGGCAAAGGTCCGCCCGGAGCGGAAGTTCGCGTCCTGCCTTGCTGTTCAGGAAATGCTTGTCGAACGCCACCTGAGCAGGCGCGAACTCGGCTACGGAGAGCACGGCGTTTGCGACGACGCCGATCGCGCCGAGCAGGACGACGCCGGCGAAGATGTCGGCCGACTTGTAGGCCCGCGCGGCGAGCAGCACCCATTGGCCGAGCCCGTCGAGACCGGCTATCATCTCGCAGACGACCGCCAGGATCAGCGACACCGTGAGGCCGAGCCGGAGCCCGGCGAGAATATCCGGGGTGGCCGACGGCAGTGAAATCTTCGCGATCCCCTGCCAGGGCGTGAGGCCGAGGACGCGCTCAACCTCGACGAGCCGCGGTTCGATCGCGGCGAAACCGTGGATCGCCGCGAGCAGCACCGGCCAGATCGAGCCGAAGGCGATGACGCCGAGCGCCATCTGCGGCGTCAGGCCGAAGATCGCGATCGCGGCCGGAATGACGGCCGAAGCGGGTAGGGGCCGCAGGAACTCGAGGGTCGGCGCGATGTACTCGCGCGCCGATTTCGACGACCCTATCAGGGCGCCGAGGGCGACGCCGGCGATCGAGGCCGTCGCCCAGCCGGCCAACATGTGACTGACCGTACCTTCCAGTTTCGCGCCGAGGTCCGCGTGAAGGAAGCCATGCTGGAGCGCCGTCCAACGACGCACACGATCTCGCCAGGCCCGATTTCGAACGACAGCTTGCCCAGCACAAGATGATCGCCAAAGACGAGGTCGACGCTTCGAAAGGCGATGAGCGGCGCGCAGGTCATGCCGGGCTCGCTCCCGCCTCGGGGTAGACGTGGGCGAGAGTCGAGGCGATGTGGGCCTCCAGGGCTGCGCATCCATCGTGCTGCGCCCGCCGGACGGCCAGATTCGCGAGGCGGTCGTGCTCGGCGAGAAATTCCTCCGGGTCGGGGAATCCCGCCAACATCAGCCGGCGGTAGCGATAGGTCTGATCGTATAGGTCGGAGTGAGCGGCGAGCATGCGCGGCGAGCCGCAGGCTGCTATGAGCGCCGTGTGAAACGCTTTGTGAAGCGCATCGAATTCGCGCTCGCCTTCGGAAAGACCGCGCGGATTGAGCCACGCGTAATGCTTTAGGCGATGCAAGGAGGCGACGACCCCCGCCTCCCACTCGCCCCCGCCATACGCGATGCTGAGGCGTAGCGCCTCGCGCTCGATCGTCGTGCGGATCCGCACGATGTCAACGAGATCCTCGCGGGAGATCGCCTTGACGCGAAAACCCCGCTTGCCGATAGCGTCGACGAGGCCGCGTGCGGCGAGCCGCGACAGCGCCTCGCGCAGCGGCGTCGCGCCCGACCCCGTACCGCGCCGCCGTCTCGGTAATGCCAAGTCGGGCCCCCGGCGTCAGCGCGCCGGAGACAATGTCGGCTTCGACCAGCGCCAAGGCCCGCTCGCTCAGAGTTTCGGCGGAAGCGAGAGCCATTTCACTCAAGGCAGGACCAGCGTGTTCAGGTCGACGGAGGATTGCAGCATATCCTGCTGCTTCATGGTTTCGATCCACCAGGCGAAATCCGATGGCTTCAACTGCGGCGTCGCGAGATTGGGACGGTTCAGGCGCACGATGTCGATCGGCTGTTTGGTGAACTTCGAAATCGCCGATGAGGCCTTCTCGCGATCCGAATTGACGATTGGCGCGGCCTCCTCGATCGCCTCGCGGAACGCCTTGATTGCATCCGGGTTCTTCTCGGCGAAGGCGCGCGTCGAGACATAGGAAATGATCGGCTCGCTCCGCGCGAGTTCGGCCGCGTAGCGCGTCGCGACCTCTCCCGCCCCCGCCGCCTTGATGCGCGACACGAACGGCTCCACCGTCAGCACGGCGTCGACCGCGCCGGATTTCAGCGCGTCGCTCATGGTCGGAAAGGTCAACTCGACAAAGTTGACGCTCTTCGGGTCGACGCCCTTGTCGATCAGCCATTTGCGGAAGAGGACGTGAAGGAAGGCGCCGATGCCGGGCGCGCCGACCTTCTTGCCGACGAAGTCCTTGGCGTCCTTGATCGTCACGCCGGTGCGCGCGACCGCGGCGACCGCCCCGTTGGCGACCGGGTCCATCACCGACGCGCCTTCGACGGCGACGAGATCGAGCCCCCCATCGACCGCCTGCAGGAAGACGGTCGCCGTCGGGCCGCCGATCTGGATCGAATCGGAGACGATCGCTGGCGGGATGTTGGTGTTGATCCCGATCAGGGTCATGTCGACGTCGAGACCGTGCTTGGCGAAGATGCCCTCGTCCTTCGCCACCATAGCGGAGGCGCAGTCCGACGTCGCAGTGCAGGCGATCTTGAGCTTGATCGGATCGGCGTCGGCCGGGACGACGGCGAGGGCGAAGGCCGCCGTCGCCGCGAATAGCGCAATTCCACGCGAAATTCCCATCCTTTCCTCCTTGCTGCTGTCAATCGTCGATGAATCACTTGATTATCGATAAAAAATATGATCGTATATTCTGAGACGGAATGCAAGGGGGAGTTTGGGATGAAATTGGCGACATATCGGTCGCGCGGCGCGGTCAGGGTCGGCGCAGTCCATGCGGACGCGGGCCGGCTGTTCGACCTCGCCGCCGCCGCGGGCCGCGCCGGCGCCCCGCAGTCGCCCTTCGCTTCGATGCTCGCGCTCATCGATTCGGACGACGCCGGCTTCGATCTGGCGCGTTCGCTGGTCGACAGGCGCGGCGGCGAGGCCGACCTGTGGTCCGATCTTGCGCATGTCGAACTGCTCGCGCCGTTGCCAGAGCCGCGGCAGATGCGGGACGCGATGTCGTTCGCGCTGCACGTCCGCCAGGCGGCGCGTGGCTCGCGAGCGCTCCAGGCGATGCGTTCCGGCGGTCCCGACGCGTTCAAGGTCGTGATGGCGGAGCCGCTCGAGGAGCTTGCCGCCGGTCTATCGCGAGGTTCCGATCTACTACATCACCAACCGCTTCACCGTCGTCGGACCGGGCGCGACCGTCGCATGGCCGCGCTACAGCAAGGTGATGGACTACGAACTCGAGGTCGGCGTCGTCACGCGACGCACCCGAGCGAACATTCCCGCCAAAGAGGCAGGGGCGCATATCTTCGGCTACACGATCTTCAACGACTTTTCGGCGCGCGACCGGCAGGCGATCGAGATGCAGGGCCGTCTCGGGCCGGCCAAGGGCAAGAGCTTCGACGGCGCCAATGCGCTTGGGCCCTGGATCGTGACGCCGGACGAACTGGGCGATCCGCAAGGCCTTGAGGTCGCCGTTCGCGTGAACGGAGAGCCGCGCGCAACCGGAAACACGGCCGGCATGCTGTTCTCCTTCGAGGAGATTCTTGCCTACGCGTCCCAGGACGAGACCGTCCATGCCGGAGAGTTTTTCGGCTCGGGCACGGTCGGAAACTGCTGCGGCCTCGAAACCGGCCGCTTCCTCGAGGACGGAGACGTGATCGAACTCGAGGTCGAACGCATCGGGGTCCTTCGAAACGTCGTCGTGCGCCAGTCGGCCCCGTGATTGGCGCAGGGAAAGTCACGCGACCGACGCATCCACAGGTCGCGACAAAGAGGGAGACGGAACATGATCGACGACAGGACGGCCCCATACGGCGCAGCCATTCTGCGGATAACGGCAGGCGTGGCTTTTCTCGCGCACGCAGGGATCAAGTTTTTCGTGTTCACCCCGGCGGGCACGATGCATTACTTCGCCAGCCTGGGGTTGCCAGGCTGGTTCGGCTTGTTCGCCATCGCGGCGGAGACGTTGGCCGGCCTCGCTCTGGTCTTGGGCTTCTATGCGCGGATAGCCGCCATCCTGATCGCGCTGGATCTCCTGGGCGCGATCTGGTTCGTCCACGGCCATAACGGATTTGTTTTCTCCGCGCCGGGCGGGGGCGGATGGGAATACCCGGCATTTTGGACAATAACGCTGATCGTCATCGCCTTGCTCGGCGAAGGCGCCTGGGCGATGAGACCGACTGCGATCCCACGCCGATGAGCTGCGCGGCGGCGCGGCCGGTCGACGAGTGTGCGCCCCGGCCGCGTGCGCCAACGACAGACGAACGAGGAGGAAAACGATGAGCCGCAGACTGGTCGATATTTCGGTTCCGCTGCAAAATGACGTCGCGGCCGACCCGCCCGGGCTCGGCCCCAAGATCGAATACATCGACCACCAGCAGAGCCTGCCGCAGATCCTGCCGTTCTTTCCCGGCCTCAAGAAGGACGATCTGCCGGACGGGCAGGGCTGGGCGGTCGAGCGGGTCGTGCTCTCGACCCACAACGGCACCCATCTCGACGCGCCCTGGCACTATCATCCGACGATGAACGAGGGCGAGCGCGCCTGGACGATCGACGAAATCCCGCTCGAATGGTGCTTCCAGCCGGGGGTGAAACTCGACTTCCGCCATTTTGCGGATGGCTATGTCGTGACCGCCGCCGACGTCGAGGCCGAGCTCGAGCGGATCGGGCATGAGCTGAAGCCGCTCGAGATCGTCGTCGTCAACACCAGCGCCGGGGCGAAATACGGCCGCCCCGACTATGTCGTCTCCGGCTGCGGCATGGGCGCCGAGGCGACGCTCTATCTGCTCGAGCGGGGCGTCCGGGTCACCGGGATCGACGGCTGGAGCTGGGATGCGCCCTTCCTGCACACCGCCAGGCGCTACGCCGAGACGCACGACGCCTCGATCATCTGGGAGGGCCACAAGGCGGGCAGGCACATTGGGTACTGCCATATCGAGAAGCTGCACAATCTCGAAGCGCTGCCGTCTGCCGGGTTCACCGTGGCCTGCTTCCCGGCCAAGATCGAGCGCGCGTCGGCGGGCTGGACCCGGGCTGTCGCTATATTCGAAGCCTAGCTAGCAGCCTGTCGGACTGAGCTTTGCGATTAGCTGTCGAACGGTTTTTTCCGCTTTGCGGCGGGATTGAACGCCCGGTCGGGCCTCATGGACGTTCCGGTTGGGCTTTTTGGATGGCATGGGAGTGGTCGGTCTGTGCGCCCGGATGCGCCCCCGATCTCAACAGGCGGAGTTGAGGACGAACATCCTCTTTCAGATTCCAGGCCATGGTCACGAGGCTCCACTCGCCGCGCACGTTTTGGAGCCCGCGCAGGGAGAACTGTCGGAATCCGAGCGCGGATTTGATGATGCCGAACACTGGCTCCGGCGTCTGCTTGCGCAAGGCGTAGAGCGCCCGGCCCCGCGGCGTCTTCAGCCGATGCGCCATCGCCTCGACCGGCGTCGGGTCGTACGCCGCGGCCGGCTCCTTCCCGAAGCGCTCGCTCAGCGGCGGGTGATGGGGCTGTCGGCCCATCGCGATCACCGGCTCGACGCCCGCCTTTTCGCAGGCGGCCACGTTGCCCGCGCTGAAATAGCCGGTGTCGGCCAGCAGATGTTCGACCTTGCCCAAGCCTTCGGGCAATGCGCCGATCTTCTCCAGCATCGGTTCGACCTGGTTCTTGTCGTTGGGCGCCTGGACCACGTCTGTCGCCACCACCAGAAGGCTGCCCGCCGCCACCGCCGCCTGCGCGTTGTAACCCTGCTCGAAGCCGCCCCCGGCCGCCGGCATGATGCGCGACTCCTCGTCGGTCAGGTTGACCTGATCGGTCGGCAGCGGCCCTTCGCTCGGCGGCGCCGGCGGTTTGCCCCCGGGCTTCTTGCCGGTCTCGGCGATCCTGGCCTGGCGCGCGGCCATCTTGGCTTCGTGCTCCGCCTTCTCGCGCGCGTGCCGCTCCCTGGCGCGCGCCTCGATCGTCGCCCGCGCCTCGGCGATCTTGCGCAGACGCTCCTCGCGCCGCGCCAGTTCGTCGGTCATCGACATCCCGTCGGGAACGTCGGCCGCGTCCGCAGCCTCGGCCATGGCCAGCAGATCGGCGACTTCGGCCTTCAGTTGCGCTTCGATCTTGCCCGCGTACTCGTAGGAAAGCGCGCTGTGCCGGCTGGCGTTGGCGTGGATCTTCGTGCCGTCCAGCCCGATCGTGCCCATCTTCAGAACCCCCATCTCGCGCGCCAGCTGAAGAACCTCGACGAACAGCGTCTCGATCTCCTTCAGGAACCGCCGCCGAAACGTGGCGATCGTGTCGTGGTCGGGATGATCGTTGGCCGCGATGAACCGAAAAGCCACCGAGTCGTAGGTCGCCCGCTCAATCTTCCGACTGGAGAACACCCCCGTCGCGTAACCGTAAACCAACAGGCCCAACAACATCCGGGGATGATACGAAGCCGACCCCGAGCCTCGGTAAGCCCCGCTCATCCGACCCAGGTCGAGACCGTCGATCACTTCGACGATGAACCGCGCCAAATGCTTCTCCGGAAGCCACTCGTCCACCGAAGGCGGGAGCAGATAATCAGTCTGCCGATCGATCGTCCGGAAATTGGCCATCAAAAAAAGCCCACAGCCCTGCGCGAATCAACGTTCGATTCTAGCGTGTCCACAGGCGAGGCGCTAAGTCCGACAGGCCGCTAGCTGTGCGAATTCTTCTGCGGAAGTTAGGGGTCGAGGGCTGCTGCCCCATTTGGGAGAATTATTGCAGGCAGAGCAAGGATGCGAGTGAGAGTGCGCGATACGCAAACGGCTGCTCCGGGCGTTTGCCTTCCGTAACGGGACCGATCGGGAACGCGCGCTCTGGGTTCGCTTTGACCCGTTCACCACGCCGTCAGTGAACACCCGCTTCTTGCGCGAAGCAGTCAATGGCGTAAGCAGACCGATGGGGTCTTGACCCTAGCAGGCCGTTGAAAAAGTCCGAAGCGCGGGGTCGAAACCGTGAACACGACGGAATCCAAAAGAGTCCGGAACGGAATCAAACTTCGGCAGAAATGAGTTTTTCATCAGCCTGCTAGAAGAGCGCCGGAACTGGGAGACGCGATGACGGCCAATCTCATCACCGATGTTGCGGGCGTGCGGGTCGGATCGGCCCATGACGCAAGGCTCGCCTCGGGCGTCACCGCGGTCGTGTTCGACGAGCCCGCCGTCGCCTCGATCGCGATCCACGGCGGGTCGCCTGCGGTCCGCGACACGGCGCTGCTCGAGCCGGAGATGACGGTCGAGCGGGTCGACGGCTTCGTCCTCTCCGGCGGCTCGGCCTTCGGCCTCGACGCGGCCGGCGGGGCGATGGCTTATCTCTTCGAGCAGGGGCGCGGCTTTCCGGCGCGGGGCACGCGGGTGCCGATCGTGCCGGGGGCGAGCCTCTTCGATCTTGTCAACGGCGGCGACAAGGCCTGGGGCCGCAAGCCGCCCTATTGGGAGATGGGCTACCGCGCCGCTGCGGCGGCCGGCCCGGATTTTGCGCTCGGCACCGAGGGGGCGGGATACGGCGCGAACGCATTCGGCCTCAAGGGCGGCCTCGGCTCGGCGAGCGCGCTGACGTCGAACGGCTTTTGCGTCGGCGCGCTGGCGGCGGCCAATCCGGGCGGCCGGGTGACGCGCGGCGAAAGCCGGCATTTCTGGGCCGCGCCTTACGAGCGCGACGGCGAGTTCGGCGGCCACGGCCACGGACCCCAAAATCCGGAGGACCATCTGACGTTGCGCCTCAGGAGCGACGAACCGGCCAACACCATCCTCGTCGTCGTCGCGACCGACGCCCCGCTCGCCAAGGCCCAGGTCAAGCGCCTCGCCATCATGGCCGCAGGGCGGCTTTGCGCTTGCCTGCCGGCCGGCGCTCTCGCCCGTCGACGGCGACCTCGTCTTCGCCGCCTCGACCGGGCGTGCGGCCCGGGCGCCGGACGTCCGCGACCTCGCCGAGATCGGCATGCTGGCCGCCGAATGCGTCGCCCGCTCGATCGCCCGCGCCGTCTACGAGGCGACGCCGCTCGAGGTCGAGGGCGCGCTGCCGAGCTGGCGGCAGCGGTTCGGGGGGGTAGGGCGGGGAGACGGGAGGTCCGCCTTTCGATGCTAACCAAGAGTGTGAGGGTCGACGGCAAATTCTTGCCGAAAACCGGAATGCCGACTACAATCTGGCTTATGACGCGTCCGGATCGAAACCTGCCGTCCGTTCGAAAGGCGCCGAGCAGCGGAGCTTTGACCGATCGGCGCAGGGTTCATCGTGGCCCGGAAGGCCTCACAAAAAATTCTCCGCCGCTCAAGGCCCGTAACCTGTTGATAAGTCCCGTTTCGGACGAGAAATTCCAAGGAATTCCAAGCCAATCCAAACCGCAAATCCAAGGAAAAACAAGAAAACCCGCGCCAAAACCGGCCGAGTCCAAGAGATTCCAAATTGCCGGCAAATGCCGCCGCGGCCTCCGATTATACAGAATATAAAACGTAGTTAACAAATCGTTATGAGGCCGGGCCTCGCCTCAGGGCTCGGCGCCGCCGGTCTTGCGCCAGACCAGCATCGCCGCGGCGAGGTCCTCGATCGACGCGCCGACCGACTTGAAGAGGGTGATCTCGTCCGCCGTCCGCCGTCCCTTCGCCCCGCGGCAGAGCGCGGGCAGGTCCGCCGCGACGTCGGCGCGGGTGATCGCGCCGGAGGCGATCGCCGAGCGCGACGTCGCCGCCCTCGGTGCAGGCGGCCTCGGTGTCGACGAAGATCCGGGCGCGCCTCAGCGCCTCGTCGTCGGCCTCGCGCATGCGCATGCGTGAACGCGCCGACGAGATCGAGATGCTGTCCGGCCCTGAGCCATCGGCCTTCGATCAGCGGCGCGGTCGCGAGCGTCGCGCATGAGATGACGTCCGCCTCGCCCACCGCGCCCTCGAGATCCTCGCTCGCGCTGGCGGGCAGGCCCTCGGCGGCGAGCGTCCCGGCGACGCGGCGCGCGCCGTCCGGCCGATGGTTCCAGACCGTGACCGCCGCATAAGAGCGCTGGCTCGCATGGGCGCGGGCGAGGATAGGGCGCGAGCGCGCCGGCGCCGACGATCAACAGGCGCTCGGCGTCGGCGCGCGCCAGATGGCGCGCCGCGAGCGCCGAGGCAGCGGCGGTGCGCCAGTGGGTGAGCCTGGTCCCGTCGAGCGCGGCGAGCGTCTCGCCTGTCCGGCCCGACTGCAGCACGTATGGCCCCGTGCACCGCGGGCAGGCCGCGCGCCGCATTGCCGGGAAAGACGTTGACGATCTTCGCCCCGAGATAGAGGCCGGCGCGCGACGCGCTCTCCGTCCAGGCGGGCATCAGGAGCTGGGTCGCGGGCCGCTCGCCCGCGCGCTCGATCTCGTGGTGATGGCGCGCCGGGCGCGATGAAGCCGCCGCGCATCGCCTCGCTGAGCGCGTCGACCAGCGAGGGAAAATCGAGCGCGGCGTCGATGTCCGCGGCGCGAGACGACGCGCATCGGCGTCTAGCTGCGGGGCAGCGGCGGGGCGGCGCCGGCTGGGCGGCCTTCAGCGTCTCCGCCTCGGCGCGCCATCTGTCCGCCTCGGCCCGGTGCTGTGCGCGACGCGCGCCGGTGGCGGCCCTGCGACAGCCAGGTCGCGAAGGCGCCCGCCGACCACGCCGAGCATCGCGAAGACGATGACGACCGCGAACATCGGCGCCGTGATCGCGAACGCCGCATTGTCGCTCGAGCCGAACGGATCGAACGACACCGTCACGATCTCGCGGTTGGCGAAGGCGAACAGAGAGCAGAATGCGACGGCGCGATGACGACGATTTGACGACAGCGTATCACGAAGCGACATCATGCGCTGCCCTCGTCCGCGCCCGTCGGCCGCCGCGGGACGTCGGAAACAGCGCTCGTCCTAGATCGTCGGTTCTCGACCGGCGCCGCGATTGAGGCGCTCGCGCATCTCCTTGCCGGTCTTGAAGAACGGCGCGAGCTTCTCGGTCACCGGCACCTTGTCGCCGGTTCGCGGATTGCGGCCGGTGCGCGCCTGTCGCTGCTTGGTCGAAAAGGCGCCGAAGCCGCGCAGCTCGACCCGCTCGCCGCGCGCCAGCGCGTCTGCGATCTCGCCGAGAATCGCGTCGATGATGTTCTCGATGTCGCGCTGATAGAGGTGCGGATTGCGGGCGGCCATGCGCTGCACAAGTTCCGACTTGATCACTGAACATCCCCAACTCGAAACGGCCCCGGAGTCTCTCTCCCAGCCTACATGCCCTGAATCGACTAGTCAGATCAATATGAAACCATCATCGCAAACGCCGCGCCGGCTCGGGACCGAAACTCCATCCTTCAGGCCGAGCGCTGGGCTTCATACTGGCCTGTCCTGCGGAAGCGCACAAGATAGGTCGGAATGATCGCATCGGCGGCCTGCGGCTCGATGCCGAGCCCGCGCAAGATCCGGCCCTCCGCCTCCGCCTCCGCCGACACGACATTGTCCGCGGCCAGAAGGTCGACCTGATCGCGGCTCGTCGTCAAGAGCTTCGGGATAGAGGCCGAGCGTCGCCTTGCTGGCGAACGTGCTCGTGGAGGCGATGAGGCGCGAGAGACCGAGAGGCAGCCCGACAAGCAGGCGGCGGCGTTCGACCGTGCGCAGGACGAGCTCGGCCGCTTCGCGCAGCGTCATCACCTTCGGGCCGCCGAGTTCGTAGATCGTCCCGCGCTTCGCCGTCCCGTCGAGCGCCGCGGCGGCCGCTCGCGCGACGTCGCCGGCGTAGACCGGCTGCAGACGCGTCGTTCCGCCGCCAAACAGCGGAATGACGGGCATGAAGCGGGACAGCGCGCCGAATCGGTTGAAGAAGTCGTCCTCCGGCCCGAAGACGACCGAAGGACGAAGAATGACCGCTGCGGGAAAGCCCTCGAGCGTCGCTGTCTCGCCGAGGCCCTTGCTGGCGATATAGGCCGAGGCCGACCTCGGGTCGGCCCCGATGCCGGAAACGTGGACATAAGCCTCGACGCCGGCGGCTTTGGCGGCCCGCGCCAGCGCCGCCGCCCCGTCGACATGCACCGCCTGATAGGTCTGGGCGCCGCTCTCCGCCCGGACGCCGGTCGCGTTGACGACCATCTCGGCGCCCTCGAGCGCGGCGGCGACCGAAGCCGGATAGCGCAGATTGGCCTGGACCGGGCAGAATCTGGCCGACGGCGCCCGACGTCTGCAGGAAGGCGGCGAGATCAGGCCGTCGCACCGCCACCCGCACCCGCCAGCCTTTTCGCGCCAAGGCCCGAACGATGTGGCGTCCGACAAAGCCGGAGCCGCCGAACACCGTCGCCAAGCGGCTTCGTTCGAGAGTGGCGTCGGCCATCGATGCGGTCTCCAGAAGGGGCAGCTTGGGCCAACCCTTTATGCGATGGCTGCGCCTCTGTACAGCCGCGAAAACGTGCAGTCTCGCGAGCCGCCGCAGGCTCAGACGGCGGGCGCGCTGCCGGGCTGCGATCACCTGCTCGGCGGTGCGTCCGGAAAGCTCGGCCAGATGGTCGAATCTGGTCTCGAACGCGCCGACGCCCGAGGTCGCCGAGCGCAATTCGACGATGAGATCGCCGATCTCCGCCTCGGGAATGAGCGCTCTCAGCGCCTCCCAGCCCTTCCAGCCCGGCCGCGCCTCGAAGCCGAGGATCTGGCCGCGCCGCGCGCTGACCAGCGCGCTCGCCCGCGCGAGCGCGTCGGACGGCACGTAGATCGTCACCGACAGGATCGGCTCGAGCAGGACGGGCCGCGCCTTCTCCAGCGCCTCGTCGAGCGCGATCCTGGCCGCGGCGCGGAACGCCATGTCGGACGAATCGACCGTATGGTAGGAGCCGTCGATCAGGGTGACCGAGACGTCGACCACCGGAAAGCCGAGCGGCCCGCGCGCCGAGGGCGTCCTTTGCGCCGGCTTCGACCGACGAGAAATACTGCCTCGGCACCGAGCCGCCGTGCACGCGCTCGGCGAAGGCGAAGCCCTCGCCGCGGCCGCGCGGCCCGACCTCGACCACGACGTCGCCGAACTGGCCGTGTCCGCCCGACTGCTTCTTGTGCCGCCCGCGCACGGTCACCGCGTCGCGGATCGTCTCGCGATAGGCGACGGTCGGCTTCTGCGTATGGATCGTCACGCCGAACCGGTCGGCGAGCCGCTCGGTCGTCACGCGCAGATGCATTTCGCCCTGTCCGTTGAGCTTCATCTCGGACATTTCGGCGTCCTGGACGAAGGAGAGCGCGCGGTCCTCCTCGCAGAGCTTGGCGAGCGCGCCGGCGAGCCGCACCTCGTCCTTGCGGTCCTTGACATGAATGGCGAAGGCCTGGGTCGCGGGAGGCGGCGGGCGGAATTTCGGCCGCGGCCGGAGCGGCCTTGCCGTCGGCGAAGCGGTCGCCGGTCGAGAGGCCCTCGAGCCGGGCGAAGGCGATGGTGTCGCCCTCCTCCGCGCGCGTCACTTTCGATGACGTCGCGCCCATGAGCCGCGCGAGGCCGCCGATGCGCTCCTCGACGCCGCGCGAGTTGACGACGGTCGCCCCGTCGGCGAAAGCGCCGCGCAGCACGCGCGACAGCGACAATTTGCCGCCATGGGCGGTGTGGATCGTGCGGATGACCTGCGCCAGCGCCGGCCCCTTGTCGTCGATCCCGAGCCGCTTGCGCGTGTGGGCGATCGCCGGCGCCTCGTGCCGGACGGCCTTCAAGAGCCGCGTCACGCCGTGGCCCTCGGTCGCCGAGCCCATCAGCACCGGCACGACATGGCCCTCGCGCAACTCGCGCGCCAGATCGTCGAACACGAGGTCCTTCGGCGGATCGATGTCGCTGATGAGCTGCTCCATCAGCGCGTCGTCGTAGTCGGCGAGCTTCTCGAGCATCGAATAGCGCGCCTGCTTCTCCTCCGGGACGACGCCGGCCGGCATCTCGATGACGGTCGAGGGCGCCGACTCGCGATAGACGAAGGCGCGCTCGAGCGCGAGATCGACGAAGCCGGTCGCGACGCCGTTCTCCCAGACCGGAATCTGCCGCAAGAGCAGCGGCGTGCGCGACGCCGGCTGAAGCATCTCCAGCGTCTCGCGCAGGCCTCCGCTCGCCTGGTCGATCTTGTTGAGAAAGAGAATGCGCGGGACCCCGAGCTCCTCGAGCTCGCGCAGGATGACCTGCAGCGCCGGAACCTTGCGCGGGTCGGCCTCGCACACCACGACCGCGGCGTCGCAGACCGGCAGCGCGTAGCGCATGTCGTGGATGAATTCGATCGAGCCGGGGCAGTCGAAGAAGGTCAGCCGGTCGCCCATGTAGTCGATGCTGGCGACATTGGGCTCGACGCTCATCGCGTGGCCGCGCGCCTCGGGGCTGGAATCGCCGATGCTCGTGCCCTCGCGCACGGACCCCTGCCGCGCGCAGGCCGCCGCCGCGCACCAGTATCCCCTCGAGCAGGCTGGTCTTTCCGCTCTGGAACGGCCCGACGATGGCGATGAGGCGAGGACCGGGGACGCGGTGCTCGTGGTTGGCTGCGGTCAATGTGCGGGCTCCTCAACCGTCTCTCTGCTGCGGATCGTGCGAATCCGGCCGCGGGGCCTGGCGGCCCCGTAGCGAAAGCGACGTCTTCGCGTCGCGTTGCTGACATGGTTGCAAGAACGGAGGCGGCGCGCAAGACGGCGGCGACGTCGGCGCCCTGTCGCATTCGCCGCCCGTTTCCTGTAAGGGACCGCGCTCGGTTTGAAAATGAACGAGGTTCAAGGGGTTATGGTTCCGGTCCAGCCGGTCGACGCGCAGCGCGTGGCGGCCGCGCTCGGCGGCCGCTCGGTCGTGCTCGTCGGCATGATGGGGGCCGGCAAGACGTCGGTCGGCAAGCGGCTCGCCGCGAAGCTCGGCCTGCCGTTCGTCGACGCGGACGCCGAGATCGAGGCCGGGGCGCAGCTGACCATCCCGGAAATCTTCGAGCGTTTCGGCGAGGCCTATTTCCGCGAAGGGGAGCGCAAGGTGATCGCCCGCCTGCTCAATTCGGGCGCGCAGGTGCTCGCGACGGGCGGCGGCGCCTTCATGAACAAGACGACCCGCGACAACATCGCGGCGCATGGCGTTTCGATCTGGCTGAAGCCGGACGTCGAGGTGCTTCTCGCCCGCGTTCGCAAGAAATCGAATCGCCCGCTGCTGCAAACCGACGACCCCGAACAGACGCTGCGGCGGCTCCTGGAGGAGCGCTCGCCGACCTATGCGCTCGCCGACATCACGATCGAATCGCGCGACGGTCCGCACGACCTCGTGGTCGAAATGGCGCTGCGCCGTCTGGCCGCAGCTTTGTGCGGCGCGCCCGACAAGGGCGTGCGGGAGAGCCGCAAGGTCGAGGTGCCGCTCGGCTCGCGCGCCTATTCGATCCTGATCGGCCCGGGCGTGATCGACGAGGCCGGCGCCGAAATCGCGCGGATCGCGCCGGGGGCCAAGTGCGCGATCGTGACCGACGCGAATGTCGCGCCGCTCTATCTCGACCGTCTGACCGCGAGCCTCGACGAGGCGGGCTTGCGCTCGACCTCGATCGTCTGCCCGCCGGGCGAAGCGACCAAGTCCTACATCGAGTTCGCGCGCGTTTCCGACGCGCTGATCGAGGCGCGCATCGAACGGCGCGACATCGTCATCGCGCTCGGCGGCGGGGTGATCGGCGACCTGACCGGGTTCTGCGCCGCCTCGCTGCGCCGCGGCGTGCGCTTCGTCCAGATTCCGACCACGCTCCTGTCGCAGGTCGATTCGAGCGTCGGCGGCAAGACCGGCATCAATTCGCCGCACGGCAAGAACCTGGTCGGCGCGTTCCATCAGCCCTCCCTCGTCCTCGCCGATTCGGGCAGCCTCGACACGCTGAGCGAGCGCGAGTTTCGCGCCGGCTACGCCGAGGTCGTCAAATACGGCCTGATCGGCGACCGGAATTTCTTCGAATTTCTCGAAGCGCGCTGGCGGGAGGTCTTCTCCGGCGGGCCGGCGCGCGCCGAGGCGATCGCGACGAGCTGCGCGGCCAAGGCGCGCGTCGTCGTCGCCGACGAAACCGAGCAGGGCGAGCGGGCGCTGCTCAATCTCGGCCACACCTTCGGCCACGCGCTCGAGAGCCTGACGCATTACGATTCGGCGCGCCTGGTCCACGGCGAGGCGGTCGCGATCGGGATGGCGTGCGCTTTCCGGTTTTCCCGCCAGCTCGGACTGTGCTCCGGACAGGACGCGGCGCGGGTCGAGGCGCATCTGAAAGCGGTCGGCCTTCCGACCCGGATCCACGACATTCCTGGCCTCACGGCGGGCGCCGAGGACATTCTCGCCGCCATGCGCCAGGACAAGAAGGTCGAGCGCGGACGGCTGACCTTCATTCTCGCCAGGGGCATCGGCGAGAGCTTCATCGCGCGCGACGTCGACGAGACGAGCGTCCTGGAGTTCCTGAAGGAGGATCTCGAGCTTCCGTCCGACTTGACCGTCCGGCCCCTGTGCCCGCTGGCTCGGGGACATGCTAAAACAACGCAATGCCGTTCAGCCTCGACCTCGTCGTCATCATGGTCAGCATCGTCGCGGCGGCGTTCTTCGCCGGCGCCGAGACCGCGCTGACCGCGGCCTCTCGCGCGCGCATGCACGCGCTCGAAATGAGCGGCGACAACCGGGCGAAGCTCGTCACGCGCCTCATCGGCATGCGCGGCCGGCTCATCAGCGCGATGCTGCTCGGCGGCCAGTTCGTCACGATCAGCTCCTCGGCGATCGCCACCAGCGTCCTGCTCGACCTCTACGGCGATCACGGCGTGTGGGCCGCGACCATCATCATGACCACGCTGATCGTCGTCTTCGGCGAGGTGATGCCCAAGACGATCGCCATCGCCTATCCGGACCGGGTGTCGCTCCTGATCGCGCCGCTCGTCCTGTTCTTCGTCACGATCTTCGGTCCGATCGTCAGCGCCGTCGAGGCCTTGGTGCGCGGCTTCCTGCGTCTCTGCGGCGTGTCGCTGATCGAGACGGATCCGGGCGTCACCGGCCACGAGGAGCTGATGGGCGCCGTCGACATCCTGCACCGCGAGGGCGGGGTCGAGCGCGAGGAGCGCGACATGTTCGGCGGCCTTCTCGAGCTCGCCGAGATCCCGGTGTCCGACATCATGGTGCATCGCACCAAGATGCAGCTCATCGACGCCGACCTGCCGCCGGACGAACTCGTGCGCGAGGTGATCGCCTCGCCCTACACCCGCATGCCGCTCTGGCGCGGCGAGCCGGACAACATCGTTGGCGTGCTGCACGCCAAGGATCTGCTGCGCGCCTATGTCGCCGCAGGCGGCGACGCCAGCAAGCTCAACATCGCGGAGCTGACGCTGGAGCCGTGGTTCATTCCAGAATCGACGACGCTGCGCGACCAGCTGCAGGCCTTCCTGCGGCGCAAGACGCACTCGGCGCTGGTCGTCGACGAATATGGCGTCGTGCAGGGTCTGGTGACGCTCGAGGACATCATCGAGGAGATCGTCGGCGACATTCGCGACGAGCACGACGTCGCGGTCCAGGGCGTGCGCAAGCAGCGCGACGGCTCGGTCGTCGTCGACGGCTCGGTGACGATCCGCGACCTCAATCGCGCGATGGGCTGGAATCTGCCCGACGAAGAGGCGGCGACGGTCGCCGGCCTCGTCATTCATGAGGCGCGGGCCATTCCCGAGCCGCGGCAGACTTTCTCCTTCCATGGCTTCCGCTTTGAGGTGCTGCGCAAACAGCGCAACCGGATCGCAGCGCTCAGGGTTACGCCGCTCGCGCCGCGCGAGGCCGGAGCGCCATCGCCGGATCCGGAAGGCGAGGCGGCGATCGGCGACTGAAGGCCGCAGCAGCGGCTTTCACGAAATGGAGACCGCGAGGCTCCTTTGCCGGGCCGACGGACTTCCCTATATAAGCGCCCATGCATCGGCGGGCAGGCCCGCGAGAGGTTTGAATGTCCTGGAACAATCAAGGCGGCGGACCATGGCGCTCGCCCGGGCGCGGGCCATGGGGCCAGGGGCCGTCGGGTCCGCAGCCCACCGCCGATCTGGAAGAGATCATCCGCAGGGTTCAGGAGGCGCTTGGCAAACTGGCGCCGGGCGGATCGGGAGGCGGCGGAAGAGCGGTGGCTTTGGCGGCCGCACGGCTTTGTTCCTGATCCTGGCGGCGATCCTGGTCTGGTTCGCCTGGGGCACCTTCTATACGGTGCAGCCGAACGAGGTCGGCATCAATCTCGTGTTCGGGCGCTACACCGGCAAGACGGCGGCGGGCCTCAACACCAACTGGCCCTGGCCGATCGGCTCCGTGATCAAGGTTCCGGTCTGGGATCAGCAGATCACCGAAGTCGGCTATCGGTCTCTAGGGTCGAACGCCGACATCCCCGAAGAAAGTCAGATGCTGACCGGCGACAAGAACATCGTCGACGTGCATTTTCGGGTGAACTGGCAGATCGATCCCGGTAAGCCCGAAGACTATGTGTTCAATATTCTCAGTCCTCGCGAGACGGTGAAGGCGGTGGCGGAGAGCATCATGCGGGAGGTCGTCGGGCTCAAGACGATCGACGGCATTCTGACGACCGACCGCAAGTCGGTTGAGACGGATGCGCAGAAGCGCATTCAGGACGTGCTCGACGGCTATCGGGCGGGCATCCTCGTCAAACAGGTTCAATTGCAGTCGGTCGACGCGCCTAGCCAGGTGATTTCGGCCTACCGCGACGTGACCGCGGCCCAACAGGACCAGCAACGAGCCGTCAACGAAGCCGAGACCTACGCCAACAAGGTGGTGCCGGAGGCCGAGGGCGGCGCGGCGCGCATCCTCGCCGAGGCCAACGCCTATCGCGAGCAGACGATCCTCGAGGCCAAAGGCCAGACCGCTCGGTACAACCAGATCTACGACCAGTACAAGAAGGCGCCCGGCGTGACACGAGAGCGCATGTATCTCGAGACGATGGAGCGCGTCCTCGGTCCGATGGACAAGACGATCGTCGACTCGAACTCGGCCAGCCCGCCGGTGCCCTATATTGCGCTCGAGCCGCTGCAGTCGAAGTCAGCGGGGAGCGTCAAATGAGCCGCTCCCTCGGGGTTGTGATTGCCGCCCTAGCGATCGTCGCGATTCTTCTCGCGTCCATGTCGATGTTTGTCGTCGATCCGACCGAACAGGCCCTTGTGCTGCGCTTTGGCCAGCCGATCCGTGACCTGATCGGATCGCCGGGCCTTTATTTCAAATTACCGTTCGTCGACACGGTCGTCTATATCGACAAGCGCATCCTGGCGCTCGAGGACGAGCGCCAGGAAGTTCTTGTGTCGGACAACCAGCGTCTGGAAGTTGACGCCTTCGTGCGCTACCGGATCGACGATCCGCTGCTCTTCTACCAATCCGTGTACAACACCCGCGGCGCCGACGCGCAACTCGGCGGCATGTTGAACTCGGCGCTTCGACGCACGCTGTCGGAGGCCTCGATCACCGACATTGTGCGCGACAAGCGCGACGCTCTTATGGCCGACATCCGCGATCAGATGATCGCCGGCGCGAAGCGGTTCGGTCTGGCGGTTATCGACGTGCGCATCAAGCGCGCCGATTTGCCGGCGGAGAACTCGGAGGCCGTCTTCCGCCGCATGCAGACTGAGCGGCAGCAGCGCGCGGCGTCCTACCGCGCGCAGGGGTCGCAGCAGAGCCAGCAGATCAAGGCCGAGGCCGACCGCAAGGTCACCGTCATAACCGCCCAGGCCCAGCAGCAATCCGAACAGATTCGCGGCGAGGGCGATGGCGAGCGCAACCGCATTTTCGCCGAGGCGTATGGAGCGGATCCGGAATTCTTCGCCTTCTACCGATCCATGCAAGCTTACCAGAACAGCTTCAACAACGGGCAGACGCGGGCGCTGATCAGCCCGAAGTCGGATTTCTTCCGCTACTTCTCAACGCCGACGCCGCCGCCGGAAACCTCGACGCCAACCTCCCCGGCGGCGAAGGCGGACTAAGATGCGCGACTTCGCCGCCGCGATCGGACTCGTCTTCGCGATCGAAGGATTGCTGATGGCGGGCTTCACCGATTCGATGCGAAAGCGTATGGCGGCGGCGGCCCGCGAGGACGTGACGAAACTGCGCAGCGTAGGCCTCGCTGTGGCGCTTCTCGGCGTCGCGATTGTCTGGGCGTCACGCTCGCTGCTGCAATAGCAATTGGAAGGCGACGCCGGGCGTCGCCCAAGTTATTGGTCATGACTTCGAGGAGGACCTGATGAACGAAGCCACGGCAACCTCGACGGCCGATCGCCGCGCTCGTCCGGCGCTCGCAATCGCGTTTGCGTCCGCGATGCTCGCGGGATCGCTGGCGTTCGCTCCTACGACCCCGGCCTTTGCTCAGGCGAGGCCGACCAATCTCGCCGATCTGGTGGATTCGGTCGCTGAAGCGGTTGTTAACATATCGGCGACGCAAACGGTTGACGACAAGCAGGCGGGCGCGCCGGATCTGCCCAAGGGCACGCCCTTCGACGAAATGTTCGAAGAGTTCTTCCGCAATCACGGGATCAATCCCCATCCGCGCGCGCGCCAAGCGCAGTCGCTCGGGTCCGGCTTCGTCGTCGACCCTACCGGAATCGTCATCACCAACAACCACGTGGTCGGCGACGCCAACGACATTGTGGTCATCTTCACCGACGGGCGGAAACTGAAGGCCAAGGTTATCGGCAAGGATTCCAAGGTCGACGTGGCGGTGCTGAAGGTGGAGAGCGACAAGCCGCTGAAGACGGTGAAGTTCGGCGATAGCGACAAGATGCGCGTCGGCGACGGTGTCATGGCGGTCGGCAACCCCTTCGGCCTCGGCGAGACGGTGACCGCCGGCATCATCTCGGCCCGCAACCGCAACATCGACAGCGGCCCTTATGACGATTTTCTGCAGACCGACGCCTCGATCAACAAAGGCAATTCGGGCGGTCCGCTGTTCAACCTGGGAGGCGAAGTCATCGGCATCAATACGGCGATCCTGTCGCCGTCGGGGGGCTCGATCGGGATCGGCTTCGCGACGCCCTCCGCGTCGGTCATGCCGATCATCGCTCAGCTTGAACAATTCCACGAGACGCGGCGCGGATGGCTCGGCGTTCGCATTCAGCCGGTCGACGACACGATCGCCGACAGCCTCGGCCTGGGCGCGGCGCGCGGCGCGCTCATTGCAGGCATCGAGGAAAAGGGCCCGGCCAAACCCGCCGGGCTTCAGCCGGGGGACGTAATCGTCAAGTTCGACGGCAAGGACATCAAGGAATCGCGCGATCTGCCTCGGCTCGTGGCCTCGATGCCGGTGGGCAAGTCGGTCGAGGTTGTCGTGGTGCGCGACGGCAAGGAAGTCACCAAGACGGTGACCCTTGGCCGATTGGAGGATGGGGAGCAGAAAACCGCGCTCGCCGAGGAACACGACGACGCTCCACCGCAAAATGCAGTCTCCAAGGCGCTCGGCATGGAGTTCTCGGGACTGAGCGACGAGGCGCGCAAAACCTTCAAGATCAAGGAGAGCATCAAGGGCGTCATCGTGACTTCGGTTGAGCCAGGTTCAGCCGCGGCGGAGCGCGGCCTCAAGCCAGGCGACGTGATCGAGGAGGTCAACCATCAGGCGGTCGAGCGTCCAGGTGATGTCGCCAAGGCGATCGAGGACGCGAAGAAGGACCCCGGCAAGAAGCCGGCGCTCCTGCTCGTGTCGAACGGCGAAGGCGTCGTTCGATTTGTCGCCGTGCCGCTGAACTGAACCGGGCACAAGCGCATGGACGAGGAGAGGGCGACCCGGACCGGGGATATGGTCGACAATGCGCTGGCTGTGGCGCGCACGGTCCTCGGTCGTGCGCCCCTGTTCGACGGCCACAACGACTTGCCGTGGGTGATCCGGATCGACAGGGCCGCGCGCGGCGACGTGCTCGCCTATGATCTGCTGAGAGTCCATGAAGGCGCCGACACCGATATTCCGCGCTTGCGGGAGGGCATGGTCGGAGCGCAGTTCTGGGCCGCGTTCCAGCCGACCAGCGCTTCCCATCCGGCGCGCACGACGATGGAGCAGATCGATCTCATCCGCCGAATCGAGGAGGCGCATCCAGACGTCTTTCTGCCGGCGCGTCGGGCGTCCGACTACGCAAAGGCGATAGCGCGCGGCAAGATCGCCTCGTTCATCGCGGTCGAAGGGGGCGTCGGTCTCGAGAATTCGCTCAGCCCCTTGCGCATCTGGCATGCGGCCGGCGTCCGGCTGATGACGCTCTGCCATAACGAGAGCCTCGACTGGGTCGACTCGGCGACGGACGCCCCTCGTAATGGCGGCCTCAACGCCTTCGGGCGCGCCATCATCGGGGAGCTCAACCGGCTCGGGATTGTGATCGATCTCGCACACACGTCGCATGAGGCGATGCGGCGGGTGCTCGACGTGACGGAGGCGCCGGTCGCGCTCTCCCATTCCAATGCGTTTTCGCTCTGCGATCATCCGCGCAATACCCCGGACGACGTGCTTCGCCGGCTGAAAACCAATGGCGGCCTCGTGATGGCGACCTTCGTGCCCGGATTCGTGTCGCAGCCGCTGCGCGACTGGCTGCGACGATCGCGCGACGGCTACGGCAAGGCGCCCCTCGCGGCCGACCCGAAGGCCCAGTTCTCGGAACTCGAGGCGAGGCACGGGACCGCGCCCAAGGCCACGCTCGTTGATGTCGCGGACCACATCGTGCGTCTCGTCGAGACCGCCGGGATCGGTCAGGTCGGGATCGGATCGGACTATTTCGGCGGCGCCTCGCCGGTCGGTCTCGAGAACGTCGGCCGGTTCCCGCATCTGTTCGCGGAACTCGTCCGGCGGGGCTTTTCGGAGCGCGACCTCGAGAAGCTCTCGTCCCTGAACGCCGTTCGCGTGATGCGCCAGGTCGAGAAGGCCGGCCAGAGGTTGCGCAAGACGCGCCCGCCTGCTCTTGGCCGGCTCGAAGATTATCCAGGAGCGTGAAGCGCCCCCGCTTGCGCCCATTCCGACCCGCAATAAGTATCGCGGATCCAATTGTTTCAGAGAGTTAGGCGCCAGTTTCGGATACTTTCGCCGACCCGCCGGGCGGGGTCGGATTCCGCGAATCGAATAAGGACTCCTTTCGCCTCCTTGGTCTCGCTCGCTGGAAAACTCAAAACCATTAAACCACGGATTGGCTCATTTGGCAAGAAAATGGCGGTTTTTCCGAACCACATTAAACTTGCTTATCATGTGTTAGAGATGGCCTGATCCGTCTCGCTGTCTGGTCGGCCGGCTCGACGGCTACCCCGCCTTGCGCAGACCGCTGGCGCAAGCGCCGAGAAACGCCAGCCCGGCCGCGGTCCAGAGCGCGATCGACGTCGCGTGCTCGGGCGCCCGGCCGAACGCGACGGCCAGAAGGGCGGTTCCGAACGACTGGCCGATCAGCCGGCCCGACGATTGCAGGCCCGCCGCGCCCCCGCTCCGCTCCGGCGGGGCGCTGCCGATGATGAGGCGGTTGTTGGGCGACTGGAAGAAGCCAAAACCGAGCCCGCAGACCGCGAGCCGCCAGACCAGCGCCGGAATTCCCGCATCGTCGCCGTTCAAGGCGAGGAGGACGAGGCCCGCTCCCATGACCGTGAGACCGGCGCTGCCCAGCAGGCCCGGCCTGAATCGGTCGGCCAGCCTTCCCGCCACCGGAGCGATAAGGGCGGTCGCGAGCGGCCAGGGCGTCATCAGGAGCCCGGTCGCCGTCTCCGAGCGGCGCAGCGTGTCCTCGAAAAAGAACGGCAGCGCGACGAGAGCGAGGCTTTGCGCGGCGAAGGAGGCGATCGACGTCGCCAGAGACAGCGCGAACACCGGCCGGCCCAGGAGATCGACCGGAAGGAGCGGCGCCTTCTGCCCCAGTTGCCGCCGGATGAACACGGCGCCGATCGACGGCGCCCCCGACGAGCTCGGCGATCGGAATCCGCAGATCTCCGCTGTCGCCGATCCCGTTCACGCCCGTAATGAGAAGGCCGAAGGTCAGCGCGTTGAGAATCACGCTCATGGGATCGAGGACGCGGGCGGAGCGCGGCGTGTCGGGCAGGGATCGACGGGCCATCAGCAGCGCCGCCGCGCCGATCGGGACATTGATGAGAAAGAGCCAGCGCCAGGACGCGACGGAGAGAATGGCGGCCGCGACGCTCGGGCTTCCCGCCGAACACACGGCGACGACGACCGCCATGTTGCCGACGCCTTGCCCGAGTCGCGACGCGGGATAGATGAACCGGACGAGCGCGATGTTGACGCTCATAATTCCCGCAGCGCCGAACCCCTGCACCGCTCGCGCAACCGTCAGCGCGCCAAAATTCGGGGCGAGGGCGCAGGCGAGCGAAGCGGCGGTGAAGAGGGCGAGGCCCGGCCAGTAGACCCGCCGATAGCCGAGAGTATCGCCCAGCGCCGCGAGCGGCAGCAGGGAAACCGTAACCGCGAGCTGGAAGGCGTTGACGATCCAGACGGAGTTTGCGGGCGTGACGGCGAAGCCGCGCGCCACCGTCGGCAGCGCCACGTTGACGATCGCGCCGTCGAGCACCGCCATGGCCGTCGCCATCGCGAGCGCCAGGAACGCGAGCAGGCGTTGCGGATTGGGCAGGCCGTCGTGGACGGCCAAGTCGGCCAAAAGAGACTCGGCGGGAAGGGACATCGATTCGTTCGTCGTGAGCGTCGGCCGCGAATACACGATCTCTTGCGATCGCGCGTTCAAACTCTTGTGTTCAGCGCGGCAATCGGCGCCGACGGAAGTCCTTCAAGATCTCGCGCGCCGCATTGTGTCCGGGCGCGCCGGTGACGCCGCCGCCCGGATGGGTCGAGGCGCCGCACATATAGAGACCGGCGATCGGCGCACGGTAGTCTGCGTGTCCGAGAACCGGCCGCGCCGAATAGAGCTGGTCGAGCGAAAGACAGCCGTGAAAGATGTCGCCGCCGACGAGGCCGAATTCGCGCTCGAGATCGAGCGGCGACAGGATCTGGCGGGCGATCACCGACTCCCTGAAACCCGGCGCGTAGTCGTCGACCGCGCCGATCATCAGATCGGCGACCGCTTCGCGCGATTCGTCCCAGGAACGTCCGTCCGGCAGCTTCGGCGCCACATGCTGGCAGAACAGCGAGGCGACATGCCGCCCCGCCGGCGCAAGCGTGTCGTCGAGCACGGAAGGAATGAGCATCTCGACAATCGGCGCGTCTGGACCAGCCTGACCGGCGCGCGTCCATCCATGCGCGCTCCATATAGGCGAGGCTCGGCGCGATCACGATGCCGGCGCCGTGATGCTCGGCCGCTGCGCGGCCCGGCAGGCAGGAGAAGCTCGGCAGTTCGCCGAGCGCGAGATTCATGCGGAACACGCCGGACGCACTCCGCCACGAGCCGATGCGGGCGCGAAAGTCGGCCGGCAGCGTCGAAGGATCGAGTGAGCCTCTCGAACGTCAGCTTCGGATGAAGGTTCGAGACGACCGCGCGCGTCGCGAACCTTTCGCCCTTGTCCGTCACGACGCCGGCGACGCGGCCGTTCGCACGAGAATTTCGCTGACCGCCGCATTGGTGCGGATCGTCCACCCCGCGGGCGGCGCAGACGCGCGCCATCGCTTGCGTGATCGCGCCCATCCCGCCGATCGCATGGCCCCAGACGCCCTTCCGGCCGTTGGTCTCGCCGAAGCAGTGATGCAGCAGCACGTAGCCGGTGCCCGCCGCATAGGGGCTGGCGTAAGTTCCGACGATGCCGTCGAAGCCGAGAATCGCCTTGATCGGATCGCTTTCAAACCATTGGTCGAGACAATCGCCGGCCGAGCGGGTGAAGATTTCGAGAAGATCGCGCTGCCCCTCGAGTCCGAGCGGGCGCAGGCGGTTGGCGGCCCGCGCGGCGCTGAAGACTTCGCGCAATGTTGCGACGAGCCCGCGTCCCGCCGCCGCATTTGGCGGCGTCTCGAGCGCGATTGCCCGCAGCGCATCAGCCATGCGTTCGAGCCGTGCGTCGTAGTCGTCGAGCCGCTCGGCGTCGCGGGCCGAGAATTTCGCGACCTCGGCCCTGGTGCGGCCGGGCGAAGCCTTCAGATAGCGGCCGTCGGGAAGAGGCAGAAAGTTGGAGAGCGGGCGCTCGACGATCTTGAGGCCCGAGCCTTCAAGGTCGAGGTCGCGGATGATGGTCGGGTGGAGCAGCGAGACGGCATAGGCGGCGACGGAATTGCGGAAGCCGGGATGGAATTCCTCCGTCGCCGCCGCGCCGCCGACGATTGCGCGGCGCTCCAGCACCGTGACCTTGAGTCCCGCCCCCGCGAGATAGGCCGCCGCGACAAGGCCGTTATGGCCGCCGCCGACGACGATGACGTCGCGCACCGTCCCACTCCCATGCGTGGCTCAGACGTCGAACTTGACCCCTTGCGCGAGCGGCAGCCTGGCCGAATAGTTCACCGTGCTCGTCTGCCGGCGCATGTAATTCTTCCAGGCGTCGGAGCCGCTCTCGCGCCCGCCCCCGGTCTCCTTCTCTCCGCCGAACGCGCCGCCGATCTCGGCGCCCGATGGACCGATATTGACGTTGGCGATCCCGCAGTCGGACCCGGCCGCCGACAGAAAGGTCTCCGCTTCGCGCAGGTTGAGCGTGAAGATGCAGGACGAGAGGCCCTGCGGGACGTCGTTATGGATCGCGATCGCTTCGTCCAGCGTGTCGTAGCCGAGCGTATAGAGGATGGGAGCGAAGGTTTCCTCTCGCACCGTCGACGTCTGGCTCGCCATTTCGACGATCGCGGGCTCCACATAGGCGCCGCCCTTCGGCGCGCCCTCGACCAGCGCGCGGCCGCCGTAAACGACGCCGCCCTCGGCCTTGGCGCGCTTCGAGCGCCGCGGTCATGCGCTCGCGCGCCGCTTCGTCGATGAGCGGCCCGACCAGCGTCGAGGCCTCGCGCGGATCGCCGATCGGAAGGCTGGAATAGGCCTTGACCAGGCGCCGGGTCAGTTCGGCGCGGATCGAATGATGGACGATGAGCCGGCGCAGCGACGTGCAGCGCTGTCCGGCGGTGCCGACCGCGGAGAACAGGATCGCCCTGACCGCCATGTCGAGGTCCGCCGAGGGCGCGACGATCATCGCGTTGTTGCCGCCGAGTTCGAGGATGGCGCGGCCGAAGCGGGCCGCGACTTTGGGCCCGACGATCGAGCCCATGCGCGTCGAGCCGGTCGCCGAGACGATCGGCACGTCCTTCGAGGCGACCAGCGCTTCGCCGATCGTGGGGCCTCCGACGACGACCTGCGCCAGCCCTTCGGGCGCATCGGCGCCGAAGCGCTTCAGGGCGCGATCGAAGGCTTTCATCGTGGCGAGCGCGCTGAGCGGGGTCTTCTCCGACGGCTTCCAGATGACCGGGTCGCCGCAGACGAGCGCCAGCGCCGCGTTCCATGACCAGACCGCGACCGGGAAATTGAAGGCGGATATGACGGCGCAAGGTCCCAGCGGAAGCCAGGTTTCCGTCATGCGATGGCCGGGGCGCTCGGAGGCGATCGTGAGGCCGTAGATCTGGCGCGAGAGGCCGACCGCGAAGTCGCAGATGTCGATCATCTCCTGCACTTCGCCGAGCCCCTCGGAGACGATCTTGCCCGCTTCCAGGGTCACGACCCCGCCCAGCGCCTCCTTTGACGCCCTCAGTTCCTCGCCGAGGAGCCGCACGAGTTCGCCCCGCCGCGGCGCGGGAACCTCGCGCCACAGCGCGAAGGCCTTCCCGGCTCGGGCGATGACGGCCGGCATGTCGGAGGCCTTCGTCTCGCGCAGGCGGGCGATCTCGGCCCCGTCGATGGGCGAGCGGACGGAGAAATCGCCGCTCGACAGTTCCGCTGCCTCGAAGCCGGCGCGGTGTAGGACGTCCTTGCTGGTCATGGTCCCTTTCGCTCCGTTGCCGAGGTGAGACGCCTCTTCGACCTCAATTTGGTCCGCGGGACAAGCCCCCGCATTGCGCCCGGCGCGGTCACCGCCTATCCGCTGACCCGGCTGCGGATCGGCAGCGACGATACGAAGAGCGACTGGGCTCGGAGCGCTCTGAAGCTCGAGAATGGGCTTCGGGGGTGGACTCCCGACGGCGCGCTCTTCCGTGTCTCGACCGTCGGCGTGCCTCGGGACGTGAGCTTCGAAGTGCAGGACAAGTTCATTCGCGATCTCTTGAACGCGGTGACGCCCGAAACCCGAAAGTTCGTGGTGGGGGATCGTGCCAAGGCTCTGCTGGGCTCCTGACACCCGAACTCGCGCGAAGGTCGCGGATCCCTGGTCGTCGAAAATTCAACTGTGGGGTTGTAGCATTCTCGAAGCACGGGTGTCTTCAGTGCAGCAGGCCAAGAGCCTTTAGAATCAAGGCGAAATGGCAATATGTTTACGGCGTTATGATTGGGTTCCCTCAAAATGTTAAGTTTCCTTTGTCATTTTGAGTTACTTCTCGCATCTTGGTTGTCGTTGCAGCGCAAACAATCTCTTTCATCGAGTCCATTTCGAGCTTGATCAGACCTTCAAGATGTGTTTCCCTTAGGTATGGCGGATGCTAGGCATTCTCCAACGATGGGGGTTAGAATGAATAAGAAATTATTGGGCGCGGCTTTGGGAGCGATGCTGACGCTCTCGAGCGGCGCGCACGCGACGGTCGTCAACCTGCTGACCAACGGCAGCTTCGAGACCGGCAACTTCTCCGGGTGGACGCTGAGCGGCAACCTCGGATTTCTGGGGGTTGCGACTAGCTTCAGTAGCGTTTTGCCGGAGGACGGAAATTGGCTCGCCTATTCCGGCGCGATCGGCTCGAACAACGTGTTGAGCCAGACCTTCGCGGACGTGTCCGGCCGCAGTTATACGATGACCGGCTGGGTCTATGGGTTTGGCGGCCGTCCGAGTGACGTGGGCTTTAACATCACAGACTCGCTCGACAACCTGTCCGCCTCCTTATTCATAAATCCCTACCCCGCTTCGGGCTGGACCGAGTATAGCCTTAACTTCGTGGGCTCGGGCCTCGACAAGCTCACGATCCTCAGTCGGAACGATCCGAGCTACCAGTTGCTCGACAATTTCCAGATCCTCGACATCACGCCGGTCCCCGAAGCGTCGACCTGGGCCATGATGCTCCTCGGCATGGCGGGCCTCGGCTTCGCCGGCTATCGCAGGGCCCGAAGAGACTCGTTTATGTTTGGGGTGTGAGCGACAGCCACCACCCGCGTTAGGAGAGGCCGCCGCGAGGCGGCCTTTTCTTTGTCCGCCCGGCGTGGGCGCATTCTTGTGGGCGGCAGTCCAACCCAACGCGCCGGCGCGATCATTCGCGATGTCCTGAAACGGTGACGCCGAAACCCGGGGCCATGAGGGTCGGCGGCCCCGCAACGCAAGGACTCCGCGAGCTTCTCTCGTCGCGCGTTTGAGGTTGCGAGGGGCTGCGTCAATCCAAGAAGACTTTTTCCTGCGCGACCGCCGCCCAGGCCTCATCATGTTTGTGTCGTTTGCTGTCGCGACAGTTTTGTGTCGTTAATGCGGCTGGGATGGCACACACAGAGAGGGGATTGGGACACGAATGTTAAGATCACAGGGCTGAAATTTTTGGCGGCCGCTGCAGTGCTTGCGTGCATGACGGGCGCCGCAGGGGCGGTGACGCCGCTAATCTACGACCAGAACTTCGGCCCCGCTACGGACCCGAGCACCTCCTTCAACGTTGTCAGCAATTTTCCCAGTATCGTGACGACTGGAAGGTATGAAGCTTTCTTGATCTTCGATGTTACCGGCCCTAGCCCAACGTTTACGGCGGTCTTGAGCGAGTTGGATCAGGGGACCAGATCTACTGCGTCGTACTTCACTCCGGGGCCGACCAGCAATCCGACGAGCTATATCGAACTCTTCAAGTGCACCTTCGCGACATGCGGATCTATTCCAACGTCGTCCGCATTCCTGTCGACCAATCCCGTTCCCACCGGAACTGCAATCACAGGCACAAAGGATGGTCTCACAGGTGAAATACCGACCGGCATCGGGAGCGGCTGGAACCAGCGAGCCGGATCGTCGGCCGACAATCTCTTGGCGCCTGGCTGGTATTTCTATGAACTCGTCGGGACGGTCGGTCAGCCTGACCATACTGCGATGCAAATTTACGGCGGCGTCGCGCTCTCCGGCGCCGTTCCCGAAGCCTCCACCTGGGCGATGCTCGGCGTCGGCTTTGCGGGAATCGGCCTGCTCGGCGCGAGCAGGCGCCGCAAGGCTCCGCGCTACGCGCTCTGATCCACGTTCGTTCGGATTCTTCGACACAATCGACGGCCTCCTTCGGGAGGCCGTTTTCGTTTTGAGCCTCCCGCCGCGACCTGACCGCGCGCGACCCGGCCGACCTTCGCGCCGCCAGTTTCAGGATACAGCGCAATTCGATCGCCAGATCTCTGCGAGGTCCGCGGTCGGCTCGCTTGAGCGGCGGCGGCCGAAAGCTGACGCCTGACGGGTGGACGTTTTTCGTCTGCGATCCCGCCAAAGCGTTGCCGGCGCCTGAAGCGACAACTCGTCGCGCCTCTTCGCCAAGAGATGGGTCAGGCGGAATTTTCTGGGGATCCGCCCTCCAGGAATTCTGTCAGACACCGGCGTGGGCCTGTTCGTGGGCGTTGCCTCGACCGCATCGCAAAGCGCCGCGGCCGGGGATGGGTCGATCATTTTACAATGCAACGCGCGTTTCCCTACGCGCGGCCGAGGATGGATCAACGAAAGGTTGTCTTGAGTATGAGACGGTTTGCATGCCGGTCATGACTTCGCAGAAGGGCCATTGCAGCGGGCGATCCGCCACGAGCGCGTCAGCCTCGAGCGCATTTGACCGCCTCCTTCAAGAGGTCGTTTTCCTTAAAACCCACCGATCTTCGCGCGGTCAGTTGCACGCCAGCGCGGAAACGGCCCGATCTTTTCTTGGCGTTCGGCCGATCTCGCATAATTTGGGGCAGGTCGAAAGCTGCCGGGCGTGACTGACACCATTCGTGTATTGGTATACAGATGTATCTGAAATATTTATCGTTTATCCTAAACCTTGCGTTGGCTTGTTGTGCAGAAAGCGATTGACATAGCCGCTTTGCGCAAGCTTCCTAGGACCTGTCACGTCGATGACAACGTGCGGGAGGGCCAAGATGTCAGACTGGAGTTTTCTATCGTCATTGCGCTCATTTTTCACCAATTCGACTGGGAACACAACATCCCAAGACGAGTTCGGTTCAAACGCCGAGTCGCTTTCGAAGGCGTCGGCCCTGGCGTCCGCCTTCGTGGCCGAAAACGGGGTCAGCCCGGAAGCTGGCCATTTGACCCCTCTCCAGAGCCTGACATCGAAGAGCCCATTCGCGGTGTGGAGCGGGACCCCCGGCGCGACAATAGGCTCTGCCGGGTTGAGCGCAATGTCCCCCGTCGGGGCGGGGGGATCCGGCGCATCAAGCGGGACAGCGTTGTCTGCGACCACGGTGACGACCGAGGCGGACGGATCGGTTCTGGTCGGCGCCGCCGGCGGATTGCAATTCCATCTCGTCTGGGACTCGAGCGTCTCTACAGCGCCGGCCGGCTTCGAGACCGCTGCTATTGCGGCGGCGTCTTTCTATACGCAGATGTTCAAGAATTCCGAACTCATTACAATTGACGTTGGGTGGAACGAGTGCAACGGGTCTGTGATGGGCACAAGCGCGCTCTCAGAAAGCCAGACCACCGCACTGTACAAGAGCTACTCGACTGTCGAAGCGGCGCTCAAGACAGACGCCGGGCAATCGGCCAACCAGGCGCAGGCGGACGCGACGTTGACGGCGAGCGATCCACTGGGGGCGAGACTCTACTATGTTCCGACGGCCGAGGCTAAGGCGATCGGCCTGCTGGCGCCGGGTTCCACCTACGTTGATGGTCATATCGGCATGTCTAGCGCCTTCTCCTGGGACTTCAACGCGCCGACCACGCCGGTTGGCGCCGGGCAATATGACGCCATCGGGGCGCTCGAGCACGAGATCAGCGAGGTCATGGGCCGTACGAGCTCGGTCGGCCTCCAGCATGGGCCGGCGATCTACACGCCGCTCGACCTTTTCCGATACACGAGTCCAGGCGCCCGGGACACCACCGTCGGGCCGACTTCGCCTTACTTCTCCATCAATGGCGGCGTCACCAATCTTGGCGTCTACAACAATGGCGCGAAAGGCGGCGACCTTGGCGATTGGGTAAGTTCAATTCGGGGTGATTCCTACGGCTACGGGTCGCCCGGAACTTCTCTTACGGTGTCGGCGACTGACCTCATCGAGAATTCGGTGCTGGGTTACAACCTGACGGCCGCGGGCCTTGCGGCGACGCATCAGCCGGGCCTCGCGTAAGGCGCGAGACTCGGCGGTCGCGGCGACGCAGGTTGGACTGCGCCGATCTGGGTTGGACTGCGGCCGGAAAATTGGCCGCGTCCGCCGCAACGTCAATGTTCTGCGCCGCGCCGAGACCTCTCTTCCCAATGTTCCTTGCGTCGCCCGCACGACGGCATGCGGTTCGTCGTCGGCGCGGACTCCGCTTTTTTTCCGCAAATCAATGTTGACTCAATAAACAATTAATGTTTACATCGGCCGTTAAAAGTTACCAGCCTAGGGGGCTCACATGAGATCGAAGTACCTTGGAATTGCGCTGTTTGGTGCAGCGTTGGGGATGAGCGCCGGGGGCGCGAGCGCGCAGATTTCGGTGGGATACGGGCCGCATGCGAGCATTACGCCGGCGTTCTTCGCAGGCGGCTCCTGGTTTGGCACTGATTTCGTCGCCACTGCATTCGACGTTACCGGCACCGACTTCTTCAGCCTGGCGGGGACGTTGTCCTTCGCCGTGACAGGGACGGAAACCATTTGGATCACCGAAACTGGCGATAATTTTGGCAACGCCAACCTGACGTTTTCGAGCGGCTTCAGCCAGAACCTTCTGCCCCCAGGCGCGACCGTGACGGAGACGACCTACTTCGATCCGACAAACACGGCGTACGGAATTACGGACCTGCTGCAATCCGCCACGTTCTCGGCGCCTGGCGCGACCGGGCCGTGGACGAACACATTCGACGTGCACGGCGCCTATTCGCTCACCCAGGAATATGTGATCAATGTGCCGTTGCCCGTGTCGCCGACCGTGCTTTCGACGATCTCTCTTGACACGACCTATAACGGCCCGATTCCTCCGGTCCCCGAACCCTCCACCTGGGCGATGCTCGGCATTGGCTTCGCCGGAATCGGGCTGCTCGGCGCGGCCAAGCGCCGCAAGGCTCCGCGTTACGCGCTCTGATCCGATCCCGTTCGGTTTCATCCAACACGTCGACGGCCTCCTTCGGGGGGCCGTTTTCGTTTCGAGGGTGCAGCCGCGACTTGACGGCGCGCGCCACCCGGCCGACCTTCGGGCTGCCGCGCGCCGCAAGAGATAGCGCGGCACGGGGAGGGACGAATGGCGATCCATGACATGACGGCCGAACGCCAGGCGTTCGATGCACGGGCCCGCGCAATCCTCGACGAATGTCCGGACGTCTATCGCCTCATCGCCCGCGGCGCGGCGATGGATCCCGAGAACGAGGCGATCGTCTATTTGCGAACGCCGCTCGATCCCGCCCCCGCGGTGACGACCGCCCGGTCGTTTATCGGCCTATTGTCGGCTGCCGGACGATGGCTCGAGGACAACGGCGTCGAACCCGGCGACGCCGTTTCGATTCTTGCGCCCAACTGCACCGCGGTCTCCGTCGCCTATTGGGCCGCGATGAGCTTTGCGACCGTCCATCCGCTCAATCTCCTGTTCAGCAGAGAGGCGATTGCAGCCCAGCTCGCCGCGGCGCGGGCGAAAATCCTGTTCACGCCGCCGCCGGGAACGCCCGGCGGATTGTTCGAGAAGGCGGAGGGTCTCGTCGAAACCGTTCCAACGCTCGAGCGCGTCGTGATCCTTCCGCTCGACGGACGCGTCGCGTTCGGCGGTGAGACGCTGAGCCCCGATCTCGCCCCCCGCCAGCCCTCACACGAGGCCGCCTCGCCCGATCGCGTCGTCGCCATCATGCCGACCGGCGGCACCACGGGCGTCCCGAAAGCCGCGCGGCTCACCAACCGCAACGTGACGGCCTCGGCGGTCGCCTCCATGCTGGCCTCCGGCGGGCGGCCGGGCGACCGCCTCCTCGTCGCGCTCCCGCTGTTTCATGTCGGCGGCGCCTTCGTCGGCGCGCTCGCGGCCCTCGCCTGCGGCGCGACGCAGGTCGTCCCGACCGCGGCGGGCATGCGCAACCCCGAGGTCATCGCCAACTTCTGGCGCATCATAGAGGCGCAGCGCATCACCATCGGCGCGCTGGTCCCCACCGCGCTCGGGGCGGTCGCCGACATTCCGGTCGGCGGCGCCGACATCTCGCGCCTCAGGCTGTTCGGCACCGGCGCCTCGGTCTGTCCGCCGGAGATCGAGCGGCGTTTTCTCGCCGCCTGGCCTGGCGACTGCGTCAGACAGATCTACGGCATGACGGAATTCGCCGGCGCGATCACCCAGACGCCTCATAATTTCGGGCAAAAGCCCGGTTCCGTCGGCTTTCCCGTGGCGCTTGCCGAAGTCGCAGTCCTCACGGGCGGCGAATTGCATCGCGGCCCCTCGCCGACCGGCGAGATCGTCGCGCGGGGCCCGCAGGTCTTCGCCGGCTACGCCGATCCGCGGCATGGGGCCGGCGGGTTCCACGACGGCTGGCTCAAGAGCGGCGACCTCGGCCGCATCGGCGCTGACGGCGAGGTCTATGTCACCGGACGGATCAAGGACGTCATCATCCGCGGCGGGCACAACATCGACCCGGCCGGGATCGAGGACGCGGCCCTGGGGTTTCCCGGCGTCGCGCTGGCCGCCGCGGTCGGGCGGCCCGATCCTTATTCGGGCGAGACGCCGATGCTTTTCGTCTCGCCCTCGCCCGGCGCGACCATCGACGTTGAAGCGCTCGGCCGTTTCGTCGAAGGCCGCATCATTGAGGACTCCGGCGCGCCCGCGGGCCATTGTCGTCATCTCCGACATGCCGCAGACGCCGGTCGGCAAGATCTTCAAGCCCCGCTTGCGGGAGATCGCAGCGGAGCAGGCGGCGCGCGACGTCATCGCGGCGGCGCTGCCGGCCGTCGACGCCGAGGTTTGCGCCGAAACCGATATCGAGCGGGGCCTCGTCGTGACCGTCAAGGCGCCGCTGGCGCATCGCGAGAGGCTCAAAGCCGAACTCGGAAAACTGCCGCTGACGGCGGACATCATCGCGGCCTAGCGCGCCGATTGACTTCGGCGAGTTTCCCGTGGACCGTTGGCCACAAAGAGTCCGCGGATCTTCCGGGACGCAAGGGAGGAGACCCGGCCATGACCGCGCATCCGTTCGACGCCACGCTTCGCGCAAGCCCCTTCTACACGCCCGAGCACGAAGCGTTCCGGCAGACCTTGCGCAAGTTCGTCACGCGCGAGATCGAACCCTACGCCAACCAATGGGACGAGACCGGCGAGTTCCCGCGCGAACTCTACAAAAAGGCCGCCTCGATCGGCTACATGGGGCTCGGCTTTCCGGAAGCCTACGGAGGGACCGAGGGCGACCGCTTCATGCGCGTGATTGCGATGCAGGAGATCGCGCGCGCCGGCTGCGGCGGCGTGGGGGCGGGGCTCTTCAGCCATACGATCGGCGCGCCGCCGATCCTGTATCGCGGCTCGGAGGCGATGAAGGCGCGGGTGCTGCCGCGGATCCTGTCGGGCGAAAAAATCTCGGCGCTCGCCATCACCGAGCCCAGCGGCGGCTCCGACGTCGCCAATTTGCGGACAACCGCGCGGCGCGACGGCGACCATTTCGTCATCAACGGCTCGAAGACCTTCATCACCTCGGGCATGCGGGCCGACTTCATCACGCTTGCGGCGCGCACCGGCGGCCCGGGCGCGAGCGGCGTCAGCCTCATTCTCGTCGAAGGCCAGCCGGAAGGGCTGCAGCGCACGTCGCTCAAGAAGATGGGCTGGTGGTGCTCCGACACCGCGACGCTCTATTTCGAGAATTGCCGCGTTCCGGCCGAGAACCTCATCGGCGAGGAGGGCCAAGGCTTCCGCGCGATCATGCTCAATTTCAACGACGAGCGCCTGCACGCCGCGGCCGGCGCCATCTCCGCCGCGCGCGTCTGCCTGGAGGAGGCGATCGCCTACGCCAAGGAGCGCGTCACCTTCGGCAAGCCGATCATCCAGCATCAGGTGATCCGTCACAAGCTCGTCGACATGGCGCAGCGGATCGAGGCGTCGCAGGCGATGCTCGAGCTCCTGACCTGGCGGCTCGAGCAGGGCGAGAATCCGGTCGCCGAGATCTGCATGCTGAAGAACCAGGCGACCACGACCCTCGCCTTCTGCGCCTCCGAGGGAGTGCAGATTTTCGGCGGCGCCGGCTTCCTGCGCGGCGTCAAGGTCGAGCGCATCTATCGCGAGGTGAAGGTCAACGCCATCGGCGCCGGCACGGAGGAGATCATGAAGGATCTTGCCAGCCGCCAGATGGGGCTGTAGCGCGAGGCGCCCGCTATGAATCGTCATCGCGAGGAGCGAAGCGACGCGGCGATCCAGCGGGCGAAGCGCAGCGGCCGTCGCCCTTGGATTGCTCCGTCGCTCTCGCTCCTCGCAATGACGTCCCCCGCGGTCCGAAGGGAGCGACGCACATGATCACTCTCTGGCACTGCGTCGACGCCCGCTCTTTTCGCGCGCTGTGGGCGCTCGAAGAGGTCGGTCAGCCGTATCGCCTCGAAATCCTGCCCTTTCCGCCGCGCTACCTTGCGCGCGAGTACCTCGCGATCAATCCGCTCGGCACCGTGCCGCTGATGATCGACGGCGAGGTGCGGATGACGGAATTGGCGGCCATCTGCCAGTATCTCGCCGAGCGTTACGCCGGCCCCCCGCTCGCCGTGCGGCCGGACGAGCCGGGTTACGGGGCCTATCTCAACGGGCTCCATTTCGGCGAGGCGACGCTGACCTTTCCGCAAACGATCGTGCTGCGCTACGGCCATTTCGAGCCGCCCGAGCGCCGCCTGCCGCAGGCGGTCGCCGACTACGGCCGCTGGACTCTCGGCCGGCTCGCCGGCCTCGAGAGCCTGATGGGCGGCGCCGACTATGTCGCGGCGAACCGCTTCACCGTCGCCGACATTTCCATCGGCTATGCGCTGATGCTGCTCAAGATCACCGGCCTCTTCGACCGGGCGCCGGAGTCTCTGCGAACCTATTACGGTCGAGTGCGCGAGCGGCCTGCGTTTAAGCGCGCGAAGGCGGCGCAGACGGTTGCGGCCAGAGAAAAAGGCGTCCCGCCGCCTGCGCCGCCCGTCGGCGGCGAAAGCGCAAGCTGAAATCCGGGGCCGGCGAAGGCGCAACCCCAAGGGAGGACCATATGACCCCGGACATTGGACTGGCCAACTGGTTCCGCCAACGCGCCCTGCGCACGCCGGAGCGCAAGGCGCTGCATTTCGAGGGGCGCACGTGGACTTACGCCGAGATGCAGACAGAGATCGAGGACTGCGCCGCGCGGCTGTCGGCGCTCGGCGTCGGCAAGGGCGAGCGCATCGCCTTTCTCGGCCTCAACCAGCCGATGTTCTTCTTCGTGATGTTTGCCGCGGCCCGGCTCGGCGCGATCTTCGTGCCGCTCAATTTCCGCCTGACCGGGCCGGAGCTCGCCTTCATGATCGAGGATTGCGCGGCGAGCGCGCTCGTCGTCGACGCGCAACTCCGCCCCGTGATCGAGCCGCAGCGGGAGCGGCTCAAGTCGCTCAAGGCGTTCCTCGCCGCCGAGGACGAGGCGCATTGGACGAAGGCGCCTGCGCCCCCTGCCGAACCGGTCCGGGTCGGCGAGGACGATGTCGCGATGATCATGTACACCTCCGGCACCACCGGCCGCCCCAAGGGCGCGATGCTGACCCATGGCAATTTCTGGTGGAACAACGCCAACGGCATGCACGCGCTCGATTGCTTAGCTGACGACGTGACGCTGACCGCGGCGCCGATCTTCCATATCGGCGGCCTCAATGCGACGACGCTGGTGACGTTCCAGAAAGGCGGGCTCGTTGTCCTCCACCGCGCCTTCGACCCCGGCCGGGCGCTCTCCGACATTGCGGCGCACAGGGTGACGACGATGTTCGGCGTGCCGGCGATGTTCCAGTTCATGGCGCAGCACCCGGCGTTCGCAGACACGGATCTGTCGTCCGTTCGGCTGCTCGTCGTCGGCGGCGCGCCATGCCCGTTGCCTGTGCTCCAGACCTATCTCGCCCGCGGCCTGTCGATGCAGCAGGGCTACGGGCTGACCGAGACGGCGCCGATGGTGAGCTTCCTGGCGCCGGAACATGCGCTGAGCAAGGTCGGCTCGTCGGGCAAGCCGCCGCTGTTCGTCGAGGTCAAGATCGTCGACCCGAGCGGCGCGACGATCGAGGCGCCGAACGACCCAGGGCGAGATCCTGGTGCGCGGGCCGAACGTGACTCCGGGCTACTGGGGCCTGCCGCGAGGCGACGGCGCATGGCGATCGACAAGGACGGCTGGTTCCGCACCGGCGACGCCGGCTTCTTCGACGAAGAGGGCTTCCTGACCATCAGCGACCGCATCAAGGACATGATCATCACCGGCGGCGAGAACGTCTATCCGGCCGAGGTCGAGAGCGCGCTGATGCGCCATCCGGCGATCACCGAGGTCGCGGTGATCGGCGAGCCGCACGAGCAATGGGGCGAGGGGATCGTCGCCGTCGCCGCGCTGAAAGCCCGGGCAGTCGCTGACGATCGAGGACGCTGCGCGAATTCGCCGGCGAAGTCGCTCGCGCGCTACAAGCTGCCCGGCCGGCTGGAAATCGTCCCGGCGCTGCCGCGCAACGCGACCGGCAAGATTTTCAAATACCAGCTTCGCCAGACATTTGCGAAGGCGCAGACAAGTCAGTAGCGGGCTGGCCCGCGAACGCGCCAGGCGGTTTTCTCCTGGCGGCTTTCAGCCCGGACTGCGGACGAGATCGAGCGCGCGATCGACGATTCCTCTGAAGGCGTCGGACCTCGGCATGTCCAGACTGTCGACCTGAACGCCGGAGAGATAGGCGTAAAGGGCATCCTTGCTGTCGCCGGCCCGAATCCGGTCGAACAGGATCTCGGCGTAAGTGAAGAGTTCGCCGTCGTTGCAGTCGGCGGGCAAATCCCAGGAGCTTTGCATGATGTCGACAATACCGCTGATGTCGCTCGTTTTGTCGCTCATCTGATCTTGCCTTGTTTGGGCGCCGACCCGCCGACGCCAGACCGCCGTCGTGCTCATTCGCGTCCAGCTTATCACGGCGGACGCGAATGAGCACGAAGGCGGGGCCTCTTGGCGTCGGCGCCGCTCCCCTTGTCATTGCTCCTCCTGTTACCCCCTGTTTCGCGCGAATTCATTCCCTGTTTCCCACAAGAAACCCTGTTCCCGCTCACCCCGCTCCCGGCTTTCCCGCCGGAGAGGGGGCGTCGTGTTCGCCTTAGAGGGGGACAGAGAATCTAGGGCAGCCGCAGGTCGAGCGCTCCAATGCCCAAAGCCGCTTCAACGCCACTGAAAAGGCTAAAAACGGCAATGGCAGAGTGCGCCCGCTTGGCGCCGGCGCCGTTCCGGCGCTCACGTGAGTTGCGGCAGCGCCTTCCGGCTGACCTTGCCATTGGCGGTGCGGGCGATCTCGCTGACGAAGACGATCGCGCGCGGGCGCTTGTAGGCCGCGAGATGCTCGGCGCAATGCGCGAGAAGCATGCCCTCGTCGGCTGCGCCTGTCCGCTTTGAGCACGACAAAGGCGGCGATGACGGAGACGCCGTCCGCGACTGTCCGTTCGGCGACCGCGACGTCGGCGACGCCCGGATGGGCCGAAAGGACCTTCTCGACTTCGAGCGGCGACACCCGGTAGCCGAAGGCGTTCATGATGTCGTCGTTGCGGCCGCGGTACCAAAGCCAGCCGTCCTCGTCGAACTCCGCCAGATCGCCGCCGATGAACCATTCGCCGCGAAAGGCGGCGGCTTCTTCGGCCGGCCGGTTCCAGTAGCCGAGCATGAGGCCCGGGTCGCTGCGGTGAACGGCGAGCAGGCCGACGTGGCCGGGCGCGAGCGGCTCAGTTCCGCCGTCGATCGGCAGAACGGCCACGCGCCGGCCTGTCTGCGGCCGCCCGGGCGAGCCTGGCCGGACCGGTTCGCCCGGGCGGCTCGAGACATAGGTCGAGATCTCGCTCATCCCCAAGGCTTCGTAGAGCCAGGTTCCGGTCGCCTCGCGCCATTGGGTCAGCAGTTCGGGAGCCAGCGCCTCGCCGGCGCAGACGCCGTGGCGCAGGCTCGACAGATCGGACGCCGACGGATCGCCGTATTTGAGGATCTGGCGATAGAGGCTCGGCACAGCGGCGAAGATCGTCGCGCGGCGCCGTTCGATCAGCCTGAGCCAGATCGCCGGATCGCGCGGCCCTGCATAAAGCACTCCGGTCGCGCCGCAGGCGAAAGGATCAAGCACGCCGACGCCCAGCGCATAGGTCCAGTTGATGTTGCCGGCGTGCAGGACGACATCGTCCCCGGTCAGTCCCAGCCAATCTTGCACCATCGGCTGGCGGCCGATCACGACCCGCTGCGCATGCAGGACGCCCTTCGGCTCCGCCGTCGAGCCGGAAGTGAAGACGAGATAGGCGGGATCGTCGGGCGCGGTCGGCGCGTAATCGGCGGGCGGGCCTTCGGCGGCGAGGCGCAGAGTCTGCTTCCGGTCAAAAATCCGCAGACGCGAAAAAGCCTTGCGCTCGCTCGCGCCGGCGTCGCCAAGAACAATCGCCGCCGCGCCCGAGTTGGCGGCCAGCGCCAGCGCCTCCTCCGCGGTCAGGAGGAGCGACGCAGGCTGCGCGATGCAGCCGATCGCGGTCGTCGCGAAAAAGGCCAGCACGAAATCGATGTCGTTTGCGGCGCGGATCATCACCCGGTCGCCCTTGACAAGGCCGCTCGCGATCAACCCGCCGGCGAATCGACGGACCATCAGGTCGAGTTCGCCATAGGTCCACGAACGAAACGCGTCCGGCCCGTCGCAGAGAATCAGGGCAGTTTTGCGGGGTCGCACCTTTGCCTGCCGACCGAGGCAATGCCAGGCGAGGTTGAAGTTGCTGGAGATGTGTGTGTGGGCTCATGCTGGCTTCGCGCTAGCTCGCCGATCCCCGCTGAAGAGCGTCGGGATCGCCCGCAAGAAGCGCCTCGGAGATCGCGCGCTCGCGCGAAACGACGATCGAGACGAACTCGCCGGCGCCGCCGCGCATTGCGCCGAACGCCTGGTAGCCGCGTTCGAGGAAACCTTGCAGCTCACCGAGGCCAGCGATTTCGGCGGGCTTGCGCATCACTTTGAGCGCCATGCCGATCAGGCGCTGGTGCGTGAGTCTATCGAGCGCCTCGCCGAGCAGGGCGATGAGATCGATCTGGCGTTGGCGGTCCTCGGCTCGGCCGACCGTGCGATAGGCCGCAGCGTAACTCGCCTCGTTGATCGGCGTCTTTTCGCCGAGCGCCTCGACCATGGCGCCGTCCAGGCTTTCCGACAGAACGTTGAGCTCCATCGCATGCGCAACGGTCTCGAGACCGGAATCGGGCAGCATCTTCGTCATCAGGGGAAGGATGCGGCGCACGTCTTCGATGTGCCGGCTCAGGTCCTTAGGCCCGTAGAGATCGATGAGAAAGAATTGCGCGGCGTCGCGAAAGCGGGGACTTTCCAAGAGGTCCCAGTGGGTCTGCGCAAGACGCGCGGCCTGCCAAGCGCGCAGAAGCGCGCGCCGTTCGCCGAAAGCCGCGTCCTCGGAGAACCTGGCGCGCAAGTCCGCCGAGCGGTCGAGCTCAGCAAGCAGCAGGTCGTGGAACCTCTCTTTCGACATATCCACATTCTATACGGGAAGGGTGGGTTCGACCGCCTAAACGCGCATGCAGCCGCTTCTTGCGTGGACGAGAACGCGTTATGGTGGGGCAAATGTCCGGGAGGAATCAAATGAGCCAGCGTGAGCGCATGTCGCCAGTCGACACGACGTGGCTGCGCATGGACAGGCCGGCCAATCTGATGGTCATCCTCGCCGTGTGGGTGCTGGAAGGGCCGGTCGCGCTGAAGAAAGTCGAGGAGCAGCTCGCCGACGGGCTCTTGAGCTACAGGCGTTATCGCCAGAAGGTCGAAGTCACCCCCGCCGGCAACTATTGGCGTGACGATCCGAGCTTCGACCTCGCCCATCACATGAAACGGGCGAGGCTGCCGGGTCGCGGCGGGAAACACTGCGCTGGAACGCTTCGTCGGCGACCTCGCCTCCGAGCCGCTCGATCCGAACCATCCGCTCTGGACGGTGCATATCGTCGAAAAATATGAGGGCGGCGCAGCGGTGGTGTTCCGCATGCATCACGCGATCGCAGACGGCATCGCGCTGATGGGCGTCACCATGGCGCTGGTCGACGGGGGCGACAACAAGTCGCGCCACGCCGCGCGCCCAGACGAGGAGGGAAGGCTGGCTGCAGAGCGTGATGGCCCCCGCCGTGGCGGCGATAAACGTGGGCAAACAGGCCTCGGCCTCGACGCTGCGCACCGCGCTCAATCTCGCCCGCAACCCGTTGCGGGCCGCGGGCTATTTGCGCGACGGCGCTGGCGTCGCAGGGGAGCTTGGCTATCTGCTCTTCATGCCCAGCGACAGCCAAACCCGATTCAAGGGCAAGCCGCAGGGGACGAAACGCGTCGCCTGGAGCGAGCCGCTTGAAGCTCCCGGAGGTCAAGGCGGTGAGCCGCGCGCTCGGCGCCTCGATCAACGACATGCTGCTCTCCTGCGTCGCCGGCGCGATGCGCCGCTATCTCGCCGAAAAGGGCGACAAGACGGAGGGTGTCGAAGTTCGCGCGATGGTGCCGATCGACCTGCGCCAGCAGGGGGACCTCGAACTCGGCAACCGTTTCGGCATCATCGCCGTCGAGCTCCCGGTCGGCATCGAGAATCCGCTCGAACGGCTGATGACCGTGCGACAGCGCATGCTGGCGCTAAAGACGTCCTACGAGCCTGGCGTCACGCTCGGCCTATTCGCGCGCTCGGCTATCTGCCGAAACTGGTGCAGGACCAGCTCCTCGATCTTCTCTCGAGCCGCGCGACCGCGGTGATGACCAACGTGCCTGGTCCTGCCGAGCCCTTGTCGGTCGCCGGCAGCGTTCTCAAGCAGTCGTTCTTCTGGGTGCCGCAGACCGGCAACGTCGGCATGGGCGTGTCGATCTTCTCCTATGCCGGCAGGGTGCAGTTCGGCCTCGTCACCGACGCCGCGCTGACGCCGGATCCGGAAGCGGTCGTCGGCCGCTTCGGCGAGGAGTTCCACAAGTACCTCTATTATGTCCTGCTCGACCCGCCCGAAGAGCCGACCGACTCCTGTTCGGAGGAGCAAGGCGGAGGTCAACGGCTGAGGCGGTCGTACTGGCAGGCACCTCGCTCCATCTGACCGGATCGAACTCTCTCAACCGGGCCGCCTTTCGTCACCCTTCGTCCTTCGCGTGCTCTGCGTCGAGCTTCTGCATCGCGTCGGCGGCGGCGCAATGGGCGGCTTCCTTGTAGAGCTTCTTGGCCTCGGAGAGCTTCGACTTGCCGAACATCATGACGAGGCCGTTCGCCTCCTCGATCCGCGCGACGGCCGAATCGGGAAGGAGCTTGCGAGCGAGCGCGAAGTGGCGGACCGCCTCCTCCTTGCTCGCGCCATAGGTGAGGCTCGCCAGCATGCCGCCGACCTTGCTGACGATCTCAGCGTGATACGCCCCAAGCGCGATGTGCGCCTCGGCGTGTTTGGGCTCGAGCCGGATCGTTTTATCGAGGCTCGCTTTGACCTTGTTGCCGATGCCCTGCGCCAGCGCCTTGACGATCGAAATCTCCTGCGCGTAGCGCCCGAGCGCCTGCGCGTGAAAATAGAAGGCGTTCGGGAAATCGGGCGCCGCCGCCTGCAGCGCCTCCGCGCGTTCGGCCGAATGGAGAAGGATCTCGCGCTTGCGGTCGCCGTCCGTCTCGAGATAGGTCGCATAGATGTTGGCGGCCTTATTGGCCGGGTTGGCGCCGATCGGCCCGAGGGCCATTCCTTCCGCGACCGCCGCGCCGAAATCGCCGCGATGGTAGGCCCGCCAGGCCGATTGCAGCGCCAGGGCCGTCTTGTCGGTGTCAAGCGGGCCCTTGAGCCGCGGATGCCTGGCGAGGGCGTCCCTTACGAAGGCGGCGTCGGGGAACGGCTCGCAATCGCCCCTGTGCAGCCCGGGCCATGCGGCCTTCAGCGCCGCGCCTTCATACGCATAATCCTTCACGCTGTGCGGGAAGGGTTTCCATTTGATCGCCGCCATGGCGTCCTCCTCAGGCGATGTAGCGCTTCGCCAGACGATCGAACAATTCCCGCTCGCGCGGCTCAAGATAGGGCGCGGCCAGTGCGATGACGTGGAAGGCCCCGCGCGCGAGCGTTCTGTCGTCCTGAACGGCTTTCGGATCGCGAGCGAACTCGAACGACATCCAGTAGCTCGCCACCAGCACGATGTTCTGCGCCAGCGTGGTGATTTCGGCGGGCTCGGCGCGCATCTGTCCCGCCTTGACCAGGCCGCCGAGAATCTGCTCGGCGACCCTGATCTTGTGGGCCAGAACGCGCCGGAACTGCACTTCGATCACATGATAGCGGGCGACGAGATCGTTGACGTCGCGATAGATGAACCTGTATTTCCAGATCGCCTCGAACACGAGGTGCAGGTAGAGCCAGCAGTCCTCGGCGTTCGGCAGGCGCTTCTCGGGCGCCGTCAGCGTGGTCTCGATGTCGCGCCGGAACTCGGCGAAGAGATCGGCGACGATCTGCTCCTTGGAATGATAGTGATAATAGAGATTGCCTGGGCTGATGCCCATCTCGAACGCGATCGAGGTCGTCGCGACTGTCGGCTCGCCAAACTGATTGAACATCGCGAGCGCGGTCTCGAGAATCCGTTCACGCGTCCGACGGGGCGGCTTTCGCGCCATTGCGTTTCCCACCCTGTGCGCTTCCTGCTTTGTCCCGGATCAGCGCTTTCTCGATTTCGCCCAGCGTCCTGTCCAACGGCTGCACGCTACCCCATAAGCCGCCTGTCTGACTAGATTTCGCCGGCATCGGCTTCTCGCCCTCGAGCACGGTTCGGTCAAGCGTCAACGCCGTGTCGGGCGAAGATCGGTTCAAGTGCGTCCGCGCGGCGCTTCAGTTCCGCCAGCGTGTGGCGGTAGGCGTGCTCGGCGAGACGGCGTCGGTCGGCGTAGCTGAACATGTTGGCGAAGAACATCACCTCGTCGTCCTGCGCAGGCTCCAACAATACGACGTCGGCGTCGGGATATTCTTTGGCGTAGCGATCCATGCCGACCCGCATTCGCGAGTGGATGAGCGCGCGAAAAGTCTGCGACAGCACCGTCACGAGGCCCCGGTCGGCGAGCCGGACGGGCTTCGCGCCTGAACGCGCCGCGAGCTCCGCGTCGTAGGGCACCAGCGGATTGATGCAAATGAGGAGCTTCGCGCCCGCCTTCAGCGCCACCGAGGCGTGCAGTGTCTTCTTCATCGCGCCATCGACATAGTCACGGTCGCCGATTCGCGCCGGCGGATAGAGCCCCGGCAGCGCCGCGCTCGCCTTGACAGCCTCGGAAATTGGGACGTGGTCGAGTCCAGGCGAGCCGAACGGCGCCGATTTGCCGCTGTCGAGATCGGTGGCGACGACGAACAATTGGGGTCGGAGCTTGCGGAAATCGTCTGTCCTTCCTGGCTGGCTGAAGAGCCGCGCCAGATAGGAAGCGATCGCGCCATTGTCGAACAGGCCGTTCGGCAGACCGCGCGTGAGCCGCATGAACGATTCGAGGAAGCCGCTTCCGGGCGCCGTTCCGAAATAGGCGAAGGCCGCCTGCTGCATCAGTTCCGGCATATGCATCAGCCGCCGGACGAATTCGCCGAACGCCGGACGCAACAGCAGATCAGGCTCGAACGGATCGCGATGGGACCGATCGAGAATGAACATCGCATGCATTTCACGAGGGCTGATCCCGTTGGCGAGGCCGGCCGCGACGAAAGCGCCTGAACTGACGCCGACATAGATATCGCACTCGGTCAGAACAACGCCCTTTAGCGCTGCTTCCAACGCAACCAGAGCGCCGATTTCATAAATACCGCCAAGGGGACCGCCCCCTGCGAGGGCGATCCCCACTTTGCCGTTGCGGCGACGATTGCTCATGTGAGCCCTCCGTTCCGCAGGCCCTGGCGCCGTTTGTTTGCTGCCCGAACGCCTTCAGCCGTCTTGTTCAGCCAGCCTTATGTGCGCGGGCTCGCGGCGCATGCGCCTCTTCCTCGTGCGACAGCTTCTTGGCGATCTCGGTCAATTCAGCGACCCGCTTCGACAGGACGTCGATATCTTTTCGGCTCGGGACGCTCAGGCTATGGAGGGCCCGCGCCACACGCTCTTCGAATACCTGCTCAAGCTTGTCCCATGTCCCGCTCGCTTTCGCTCTCACTTCAGCGATCCGTTCGTCGGCGACCGTCTTGGTGCGCTCCTGAACCTTCTCGCCCTCTTTGACGAGGGTTTCGAACATCTTGACGCCTTCCTGCTGGGCTTTGGAGAATGCTCCAAGACCTGCGAGCCAAATCTGATTGGCCGATTCTCTGACTTTCGCAGCCAACTGAGTTTCAGTGGTTTCAGTGGCGAGTTCTGTGAGTTTCTTTGGCATGACCATCCTCGGTTTTTCTCGGCGGCCAATCCGCCTTTACACGCTCGCGATCAAAGCACGGATAATTAGAATTCGCCGCCCAAAGTTCTAGGCGGCTCATTCTAGAGAATCTCGCTAAACAAGAGTCAAAAGGGGAGAGGAAAGCTCATGAGCGCGTTCGTCACCGGCGGAACCGGCTTCATCGGCAAACGTCTTGTGCGGCGGCTGCTGCAGCGGGATGGGGATTTGGTTTATGTCCTGATGCGCAAGCCGGCGCCCGAGGCGGTTGCGGAGCTCAAGGCGTTTTGCGGCGAGGACGGCCAGCGCGTGACGCCGGTCGAAGGCGACATTTCGAAGCCCGATCTCGGCGTCTCGGCCAAGGATGTGCGACGTCTCAAGGGCAAGATCGACCGTTTCTTTCACCTCGCCGCCGTTTACGACCTCACCGCCGACCCCGAGAAAGTTGTGGCGGCGAACGTCGCCGGCGTGGCGAACGCGCTCGCCTTCGCAAAGCTGATCAAGGCGGGCTGCTTCCATCACGTGAGTTCCATCGCGGCGGCCGGCCTCTATGACGGAGTCTTCCGCGAGGACATGTTCGAGGAAGCGCGGCGGCTCGATCACCCGTACTTTTCTTCGAAGCACAGGGGTGAAGCCCTCGTACGCGCCGAGACCGCGATTCCGTGGCGCATCTATCGACCCGGCATCGTCGTCGGCGATTCGACGACCGGCGAGATCGACAAGATCGACGGTCCCTACTACTTCTTCAAGCTGATCCAGAAGCTGCGCGAGGTCGTGCCATCCTGGGTTCCAATGATCGGCCTCGAGGGCGGCCGGATCAACGTCGTGCCAGTCGATTTCGTTGTCGCGGCGATGGATCATCTCGCCCATCTCGATGGGCTCAACGGCCGCACGTTCCACCTGACCGATCCCAATCCGCCGCGCGTTGGCGACATGCTGACCGCGCTTGCGCGCGCCGCTCATGCGCCGGCGTTCACGATCAAGGTCAACGCTGGCCTGTTCGGGCTCGCGCCGCCGGCTCTGATGCGCGGGCTGATGGCGCTGACTCCGTTTCGGCGGATGCGCAAGATGATGATGAAGGAACTCGGACTGCCCGACGACGTCTTCATGTTCGTCAACTATCCGACCCGCTTCGACAGCCGCGAGACGCAGAAGCTTCTGCGCCCGGCCGGCATCACGGTTCCGAATTTCGACGACTACGCCTGGCGCCTCTGGGATTATTGGGAGCGGCATCTCGATCCGGCGCTGTTTGTCGATCGGTCGCTCCGAGGAGCGGTGGCGGGCAAGCGCGTCCTCGTGACCGGCGGATCGGCAGGCATCGGCAAGGCGATCGCGCTGAGGCTGGCGCAGGCCGGCGCGAAGACGCTGATCGTCGCGCGCGATGCGGAGAAGCTCGATCTGACGCGCGAGGAGTTCTCCGTTCAGGGCCTCGAGGTTGAGACCTACAGCGCCGACGTTTCGGACCCCGAGCAATGCGCGGCGTTCATTCAGCGGATCATCGACGAACAGGGAGGGATCGACATTCTCGTCAACAACGCCGGGCGCTCGATCCGCCGCTCAGTTGAGAATTCCTACGATCGCCTGCACGACCTCGAACGGCTGATGCGGCTGAACTACTTCGCGGCAGTGCAGCTGACGATGGGGTTCCTGCCAGGCATGACGGAGCGGCGCTCCGGGCACATCGTCAATATATCCTCGATCAGCGCGCTGACGACCGTGCCGCGCTTCTCGGCCTACGTCGCCTCAAAATCCGCGCTGGAGGCGTGGTCCGATTGCGCGGCCAGCGAGTTTCTCGATCGCAACGTGGCTTTCACGAACGTCAATATGCCTATCGTGCGCACCGAGATGATCGCGCCGACGAAATTCTATGAACATATCCCCACTCTAGACCCGGACGAGGCGGCCGACTTGGCCGTCGAGGCGCTCATTCACCGCCCGGCGCGGGTGGCGACAAGGCTTGGACGGTTCGGTCAAGCGGTGCGGGTGCTCGCGCCGAACATGGGGCGGATCGTGCTCAATACGGCGTTCCGTATGTTCCCGGAGAGCGCCGCCGCGCGCGGCCAGAAGGAAGGCGAGATCGCGCCGACGGCCGATCAGATCGCCTTCGCGCAATTGCTGAAGGGATTGTACCTTTGAGGGCGGGAAGAGGATGACATGGAACGGATTTGGCTGAAGTCCTATCCCGAGGGCGTTCCGGCCGATATCAATCCGACTGCGTACAGCTCGATCGGCGAATTCTTTGCCGTGAGCGTCGACCGCTACCGCGACCGCATCGCCTTCATCTGCATGGGCAAGACGATATCCTATGGCGAACTCGACCGTCTGTCGCGCGCGTTCGCGAGCTATCTGCGCAACGTGGCCTGTCTGCCGCCCGGCTCGCGCGTGGCGCTCATGATGCCCAATCTGCTGCAATACCCGGTCGCCTTGTTCGGCGCGCTGCGCGCCGGATATGTGGTCGTCAACTGCAATCCGCTCTATTCGCCGCGCGAGCTGCATCATCAGCTCGAGGACTCCGGCGCCGAAGCGATCGTGGTCCTGGAGAATTTCGCCCAGACCCTCGAAAAGGCGATCGAGGGCACGCAGGTGCGCGCCGTCGCGGTGACGAGCGTCGGCGACCTCTTAGGCGGCCCGCGCGGGTTCATCGCCAATTTTGTCTTGCGCCATGTCCGTCACGCCGTTCCCGCATGGAATATCCCGCGAGCCGTGCGCTTCAACCGCGCGCTAGCGCTCGGACGACTGCAGACGGTCGAGTTTCCGTCAGTCGAGCCGGGCGACCTGGCGTTCCTTCAATACACTGGCGGAACGACGGGGGTTCCGAAGGGCGCGATGCTGACCCATCGCAACATGATCGCCAACCTCCAGCAGGTTCATGACTGGGTAGCGCGGTCCCTAGGGCCGACAAACGAGGTCTTCGTCACGGCGCTGCCGCTCTATCACGTGTTCGCTCTGACGGTGAACTGCTTCGTCCCGGTCATGATCGGGGCGAACAATCTGCTCATCCCCAATCCGCGCGACTTGAAGGCTTTCGTCAAGGCGATCAGGCAGGTTCCGTTTACGGTCATCTCCGGCGTCAACACCCTCTTCAACACGCTCCTCAACGACGAAGACTTCCTGAGGCTCGACTTCTCGCGCCTTCATCTCGCGGTCGCCGGCGGCATGGCGCTTCAAAGGGCGGTCGCCGAGCGCTGGAAGGCGGTGACCGGTAAGCCGCTGATCGAAGGCTACGGCCTGACCGAGACCTCGCCGATCGCGACCACCAATCCGCTCACGATCGAGGATTACACTGGCGCAATCGGCTTGCCGGTCCCATCGACGGACATCGCGATCCGCGACCTCGACGGGCGCGATCTGCCGCTCGGCGAACCGGGCGAACTCTGCATCAAGGGCCCGCAGGTCATGGCCGGATACTGGAACAGGCCCGACGAGACCGCCAAGGTCATGACCGATGACGGCTATCTCCGCACCGGCGATATCGCCCGCGTCGACGAGCGTGGCTACGTCTATCTCGTCGACCGGAAGAAGGACATGATCATCGTCAGCGGCTTCAACGTCTATCCGAACGAGATCGAAGATGTGGTCATGAGCCATCCCGGCGTGCATGAAGTCGGCGCGGTCGGCGTGCCCGATCTCAAGTCCGGCGAAGCGGTCAAGATCGTCGTCGTGCGCAAGGACGAATCGCTGACGGAAGTCGAGATCATCGCCCACTGCCGCCAGTTCCTGACCGGCTACAAGACGCCGCGCCACGTGGAGTTCCGCGACACGCTGCCGCGCACCCCGATAGGAAAGATCCTGCGCCGTGAATTGCGTGAGAAGCTCGGACCCGGGAGCGAAAAGCAGGAGGCAGGCTGAGACGAGAGACCGCGACAGGGGGAACGAGATGAGGCGCCCAGGGGCGCGCACGCCAAGCGCGCGCTTGAGGCCGCGCTCGATCCGCCAAGGACGAGGACAGACCATGACCAGACAGACGGCAGACCTCGGAGGGCGCGGCGAACGCCCGACCTTCGACTACATCGTCATCGGCGCTGGACCGGCCGGCTGCGCCGTCGCCGCGCGTCTCGCGCAGTCGTCGGCCGACACGAGCGTCGCGCTCGTCGAAACGGGACCGGCCAAGGCTTCGATGCTCTCTGACATACCGCTCGCGACCGCCGCGTTGCTGCCGTTACGTTCGCGCCGCAACTACGCTTACGAGACGGTTCCGCAGGAGGGATTCGGCGGGCGCAAAGGCTATCAGCCGCGTGGGCGGGGCCTCGGAGGCAGCAGCCTAATCAACGCAATGATCTACACGCGCGGTCAGCCGCAGGACTATGACGGCTGGGCGGCGCTCGGCTGCAAAGGCTGGGGTTGGACGGATGTGCTGCCCTACTTCAAGCGTTCCGAAGACAACGCTCGAGGGGCGGATGCGCGGCACGGCGCCGGCGGTCCTCTCCACGTCAGCGACGTCAGCTATCGCAATCCCGCCGTCGAGGCGTTTGTCGAGGCGGCAGTGCAGGCAGGATTTCCGCGCAATGCGGATTTCAACGGCGAAATCCAGGAGGGCGTCGGGGCGTATCAGTTGTTCCAGAAGAACGGCCGGCGATACAATGCCGCAAGGGCCTATCTGCAAGCAGCGCCCGCCGCCGAACCTCGCGATTTTCCCGGAAGCCCAGGCGCGCCGGATCGTGTTCGAAGCAAGGCGGGCGGTTGGCGTCGTCGTTCGCCGCGGCGGCGCCGACGAGCGGCTCGACGCGCGGCGCGAGATCATCGTGTCGGGCGGCGCGCTTTGGCTCGCCCCAACTCTTGATGGTCTCGGGCGTCGGACCGGCCGAGCATCTGAAAGAGCACCGGCATCGAGGTCGTCGTGCGATTTGCCAGAAGTCGGCGACAATCTGCAGGACCATTGCGACTACACCGCAAATCTGCGCGCCAACGGAGCCGGGACTGTTTGGGTTCAACGCTCCAGTCCTTCTGCGCAGCGTTGGAGAGCTCTCGGAATTTTGGCGCAACGGACGCGGATTGCTGACCTCCAACGGCGCGGAGGCCGGCGGGTTCATCAGGAGCGGGCCCGACCTCGACCGGCCGGATCTACAGCTGCATTTCTGTATTGGGATCGTCGACGATCACCTTCGCAAGTTCCACACCGCAACCGGTATGGCGCTGCATGTCTGCGGCTTAAGGCCGAAGAGCCGGGGCTCGGTCCGGCTCGCTGACGCGGACATGTCGACGGCGCCGCTGATCGATCCGAACTTTCTGTCCGACCCAAACGATCTCGAGACACTCGTTCGGGGCGCCGAAATCGTCCAGACCATCCTGGCCCAGCCTGCCCTCGCCCGTACGGCGGCCGGTATATCTATGGCACCGGCCGTGACGACCCCGCGAGCGCTGCGCGCGCTGATCCGCGATCGCGCGGACACGATCTATCACCCTGTCGGCACCTGCCGCATGGGCGTGGACGAGCGCTCCGTCGTCGATCCGACGCTGCGGGTGCGCGGGATCGAGGGGCTGCGGGTGGCGGACGCCTCGATCATGCCGCTCCTCGTCAGCGGCAACACGCAGGCGCCCTCGGCCATGATCGGCGAGAAGGCGGCGGATCTCATTCTCGGGAGGTTCGCGGCGTAGAGCCGCGTCAGGGCGCGCTGGCCTCGTTGAGCGCCGCCATGTCCGCATCCGACAGCGAGAGCTCGGTCGCGCGGACGAGGCTGTCGGTCTGTTCGGCCGAGGTGGCGCTCGCGATCGGCGCGGTCACGGCTGGACGGGCGATGATCCAGGCGAGCGCGACCTCGGCGGGCTTCGCCTTGTGGCGCGAGGCGACCGCCTCGAGCGCGTCGAGAATGCGGAAACCGCGCGGATTGAGATAGTCCTTAACGGCGCCGCCGCGCGGGCTCTTCGTCAGATCCTCCCGCTTCCGGTACTTGCCCGACAGAAAGCCCTTCGCCAGGCTGAAATAGGTGATGACGCCGATCTCCTCCCGACGGCAGATGTCGGCGAGGCCGTTCTCGAATCCTTGCCGGTCGGCGAGATTGTACTCCGGCTGGAGCACCTCATAGCGCGGCCCGCCGCGCGCCTTGGCCGCCGCTATCGCGCCCTCGAGCAGCGAGACCTGAAGATTGGAGGCGCCGCACCAGCGGATCTTGCCCTTCTCGATCAGGCGCTGATAGGCGCCGAGCGTGTCGGCGACGGGCGTCGCCATGTCGGGCCAGTGGGAGAGATAGAGATCGATCACGTCGGTCTGAAGGCGCCTCAGCGACGCCTCGACCGCCTCCTCGATATAGCGCGGCGACAGCCCCTCCTTGCCCATGCCCATGGGCGAACCGACCTTGGTGACGACGATCGTGCGGCTGCGGGTTCCGCGCGCCTTCATCCATTCGCCGATGATCGCCTCCAACTCGCCGCCATGATTGCCAGGGACCCAGGACGAATAGGAATCGGCCGTGTCGATCGCGTTGAGGCCCGCCGCGGCGAAGCGGTCGAGGACGGCGAAGGACGTCGCCTTGTCCGCGGTCCAGCCGAACACGTTGCCGCCCAGAACCATCGGCGCGATGGCGAGATCGGTGCGTCCCAGGCGGCGCGTTTGCATGGAGATCCTCCCAATTTGCGAAGAAGCCTATCGCAGAATTCGGGGGCGGGGAACCGCGCAACCCCGCCCAAATTGCCTCCCGCCCTGATGGAACCCGGCGGGTAGGGGCTTCGACCGCCGGAAAACCTGATCTGCATCGGTCCATCTCGGATAGTCATTGGCGCAGGCGCGCCCTCTCGCCTATGTAGCGCCCCATGACCGCCCTCACGACGCATCGACCGCTCGTGCTCGCCGCCGTGATGGCGGCGAATTTCATGATCGCGATCGAGGCGACGATCGTCTCGACCGCGATGCCGCAGATCGTCGCCCAGCTCGGCGGGCTCGAACTCTACAGCTGGGTGTTCGCCGCCTTCCTCCTGACCCAGACCGCCACCACCGTCGTCTTCGGCAAGCTCTCCGACCTCAGGGGCCGCAAGGCGGTCATCCTGTCGGGCATCGCGATCTTCCTGGTCGGCTCGATCCTCTGCGGCTTCGCCTGGTCGATGCCGTCGCTGATCGTCTTCCGGCTGGTCCAGGGCGTCGGCGCCGGCGCGGTGCAGCCGGTCGCGATGACCATCGTCGGCGATCTCTATTCCGTGCACGAGCGCGGCAAGATCCAGGGCTGGCTCGCCAGCGTCTGGGCGCTTTCGGCCGTCATCGGCCCGCTGGTCGGCGGCCTGATCATCCAGCGCTGGTCGTGGGCGTGGATCTTCTGGATGAACCTGCCGATCGGCCTCCTCGCCGCCGCTGGCTTCTGGGCCTATCTGCACGAGAAGAAATCCGAGGCGCGCGGACAGATCGATCATGTGAGCGCGGGCGTGTTCACCGTCGCCATCGCGGCGATCATGGCGGACCTGACCGCGCTCTCCACCGTCGAGCCGGACCGAGACTTCGATCATCACGCTGATCGCGGTCGTCGCCGTCGCCCTGTTCATTGTCCAGGAGCGGCGCTCGCCCGAGCCGATGATCTCGCTCAAGCTCTGGGGGCGCAGGCCGATCGCCGCGGTCAACGCCTCGTCGCTGTTCGCCGGCATGGCGATGATCGGGCTCACGACCTTCCTGCCGGTCTTCGTCCAGGGCGTGATGGGGAGATCGCCGCTGATCGCCGGCTTTGCGCTCTCGGGCATGGTGCTCGGCTGGCCGATCGGCGCGACGCTCTCGTCCCGTCTCTGGAAGCGCTTCGGCGTCCGCGCGATCCTGCGCGGCGGCGCGCTCCTGGTCCCGCTCGGCGCGCTCGTCTTCGTCTTTCTGAGGCCCGGAAACGTCGCCCGCGCGTCGCCGGCGCCGGGTCGGCGCTGCTTGGGCTTCGGCATGGGGCTCTCGAGCAGCGCCTCGATCGTGCTCATCCAGGAGATCGTCGACTGGTCGGAGCGCGGCAGCGTCACGGCCTCCTACATGTTCGCCCGCAGCCTCGGCAGCACCTTCGGCGCGACGGTGTTCGGCGCCGTGCTGAACGACGGGCTCATGCATTCCGGCGTCGGCGCGGTGACCTCGGACGAACTCCGAAGGCTGCTCGAAGGCGGCGCGGCGGCGTCGAACGCGGCGCTGCACGCCGCGCTCGACCAGTCGCTGCACATGACCTTCGTCGCGATGTTCGCGACCGCGCTCCTCGTCGCCGCGACCGCCGCCCTGGTGCCGAGAGTGGTGTTCTCGGCCAAGCGGGCGCTGGCGGAGTGAGGCGCGCCGAGCGTCGGTTCTTGCCGCCCGCAGTTTTGGTCGCGACGTCGTGTTTTCAGCATCTTAGGCGCCAAAAACTGTCCCATCTTGCCGCGCGTTTGAGATGCATAAATAACTAACACAATGTGTTTAATAGCCTCAGCCATTCGGACGACGCCGGCGGCGATGCGACCACTGGATCGCCACGGCGCCCTTCGGTCGCCTCGCGATGACCGCGCCGGGCGCGCGCCGCGCTTGTCCTCACCCGGCTTCCCTCACCCGGCGCTTCGCGCCATCCTCTCCCGCAAAGCGGGCGAGGGGGTCTACACGTCGAAGTTCGCCACGCTCAGCGCGTTGTCCTGGATGAACTCGCGCCGCGGCTCGACGATGTCGCCCATGAGCTTGACGAAGATGTCGTCGGCCTCGTCGACTTCGCGGATCTTGACCTGCAGGAGCGAGCGGGCGTCGCGGTCGAGGGTGGTCTCCCAGAGCTGGTCCTTGTTCATCTCGCCAAGGCCCTTGTAGCGCTGGAAGGTCACGCCCTTGCGGCCGGCGGCGTTGACCGCCTCGAGCAATTGCGACGGGCCGGAGACGGAGGCGGAGTCGCCGCGGCGGGTGAAGGTCGCAGGCTCGGCGAACGCTTCGCGCAAAGGGCGCGCGTGCTCGTCGAGCCGGCGCGCGTCGGCCGAGGCGAGCAGGCCCGCGTCGAGGATCGCCGCCTGCCGGACGCCGCGAACTTCGCGGGTCAGCACATAGCCGCTGGCGTCGATGCGGGCGCTCCAGCCGCGCTCGGTCTCTTCGGCGATGGCGTTCATGCGCTCGGCGAGCGCCGCGGCATGCGCCTCGCCCTCCGGATCGTCGGCGCTGCTCAGGGGCCTCAGCGCGCCCGACAGGGCCGCCTGCTCCACCACGCTCTTCGAGTAGCGCGAATGCAGCCCGGCGAGCCCGTGGCGCATGGCGCGCGCCTCCTCGACGAGCGCGCGAAGGTCCGCGCCGGCGCGCACTTCGCCGCTCGACAGCGCCAGCGACGCGCCCTCGAGCCCGGTGTCGATGAGATAGTCCTCGAGCGCGCGCTCGTCCTTGAGATACTGCTCCGACTGGCCGCGCTTGACCTTGAACAGCGGCGGCTGGGCGATGAAGAGATGCCCGTTCTCGATGACCTGCCGCATCTGGCGGAAGAAGAAGGTGAGCAGCAGCGTGCGGATATGCGACCCGTCCACGTCCGCGTCGGTCATGATGATGATCTTGTGGTAGCGCAGCTTCTCGATGTTGAAGTCGTCGCGCCCGATCCCGGCGCCGAGCGCAGTGATGAGCGTGCCGATCTGCTCGCTTCCCAGCATCTTGTCGAAGCGCGCGCGCTCGACGTTGAGGATCTTGCCCCGGAGCGGCAGCACCGCCTGGAACTCGCGGTTGCGGCCCTGCTTGGCGGTGCCGCCGGCCGAGTCGCCCTCGACGATGAAGATCTCGGACTTGGCCGGGTCGCGCTCCTGGCAGTCGGCGAGCTTGCCAGGCAGGCTCGCGATGTCGAGCGCGCCCTTGCGCCGCGTCAGCTCGCGGGCCTTCCGCGCCGCCTCGCGCGCCTGCGCCGCCTCGACCACCTTGCCGACGACGATCCGGGCCTCCTGCGGATGCTCCTCGAACCATTGCGACAGAAGCTCGTTGACGAGCCCCTCGACGACCGGCCGCACCTCCGAGGAGACGAGCTTGTCCTTCGTCTGCGAGGAGAACTTCGGATCGGGACATTTGACGCTGAGCACGCAGGTGAGGCCCTCGCGGGTGTCGTCGCCGGAGAGATCGACCTTCTCCTTCTTGAGAAGCCCCGAGCTTTCCGCGTAGCCGACCACCTGACGGGTCAGCGCGCTGCGCAGACCGACGAGATGCGTGCCGCCGTCGCGCTGCGGGATGTTGTTGGTGAAGGGCAGCACGTTCTCGTGGTAGCTGTCGTTCCACCACAGCGCGACCTCGACGCCCACGCCGTCGCGCTCGCCCTTGATGAGGATCGGCTTGTCGATCAGCGCGCTCTTGGTGCGGTCGAGATAGCGCACGAAGGCTTCGAGACCGCCTTCGTAATAGAGTTCCTCGCGCCTCGCCTCGGCATGGCGCGCGTCGGTCAGCACGATGCGCACGCCCGAGTTGAGGAAGGCGAGTTCGCGCAGCCGATGCTCGATCGTCGCGTAGTCGAACTCGACCATGGTGAAGGTCTCGGTCGACGGGGTGAAGGTGACTTCCGTGCCGCGCTTCGGCTTGCCGTCGACGACGGGCGCGGGGCCTACGACCTTCAGCGGCGCGACCGCGTCGCCGTGGGCGAAGGAAATCGTGTGCTCCAGCCCGTCGCGCCAGACGCGCAAGACGAGGCTGGTCGAGAGCGCGTTGACGACCGAGACGCCGACGCCGTGCAGGCCGCCGGAAACCTTGTAGGAGTTGTGGTCGAACTTTCCGCCGGCGTGCAGCTGGGTCATGATGACCTCGGCGGCCGACACGCCTTCCTCGTCGTGGATGCCGGTCGGAATGCCGCGGCCGTCGTCGCTGACGGTGCAGGAGCCGTCGGCGTTGAGCGTCACGGTGACGAGCTTCGCATGGCCTGCGAGCGCCTCGTCGATCGCGTTGTCGACGACCTCGTAGATCATGTGATGGAGGCCGGAGCCGTCGTCGGTGTCGCCGATATACATGCCCGGGCGCTTGCGCACCGCATCGAGGCCCCGCAGCACCTTGATCGAGTCGGCCCCGTAGGCCTCGCTCTCCTCCTCGACGGTGCGCGCCAAGTCCTTGTTGTCGTCGTTCAACATCAACGCCTTTTTATGGAAATTTCACGTTGGCAAAATCCGCGATTCGCCGTTCCGCGCATCCTACCCTGCCGGGGACCCGGATGCACGACAAAACGGCTCTTCCGGCGCTCTTTCCGCGCCGGAATCCGCTCGAATTCAACCCGATGATTATATAGGTCTATTTCGCGCGTTTGCGAGGCGCGGACGATCCTTCCGCCCGCGCCGCCGCCAATTCCGCCCGAGCCGCGTTGCGCATCAGGGTCTGGTCGGTCGAGATGCTGCAAAGCCGGAAGCCCTGTGCGGCCGTCGCGCGGGCGTCGGGCCCGTCGAAGCAGAACATCCCGGCGTATTTGCCGTGGGCCTTCGTGCGGTCGGCGACCCAGGCGGCGGCCTTCATCAGCGCCTCGCCGCGAGGCTCGGCGCGGCGGCCGTCATTCAGCGCGATCGACAGGTCCGACGGCCCGATGAACACGCCGTCTATGCCCTCGACTGCGAGAATGTCGTCGAGCGCGTCGAGGGCGGCGCGCGTCTCGATCATCGCGATCGTCTGGGTCATCCCGTTCGCCGCGGCAAGATAGGCGGGCGCGTCGAATCCGCTCAGCGGCAGGACGGCGCGCGGGCCCCAGGAGCGCTCGCCGAGCGGCAGGTACTTGGTGAAGGCGACGAGCCGTTGCGCGTCGTCGCGGCTGTTGACCATCGGCGCGATGACGCCGGCTGCGCCGGCGTCGAGAAGCCGGCTCGCCAGCGAGAACTCGCCGACCGGCGCGCGCACGATGGTCGGCTTGCCGGCGAGCGCGACGGAGAGAATGGCCCGCGAGGCGCCGACGAAGTCGAAGGCGCCGTGCTGCATGTCGAGCACCACCGCGTCGAAAGCCTCGCGCGCGAGGCCCTCGGCGACCGCCGGCTCGTTGGTGCCGACCCAGGCGCAGAAGAGCGGCGTCTCCCGCTTCAACGCCTCTGCGAGCATTCCGACGACCGCTTCGCTCATTCCGCTTTCCTTCCGCTCGACCTGTCCACAGGCCCCGCCGATCATTACAGCGAGTTAATTTGAAATTCATCCGCGACGGCGACATATACGAACCGTTGCGTCACTCCACGAGGGCCCTCGACCATGAAATGGCGTCTTGTCGCTCCCCTGACAGCGGTCGCCGTTTGCGGATTGTCCCTCGCCGCCGGAGCCGCCCCGGGCGATCAACCGTCCGGGCCGGCGGGAATGGAGAGAATGCAGCATTGGGCCGCCGACCGTGAGGCCGTGCTCGAGGCGAAGCTGACCGGCATGAAGGCCGGCCTCAAGCTGACCCCCGACCAGGAAAAGCTCTGGGGCCCGTTTGAATCCGCCGTTCGCGACAGCGCGAAAATGCGCATGGACGCGATGCAGGAGATGATGGCGGCCCGCGATCACGGCGAGCGCATGTCGCCGGTCGATCATCTGGACGCCATGGCCGATCGTCTGGCCAAGGCGGCAGCGAGCCTCAAGACAATCGCCGACGCCGCGAAGCCCCTGTACGCGAGCCTCGACGAGAGTCAGAAGCACAGTTTTTCCGCGCTCGGCCGAATGCTGATGCCGGAGCGCGCGCGGTTCGCGGAAGAGATGTGGCGCCATCGCGAAGGCCATGGCATGCCCGAGTAGGCCCTGAAGCGATTAGCTTTGGGTAACGGAAGACGCGGCCGCCTCCCCTTCGGCCGCGTCTTCTTTTTGTGCATGCGCGCGGCCGCGGTCGGCGACGGGTTGCATGAGCTGAAGACGCCATTGCAACGCCCCGGATTCCGGGGCAAAATCGATCGAACGACCAGGGGAGGTTTCCGTGATCGCGCATGCCAAGCCTCACGCCCCGCTCGACGTCTACGCGACGACAGTCATCAGCGAATGGGTCGACTACAACGGCCACATGAATGACTCGGCTTACGCCGTCGTGTTCAGCCGCTCGGTCGATGCGCTGATGGATCGCGTCGGCCTCGACGCCGCCGCGCGCAAGCGCACCGGCCAGACGCTGTTCACCCTGCAGATGATGCTGCACTATTTCAAGGAGGCGAAGGAGGGCGACGCGCTCGCGGTCACCTGCCATCTCCTCGAACACGACGACAAGCGCATGCGGGTCTGGCTCGACATGACGGGCCCGGGCGGCGAACGCCTCGCAGCGTCCGAGCAGTTGCTCCTGTCGGTCATTCAATCCGACGCGGGCTCGCGCGCCGCGCCATGGAGCTTCGAGACCCAGGCTGCGCTCGAAGCGCTCGGCCGCGTCCACGCGAGCATGCCCCATCCGCCCGAGGCGGGCGCGGGCGTCGCGATGAAGCGGAAAGGATAGCGACGGGACGACGGCCGCGCCCCTACGTCGCCCATGGCGTGAGCACGATCTTGCCGCCGAGTCCGCCGGCGTCGATGCGCGCATGAACGTCGCGAGCCGCCTCGAGAGGCAGGCGGTCGACGACCACGGGATGGATGGCGTGGTCCCTCAACAGCTCGAACACCGTCGCCATGTCGGCCTTGAACTCGTCGGGGTGGGTCAGCCGGCGGGAGGTGATGCTGTACCAGACCGCCCGGCGGCCATTGAACCAGGCGCCGAACGCGCCCCAGATCTTTAGCCGCAGGAGGCCGAGGCCCGCGGACGCCAGGCCTTCGCGACCGACCGCCATCGTTTGCGATCCGTAGCCGACCAGCAGGCCGCCGGGGGCGAGGCAGGCGAAGGAGCGGGCGAAATGGGGGCCGCCGATCGCATCGAACGCGGCGTCGACGCCGGGGCCGCCCTGACGGCCTGCCGTGAGGCGGCGCACCGCGGTGACGAAATCCTCCGCCCGATAGTCGATCGCCGTCGCGCCGTACCGCTCGACGATCGGCACGTTGGCGGCCGAGCAGGAGCCGATCGCGTTAAGGCCGAAATGGCGGGCAAGATCGAGAAGCGCAGTGCCGACTGTTCCCGACGCTCCGATCACCAGGATTGCGGCGCCGGGCGGCAGACGGCGGCAGCGGGTCAGCATCTGGAACGCAGTGAGATAGGCGAGCGGAATGCATACGGCCTCCGCCGCATCAACCCCGTCGGGGACGGGGACCAGAAAGCCGATGGGGCGGATCGCGTATTGCGCGTAGCCGCCCACGACGCAGAGGTCAGCGACCATCTGTCCTTCGCGCGGCTCGGACACGTCGGGGCCGCGCTTCTCGACAATTCCCACGAGCTCATAACCCGGAGTGAAGGGCAGAGGGCCCTTGAAATCCCGGTAACGGCCGCGCCGGATGAAACTGTCGGTGAAGCCCGTGCCGGCGGCGAGCACCCTGATGCGAACCTCGCCAGGGCCGGGATCGGGAAGGGTCGTCTCCGCCACAAGCTCCAGAACCTCGGGGCCGCCAAATCGCGAAATGCGAACATGCTTCCAGGACATGAAGGCCATTCCGGTTGAGCAAATCGGCGACGGCTGCGTGCGCTTTTTGCGCCGCAGATGGCCGCCGGGAGCGGAAGCACTATCGTCTCGCGCCGCAGCGGTCCGTCGAGGCCTCTTGCATTCCATCCTACTACCATCCATATACCATCCATGCAGATGGTAGGAGGACAGGCGATGCCCGCGGAAATCCACCGGCTCCGAGACAGGCCGGGCGAGAGCGAGAAGATCACGATCAACCTCGGTTTCGTCGACCTCGGCCATATCGACCTCCTGGTGCGCGAGGGCTTCTATTCCAATCGCACCGATTTCATCAGGACGGCGATCCGCAACCAGCTCGCCTCGCACGCGGACGCGGTCAAGCAGTCGATCGCGCGGCGCACCCTCGAACTCGGCCTCCGTCGCTTCAGCCGCGACGAACTGGAGGCGGTGAGGACGAAAGGCGGCAGGCTCAACATCCAGGTCGTCGGGCTCGCGACCATCGACGACGACGTCACTCCCGAGCTCGCGCTTGCGACGATCGAATCCATCACCGTCCTTGGCGCGCTTCACGCCAGCAAGGCCGTCAAGGCGGCGCTCGCCGATCGCATCGCGTGACCGGCCGGTCATTTCCAACGAGGAACCATTCATGAGAATCGGACTTCAGCACAGCCATGCGTCGGGCGACCGAACTCGTGCGAGGACGGAACGTGCTCGAAGCGACGCGGCTCATCCAGCGCGCGCTTTCGGGACGACGGCCGTGCCAATCCTTCGGCGAGACGCGCCGCTCGAAAGCCGCCGCCTGATCGCGCCGCCGCCGGGGGCTTCTCCCGCCGCAGAGGCAGTCGAACCGCTCGCAGCGCGAGGCGCAAACGGCGACGCGCGCGCGAGACCCCGGCGGAGGCGCCGACCGCTCAACGCATGAGACGGCCGCTCGGAGAGGTTTTGAAGCTGTTGCGTCAGGCCGATCTGCCGCGCTTCGGCGGCGGGCCGGCGCCGATGCGCGGATTGCGCAAGGCGCGGCCGGTCCCGGCGCCGGACGAGGCGGCCTATCTCACGCGGACCTTCGCCTGCGAAGCGGGTTCGAGGGACTACAAGGTCTATCTCCCGAGCAGCGCGAACGGGCCGCGCGGTGCCTTTGATCGTCATGCTGCACGGCTGCACGCAGAACCCGGACGACTTCGCCTTGGGCACGGGGATGAACCGCCTCGCCGAGGAGCACGGCTTCATCGTCGCCTATCCGGGACAGCCGGCGAGCGCCAATCCATCCGCCTGCTGGAACTGGTTCAGTCTCGCGCACCAGATGCGCGATCAGGGCGAGCCCAGCATCATCGCGGGCGTCACCCGCGCCGTCATGGCGGAGTTCTCCGTCGATCCGGCCCGCGTCTATGTGGCGGGCCTTTCCGCCGGCGGCGCCATGGCCGCGATCATGAGCGCGACCTATCCCGAGCTTTACGCCGCGGCCGGCATTCACTCGGGGCTCGCTTACGGCGCCGCCGCTGACCTGCCTTCGGCCCTGGCGGCGATGCGCGGGGCTTCGAGTCCGGCGGCGCCGGCAGCGGGAAGGAGCCGTCGCAAATCGCCGCAGGGGCGCGTCCGCACGATCGTTTTTCACGGGGCGAGCGACAAGACCGTCGATCCGTCGAACGCAGAAGCGATCCTTGCCGACCTTCGCGCCGGCCTCACCGATCACGCGCACGAAACCCACGAGGGCCTCGCGGGAGGACGCGCCTACAAGCGCACCGTGGTCACGGACGCCCGCGGCGTTCCCCACCTCGAGCGCTGGTCCGTCGAGGGACTGGGTCACGCCTGGTCCGGCGGCCGCCCGGAAGGGTCGTTCACCGATCGTCAGGGCCCGGACGCCTCGCGCGAGATGCTGCGGTTCTTTCTCGCGAAGGCGTCGCGCACGGACGACTAGACCCGAACTTGTTGTGACGGCGCCAAAACGGTCGCTGCGAGCGAAGAGAAGCGTTCCTGGGGACGAGGCGACGGACCTGCCCCTGGATCGCCACGTCGCCATAGAGCGTCGAAAGACGGGCGTCTTTCGACGCTCCTCGCGACGACGGCTCCGCGCGCGCCTTGCAATACCGGCGCGCGCACAGCAAAATTCGGCGAGGCTCCAGGGGGAAGCAATATGTTCTCGTCCAACATCCCGATCAGCTCCGAAGGCGGCGACACGAGCTTTCAGAACAATGTCCCCGATCCCGTCACATCCGGGAAGGAGCTTCCGACCTTCAAGTTCGCGCTGGAAGCGTCCGTGGGGCGCGTGATGGACGGCAGCTACGGCAAAGAGGCGACGGTCGCCCAATTGCCGATATCCAAGGGCCTCGCGGGCGTCTCGATGCGGATGGAGCCGGGGGTGATGCGCGAGCTGCACTGGCACGCCACCGCGGCTGAGTGGGCGTTCGTCACCGAGGGCCCGTGCGCACCACCGTCATCGACCCCAACGGCTGCTCCGAGACCAACGATTTCGCTCCCGGCGACATCTGGTATTTTCCGCGCGGCCACGCCCATGTGATCGAGACGCTGGGCGATCAGCCCTGCCATTTCATCCTCGTCTTCGACAACGGCTACTTTTCCGAATTCGGCACCTTCAGCATCACCGACTGGATCGGCCACGCGCCGAAGGACCTGCTCGCCAAGAATTTCGGCGTTCCCGTGTCCACCTTCGACAGTTTCCCGAAAGCGGAGGTCTATTTCGCCAGGGGCAAGATCCCGCCGGCGGTCCCCGCCGTTCCGCTGCAGGGCTGGAAGCCGCCGCCGCTGACCCACAAATACAGCCTCCTCTCGCAGAGGCCGTTCGAGACCTTCAGGGGCGGCACTCGAATGGCGCGTGGACGGGTCGCAGTTTCCGATCTCGACCACGATGACCGGGGTGGTCCTCGAGATGGAGGCGGGCGCGCTACGCGAACTGCACTGGCATCCGAACGCCGCCGAGTGGCAATATGTGCTCAGCGGCGAGTTTCCGCGTGACGATGTTCGGCTCGAGCGGGCGATGGCGGCAGGAGACGCTTGAGCCAGGGCGACGTCGGCTACATCCCGCAGGGCTTCGGCCATTCGATCGAAAACGTCGGCGCCGAGACGGCGCGCATCCTCATCGTCTTCAACAGCGGCCACTACCAGACGATCGACCTCTCGCAGTGGATCGCCGGAAATCCGGTCGACATTCTCGCCACCAACTTTGGCGCAGGATCCCGCGGTTTTCGAGACGTTTCCGCGCAAGGACGTGTTCATGACGAAATAGGCGCGCGCGGCGGCGCTGAACGAGCTCTTGAGCCGGCGATCGAGCGAACGCAGGCGCCGCCGTCGTGGGCAAACCGTCCGGCGGCTCGCTCGCTCGAAACACCTTCCTGGAGGCATCGCCCGTGACCGTTTCCCCGCCGCCATTCGCACTGCATCCGGACCGTCTGTTTCCCGCCGATCGGGAGACGCGCGACATCGCGCGCGAGCTCTACGCTGTCGGTCGCCAAGCTGCCGATCATCAGCCCGCACGGCCACACGGATCCGCAATGGTTCGCCGACGACGCGCCCTTCCCCGACCCGGCGAGGCTGTTCATCGTTCCCGACCACTACGTGCATCGCATGCTCTACAGCCAAGGGCGTGCGCCTCGAGGACCTGGGCGTGCCGCGGATCGATGGCGGCCCGGTCGAGACCGATCCGCGCAAAATCTGGCGCCGTTTCGCCGAGAACTTTCATCTGTTCCGCGGCACGCCGTCCTGGCTCTGGCTCAACCACGCCTTCACGGAAGTCTTTGGCTTCCGCGAGCGCCTGAGCGCCGAGAACGCCGACAAGGCTTACGATCACATAGCCGTCCGTCTGGAGCGGCCCGAGTTCCGGCCGCGCGCGCTGTTTGAGCGATTCAACATCGAGGCGCTGACGACGACCGAAAGCCCGCTCGACGATCTCCGCCACCATCGCAAGATCCAGTCGAGCGGCTGGCGCGGCAGGGTGCTCGTCGGCTTTCCGCCCGGACCCCGTCGTCGATCCCGCCTTTCCCCGTTTCGTCGAGAACCTTACAGGAACTCGGACGCATCGCCGATTGCGACGTCGCGACCTACGAGGGCTATCTCGACCGCGCTCGCCAAGCGGCGCGCCTATTTCAAGTCGATCGGCTGCACCTCGACGGATCACGGCCACCCGACCGCGCGCACCGCAGACCTGCTCAGGAGCGAAGCGGCCGCGCTCTACGGCCGCGTCCGCACGCGGCGGAGCGTCGGCGGCCGACGCCGAACTCTTCCGCGCGCAGATGCTGACCGAGATGGCGGGCATGAGCCTCGAGGACGGGCTCGTGATGCAGATCCATCCCGGGTCCGTGCGCGACCACAATCCTGCGATCTTTCGCGCCTTCGGCAGGGACAAGGGCTGCGACATCCCGTCGCCGACCGACTATGTGTTCGCGCTGAAGCCGCTGCTCGACCGCTTCGGCAACGAGCGCGACCTGACCATCATCCTGTTCACGCTCGACGAGACCGCCTTTTCGCGCGAACTCGCCCCGCTCGCCGGCCATTATCCGGCGCTGAAGCTCGGCCCTCCGTGGTGGTTCCTCGACAGCCCCGAAGGCATGCGGCGTTATCGCGAGACGCGTCACGAGACCGCGGGCTTCTACAACACGGTCGGCTTCAACGACGACACGCGCGCCTTCATGTCGATCCCGGCGCGACACGACATGAGCCGGCGGGTCGACTGCGCCTATCTCGCCCGCCTCGTCGCCGAGCACCGGCTCGAACGGGACGAAGCGTACGAGGTCGCGCACGATCTCGCCTACCGGCTCGCCAAGTCGGCCTACAAGCTCTGATCCCGGAGATGCGGCCGGCGCGGACCTCGGCGCCGCCAAACCGCGAGAGACGGGAGCCCGAAGGCGTGTGACCTGCTCAGTTCCGGCCGCCATTTGTGCTATCCTCAGCATCCTTTCGGCGACCCCCGCTGAACCTGTCGGCGCCGCGTCGATCGTAGCGGCGCAGGGATGAAAGAGGCGGAACATGTATAGACTTTATGAGCGCGCCGGCTGGGGGTCGGTGCTCGTCGAAACTCAGCTGGCCTGGTACGCGTTGAAATACCGCCTCGAAGCCGTCGGCGATCTGCTCAAGGAAACACAAGCCCGCGACCGGTTGGCCTCGGTCAACCCGATCGCCCAAATCCCGACGCTGATCCTGCCGGACGGCGCCGTGATGACCGAAAGCGCGGCCATCACCTTGCTGCTTGCCGAAACGACCGGGCGTGACGACCTGGCGCCGGGGGCCGGAGCGCCCGAGCGCGCGCGATTTCTGCGCTGGCTGATTTTCATGGTCGCCAATATCTACCCGACCTTCACCTATGGCGACAAACCCGCGAGGTTTGTAGCCGGCGACGTCGGCCGCGCCAGCTTGCGCGCCAATACGGACGCCTACGCGCAACGGCTCTGGCGTATTTTGGAGGAAGAGGCTTCCCGGCCATGGTTCCTCGGCGAACGGTTCTCCGCCATCGACATCTTCATCGCCGCCATGACCCGGTGGCGGCCGGAGCGCCCGTGGTTCGCCGCCCACACCCCGAAACTCGCCGCCATCGCTGCAAGCGCCGACGCCCTGCCAGTCCTGGCCCCGGTCTGGGCGCGAAACTTTCCCGCGCGCGCAGAACCGTAACGCGTCCTATTCCCCGAACACGCGCCCAAAGATCGTATCGACGTGCTTGAAGTGATAGCCGAGGTCGAACAGCGCCTCGAGCTCGTTCGCGCTCAAGGCCTTGGCGACGTCCCTGTCCGCCTTGAGCAGCGACAGGAACTCGCCTTTCCCCCGCCAGACCGGCATGGCGTTGCGCTGAACCAGCGCATACGCCTCCTCGCGCGACACGCCCTTTTGCGTCAGCGCCAGCAGCACGCGCTGCGAGTGGATGAGGCCGCCGAGGCGGTCGAGGTTCTTTCGCATGTTTTCCGGATAGACGACGAGCTTGTCGATCACGCTCGCAAGCCGCGCCAGCGCGAAGTCGAGGGTGATCGTCGCGTCGGGGCCGATCATCCGCTCGACCGACGAATGCGAGATGTCGCGCTCGTGCCAGAGCGCGACGTTCTTCAAGCGCCGGCGTCACCGCCGAGCGCACCATGCGGGCAAGGCCGGTCAGGTTCTCGGTCAGCACCGGATTGCGCTTGTGCGGCATCGCCGACGAGCCCTTCTGGCCTTCGGAGAAATATTCCTCCGCCTCCAGCACCTCGGTGCGCTGCAGGTGCCGGATCTCGGTCGCGAGCCGCTCGACCGATGAGGCGACGACGCCGAGCGCTGCGAAAAAGGCGGCGTGCCGGTCGCGCGGGATCACCTGCGTCGAGACCGGCTCGACTCTCAGGCCGAGCTTCTTCGCCACATGCTCCTCGACCCTGGGATCGATGTTGGCGAAGGTGCCGACCGCGCCCGAAATCGCGCAGGTCGAAATCTCCTCGCGCGCCGTGACGAGCCGGGCGCGGGCGCGGGAGAATTCGGCGTAGGCCAGCGCGAGCTTGAGCCCGAAGGTCGTCGGCTCGGCATGGATGCCGTGCGAGCGGCCGATGGTCGGCGTCATCTTGTGCTCGAAGGCGCGCCGCTTCAGCGCCGCCAGCAGCGCGTCGACATCGGCGATGAGAATGTCGCTCGCGCGCTGCAAGCTGCACCGCAAGACAGGTGTCGAGCACGTCCGAGCTCGTCATGCCCTGATGGACGAAGCGCGACTCGGGGCCGATGAATTCGGCGAGATGGGTCAGGAACGCGATCACGTCGTGCTTCGTCACCCGCTCGATCTCGTCGATCCGGGCGACGTCGAATTTGGCCTTGCCGCCCTTCTCCCAGATCGCCTTCGCGGCCTCCTTCGGGATGACGCCGATCTCGGCCAGCGCGTCGCAGGCATGGGCCTCGATCTCGAACCAGATGCGAAAGCGCGTCTCGGGCGACCAGACCGCGGTCATCTCGGGGCGGGAATAGCGCGGGATCATGGAAATGAGCTCATGTTGGTAACCGTTCGCGGCGCGGGTCTATAGGAACGCGCGTCGAGAATTGAGGCGGTTCCTTGTAGACGCGGTCGCTGACCGCGTCGGCCGCGGTCATCGACTGTCATCGACCGCGACTACAATGCTGGAGTGCGCCTATGCCGTCGCAAACCGTCGACGTGATTGTGCTTGGCGCGGGGATCGTCGGCGTCTCGGCGGCGCTGGCGCTCCAGGCGCGCGGGCGGACGGTCGCGATCGTCGATCGCCTCGGCGAGGCGGCGGGCGAGACGAGCTTCGGCAACACCGGGATCGTCCAGAGCGAGGCGATCTTTCCCTATGTGTTCCCGCGCGACCTCGCCGAGATCGCTCTCGCCGCGCTCAACCGCGACCCGCGCGCCCATATCCGCCATTTCGCGCTTCCCTCGATCGCGCCCGCGTTGTGGCGGTATTTCAGGGCCTCCACCGCGGCCGGCCGGAACGAAACCGCCCGGGCGATGGCGGCGCTGGTCGGGGGAGCGAGCGTCGAGCACCGCAAGCTCGCCGAGGCGGCCGGAGCCGGCGCGCTGCTGCGCGAGACCGGCTGGATCAAGGCCTGGCGCAGCGCGCGCGGCGAGGAGGCCGTGCACGAGGAAATCGCGGAGCTGAAGCCTTACGGGATCGCGCCGGTTCTGCTCGACCGCGCCGCGCTCGACGCGCTCGAGCCCCATGTCGGCGGCGTCGCGCTCGGCGGCGCCCATTTCGCCGATCCCCTGACGACGCCGAACCCGCAGGGGCTGACGAAAAGCTACGCGGCGCTCTTCGTGAAGCGCGGCGGCCGGCTGGAGACGGGCGACGCCCGCAGTCTCGCGCAGTCGGGGCCGGGCTGGACCGTTGCGACGTCGTCGGGTCCGCTCGGGGCGCGCGACGTCGTCATCGCGCTCGGTCCCTGGTCGAACGATCTTGCGCGCGAGCACGGGCTTCGCCTGCCGTTCTTCGTCAAGCGCGGCTATCACATGCATTACGAGGCCAGGGGCGGCGCCGGGCTGAACCGGCCGGTGCTCGATCTCGAGAAGGGCTATGTCGTGACGCCGATGGCGCTCGGCCTGCGCCTGACCACGGGCGCCGAATTCGCGCGCGCCCACGACGCGCCTTCGCCCGCCCATCTCGAGCGCCTCGAGCCGTTCGCCCGAGAGATGTTTCCGCTCGGGCCCCGCAAGGACGCCGCGCCCTGGCTCGGCCGCCGCCCCTGCCTGCCGGACATGCGCCCGATCATCGGGCCGTTCCCCGGCAAGCCGGGCTTATGGCTGAATTTCGCCCATCAGCACCTCGGCCTGACGCTGGGCCCCATCAGCGGGCGCCTCCTGGCCGAGATGATGACCGGCGAGCCGCCGTTCGTCGATCCGGCGCCGTTTCGGGCGGAGCGCTTCGGGTAGGGCCCTCAGGCTCTTCACATCCCGCGCAAAGCGATCCCGAGCGCATCGATGCGCACGTCGGACGCGGCCGCGATTGCCAGGGCCTGTTCGAGCGCCTTTTCGTCCGCCTCGGTCGCGTCGCCGCGCCCGCGCCGCGCCAGAACGCGCGCTCGCGTCGCCAGGCAGGTGGCGTAAGCAAGCGGTTCGTCCGCCGTGCGAAGAAGCAGCGCGTCGGCCTGCCTCTCGGCCTCGTCCCATTCCTCGTCGATGAGCGCCCGCTCGATCGCGTAGCGCCGGAACCAGACATGGTTGTGGCCGACGGCGCCTTTCGCGAGCAGCGCCTCTCCCGCGGCCAACGCAGCCCTTCGTCTCTCGCGCGTGTCCTCCGTCAGCGCGAGCAGACCGTAGATGAGCGGACCCGCAAAGCCGGGTCCGGTCTCCTCGGCGATCTCCCAAGCCGCGCGAGCTCAGCGCCAGCGCGTCGCCCCTGCGCCCTTGGACAAAGCGACTTCCGCGCTGTGCGCGAGAATCACGGCCTCGTAACGCCGCGCCTTGACCGCGCGCACTTGCTCCAGCGCGCTGGCCTGGAATTCTTCCGCCTCCGCGTAGCGGCCGGCTGCCGTCAGGCACATGCCGAGCGACTGCGTGGCGAACATTTGCGTATGACGGTTGCCGATCCGGATCGCGATTTCGAGCCCCTTGCGCATGTCGTCGAGGCCCCGGTCGATGGCGCAGGCATAGATCTGGCAATGCCCCATCATCACGCTGTTGGCCGCCGCGATTCGCGGGAACCCTTGGGCGTCGCAGAGAGCGACGCAATCGGTGAAATGGCGCAGCGCCGTCGTCATGCGGCAATCCAGGTATTGGGCGTCGGCGAGACCGCTGAGCGCCCGGGCCTGCCATTCTGGCGAATCGATCCGCCGCGCCGCCTCGAGCGCGCGTTCGTGTTCGCCGCGACAGGCCGCCAGCTCGGCGCGCGCGAAATGGAGGTTGCCGCGAAGATAGTGAATCTCGGCCAGCGCGCGATCGTCGAAGTCTGCGGCGGCCAGCGGCTCCGCCTCGGCCAGGGCGGAAAACGCGTCGTCAAGGCGCGCGATGAGGCGATTGGCGGCGGCCCGGCCGACCAGCCCGCGTCGCTTGTCCGCCGCTGCGACGCTCGCCGACAGCGCGCGGTCGTAGGCCTTGAGCGATTCCGCGCCGCGTCCTGCGTCCTGCTGCAAATCGCCGAGATGCAGGGCTAGGTCGACGACGTCGCGATTCTCGGCCGCGAGCGCCAGACCGCGCGTCGCCAGCGCGATGGCCTGATCGGGCCGGAAGAGCGCCCCTTGCGCCTTGGACGCCTCGAGATAGGCCTCGCGGCGCCTCGGCGTCCCCGGCGCGGTCCAGATGCTCCGCGCGCAGGACCGGATCGTCGACGAAGATCCCGGCCGCGGCTTTGTGCAGTTCGCGCCGTCGCGCATGGGTGAGCGAGCCGTAGACGCCGTCGCGCACCAGGGCGTGGGCGAACTGGAGGCCGTCCCTGACCGGCCGCAGCAAGAACGCTTCGCACCAGCGTGTCGCAGACGTAGCGCGGCTCCTGCAGCAGCGCCCGGAGATGGGGCAGGGTGAAGCGCTGGCCGAGGACCGAGGCAGTCTGGATGGCGCGCCGATCCTCGAGCGACAAGAGATCGGTGCGGGCGAGCACGACATTCTGGATCGAACTCGGCAGCCGCCCGTCGGTGAGGTCTGCCGCGCTCCTCAGCAATTGCTCGAGGAACAGCGGATTGCCGCCAGCCCGCTCCACGCATTGGCGTCGCGAATGCATCGGCGTCAATGAATCGCCGCGCGATCGACAGCGCGTCCGCCGGAGACAACGGCGAAAGATCGATGGTGATCAGAGTTGCGCCGCCCCGCCAGCCCGCCGCCAATGGGCGTCCAGAGGATCGCCTTCGAGACGGGTGGTCATCGCGAGAACGCTGCGGCTTGCGGCGGTGGCGCGGGCGATCGCCGCAAGAAGGCTCAGCGTCTCAGCGTCGGCCCAATGGATGTCCTCGACCGCGACGAGCAGCGGCTGGCGGTCTGCCGAAGCCTTGACCAGCTCGGCGACGACGCGCTCCTTGCCCTGCGTTCGGACCGCCGCATCCATTGCCTCATAGAACTCCGCGGGCCGTGTCCGGCTGCGGAACCTCGAGCAGATCGCGCAGATAGAAGCGCATCGTCGGGCTGCGAGCCTGAGATCCCGCAAGGCCGTCTCGATCGCGCCTTCGACAATGTCGGACGACGCGTCGGATCCGAGGTCGATGAGCCCTGCCAGCACCGTACGGACGGCGCCGTGGCCGCGTTCGGTCCCGAAATCGAGAACGAAGCCCGGATGAGTCGTCATGCCCGACGCAGCGGCTGCGGATTGCAGTTCGTCCATCAGCCGCGTCTTGCCGATCCCGGCCTCGCCGCGAATGAGGATCACGGTCCCCGACGGTCCCTCGATGCATGCGTCGACGACGGCGCGGAACTGAGCCATCTCCGAACGACGGCCGACCATCGCCTCGGCGTCCGCGGCTGCGATCTTTGTCCCGGTCGGCCGCCAGGCGTCGACCGGACGGTCGAGCCCCTTCAGCGTCAGCGAGCCGGCGGATTCATAGGCGATCGCGTGGTTGGTCGCCCGGTGGACAGCATCGGAGACGAGTGTCTCTCCGCCGGAGGCGCGCGCAAGCAGCCGTGCGGCGAGGTTGGCCGCTTCGCCGGTGACGGTATAGCCGCGATGGCGCTCGCTGCCGACCGAACTTGCGACGACCTCGCCGGTCGCGACGCCGATATGGGCGGCGAGCGGAGACGCCGAACCGGAGTCCAGCTCTGGAAGGGATGAGTGAATCTCGAGCGCCGCGCGCACCGCCCGCTCGGCGTCATTGCCGTGGGCGACAGGGGCGCCGAACAGGGCCATCGCCGCATCGCCGATGTGCTTGTCGATGGTTCCGCCGAAGCGGTCGACGATCGCGTCGACCAGGGTGAAGAATCGCTCCAGCAACGTGTGCACGTCTTCCGGATCGAGCTCAGACGAGAGGCGGGTGTAACCAACGAGATCGCAGAACAGAACCGTGACCGGCCGACGGTCGCCCTCCGGCGCCTCGCGGCGGCTCGGTTCCGATGGCGGGGCGCCATCGCCGGAAAGGAGCCGCCCGCACCCGCCGCAATACCGATCGCCGCCCTCGTTGGCGTAGCCGCATCCCGGGCAGGCAATCGGCAAGGCGGCGCCGCAGGATGCGCAGAATTTGCGTCCCTCTCGGTTCTCGAATTCGCAGCCCTTGCAGCGCAATGCCCTGGACTCCGTCTTGCGCGTCGAGGCGGCGAATGCGTCGGCCGCGGCTACCCAGTCGGTCGAGGATGTTATAGCGCGGAAGCGAAGTCTCCGCCGAAATTCATCCGGCGAAACCGCCAACCGAAAACGCGGCCCCGGGCCCGTCAGGATTGGCGCTTCAACTCTTCGATCGCCGCGCCCGCCGCCTTAATCTACAGCACTGAACCGCAGACGTTGACTCAAGGCGTCATCGATTCGAGGATCGCGCAAAGCCGGAGTTTTCCCCGTCGTTGGCAATCCGACTTCGGCGGGGCCGGACTGACACCTGATTTCAGAGTTCGGCCGCCCCGCGGCCGGCGGCCGGCACAAAAACAACCCACGATCTGATCCGAAGCTCCAGTTTGGGAGAACGTCGTGAGTTTTGCGAAATGGGTCCATGGAGCCCGTAAGTCTTCAGGCGATTGCAATCGTCCGGGGCGGCGCGACCGCGCGGCTGACGGTCTGAGCCCGCGGCTCCGCGCTGTTGCGGCTCTGATGTCGAGCGTCCTTGCGGTCGGGTGCAACGCGTCCAAGAACGCCTATGTCCCGCCGCCGCCGTCAAAGGTCGTCGTCGCCCAGCCGGTCCAGAAGCCGGTCACGCTCTATCTCGAGCTGACCGGGAACACGTCGCCCTTCAAGTCGGTCGATCTCGTCGCCCGCGTGCAGGGTTTTCTCACGGACATCGACTATGTCGACGGCGCCGCGGCCAAGCGGGGCGACAAGCTGTTCGGCATCGAGCGCGACACCTATCAGGCGCAGCTCGATCAGGCCAAGGCGACGCTCGCCTCCAATCAGGCGACGCTCGCCTACAACCAGGCCGAATACCAGCGCCAGGCGCAATTGGGGAAGCAGGATTTCGCCAGTCAGGCGACGGTGCAGGAATGGAAGTCGAAAGCCGACCAGGCGGCGGCGGAGGTGATGAACGCCCAGGCGGCGATCGAGACAGCCCAGATCAATCTCGACTACACGACGGTCAGCGCGCCGTTCGACGGCGTCGTCTCGAGGCACCTTGTCGACCGGGGCGCGCTCGTCGGCGTCGGGTCGCCGACCCGGCTCGCATCCATCATCCAGCTCGACCCGATCTATCTCTATTTCACCATGAGTGAGCCGCAGATCCTTCGAATCAAGGAAAGCAACGCAAAGGCGGGCATCGAGTTTCGGACGACGGATCTCTCCAGCATTTCGGTCGAGATCGGGCTCCAGGGCGAGGACGGTTTTCCGCACCAGGGCCATATGGACTATGCTTCGCCCCAGGTGGACGCCTCGACAGGAACACTGGAAGTCCGCGCCATTTTCGACAACAAGGACGGCAAGTTGCTGCCCGGTCTCTTCGCCCGGGTGCGCACGCCGGTCGAGAAGCTGGACAAAGCGATACTTGTGCCCGATCCGGCGATCGGAACGAGCCAGGAGGGGCGCTATCTGCTGGTCGTGGGGCCGGACAACGTCGTCCAGCGCAGGAACGTCAAGACGGGTGACCGTGAGGGCCCTTACCGGATCGTCGAATCCGGTATCGATCCGGGCGACTGGGTTGTGACCGAAGGCGTCCAACGCGCAATCCCCGGCGCGAAGGTCGATCCCCAGCAGACGAAGCTCAGCGCAGCGCCGGAACAACCGGCCGAGTCTCCCACCGCGCCGAACGAGGCGGCGAAGCCCGCCGCAACGGTTCCGGCGAAGTGACGGCGCGGGAGAAACGCTCATGATCTCCCGCTTCTTCATAGACCGGCCAGTCCTCGCCAACGTCCTGGCGCTGTTCTTCGTCGTCATCGGCCTCGTCGCGCTCGTCAACCTTCCGACCTCTCAATATCCGAACGTCGTGCCGCCGACCGTGCAGGTCACGACACGCTATCCCGGCGCGAGCGCCTCGACGCTCGTCAACACCGTCGCTCTGCCGATCGAGCAGAACGTCAACGGCGTCGAGAACATGCTCTACATGCAGTCGACGAGCGCCAGTGACGGCACCTACAATCTCACCGTCACTTTCGCGATCGGGACGAACGCCGACGAGGACGAGATCCTGGTGCAGAACCGGGTTTCGGCCGCGCTCTCCTCCCTGCCCGCGGAAGTGCAGATCCAGGGCGTCACGACCAAGAAGCAATCGACGTCGATCCTCGAATTCGTCGGGCTGAGATCGCCTGACGGTCGCTTCGACAGCCTGTTCCTTGCGAACTACGCGGTCATCAATGTCCAGAACGAACTCGAGCGCCTGCAACGGCGTCGGCGACGTATCGGTGCTCGGCGCCGGCCAATACGCCATGCGGGTCTGGCTGGACCCGAACCTCATGCAGGCGCGCGGCCTCACCCCGCAGGACGTCATCGCCGTCATCCAGCAGCAGAGCCAGGAGGTCGCCGCCGGCCAGATCGGCGCGCCGCCCGCCGTCAAGGGGCAGGACTTCCAGTACACGCTGAACCTCAACGGCCGACTGAACGACGCGCCCGATTTCGAGAACATCGTCGTCAAGGTCGAGCCCGGCGCCGGTGGACGGATCACACGGGTCCGCGACGTCGGTCACGTCGAGCTCGGCGCCCAGACCTATAGCGAATCGTTCAATCTCGACGGCCGGCCCGCGGCCGGCATCGCCGTCTCGCTGCTGCCCGAGGCCAACGCCGTCGCCGTCGCCGGCGAGGTCCACGACAAAATGGAGGAGCTCAAGAAGAGCTTCCCCGAGGGGCTCGAATATGTCGTCCCGTATGACACGACCAAATTCGTCAAGGCCGCGATCCGCGAAGTCTACCGCACGCTGATCGAGGCGGGCATCCTCGTGCTGATCGTCATCCTTGTCTTCCTCCAGGACTGGCGGGCGATGCTGGTGCCCGCCACGACCGTGCCGGTGACGATCATCGGCGCCTTCGCCGCCATGGCGGCGCTCGGCTTTTCGATCAATCTTCCGACGCTGTTCGCCATCATCCTGGTGATCGGCATCGTGGTCGACGACGCGATCGTCATCGTCGAGGGCGTCTCGCGCTATGTCGAACAGGGCATGCCGGGGCGAGAGGCGGCGGGCAGGGCGATGGACGAGCTGACCGGCCCGGTCATCGGCATCACCCTGGTGCTGATGTCTGTGTTCCTCCCTGCGGCGTTCCTGCCAGGTCTGACGGGACAGCTCTACCGCCAGTTCGCCCTCGTCATCGCCGCGACCGCCCTCATCAGCGCGATCAACGCGATGACGCTGAAGCCGACGCAGTCGGCTCTGTGGCTGCGGCCGCCGAAGCCGCCGGAGCAGCGCAATTTTTTCTCCCGCGGCTTCAACAGCGTCTACAACGCGGCGGAGCGCGGCTATGTCCGGCTGATGGGCGGGATGACCAGGCGCGCCTTGCTCATGGTCGATCCTCGCGCTCGCCCTCGTCGTCTTCGCCATCTGGTCGCTGACTCGCGTGCCGACCGGATTCCTGCCGACCGAGGATCAGGGCTACATGATCGTCGTCGTGCAGCTGCCGGACGGGGCCTCGAAGGAACGCACCGACGCCGTGCTGGCGAAGGTCCAGGACCTCGCGGCGAAAGTCCCTGGCGTCGAGCATGTGGTGACGGTGAGCGGCATCTCGATCCTCGACAATCGCGCCAGCCTCGCCAATGCGGGCGTCGCCTTCGTCGTCATGCAGGACTGGGACGTGCGCCTCAAGGCGCAGGGGCAGGACCAGGAGACGATCCAGCGGCGCATCAACGGCGGCCTGCAGTCGATCCCCGAAGCTTTCTCCTTCGCCGTGCTGCCGCCGCCGATCCAGGGCGTCGGCAATGTCGGCGGCTTCACGATGCAGGTCGAGATCCGCAACGGCGATTTCGACTACGACCTCCTGCAAAGCCTCGCCAACACCGTGGTCGCCGACGGCAATGCGCAATCCGGCCTCCAGCGGCTGGCCACGACCTTCCGCGCGGGCGCGCCGCAATTCTCGGTCGTGGTCGACCGGACGAAGGCCGAGGCGCTCGGGATCACCGTCGGCCAGGTGTTCTCCGCGCTCTCCGGCTATGTCGGCTCGAACTATGTGACGCAGTTCAACAAGTTCGGCCACGTCTTCCAGGTCTATACGCAGGCGAATGCCGACAAGCGCGCCTCGGTCGACGACATCCGCAATCTCAAGGTCAAAGCCGGCAACGGATCGATGACCCCGATCGGCACGGCCATTCAAGTCAGTCAGGTGACGGGGCCGCCGCTGATCAGTCTCTACAATCTCTACCCGACCGCGACAGTCGTCGGCTCGCCGGCGCCGGGCTTCAGCTCGGGCCAGGCGCTCGACATCATGGACCAGGTCGGCGCCCAGGCGCTTCCGAAAGGGACCGGCTTCGACTGGACCGCGATGTCCTTCCAGGAGAAGGCGGTCGGCAACCAGACCTACTACATCTTCGCCTTCGCGATTCTGCTCGTCTATCTCGTCCTCGCCGGACAGTACGAAAGCTGGATCCTGCCCTTCGCCGTGATCCTCGCCGTGCCGCTGGCGCTTTTCGGAACGGTCGCCGGCCTCAACCTCGAGGGCTCGGACAACAATCTCTACACCCAGATCGGCATCATCCTGCTCATCGCTCTCGGCAGCAAGAACGGCATCCTCATCGTCGAATACGCCCGCCAGCAGCGGGCGCTCGGGCGTGACGTCGTCGACGCGGCGGTGGAGGCGGCGCGGCTGCGGTTTCGCCCGATCGTCATGACCTCTTTCGCCTTCATCCTGGGCGTGCTGCCTCTGGTGTTGGCGACGGGCGCGGGCGCTGCGGCGCGGCGCTCGATCGGCATCGCGGTGTTCAGCGGCATGATCGCCTCGACCTGTCTCGTGGTCGTCTTCGTCCCGTCCTTCTATGTCGTGATGCAGCGCCTCGAGGAGCGCCGGAAGCGCGGTGCGGTGAAGCCGCAAGCTGTCCCGCCGGCGAACGCTGCGGCGCTGACCGGACGGACGCCTTGACCGCGGCGCCAGGAGCCGGCGCCTGGCAAATCCCGGGGCTTCGACCTTTTGCGCTTCGCCGCGCAAGGATCGGTCCACGGCCCCACCCCTACGCAATCGCCGGCGGAGAATGCGATGGTCGCGACAATCCAGCTCCTGGTGCTGCTCCTGGCCGTGATCGCCGCGGTCAACGTCGCCTCCATCCGCCTCGAGATTCCGCCCTCGATTCTCCTGGTGTCGGCTGGCGTCGTTCTCGCGCTCGTTCCGGGCTTGCCGACGATCGAAATCGCGCCCGAATTCGTGCTCCTGGTGGTGCTGCCGCCCATCGTCTATTCGTCGGCGGTCTCGATGAGCTGGCGCGAATTTCGTTTCAACCTGCGCCCGATCACCTTGCTCGCGTTCGGATGCGTCGTTTTCACCACCGTCGCCGTCGCCGTCGCCGCGAAGTCCGTTCTGTCCCTGCCATGGCCGGTCGGCTTTCTGCTCGGCGCGATCGTTGCGCCGCCCGACGCGGTCGCGCCGCTTTCGATCGCGCGCCGGCTGAAGCTTCCCAAACGGATTCTTCTCGTGCTCGAGGGCGAAGGACTGGCGAATGACGCGACCGCGCTCATCCTCTATCGTTTCGCGGTGGCGGCGGTCAGCACCGGGGCGTTTTCCCTCGGCCGCGCCACGATCGCGTTCAGCGCGATCGTCGCCGGCGAACTCGTGTGGGGAATCGGCGTCGGCTGGCTGATGCTGCGCTTGCGGCGCTGGGTCAGAGACCCGCGCATCGAGATCACCCTTTCCGTCTTGACGCCATATGTCGCCTTCTGGCCGCCGCAGCATCTCGGCGGCTCCGGCGTGCTGGCGACGGTGACGGTCGGGCTCTACATGAGTTGGAACGGCTTCCGCCTGATCAGCGCGGCGACCCGCCTGCAAGGCATTTTCTTCTGGGATTTCCTGATCTATTTGATCGAGGGCATGCTGTTCCTGATCACCGGGCTTCAGGCGCGTGCGGTCTTGGCGAAGATTGGAGACGATTCGGTCTCCCATCTTGCCGGCTCGGCGCTGCTGATCACGGCGGTTCTCATCGGCGCGCGTTTCGTCTGGACATTTCCGGCGATCTACCTGCCCCGCTGGCTCATTCCCGCCATCAGGCGCGCCGACCCTTCGCCACCCTGGCAGTGGGCGTTCGTGCTGTCCTTCACCGGCATTCGCGGCGTCGTCTCGCTCGCGGCGGCGCTGGCGATCCCGCTGACGACGCTGAGCGGCGAGCCGTTCCCCGAGCGCGACCTCATTCTGTTTCTGACATTCTGCGTCATCCTGGTGACGCTGGTCGGGCAGGGCGCCGTCATGCCCGCCGTGATCCGTGCGCTCGGCCTCGCCAATGCGAGCCGCAGCGAGCGCCGCGCCGATCGCATCGCCGAACAGGAGGCGCGGCGCCGGGCGGCGGGGACGGCCATCGAACTCTTCGACCGGATCGCGGAGGAGAAGTCTCTTCCTGAGCAATTTGTCGAGACTTTTCGCGCCGCTCACCTCTTCCGCCTGCTGCCCAACGAGATTCTCGGCGGCGACAAGGAGCCGCAAGGCAAATTCGCCGAGCTTCGCGACGATATCGACCTCGAGTTGATCGCCGCCGAACGAGAGACGATCAACGATCTCTATTGCGGCGACAAGCTGACGGACGAGGCGCGCCGCCGGCTCGAAAGGGAGCTTGATCTCCGCGAGGTCAATGTCGCCAATTCGCGCGACGAGGATTGAGCGCCGCCTCGACCTGGTCGCACCCCGACTGCCAAAAAGGAAAGTCGGCCGATCCGAGGCGCGGAACCAAGTCTGTCAATGTGTGACGCAGGTCACAGCCAGCCCCATTGATTTAGGTAAAAAGTAACGTGTGGTAGTTGCTGCCCAAAGCGAAGTCTGACTGGAAAGTCGCTGCTGAGCTGCATCTGACAATCGCTTTGAGACGTAGCGGCACTGACGCTTTGGAGCGAATAGGACAGACCTTCGGATCAGGAATTTTCATTCGGTTGCAGTCGGGGTAGGCCATGATAACCGACGAAGATTGGACCTCTCTTCTCACCAGCATATTCGAATATAACGAATGCACCCCGTTTCTTGGGGCCGGCGCCTGCATCCCATTTTTCCCGAGCGGACAGCAACTTGCCGAGAAATGGGCGGCCGAGGTGTCCTATCCGTTTCATCATAAAGATTTGAGCGAGGTCGCGCAATTTATTGCTGTGAACTGGGGCGGCAAGGCTGCGAAATTCAAGATGGATAAGGTTTTGAAAGAGTGCATCCAGGCAAACGCTCTTCCAGACTTCAATTGTGCTGGGTCGATTCACGGTGTGCTGGCCGACCTTCCTCTCAAGATCTACCTGACGACAAACTACGATAGCCTAATGGAATCTGCGCTTTCCGCCAAGCTTCGCAAGCCGACCGCGGACCACTGCCGCTGGAATCCGACCTTGCAGAAGTTGCACCCGCGCACCGATACATTCGGACCGAGTGTCGAGGGTCCGCTAGTTTACCACATTCATGGTGTGATGGGCATCCCTGAAACCATGGTGCTGACCGATGACGATTACGAGACGTTTCTGCTGGGATTTGGGCTTGATGACAAGCTTGTTCCGCCATCGGTAAGGATCGCAATCAGCCAATATCCTCTTCTCTTTGTTGGTTATTCGCTCAGAGATTGGAGCTTCCGGGTCCTTTTCAGAGCCGTTGTCAAGGAATACGAGCAAAATTCCAGAATTCCGGGAATCACGGTCCAGTTGTCTCCATCCGAGGTGACCAATCAATCCGCGGCGACGGACTATATTTCAAAGAAATACGAGCAGCTCGGCCTCAAGATATTTTGGGGCACAGCTTTGGAATTCGCGACGACCTTACGCCAGAAAGTGGATGAATATAAGCAGAAGCATAGCGTCATACAAACGCCGGCGGGAGGCGTCGCCGCATGAGCGCCGCGGAAGGCACGTCGCCGTTTGTCGGCCCAAGGCCGTTCGAACGCGACCAGTCCGATCTGTTCAGGGGACGCGAAAGCGAGGTCGAGCGCCTCGAAGCGCTAGTGCTCTCACGACGCGCGGTTCTCCTCTATGCGGCCTCCGGAGTCGGAAAGTCTTCCCTGATCAACGCCGGCCTGGTTCCCAAACTGCTCAGTGAAGCGCGAGGCGTCGACTGCGAGGTCCTCGGCGTCGTGCGGGTGTCGGGCGTCGCCGGTTGCGGCCCCAATGAGAATGTATTTACGAAAGCCATTCTTGGGCAGTTCAAGGACAGTGGCGGCTGCTCGACGTTGGTGGACTATCTGAAGGGCAGATATCCGGTCAGCGAGCAAGCCGAGACTGCGGCGCCAAAGCTCGTTCTCCTTGTCATAGACCAATTCGAGGAGCTGTTTACATCGTCTCCGGATCGCTGGCGGGATCGGCTTCCATTCATGAAGGGATTGCTGGAGGCGCTCGACGCTTGCGCGGCGGCGGATCCGGTCATCGATCGGGAAGAGGGATTTCTGTTCAAGACAATTCATTTGAGAACCGTGTTCTGTCTTCGTGAGGAATATATCGCTTATCTTGAACAATACTATGATCTTTTCCCCGAGTTGAGAAACGCGCGGTTCCGCCTCGAGCCGTTGCGGCGCGAGCAGGCGCGCCGCGCGATTGTCGAGCCGACACGCAAAGCCGGACGCCCGTTTTCGGGGGACCTGGTCGACGAAATCATCACCGAACTCATCGAGGCGCCGCAGGTCAGCACCCATGACGCGCGGCCCAAGCCCGGGACGGGGTGGGCGCGCCAGGTTGCGGGCGCGTTCAGGCGGCATGTTCTTCCACGTTCCCGAAGTTGGCCACCGGGACCAGCAATATGTCGTCGAAGGCGAATATGTCGAACCCGTCCAGCTCCAGGTGATTTGCTCCGACGTCTGGGAGTTGGCGGCGCCGGGCGAGAAAGTCATTTCGAGGAAAAGTCTGCCGAAAGACTGGAGCGTCGACGTCGGCCTCGGGCGGTTCTACGACCAGGCGATCGATTTCGCCGTTCGGCCAAGCTCAGAGCCGACGCCTCGCGCCTCCTCGCCATGGTGGCGCATGCTCGCGCTCGTCGGCTGGAAGTCGTACTCCCCGATCCGGGTGCGAAGATGGATCTCAAAATCGCTGATCACGGCGATGGGGACCCGGGCCCCCGTCCTCGTACAGGATGCGGAAACCGAGATTCCGGGGGGCGTTCTGGAGCGTTTGCAGAACCGTTACCTGCTGCGCCTCGAGCCCCGGTTTGGCGCCGACTGGCTTGAGCTCGCCCACGATCGCCTTGTCGGGCCGATCACACGCTCGAACGCAAAGCACATCGCAGCGTCCAACCACAAGCGAGTTGGCCTTGGGCTCGCGGCTTTGTTTCTGGTCGCAGGCGGGTGGGGCTGGCGTGACATCCGAGAGCAAAGCGCGACCGACGCGAGACTGGCGCTCGTCGCCGACATGAAGAAAGAGATCACTGATGAACCGGACCTGGGCGTGCTCATCCAGGCTTGCGCGCGGTCTCATTGGGAAGATTCCGCACTGGGCCCCGAGTGTGCGGCAAGGGCCGAAGGTCTCAGCCAGGACATCGTGATCAAGGAAGGACTCGAGCAGTCGGTCAGCCGGCAGCCGGAGCTGTACGCCTACGTCCATAACAAGTTAGGCAAAATCGTCGAGCTTGGGCGACGGGCGCCGCCTATCAAGCTTTGCTGGACGGTGGGAAGTATTTCGTCACCGGTTTTGAAAGGCCCGTGATCCCGTCGGCAGCCGATCTGAAGACGCTTCCGCAGTGCGGGCGTCTGAACGGGATGAAGGGCCTTGGTTCCGCGGAGGCGCAGGAGGCTTTCGAGCTGTGTCCGAGCTCAGAGATACTGCGCAGTTTGGATTTTCAATTTCCTGCCGTGGCGGCTGTCGATGACGCCCGGCGCTACGCTGTCATGACCAGGTGCGCCCCCGAGGGTTGCGTGACGACGCTTGCCAAGCTGGATGGTCAAAACGACGGGCCGATATCGGTCCAGCACGACGTCGAGCCAGTCCTTCCCGGCGGGTCCGTGAGCCGCGTTGCGGCGAGCGCAAACACGCTCGTCTACGCTCTGTGCGAACAAGGCTCTGCGCCGCACTGCCGTCTCAAGGTCCAGGTTTACCGGCTATCTCCCGACAGGCGAAGCGCCCAGCGGTTGGGGGTCTTGCCAGGAAATTTCGACTTCATAGCCATGGCGGCCTCCGAGGATAACGTCGCGGTCGCCTATCGCGCGATCGGCGGGTCCATCAGGGTCAAAGTCTATCCAACGGCGTTCGTCAAACCTGACCCGCCCTGGCTGCCTGACGGATCACGCGTATTCGATGTGCCCTTCAGCAAACTATCGTCTTTGATATTTGATGAGACGGGTAAATACCTCGTCGCAGCGGCGGACAATGGATATTTGATTCATTGGAAACTCGATGGCCGGGTTTTCGCTGAGGTTCCATGGCCGGTTGAGAATCTCGGCGAGCACCGGTTTGCGCAGTACATGACGGTGAGCGGAAGCGGAAATCTTGTCGCGACTGGCCTGGGGTTGACGGGCGCGCGCAGCGAAGACCGAGGATGCATCAGGATCGGCGAGATTGGAGACGAGGGCGTCACCGGGATCGCCAACTCCACCAAGTGCGCCGACGCTGGCGTCCTCCAGGAGCGAATGCCAACAGGGTGGAACGTTGTCGCCACGGACCGCGACGGCGCAGTTCTGGTGGCGACAAATGGCTTCGGCGGCAACGGCAAAGGAGTCATGCTTCGCAGGCATGGGAATGTCTTTGAGAGGCAACCAGCGGATTTCCCGGCTGAAGTCTCGGTGGCGAGCGTATCCGCCGACGGCAAGCTTGTTGTCGCCGGCGATCGAAGCGAGGGAATATCCACGCTCGAGGAAACAAATGGCGTCTTCAGGTCGACCCCCATAGCGACGATCGATACGTCCTGCGTCCGATTCTCTGGCGTGCAGCGCCGGGTGTCGGCGGTCTCTTTCTATGGAAGCGACAATACAAAATTCCTGGTCGCCACGCAGGAAGGATGCCTGGCGTTTTTCGTGAAGGACGCTTCGGGTTGGAGGCCGCAAGTCCTGATCGACACGCAGATGCCTGACGTCGTCGCCGCGTCGGTTTCGCCGGACTCTCGCTGGGCGGTTCTTGGCACCACGAGCGGCCGAATCCAGATCTGGGATCTCAGTGACCTGAAGCGCCCGCCGGCGACTGTCGACGCGCGTCTCCCCTGGTCATCCACGTTCGCCTGGCTTTCGCCCGGCGAGGGCGCAAACGGAAAATGGATGATCTTGGGGAATTCCCGTTTCGGTCCGGTCGGTTCGTGGCTTGTCGAGGACAGTGGCAATGGTCAGCAGTCTCCGACGGTGTCGGCGATGTTCCCGCCGACCTGGATCGACATGAGAGGAATTGTCGGGGTCAGCGCGGTGAAAGGGTCCCTGCTCGCGGCCACGACGGACGGCCGGCTGTTGCGATTGCGCAACGTCGGCACGCCCCAGGCCATCGTCGACCGGTTCATCGATCGGGCCTGTGAGATCTCGAGCCCGCTCATACGCGACGAGGCCTATCCCGGATCGGAGGCGCGAACGCAGTCAGGCGACGACGCGTTCGTCTCGGAAATCATGAACTGGGCGCGGAAGCGATGCCAGGCGACGCCTGAAGCGACCCCCAAGGAAGCGAGACGATAGCCGCGCAGGGGTCAAGGGATGAGTTCGGTCTGCCCGAGCGCGATGCTCGGAGACGCGACCGGCGCCCCTCGCTCAGCCCCTTTCACATAGACCGCAGCCGGGCCTTCCGCGACAGGGCGGAGGAGATCGCTTTCCCGAGGGCGCCAAAGTCGCAAGGACTCGCGCGCGGCAAAGCATCGCGCTTAAGATAAGCTGTCTCCTGGGAGGGCACGAAATGCGTTTGGCGATGCTTGCGGCTTTGGCCGGAATCCTGGGGCTCACCGCCCCCGCGCTGGCGCTCGACAAGGTCAAGTTCGGCACCAACTGGCTCGCCGACCCCGAAGCCGGCGGCTTCTATCAGGCGCTCGTCGACGGCACGTATGAGAAATACGGGCTCGACGTGACGATCATTCCGGGCGGCCCGCAGTCGAACGGCGCCCTGATGCTGCTCTTCGGCAAGTTCGACTTCTTCATGGGCGGCGACCAGATCGGCAATTACCTTAGCGCCGAGGCCAAGCTGCCGCTGGTCGCGGTCGCCGCAGACTTCCAGAAGAGCCCGCAGATCTTCATGTCGCATCCGGGCGTCGGGCTCGACCAATGGGCCGACCTGCCGAAAGCCAAGCCCGTCTATGTCGGCGCCGGCGCGATCAACACGTTCTACGCCTGGCTCCGGCTCACCTACGGCTTCAAGGACGAGAACATCCGGCCCTACAATTTCAACTCGGCCCCCTTCATCCAGAGCAAGACCTCGATCCAGCAGGGCTATCTGACCGCCGAGCCCTACGAAATTGAAAAACAGGCCCACTTCAAGCCCAACGTCTTCCTGCTCGCCGACCACGGCTATTCGACCTATTCGACCCTGATCGTGACGCGGCGCGACCTCGTCGAGCAGAAGCCCGACGTCGTTCAGCGCTTCGTCGACGCCTCCGCCATCGGCTGGTACAATTATCTCTACGGCGACAACACCAAAGCGAACGAGCGGATCAAGACCGAGAACCCGGATATCACCGACGCCCAGATCGCCTTCTCGATCGCCCAGATGAAAGAGCACGGCGTCGTTGATTCCGGCGACACGCTGACGCTGGGCATCGGCGCGATGACGGATGAGCGCTGGAAGAGCTTTTTCGACGAGATGGTGCAGGTCGGCATGGTCGACGCGAAGGCTGACTACAGGCAGGCCTATACGCTCAAGTTCGTCAATCACGGGGTGGGGGTGGAGTTCAGGCCGAAGTGAGAGGCGGCGGAAACGGCAAGCGCCGATCCTCCCGAAGCCGCCGAGATGGAGCGCTGGGCGTCATGCAGGCGAACTGGCTATTTCGAACAATGCGGCGCCTGACGGCATGGCTCAAACCATTTGCCGGGCTGCGCGACGGACTTCTGGTCTTAGGCGCTGGTCTGTACGGAATCGGCTATCTCGTCTGGTCCATTCGTGCGTGGTGGGAGGGTCTGGGCCTCCTACCAGTGTTGAGCGCGCAATATTTTGTGGCGGGCGCCACCGTAGCAACTGCAATCCTTGTCGCCTTGGGTGTCGTCCTCATTCCGTGGCGGGTGCGGGCGCGGGTGCATAGCTGGCTTTCGAAGCCGACAGAGCCCCGACCCACTATCCGTTGGCTCGTCGCGCTTACGCTCTATCTCTCCGTCATAGCGTTAATCGTGTGGGCCTGGATGTACTTGGTGGCAGAACGGTGGTTGGGCGTGTCCTCCCCGATCCAGCCAGCGTTCTTCTATGGCGCCATAGCCGCGGTCGCGATCCTCGGCTTCTTTTCCGCGGAAGTCGAAGAGCCCCCGCGATGGCTGGCGGCAGTCCCATGGCTGGCAGTCCGATCGCAGGCGGCAGCCGACGAGCGCTTCGCAGAGACCTTTCGATCCTCAGGCATTGAAGGCCCTGGGCAGCCCTTGCGCCTCCAGCGTTTCCGGCAAGGTTTGCTGCGCCCCCCATTTCTTGGCGGACTAGCGTATATCGTAGCGACATACCTATCGGTTTTAGCGGCCATCTGTTGCCTTCCCGCAGGGTTTCTAGCCTTCATGAACTTGCCGCAAGAATTTGGGGGCGCGCATCCAAGCTGCGTCCAATTGGACATCGACCGCACGATGATGGCGAAAGAGACCCAGGAAGCGCTGCTCCCGGAGCAGGGTGTCTCGAATCTCAAAATCGCAAGGACAATTCGGCTTGCCTTGCTTTTCGCCGGTGGTGACTCCATTTCCGTGCGACGGTGGCAGGAAGACCGACGGTCGGCCGGGGACCCGCGTGTATACGCGATCGGCTCAAAGCTGGTCGCGTCGACGGTGAACTGCGAATGAGGTCTGATGCAGGCGGCCGTCGACGACACGCGCGCTCCACGGCCCGATCCCAAGCCCTACTCAGCCGCGCGCGCCAAAATCGAGAGTTCGGATAGAGGGAGGCGCGCGGGCGGAAGGCCACAACAGGGACGGCTTGAGAGCGACCGGAAATGGGGACGAGCTTTCCATCATTCCTGCGTGATACTGTCCCGCAGAAACCTGGTGTATCCGGCCTTGTCCAGGTTTCCGGCGGCGAGCGCCAGAACGGCGTCTGCTGCGGCGCTTTCCGTCGCCGCGAAACGGAAGCCGTTCAATTTGAGGAGCAAGATGCCTGCGACGAAACCCGTCCGCTCGTTTCCGTCCACGAACAGATGGTTCTTGACGATTCCGGCAGTGATGGCGGTCGCCATGGCGATCACGTCGACGCTGTCGCCATATGCGGCCAATTGCCTTGCGCGAGCGAGCGCCGATTGCAGCAAGCCGTTGTCGCGCACTCCGCTCGCGCCGCCATGAAACGCCAGCAGCCGATCATGCATCGTGAAAATGTGGAGTTCTTCGATCCAGATCGGCTCCACGCCGGTCACTGCGCAAGAACGTGCAGGGTGTTGCTATAGCGGCGCATGATGTCGTCGGCCTTCTCCGTTCTCTTGGCGAAGGCCGGATCGTAGGCCGTCAGGCGATAGCCGCCGTAAGAAGCCTCCACCACGTAGAGGCAGTCGTCCTTGGCGACGTTCATCCGCGCCAGCATCGCCTTCGGAATGATGACGCCCGTCGAGGCGCTGCTGGCGATGAGTTTCAGGGTGTCACAGCGCGGTCCCTTTCAATAACGCTGCCCGGCACCGGCAATTCCAGCGCCTACTGGGATAAGCTGCAGCAAATTCTTGCAGAAAATCAGAACCAATGTCATAGTCGCTTGAGAGCGATAACCTCAACCGGATCCTGGCCTTGCCCGACCGCCTTCTGCGCCGAAATGCTTCAGCGTGTAACGATCGCCTGAGCGCCGAGGAGGTGGTGCGATTTTTTTTGAGCGACAAGCCCCGCAACCCCTTGAAAAGCCCCGTTTCGGACGAGAAATTCCAAGAGATTCCAAGACAATCCAAGCCGCAGATTTCCCGCTAAACCGGGCAAATCGAGCACATTCCAAGACAATCAAAACACAATAGAAGTGTATTTTACTCGGACGTGTCGGCGTTGACCAGCGAGAGGAACTCGCTGCGGGTGCTCGGCTGGTCGCGGAACACCCCGAGCATACGGCTGGTGACGAGGTCCGAGCCGCGTTTGTGGATCCCGCGGCTGATCATGCAATGGTGCGCCGCCTTGACCACCACGGCGACGCCGGCGGGCTTGAGCACCTCGTCGATCGTGTTGGCGATCTGCGCCGTCAGCCGTTCCTGGATCTGCAGGCGCTTGGAGAAGATCTCGACGACGCGGGCGAGCTTCGAGATGCCGACGACCCGCTTGTCCGGAATGTAGCCGACCCAGACTCGGCCGATGATCGGCGCGACATGGTGCTCGCAATGACTTTCGAAGGTGACGCCGCGCAAGACGATCATCTCGTCATAGCCGTCGACCTCGGCGAAGGTCTTGCGCAGCACCTGCTCGGGATCTTCATCGTAGCCGCAGAAATACTCGCGATACGAGCGCACCAGCCGGTCAGGCGTCTCGCGCAGCCCGTCGCGGTTGGGGTCCTCGCCGATCCACTTGAGTATGGTGCGGAACGCGTCCTCGGCCGCGGCGTCGCTGATCGCCTCGCTGCCGCTCGCGTTCGCCTGGCCGTTGATGCTCTTCAGCCTGCGCGCCATTCCCGTCCGTCCCTTTCGCCCTGAGAGGCCCAACTCTAGCCGCCGGCCTCAAACTTCTCAAAGGCGCCGCCCGGCCGCGCGAGCGCGACGGTTGGCTCGGGCTTGAGGCGAGCCCTCTAGCGAGGATGTCGGTGTAGGACGCGGCGCCTCTCTGGGACGCTGCGCTATTCCGCCGCCTCCGCCTTCGCCGCAGCGGCGTGACTGCGCTCCTCGAGCCGCTTCGCCTTGGCGCCGGCGGCGCGGGCCGAATCCGACAGCTGGAACATCTCGAGCGAATCGTAGTCGGCGGTCGACTCGGTCAACGAGGCGTCGGTGTAATTGCGGGCCTCCGGATCACGCGCGACCTTTCGCGCGAAGAGGTAGATCCTGGCGAACATGCCAATGACCTTGAGATGCTTGACGACCGTGTCGAAGACGTAGCGCGGGTAGAAGGTCAGCGCGCTCTCGATCGGCATGCCCGGCCTTCGGTCGAGCCGGACCTTGCGGCGGACGAGGCCGAACTCGAGCGGATAGATGTTATAGAACTCCCAGCTCGCCCAGAACCACACCAGGAGATAGGCCACCGTGTCGACCCGGGGGCCGCCCGCCGCCGCGCGGCGGATCACCGTCTTGATATGGTCTTCGGTGTAATAGGTCCGCCACGCCTGGCGATAGGCCTCCTGCCATTGCTCGCGCGTCATGCGCGGGTGGTCGCAGACCACATGCTCGAGATCGAACTTGTTGAGGTCCGGGTCGATCGCGGCGCCCTTAGCCACCATCTTGGCGTGGTCCTCGCTGCCGGGCAGCGGGGTCAGAACGGAGAATTCGAGAATGTCGAGCGGCAGTTCGCGCTTGATGATCTCGATATCGCGCACGATCGATTCGGGCGTGTCGTTCGGGAATCCCAGGATATAGCCGCAATAGGAGATGCACCGGACCTTGCGCCACGCCTGCAGCATCTCGCGATAGTCGGTGATGTGGTTCTGCTTCTTCTTCGCGCCACTGAGGCTGTCGGGATTGATGTTCTCGAGGCCGATGAACACGCGCCTGCAGCCTGCCGCCGCCGCCTTCTCGATGAAGCGGGGGATCTTGTGGCACATGGTGTCGACCTGGATGACGAAGCGCGAATGGAGCCCCTCGTCACGCAGCGCGATGAGCCGGTCGAAGATCGCCTCCCAGTTGCGGTTGCGCGCCAGATTGTCGTCGGTGATGAGAAAGTAGCGGATGCCGTTGGCGTGATTGGAGCGCACGAGGCGCTCGATGTCGTCGGCGCTGCGATAGCGCGACTTGCGCCCTTGCACGTTGATGATCGTGCAGAACGAGCACAGGAACGGACAGCCGCGCCCCGCGTCGAAGCTCGAGAACATGCCGATCGTGCGCCCGACCCGCTCCGGCGGCAGGATGGGATTGGGGGCGCCCTCGAGGCCCGGCAGGTCATTGAGATGGTTGTAGATCGGCTTGAGCGCGCCCGCCGCCGCATCCTGCAGCACCTCGGCGAATCGCCCCTCGGCCTCCCCGGCGAACAGCGAGATGCCGAGATCGAGCGCCTGGTTCAGCGACTCCGGCCTCTCCGGCAGCATCGCGAGGCAGCCGGAGACATGGAACCCGCCGATGCAGACCTGCACCCCCGCTGTCCTCAAGGGGCGGGCGATGTCCAGCGCGCGGGGATATTGATTGGACTGTACGCCGACGAGACCGACGAGGCCAAGACCCCCCGCCTCCTGGATCTGGCGGGCGATGCGGTCGGGCCGGACGCGTTCGTTCGTCTCGTCGACCGCGATAATCTCGATGTCGACGTCGTCTCCGAGCGCCTGGGTCTCCATGGCGTTCTGCGCGATGCCGAACAGGCACGCCAGCGAGTTCGACGGCAAGGCCGATCGCATCCACTGGATGACGTAGCCGTCGTTGTCGTAATGCGACGGCTTGATCAGGAAAAGCAGAAATCTTCGCCGCTTCGCGACCTCAGACATATTCTCGGCTCCCGCGATAAAACGCCCTGCAGTCGAATGTCGTCGTCGTGGTTCGACGCCGAGCGTTATCAGCCTTTGCTCCGCCGCACAATCGCCCAACCCGCCCAAAAAGGGCCCCTCCAGGCCCGTTTGGCGCAGCTGGGCGGCCCAAATTTCCCATTGCCAAAGAGAAGATCACCGATACCAGTCCGCCCGCGTCGGCGGCAGCCCGCTCGGCCCCCGGATCCGTTTCATCGCCAGCGTCTGGTAGATCCCGGCGCTGTTGCGCTCGAATGTGATCGAGCAGGCGGCGAGATAGGCGAGATAGACGCGCGCTGTGGTTTCGCCAACCACCCCGACCGCATCGTCCCAGCGGGCCCTGAGGCGGTCGTGCCAGATGCGGGTGGTGCGCTGATAATGCTCGCGCCAGCATTCGACGTCGCGGACCTCGAATCCGTGCAGCTCAAGATTGGTGATCGTTCGGCCAAGATAGTCGAGTTCGCCGCCCGGAAAGATGTAACGGGTCAGCGCCTGGAATTCCGGCCGCTTCTTGCCGGTTCGCGCGGTATGGCTCCCGCCCGGGCGGGTGATTGCGTGGTGCAGATAGAGGCCGCCGGGCTTGAGAAGGCGCTGGACGGTGCGAAAGTAGGTCTCGAAATGGGAGATGCCGATCGCCTCGAACATCCCGACCGAGCTGATCTTGTCGAAGCGGGCTTCGCCCTCCATCAAGGCGTAGTCGCGCAGCTCGAAGGTCACCCGGTCGGCGAGTCCAAGGCGCTCGACTTTCTCTCGCGCGAAGGCGATCTGCTGCTCCGACAGCGTCACACCGACGACCTGCGCCCCGTAATGCTTGGCGGCGTGGCAGGCGAGCGAACCCCAGCCGCTGCCGATGTCGAGCATCGTCTCGCCCGGCTGAAGCCGGAGCTTGCGGCAGACCATGTCGAGCTTCTGCCGTTCAGCCGTCGCGATGTCGTCGCTCCAGTCGCGGAAATAGGCGCAGGTGTAGACCATGTCCTGATCCAGCCAGAGCGCGTAAAAATCGTTAGAGACGTCGTAGTGATGGGCGATGTTGCGCTTGTTTTGAGCCTCCGATCCATCGCTTTCGCGGTCGCGGCCGATATGCTCCAGCGGCCAAGGCCCCCCGCGAGGCACGAGGAGAAACGGCGCGAGCGCGCGCACGGCTTTGAATGACGCCAAGGTCTTGCGCAGATCGCGGGTGCGGCCCTTTGGCCGGCGCGCGACGAGATCGAAGAGGGTTCCATTCTTGAGATCGATGCGTCTCGCCGCCCACAGGTTGGCGAGCGTGGTCACGTTGGGCCCTCGAAGAAGCGCGGCGACGGCGCCTTCGTCGGCGATGGAGAGTGCGAGAGCCTCCGCCGGCCAGCCGCCAGGAGTCGTCGATCCGTCCCAGAGGCGAAATCCGAATCCGAGTTCGAGCCGGCGATGAATGTCTGCGAGCAGCGACTTCAGGGCGGCAAGGCGCGATTCGGCCCCATTCATCTCCACAAGCTCCTTCGGCAAGAGACGCCAACGCGGCACGCTCATACACTATCTTTGGCAAGAGCGAGGATGGACTTGTCGATCCTTGCGGGAGTAACTGCACTTATCCTCGGGCGAGATCGGAGCCGGACTCCGCTATGGACAAAGGCGACCTTGTCGTTCGCGCGGCGGTTCTGGACGATCTCGACGCGATCACGAAACTTGAATACGATTCCTTTCCCGAAGATCGGGTCTCGTGCCGTTCGCTGCGCTATTTCTTGCGGGCGCCGCATCGTCCCGTGATCGCCGCGACCATTGACAAAGAGGTCGTGGGCTACGCCCTCGTTTCGCTGCGCAAAGGGGCGCGCGCGGCGCGAATTTATTCGATCGCGGTCGACGCGCGCTTTGCCCGACGCGGCGTCGGCCTCACGCTGTTGCAGGCCTGTGAGAAATACGCGAGGCTCAACGGGCGCGCCGCGCTCAGTCTCGAGGTGCGCTACGACAACGCTCCCGCAATTGCACTCTACGAGAAGGCGGACTTTCGCCCGTTCGGCGAGCACCCCGACTATTACTCGGACGGCGCCACGGCTCTGCGATACGAGAAGGCTCTCGTTCCTCAGCTTCTGCCACCAGACCGCAGTCTGCCCCGCCGACCCGAACGCAGACATCGACGGCGCGAGCGGTAGGGGACAGGAGGTTGCGTTGTCGGATGAACCCGCATAGAAGCGCCGCTCTTTGTGGACTTTTCGATGTCAAGCTCGCTGCCATCCCATCTCAGACGTCTAGAAGCGGAGTCAATCTACATAATGCGTGAGGTTGTCGCAGAGATGCGCAATCCCGTCATGCTCTATTCGATCGGCAAAGACTCGAGCGTTATGCTGCATGTGGCGTTAAAGGCGTTTCATCCCGGGAAGCCGCCGTTCCCCCTGCTCCATGTCGATACGACTTGGAAATTCAGGGAGATGATCGCTTTCCGGGACGAGACGGCCCGTCGGCTGGGACTTGATCTTATCGTTCACGTGAATCAGGACGGCGTGAGCCGGGGCATTTCGCCGGTCGCCTCGGGCTCGCAGGTGCACACTCAAGTGATGAAAACCGAGGCGCTTCGTCAGGCGCTCGACCTCGGACGCTACGACGCTGCATTCGGCGGCGCGCGACGAGACGAGGAGAAGAGCCGCGCCAAGGAGCGTATCTTCTCGCACCGTTCCGTCGTCCATGCGTGGGACCCGCGCAACCAGAGGCCGGAACTCTGGCGCCTGTTCAATACGCGCATTCGCGAAGGCGAGTCGATGCGGGTCTTTCCGCTGTCGAACTGGACGGAACTCGATGTGTGGGAGTACGTCCGGGCCGAGCGCATTCCGGTGGTGCCGCTCTATTTCGCCAAGGTTCGCCCTGTGGTCGAGCGCTCCGGTGCGCTGATCATGGTCGACGACGACCGGCTGCCGCTGGGCCTGGGCGAAACGCCGAGAATGATGCGAGTTCGCTTCCGGACACTCGGCTGCTACCCGTTGACGGGCGCGATCGAGTCGGACGCCGAGACGCTCGACGACATCATCGCCGAAATGCGAGCCGCGACGACCTCCGAGCGCCAGGGGCGCCTCATCGACACCGACGAAAGCGGCTCCATGGAGAAGAAGAAGCGCGAGGGTTACTTTTGATGAGCGAGGCAAGAACCGCCGGGCTGCCGACCTTGCGCCTTCTGACTTGCGGTTCTGTCGACGACGGCAAGTCCACGCTGATCGGACGGCTGCTCTACGAGAAGAAGTTGATTCTCGACGACCAGCTCACCGCTCTGGAGCGCGACTCGAAGAAGTTCGGCACGACCGAGGATGGCATCGATTTCGCCTTGCTCGTCGACGGACTGGAGGCCGAGCGCGAGCAGGGCATCACCATCGATGTCGCCTACCGCTATTTTGCGACGCCGGCGCGCTCGTTCATTGTCGCCGACACGCCCGGCCACGAGCAGTACACGAGAAACATGGCGACGGGCGCCTCCAACGCGGACCTCGCCATCGTGCTCGTCGACGCGCGCAAGGGTCTCCTGACCCAGACCCATCGCCATTCCATCATCGTCTCGCTGCTTGGCGTGCGACATGTCGTGCTCGCCGTCAACAAGATCGATCTCGTCGGCTACGACGAAAGGATCTTTCGCGAGATCGTCATCAACTATCGCAAGTTTGCCGAGGGGCTCGGTTTTGGCTCGCTTCACGCCCTCCCGATTTCGGCCCGCTTCGGCGATAACGTGTCCTCACGGAGCGCGCGCACGCCCTGGTATCAGGGCGCGCACCTCCTCGAGCATCTGGAGCGCATCGAGGTCGATGAAGACCGAAGAGTTGCGCCTTTTCGTCTGCCCGTTCAATGGATCAATCGCCCGCATCTTGATTTTCGCGGATTTGCCGGCACGATTCCCAGCGGGCGCATCCGGCGCGGCGACCCGATCGTTGTCGCCGGATCCGGGCGCCAAAGCACGGTCGCGCGTATATACGCTGCGGACCGGGAGATCGAAAGCGCGGAGGCGGGCGACGCCGTGACGCTTACGCTGTCCGATGAGGTCGACATCGCGCGCGGCGACGTGCTGTCGCATCCCGAGAGCAGGCCCGAAGTCGCCGACCAGTTTACCGCTCACATTCTATGGATGAGCGCCGAACCGATGCTTCCAGGGCGATCCTATCTGATGAAGATCGGCGCGCGCACGACCCCCGCCTCGATCACCGAGCTCAAGCACCGTATCGACGTCAACAATTTCGACAAGCTGGCCGCCAAGCGCCTGGACCTCAACGAGGTGGGCTTCTGCAACATCGCGACGACCACGCCGGTCGCCTACGACCCATACGCCGAAAACCGCGAGATGGGCGCCTTCATCCTGATCGACCGTCAGACCAATGAGACCGCGGCGGCGGGCATGATCGCGCATGGGCTCAGGCGCGCGACAAACGTGCATCGGCACGGCATGACGGTTACGCGAGAAGCGCATGCCTGGCAAAAGCACCAGAAACCCGCGATCCTCTGGTTCACCGGTCTCTCGGGCGCGGGCAAGTCGACGATCGCCAATCTTGTCGAAACCAAGCTGCATGCGCGCGGCGCGCATACGGCGCTGCTCGACGGCGACAACGTTCGTCACGGCCTCAACAAGGATCTCGGATTCACCACCGCCGACCGTGTCGAGAACATTCGCCGGGTGGGCGAAGTGGCGAAGCTGATGACCGACGTTGGCCTCATCGTGCTGTGCTCCTTCATTTCGCCTTTCCGCGCCGAACGGCGGCTTGTGCGCGACACCGCAGCGGAGGGCGAATTCATCGAGATTTATGTCGAGACGACCCTCGAAGCCGCCATCGCGCGCGATCCGAAGGGTCTCTACAAGCGCGCGCTTGCCGGCGAAATCAAGAATTTCACCGGCGTCGATCAGCCTTACGAGGCTCCAGAAGCTCCGGAGATGGTGCTCAACTCCGCACAAGAGTCGGCGGAGAAGCTAGCGGATCGCGTCATCGAGGAGCTCGAGCGACGCGGCTGCGTCGCGAAGCTCTAGGCCCGAGCGCCGGCTCGACCGTGAACCACCGTCAATAGATCTTCACATATTCGAAGTCGCCGGGCTGGTTGTTGACGCCGACGCGCGGCGGCGCAATCCAGCTCGCGTACTTGCCGCGTTCGTGACACGGCTTCATCAGCGAGGCGATGAAATCCATGTCGGCGTCGTCGGGCAGCCAGCGGCCGCTCGCAGCCTGCCATTGCTCCTCCGTCAGAACCTCGCCCGCGGAGCTGATGCGATGGCCGACGAACTCGCCGATCCTGCGGTTGAACCCTTTATGCGGCTGCACGAACTTGAAAGCGATCCCGGCTTTTTCGATGACCTTGTTCCAGCGGTCGACGCCGCCCTGGCAATCGAGGATGTAGTCGTCAAGCAGCCTGCTGTTGATCGCCCGTAGCGCCGGAACCTGTTCCTCGACAAGCTTGCCGTCGACGACGCGCGTCACGCCGTAGGTCGCATCCTGCAACACGTGGTCGTCGCCCTTGAGATTTGCTTCGTTGAAACGGCCTTTGATGCCGGAGCTGAACGCCTCGGCTGCGTTGCTCGAGATCTCGCTGCCGAACAGGTCGCGCGTCACCGACATGTGGAAGTTGGCCTTGCGCTGCAGCAGCGGGAGGTCGACGACGCCAAGCTTCCGGACGGCTTCGACATCGTTGGGGTCCGTGACGCCCGCCTTGACCATCGCCGCGCAGGTCGCCTCGATCGTGCGTTGCACGCCGGTCTCGCCGACGAACATGTGATGGGCCTCTTCGGTCAGCATGAACCTGCAGGTGCGAGACAGCGGATCGAAGCCGCTCTCGGCGAGCGCGGCCAGTTGCATCTTGCCGTCGCGGTCGGTGAAGTAGGTGAACATGAAGAACGACAGCCAGTCCGGCGTGCGCTCGTTGAAGGCGCCGAGGATGCGGGGGTTGTCCTGCTGGCCGCTCTGGCGCTCCAGGAGCGCCTGGGCCTCCTCCCTGCCGTCCTTGCCGAAATATTTCACCAAAAGATAGACCATCGCCCACAGGTGACGGCCTTCTTCGACATTGACCTGGAAGAGGTTGCGCATGTCGTAGAGGCTGGGCGCGGTCGCTCCGAGGTAGCGCTGCTGCTCGACCGAAGCGGGCTCGGTGTCGCCCTGCACGACGATCAGCCGGCGCAGGAGCGATCGATACTCGCCCGGCACTTCCTGCCACGCCGGCTCGCCCTTGTGGCGGCCGCAGGGGATCGTGCGCCCCTCCGCTTTCGGCGCGAGCAGGATGCCCCAGCGATAGTCCGGCATCTTGACATGGCCAAACTTGGCCCAGCCGCTCGGATCGACGCCAACGGCGGTGCGCAGGTACACCTCCGACTGCTGGTAGCCCTCAGGCCCCATGTCCTTCCACCAATCCAGATAGTTCGGCCGCCATGTTTCAAGCGCGCGCTGGAGCTGCTTGTCAGAGGAGAGGTCGACGTTGTTCGGAATGACGTCGTCGTAGCGGATTTCGACGAAGCGGTCCGAGCTTATCGTTCCTGCGGATTCGCTCAGGGTGTCGACGGAGCTCATGGTTTTCTCCTCCAGGCCTGCAGGCCACTCGCGGTTAAGGGCTTATTATCGCGCCTGATAAATCCATTGTGAAGCATGCTGCGGCTTCTACAAGGTTCAGCACGATAATTTGCAAGATATTGCATATCGCTGAGCGACGCTCCTAGTAGGTTTCCAGATGGAGCCGACCGTCTCGTTGCAGCGCCGAGCCGATGTTTTCCCAGTTGAGACCGGTCTGCTGCGCGACGTCGCGCAACGCGAGAATGACGCCCTCCTCCATCGCCTTCAGCCCGCACACATAGAAGTAGGCGTTCGGATCGGTCAGGAGCGGCGCCAGGTCGGCGGCCCGCTCGCGCATCAAATCCTGCACATAGCGCTTGGGCTGGGCCGGCGTGCGGCTGAACGCGAAATTGATGTCGATGAAGTCCTTGGGCAGGTTTCCGAGCGGCCCGAAATACGGCAGCTCCTCCTTCGTCCGCGCGCCGAAGAACAGCATCAGCTTGCCGCCCTCGAACTTGCCGGACTTGCGCAATCGCCGGCGCCATTCGGTCATGGCCCGCATCGGCGCGCTGCCGGTGCCGGTGCAGATCATCACAATGGCGCTTCGAGGATGGTTCGGCATCAAAAAGCTAACGCCGAAGGGTCCGATGATCTCGACCTTGTCGCCGACGTCGAGGTCGCACAGATAATTGCTGGCGACGCCCCGCACCGGCCGGCCCTGATGGTCCTCCAGCACCCGCTTCACGGTGAGCGACACATTGTTGTAGCCGGGCCGCTCGCCATTGCGGGGGCTCGCGATCGAATACTGTCGGGGGTGATGCGGCCGGCCGTCTGCAGTGGAGCCCGGTGGGATGACGCCGATCGACTGCCCTTCGAGAACGGGAAACGGAGTCGCGCCGAAATCGAGCACGATGTGGTGGGTGTCGTAGTCCCTGCCGACCTCGGTCACGCGCACGTTGCCGGCGACAGCGGCCGCGATTGTCCTTTCGGCCGCCCGGGGCCCGTAAAGGTTCACGTAAGGGTGAGCAGCTGACCACGGCGGACTGGTCGCCGCATAGTCCGCGACTTTGAACGCGTTGTTCTCGATTGCCGGAACTGACGCTGGCGCCGGCGCCGCAGCGCTACTCGGGTCGGGCGCGAAGCCGGCTTCTGCGAGCTCTTCGAGGCTGAGTTCGGGCGGCAATGTGTCCCAGCTCAACTGAGCATCGAGGCCGTAGGCCGTGGCGCGCGGCATGATGCGCCAGTTGTCGATGCTGCCGGTCGGACACGGTGGGATGCAAGCCATGCAGAGGTTGCACTTCTCGGCGTCGACCACGTAATTGCGGGCGTCGTGGGTGATCGCGCCGACGGGGCAGGTCGCCTCGCAGGTGTTGCAGCGGATACAAATCTCGGGATCGATCAGGTGCTGCCTGATGACCGGCGCCTCGACAAAGTCCATGCCGCCTCTCTTGAAGAAACTAGACGCGATTCCAGTCGAAGGCGGCCTTTTCGCCCTTGCCGTAGACCTTTAGCGCGCCCTTTTCGCCGACCGCATTCGGCCGTTGGAAGATCCAGTTTTGCCAGGCGGACAGGCGTCCGAAAATGCGGGTGAACATCGTCTCGGGTCCGTCAAACCGGAGGTTCGCCTCCATCGCGCTGAGCGCGTCCGGGTTCATCGAAACACGCTCTTCAATGGCGAGCCTGACCTCGTCAGTCCAGTCGATCTCGTCGGGAATGCTGGTGGCGAGCCCCAGGGCGAAGGCCGCTTTCGCGTCCAGCGGGCGGCCGATGGCCGCCTTCGCGGCCTCGAGCGCCGGCCTCTCGTCATAGAACCTTCGTCCAAGGCGGCTTTGCCCCGACGCCATCGGATAGTCGCCGAAACTCCCTCGTCCGACTGCGATCTCAGGCGAGCGCGCCTCTTCACCCGGCAAGGCCAGATGGTAGATCCGGTCGCAAGCCAGCGCCAGCTCGAGCAACGGTCCGGCGAAACAGGACCCCTCCTCGATGAGCGCGAAGAGACTGCGCGACGAGACGTCGAGCCGGCTGAAGGTTCGGCTGAGATAGCCGATCGTTTCGCGGACCAGCCAATGTCCCTTAAGGGCCTGCAGCGTCGTATCCATCGCGAGCGCAGCCGCCAGATCGCCCTCGGTCTTGATCAGCCAGACGCCGATTTCGAGTTCATTGGTTCGCATCGACAGGATCGCGTCTTCGAGTTCGCGCGCAAGCGCGAGCGGATACCATTTGGCGCCGACGGCCTCGATCGCCGCCACGTCGGAAGGTTGCGGGCCGACGGGGCCCTTGACGGTAAAGGTCGCGGTGCGAGCGACGCGATTGATCGCAACCGTTACATTTGAATAGTGGAGGGCGTCGGCTTCGACGATCCGGTCGATCGGCGTCAGCTCGACGCCTTTGGCCCCCTCGGGCCGGTCGCTGCCAGCGGCGAGCGCGAGGGCCCGCTCCTGAACCTTGGCGGCGAACTGCGCCGGCTTTGCGATGGCGTCGACGAGGCGCCAGTCGACGGCCTTCTGCCCGCGCACCCCCTCGCTCGTGGTGCAGAAGACGTCGGCGAGGTCGTGACGGACGTGGCGCTTGTCGGTCAGTCGCGTCAATCCGCCGGTGCCGGGCAGGACGCCGAGCAGGGGAATCTCAGGCAGGCTGACGGCGCTGCTGCGGTCGTCGACGAGGAGGATTTCGTCGCAGGCGAGCGCGAGCTCATAACCGCCGCCGGCGCAGGACCCGTTGACCGCGGCGAGGAACTTGAGCCCGCTCAGCCGGGAGGAATCCTCGAGGCCATTGCGCGTCTCATTGGTGAACTTACAGAAATTGACCTTCCACGCGTGGCTTGATACGCCCAGCATGAAGATGTTTGCGCCGGAGCAGAACACCCTCTCCCTTGCGCTGGTGATGACGACGGTCCGCACCTCGGGATGCTCGAAGCGGATGCGGTTGACGGCGTCGTTGAGTTCGATGTCGACGCCGAGGTCGTAGCTGTTGAGCTTGAGCTTATAGCCGGGACGAAGGCCGGCGTTCTCGTCGAAGTCAGCCAGCAGCGTGGCGACGGGACCGTCGAAGCGCAACTTCCAGTGCCGGTAATGCGCGGGCGCGGTCTGATAGTCGACCGGATCCGGACCGTTCATCGTGGTCTCCCGAACAAGCAGCGTCATGCAAGACACTCATTTGAGGCGAAGCCGTCGCGCCTCGCGAGAGCCAGCGTCAATTCGCGACCCTCATGCCGGCAGTCCGAGCGCGCCGCGCGCCTCTGCGCGCAGGATCTTGAACGTCTCCAGGAGCGGCTGGGCGCTGGTGTCCACGCGCAATTCCGCCCTTGAATAGAATGCCGTCCGGCCGGCAAGGATGGCCTTGAGGTCCGCCATCGCTTCGGAACTGGCCGCCATGGGGCGCATGTCGCCTTGAGCCGTCACCCGGGCCATATGGTCCTCCGGATCCGCCTTGAGCCAGACGGTCGTGCAACGCTGGAGCAGTAGATTGAAGCTCTGGAGATCCGTCACCATGCCGCCGGCGGTGGCGATGACCGCCTCGGGAAGGATCTCAATGGCCTCCTCGAGGGCGCGGCGTTCGTAGCGCCGGTAAGCGTTTTGACCATAGAGGCCGAGAATTTCGGCCGTGCTGCAACCGGCCAGCCTCTCGATCTCGCGGTTGAGCTCGAGGAACGGAAAATCGAGATCGTCGGCCAGCATCCGGCCAAGCGTCGACTTGCCCGCCCCCCGAAGGCCGATAAGGGCGATCCGCGAAGCGCGGCCAGGGGCGTCGTGGCCGGCGGCGGTCCCGAGCAGATCGCCGAGTGCAATACGCACCCGCTGCAGCGTCGCCTCGTCGCGGTCGGCCAACATGTCGCAGAGGAGCAGCCATTCGGGCGTTGCGTCGTCCAGAAGTTCGGCGAAGCGACACTGGAGGCCTCGCGTCACCTGCAACAGGACAAGAATGGACGCGTTGCCGACGCCGCTCTCGAGGTTGGCGAGATGGCGCTCGGAGACGTCGGTCGCCTCCGCCAGAGCCTTGCGGGTCATCCCGCGGCGCGCGCGCAAGACCCGCACCCGCTCGCCGAGCGCGCTCAGGAACGGATCCTTCCGCTCGCCGCGCTCGGACGGTCCGCTGGACCCCGCCGCCGCTCTCAGAGCTTCTCGGGTCGCGCAAGAGCGTCCGGCCTGATGGCGCCAGATGATTTGACATCAAAAACCCGCGCTCATAAGAGAGCCATCAGGCAACATAGTGCATCGAAGCGAGAGCGGGCAAGCCTTTCGGCGCCCCAAGTCCTTCGGCGCCCTCAGGGAGGAGAGACGGGATGAGCGCCAGCGTCGTGCCCGCGCCTCCGGAGGCGTTCAACTTCGCGCGATATCTCCTGGAGGCGAACGCGAGACGCGCGGACAAGGCGGCCTTCATCGACGATGCGGGCGTCCTCACTTATGGCTTGCTCGACGAGCGTGCGCGTCGCCTGGCCGCGGCCTTAAGGGACGCCGGCGTCAAACGCGAGGAGCGCGTGCTCATCCTCATGCAGGACGGCGCCGACTGGCCGGTCACGTTCCTCGGCGCCATGCTCGCGGGCGTGGTGCCGGTCGCGGTCAACACGCTGCTCACCGCCGACGACTGCGCCTATCTGCTTGAGCATTCGCGCGCCCAGGCCGTCTTTGTCAGCGGCCCCGTGAAGCCGGGCCTGAAGGCGGCGCTGACCAAGTCGGACCACGAGGTCCACAAGGTCGTGGTCTCGCGACCCGCCCAGCCGCTTGAATTCGGAGAGGCGGAGTTCGAGGCCTTCCTCGACCGGAACGCGCCGCTGGCGCGGCCCGCCCGGACCCATGCCGACGATCCCGCCTTCTGGCTCTATTCGTCGGGCTCGACCGGCCGGCCGAAGGGCGCCGTCCATTCGCACGCGAACCCGTACTGGACGACCGAGCTCTACGGCAAGGCGATCCTCGGCTTGCGGGAAGACGACGTCTGCTTCTCGGCGGCAAAACTCTTCTTCGCTTATGGGCTCGGCAACGCCCTGACGTTCCCCCTGTCGGTCGGGGCGACGGTGCTGTTGATGGCCGAGCGTCCGACGCCCGAGGCCGTTTTCAGGCGCTGGCGGGGGGAAGTGGGCGGCGTGAAGCCGACCGTCTTCTACGGCGCGCCGACCGGCTTCGCCGGCATGCTCGCCGCGCCGAATCTGCCCGCTCGCCAAGAGGTCGCGCTGCGGCTCGTGTCGTCTGCCGGCGAGGCGCTCCCGGCCGAGATCGGCGAAAGGTTCAAGCGCCATTTCGGCGTCGACATCATCGACGGCATCGGCTCGACCGAGATGCTGCACATTTTCATCTCGAACCGGCCGGACAAGGTGCGCTACGGCACGACCGGCTGGCCGGTGCCGGGCTATGACATTGAGCTGCGCGGCGAGGACGGCGGCCCGGTCCCCGATGGCGAACCCGGCGACCTCTACATCCACGGGCCGTCGGCGGCGATGATGTACTGGGGCAATCGCGCCAAGACCCGCGACACCTTTCAGGGCGGCTGGACCAAGAGCGGCGACAAATACATTCGAAATCCCGATGGCAGCCTGACCTACGCCGGGCGCACCGACGACATGCTGAAGGTCAGCGGCGTCTATGTGAGCCCGTTCGAGGTCGAGGCGACCCTCGTCCAGCACCCGTCCGTTCTCGAGGCCGCCGTCATCGGCGCGCCCGACGCGGACGGGCTCACCAAGACCAAGGCCTTTGTCGTGCTGAAGGCCGGCGAGCATGTCGACGAAGCCGAGCTCAAGAGCTTCGTCAAGGACCGGCTCGCGCCCTACAAATATCCGCGCGCGATCGAGTTCATCGCCGAACTGCCGAAGACCGCCACCGGCAAGATCCAGCGCTTCCGCTTACGCGAGCTCGAGCGCGACCGGGCATGACGGACGCCCCAGCCGCGCCGGCCGCGCCGCGCGCCGCCTCGACCATCCTGCTGCTGCGGGACGGACCGACAGGCCTCGAAGTCTTCATGGTGGTGCGTCATCACGAGATCGACTTCGCCTCAGGCGCGCTCGTCTTTCCCGGCGGGCGGATGGAGGCGGCGGACGAGGCGTTGGCGCGCGAAGCCATGGCGTTCGCCGACGGAATCGACGAGACAGCGCGGGGCTTGCGGATCGCAGCGATCCGCGAGGCCTTCGAGGAATGCGGCGTCCTCCTCGCGCGCCCGAAGGGCGACGAGCGGATCGTTTCAGCGGAGCGCCTGAGCGCGCTCGACCGCAGCGCGCCCTTCGCGGATCTCATGGCCCGCGAAGGCCTCGCGCCGGCTACCGACGCGCTCGTTCCGTTCGCCCGCTGGATCACGCCGGCCTTCTTGCCGAAGCGCTTCGACACCCACTTCTTCCTGGCGCTCACGCCGCCCGGCCAGGCGCTCGCCCACGACGGGCGGGAGGCGGTCGATTTGGTATGGATCGCGCCGGGCCGCGCACTCGATCTCAACGGCGAGCGGTACAAGCTCCTGTTCCCGACCGAGCGCAACTTGTGGAAGCTCGCCCGCCATGCCGACGCGTCTTCGGCCATCGCCGCGGCGAGGGTTACGCCGGTCGTCACCGTCGTGCCGGAACGGACGCAGGTCCATGGCGGTCCGGGCTTGAGGATCCCGCTCGTGGCCGATTACGGCGGCGAGGAATTTTCCGTGGTAGGACTGTTGTAATACCTGTGACAAGCGAGGCGGCCCGAGTTTGGAAATCCTTGGGGATCCAGCGGTTTTGCTCGGTTTGGCGCAAATTTCCGGCTTGGAATCGCTTGGATTTTCTTGGAATTTCTCGTCCGAATCTGGACTTTTCAAGGGGTTACGGGGCTTATGGCGAAAAAAAATCGTCGCGGGCCTCCTGCGCAATTAAGCAACCGACTCCGGGCGAGAGCGGGACGTCTGGACAAAATACATGATGTAACTGTGAGCGTCATTCAAGGCCAATGATGACACAGATTCTGGTTTTCAGCAATCGTTTGATCGCAAAAATCTCAAGCGCCTGCACGGGCGGCTGAAGCTGCCTCAGCCGCGACGGCGCCCATGATCGTGGCCGTGATCATGGTCATGCTCGGGATGGTCGCAGTCGGGACCATGCTCATGGTGGGCGTGACCGTGACCATGATCGGCATGATCGTGCGCGTGATCATGGTCATGATCGCGATAGTCATGACCGGCGTGCTCATGGCCGTGATGCGCGTGGCCATGTTCATGCTCGTGATCATGGCCGTGCGCGTGGGCTTCCGCGGCCTGCACATAGGCGCCGCCCTCGGGATTGAACGGCGCCTCGAGCGCGACGACGCGGGCGCCGAGGCCCTTGACCATCTCTTCGACGGCCGGGTCGCGGCGGATGCGCAAGGCCTTGGGCATGAGCTCGATGTCGAGGTGACGGGCGCCGAGACGCCAGGCGACGCGCATGAGGCCGAGCGCGTCGGGCGCGCGGATTTCGACGAGCGGCTCCGGCGCGGCGACGACTTCGACGATGCGTCCGTCCTCGAGCCTGAGGCCGTCGCCGCCGCGCAGCATCGCGGCTTCCTTGAGGTCGAGCAGGAAGGCGAGGCCGCCGACGCCGGTCATGACGAAGCGCCGGCGATAGCGCTCCTCGTATCCAAGCACGACGCTGTCGGCCGGCTCGCCCGACCAGGCGCCCGCCGCAATGACCCTGTCCGCACGCAGCATTTCCGCGCCTCTCCGGTCCGCTTGGCTCCCGCCAGCATGGACGAGGCGAAAGAGGAACGCCAGCCGGCCTGTAAGCCGGGTTCTGTATGGCCGGGGTTTTGGCCCCGACGTGACGGCCATTCCTCTGGGACGCCCGTCGCCGGGCGCCTCGAGCAACCAACCCGAGCGACAAGGCCAACGGATGAGGCCCCGCAGCGCCCGAAGACGCCGCGCATCGCTCCTATTCGGTCTTGCTCCCGGCGGGGCTTGCCGTGCCGCCGACGTTGCCGCCCGCGCGGTGCGCTCTTGCCGCACCCTTTCACCCTTACCCCTTGCGTCGGACCTTGCGGCCCGTGCGCCGAGGGCGGTTTGCTTTCTGTGGCGCTTTCCCTGGGGTCGCCCCCGCCGGACGTTATCCGGCGCCGCATCCGTATGGAGCCCGGACTTTCCTCCGCTTTCGCGGCGGCCGTCCAGCCGACTGGCGAGACGGGCATAGGGGGGCGGGGCAGGGGCGGTCAAGGAGAATTGGTCGGGGTGAGGGCGCGGCGACTCTACTTGAAGCTCCCCGCTTCGAAGAAGCGCCGCCGAAGGGACCCGGCGGCGATAAGGATAGGCGACGAGTTACTTGACGCCCCAGATCTTCTTGTATTGATCCCGGTAGCCGTTGTCGGGATCGAAGATGTTCTTCGGACCGCCGTCAAAGGCGATGTTGTCGGGCGTCACGAGATGGATCGACGAAATGTAACCCGACCAGGGTTGCTTGTTGAACGCGCGGTTCAGTTCGTCAACCAGCTGCCAGCCCTGCTGATTAAGCGGCTCCGGCACGGTGCCCGCCTGATACTGCTTGGCGCGGATGCGCTGGAATGCGGATTCCGAGCCATCGCCCGCCGAGATCGCCTTCGGCGTTCCGTCGCCGGTCTTGCCCGCCGACGCAAGCGACGGTCCCATGAAGTCGAAATAGAGATCGTTGATCGCAAGCGAATAAGTCCACTTGTCGCCGTACTTCTGCAGCAGCGTCGTCGTGAGCTGGGGCATGCGCTGCGAGCTCTCGCCGATCGGCGAGTCGACGAACTCCAGCACCGTGCAGCCGCCGCATTTCTTGATCGCGGCCTCCATCGCGCGCGCCTTGAAAACTGCAATTTCGTACTGCGTGTCGGTGAAGATGACGACCCCAGCCTTACCGCCGGAATTGGCGATAGCCTGGAAGGCTGCGGTGTTTGAGACGTCCTGGGCGAGGTCGTCACGTTGGCGAAGATGCCCGCCTCCGGCTCCGGCCCCGGCTTGGTGCCGGAGTGCCACCCAACGACCGCTGCGCCGGACTTGGCGGCAGCGTCGAATGCGACTTGTTGCTCTTTGGTGTCGAAGCCGCCGACGACGATGCCGTCAGGCTTGAGGGTCAAGGCCTGATCCATCGCGGCGGTGCGACCGGAGACCGAGCCCTGCCCGTCGATAACAATGACCTTCCAGCCCGCGGCGGCGGCGGCCTCTTTCACGCCCTCGGACGCTCCGAGAATGCCGCCATTCTTCTGATCGCCCGAGACGAAGACAATGGTCTTGCCGGGCGCGATCTTCGGCCCGCTCGTCGGCCCGTCCCATTTGTCCGCATGGGCGGTCGCGGCCTTCGCGGCTTTGGTGGCAAAGTCGACATAATCGTCGGCCCGAGCCATCGCCAGGGTCGCGAGCGAAGAGACTCCTGCGAGCATCATCAGTGTCATGGTTTTCATGTGTGACTTCCTTTGGAAGAGGTCGCGGCGGTCTCGCCGGGCGCGCCCCCAGATTGCGCCGTTGTCGCAGGCGCACGCGCCGGTTCGGCTCCGCGCCTGCGTTGCGCGTAGCCGGCGATGCCGATTGCGACCAATAGGGTCGCGCCATTGAAGAGGGGCTCGACGAAGAAAGAAGCGCCGAACTGCTGGATTCCCGCGATGCCGATCGCCAGGATCGTCACCCCAATAACGGTGCCCCAGACGTTGACGCGGCCCGGCTTGATGGTGGTCGAGCCCAGAAACGCGCCGACCAGAGCGGGCAGAAGGTATTCGAGCCCAACGCTTGCCTGGCCGATTTGCAGCCGCGAGGCCAACAGCACCCCGGCGAAGCCGGTCAGCAAGCCCGAGGCTGCGAAGGCCAGGATCGTGTAGCGCCTGACGGGAATGCCGTTGAGCTCCGCCGCCTTGGGATTGGCGCCGATCGCATAAAAGTACCGGCCGATCGGCAGATATTCGAGAACGAACCAGAGCGCCACGGAGAGCGCCAGAACGTAATAGCCGGTGATCGGCAAGCCGAAGAGATAGGCGCCGCTCAGCGAATAGAAGGCATCGGGAGCGACGCCGACGATCTGCCGTCCCTTGCTGTGCCACATTGCGATCGCATAAAGGACCGTCCCAGTGCCCAGAGTTGCGATGAAGGCATCGATCTGTGCGATCTCGACGAGAATGCCGTTGATCAGGCCGACGCCTGCGCCGAGCGCGAGCACGGTAAAGACTGCGACCGGCCACGGAAATCCGAATTGCGTTTGCAGGCTGATGGCGAGGATGTGCCAGAGCACGATGCCGTAGCCGACCGTGAGGTCGATCTTGCCCGCGACCATCGGGATCATGACGCCAAGCGAGAGAATTGCGATGATCGCCTTGTCGGAAATGATCGAGCGAACGTTAAGCAAAGTGGGAAAGGTTTGGGGCAGCAGGAGGCTGAACAGAAGCGCCAGCGCGACCGCCAGGATGACGAGGCCGTAGACCGGGGCGAGGCGCTTGAGGCGCTCCATTGCGCTGAGGCCTTGCATGTCGTGGCGGGTCGGCTCCAGCGCCGTCGATTTGATCGAGGAAGCCAAAGCGCGCCTCCTATGCCGCGTTCGAAGCGGCGACCGACGCCGCATGAATCAACCGCTCGATGGAGAGGTCCGCTCCTCTGAGCTCAGCCACGATGACGCCGCGCGAAAACACCAGCGCGCGATGACACAGCCGGGCGACTTCTTCGAAATCTGTCGAAACGACGATGACGCTGAGGCCGGTCGCGAGCGCCTCATCGAGAAGGCGGTAGACTTCGGCCTTGGCGCCGACATCGACGCCAGCAGTGGGATCCTCGGCGATCAAAACGCGCCCGCCGATCCGGAGCCAACGCCCGACTATCACCTTCTGCTGATTGCCTCCCGACAGCGCCTCGATAGGCAAGTGTGGGTCGTTCGGCCGAAGCCCGACTTGCGCGGCGATCCCGCGGGCCAGATAGGCTTCCCGGCGCGGCGATTGCGGAGACGCAAAGCCGCGGCCGATTGCCCCCGGGTTGACGAACGTGTTCTCGCGGATGGTTAGACCCGTCGCCTCGGACTCCGCGAGCCGGTCGCGCGCGATGAGCCCTATTCCCGCTCTCATCGCTGAACCCGGACCGTCCAGTCGTGGCGTCTCCCCGTCGAGCAGGACTTCGCCTCGGTGGGGAAGAACGCCGAAGAGCGCGCGTCCGACCCGCTCCTGTCCCGCCCCGCGGAGGCCGACGAGCCCGACAATCTCGGATTGCGCGACGGCAAAATCGACCGGGCCGGCGCCTTCCACCGTCAGCCCGCGAACGGCAAGCCGAGTCCTCCGCGACGAGGGGCCAGGCGAGGGCTCGAACCGGTCGAGCGCCTTGCCGACGATCAGCGAGACCAATTCATCCGGAGTGGTCTCCGCAATCAGCCGTTCGCCAACCAGCGTCCCGTCGCGCAGCACGGCGATCCGGTCGGCAATCTCGAAGACCTCGTCGAGACGATGCGAAACATAGATCATGCCGACCCCGCGCGCCTTCAGCGGCCGCAGCGCGGCGAAGAGGCGGTGGACCTCGTCGGCCGGCAGCGAAGCCGAAGGTTCGTCCAGCACAAGAACGTCGGCCCTAACGCTGAGCGCACGGGCGATCGCGACAAGGGATTTCTCGGTGCGGGTCAGATCGCGCACGCGCATGCTCGGATCGAGCGGGCAATCCACCTGAACCAGGGCGGCCCGTGTGGCAGATTCCACGGCGTCCCAGTCGATAAATCCCCAACTGCGCGGATAGCCGGTCGACAGCGCGATGTTCTCCGCAATCGTCATCCATTCGACGAGACCGAGATCCTGATGGATGAAGGCGACCGGCTGTGGCTCGCCGAAGCGAGGGGGTCGATGCCGATAGGGTTGGCCGCGGTATTCGATCGATCCTTCGGTGGGCTCGACAATGCCGCCGAGCGTCTTGATGAGGGTCGACTTGCCGGCCCCATTTTCCCCAAGCAACGCGAGAATTTCCCCGGCATGGAGATCGATCGAAACGCCGCGTAGCGCCGTCACGCCGCCGAACCGCTTGACGACCCTGTCGAAGCGAATGAGCGGTGAGGAGTTCGGGATGGGCGCCGAGGACATTTCCGTTCCCTGATCTGAGCCGCCTCGGGGCGACCACTTTAGCGGTCATGTTATCGATAACACTGCACCTTGGCAAGCTGCCTTACGCTGCTCGTCGAGGCCGACCGTCTCGCCTGCGCGCGCACTGACCATCACGACGCGGTCAAGCCCTCAGAGGCACGCGGTGACGCCGCCGTCGACGTAGAGAATGTGGCCGTTGACGAAGCTCGACGCGGCCGAGACGAGAAAGACCGCCGCGCCGACCAGCTCATCGACGTCGCCCCAACGGCCCATCGGCGTGCGACCGGTCAACCAAGCAGAAAAGGCCTCGTCCTCGACCAGCGCCTTGTTCAGCTCGGTGCGGAAATACCCAGGGGCGATGGCGTTGACCCTGAGGCCGTGCTTGCCCCAGTCGGTCGCCATGCCCTTGGTCAGCATTTTCACCCCACCTTTCGAGGCGGTGTAAGGCGCGATGTTTGGCCGTGCGAGCTCGCACTGGACCGAGCCGATGTTGACGATCCGACCTCGCTTGCGCGCGATCATGCGCCGCGCGACAGCCTGAGAGACGAAGAACACGCTGTCGAGGTTGGCGCTCATGAGTTCGCGCCACGTCGCCTCCGGATAGTCCTCTAACGCTCCGCGGCGTTGAATGCCGGCATTGTTCACCAAAACGTCGATCGGACCGTACTCGGCCTCGATACGCTCGACCGCGGCGCGAACCTGAGCGCTGTCAGTGACGTCGAACGGGGCGGCATAGGCGTCCGCACCATCTGCCCGGAGCGCCTCCACGACAGCCTCGACTTTCTTCCCCGCGCGGCCATTGACGACGACTCGCGCGCCGGCGGCCGCGAGACCTTTCGCCAAAGCCAGGCCAATGCCGGCTGAGGATCCCGTGATCAGCGCGACATCACCTGAGAGTCCGAACAGACGATGGATGATATCCGCCACTGAGGTCTCCTCGCTCGCCGGCGGTCTCGACGGGACCGCTTCAACAGGAGGCGTTATCGATAACACACTCTTGCAGTCAAGCCGCGCGCCAGCCCACAACCGTCTTGCGAAGCGTGAATGTTATCGATAACATAAAGGGCATCGGGACGCCGCCCGTTCGGCAAGAAAGGGAGCGCGAATGTCCAAGCCGACCGTCCTCATGATCGGCCCGTACCCGCAATGGGACATCGAGCCCCTGGAACGGGATTACGACGTTCGCAAACTCTGGCTCGCGGAGGACAAGGAGGTATTCCTCGACAGGGCGACGCAGGTCGTCCGCGCAATCGCGACGCGCGGCGAACTCGGCGCAGATGCCGCGCTGATCGGCCGCTGCCCCAAGCTCGAAGTCATCGCCTGTTACGGCATAGGGGTCGACGCTATCGATTTGACTGCGGCCCGCTCACGCGGCGTCCGCGTCACTAACACTCCGGACGTCCTGACCGAGGATGTGGCCGATTTCGCATTCGCGCTGATTCTCGTCCATTTGCGCAAAGTCCTCGATGGCGACGCGCACGTTCGCTCCGGCGCCTGGATGAAAGGCCCACTGCCGCTCGGCGCGAGCCTGCGCGGCAAGACCCTCGGCGTGCTCGGGTTGGGGCGGATCGGCCGCGCCATCGCGCGTCGCGCGGAAGGCTTTGGCGTGAGGCTCGCTTACTGCGCCACCGCGCCATCGGCAGGCGTGCCTTACGCCTATCACGACAATGCCGTCTCCCTTGCGAAGGCGAGTGACGTCCTCGTCGCCGCCGTCTCCGGCGGCGAAGCAACCCGCGGCATGGTTAACGCCGCCGTATTCGAGGCGCTCGGATCCTCGGGCCTGTTCGTCAATGTATCGCGGGGCTCGGTCGTCGATGAAGCCGCTCTGATCGACGCGCTCGCCCGCAAACGTATCGGCGGCGCCTGCCTCGACGTGTTCTGGAACGAGCCGAATATCGACAGGCGCCTGTTGGACTTCAGCAGTGTCATTCTCTCGCCCCACCAATCGAGCGGCACCGTCGAGACGCGCAAGGCGATGGGGAAGCTTGTGCGCGACAACCTCGAGGCTCACTTTGCTGGCCGTCCGCTGCTGACACCGGTGGTTTGAAAAGGGAGGAGCGAATGCGAGCGATCGTGGCCTACGCCGCCAAAGACCTGAAAATAGAAGAAACGTTGACGCCGGTTTTGGGACCGCTCGATGTTCGTGTGGCAACCGCATTCGGCGGAATTTGTGGTTCCGACCTGCACTATTATCATCACGGAGGCTTCGGGGCGGTCCGGCTTCGCGAACCGATGATCCTCGGACACGAGATCTCGGGCATCGTCGAGGCCGTCGGCGTTGAAGCCAAGCGGGTCAGACCCGGCGATCGGGTCGCCGTCAACCCGAGCGTTCCCTGCAATCGCTGCCGCTATTGTCTAGAGGGGCGCCAGAATCAGTGCCTCGATATGCGATTTTACGGCAGCGCTATGCGCTTTCCGCATGTGCAGGGCGCGTTCCGCGAGAACCTCGTTTGCCAGGAAAGCCAGGCCCAACTCGTCCCCGAGACTGTGACGCTTGAGGAGGCGGCGATGGCCGAGCCGCTCGCCGTGGCCTTGCACGCGGTGCGACGCGCCGGTTCGCTCATGGGCAAGCGCGTTCTCGTCAGCGGCAGCGGGCCGATCGGCGCGCTGACGGCGATCGCCGCCCGCCGCGCCGGCGCCGCGGAAATCGTCGTCACCGACATCGCCGACGGAGCGCTATCTTTTGCGGCCCGCGTCGGCGCCGATCGCGTGATCAACGTGGCTCAGCAGCCAGATGCTCTCTCAGCGTATGCTGCGGACAAGGGGTACTTCGATTGCCTCTTCGAGGCGTCGGGCGCCGAGGCCGCGCTGCGTTCGGGCATTGACGTCGTCAGGCCGCGCGGAACTCTCGTTCAACTAGGCCTCGGCGGCGACATGACCATTCCGATAAATATGATCACGGCGAAGGAACTCGAACTGCGCGGGACGTTCAGGTTCCACGAAGAATTCGCTCTCGCGCTGGAATTCCTCGGAAAGGGCCTCGTCGACGTCAGACCGCTCATCACGGCGACGGTGCCTCTCGCGAGCGCTCGCGACGCATTCGAACTTGCAAGCGATCGCTCGCGTTCGATGAAGGTTCAGATCGCGTTTTGAAAGGATTACGCGGTCTCGCGGGCGACGACCCGGAACTCGATCGTCGTCGTTTCCGGCTTTCGTCGCTCCTGTCGATTGCGGGCGTCGAGAGCGGCAAGCGCGACTTCCGCCGCACGCCGTCCGATTCCGGCGCAATCGACGGCGATCGTCGTCAGACGCGGGTGACAACAGCGCGCGACTTCGAAGTCTCCGAAGCCAGCGATCGCGATCTGTCCCGGCACGTCGATCTTCCGACGCTGGCATTCGGCAAGCGCGCCGAAAGCTGACAAGTCCGAGACGCACATGATCGCATCCACATCCGGCCATCTGCGCAGCATGATTTCCAGCGCTTCGGCGCCCTGCGCCATCGAAACGGGCGGCTTGCCGGTGGCGACGAGGCGATCGGCGGGAAGCCCGTGCGCAATAACCGCGCGTTCAAATCCGCGACGCCTCTCGGTACCGCGGGTGTCTTCGGTGGTCGCGCCGCCGATGAAGCCGATCCGACGTCGCCCTTGCCCATGCAGGTAACGCACCATCGCCACCCCGGCCTCTTCATTCGAGAATCCGACGACGTCGCCCAGCGGAGTCCTCGGCAGATCCCAGGTCTCAACGATCGGGATATCCGCGTTCGCGAGCAGCGTCCGCGCGAGCGACGTATGGACACCGCCGGTGAGCACGATGGCTTCTGGACGCCGCTCGAGGAAAGCTCGTATGAGGTCCTCCTCTCGGGTGAGCGAGTATTCGGTGTCCCCAAGCAACATTTGCAGTCGCGCCCCGTCGAATACCTCCGACATGCCCCTCACCGTTTCGGCGAAATTCGAGTTGTTGAGCGAGGGAACGAGCGCGGCCACGAAACCGGACCTGCGCGTCGCGAACACACGCGCCGTCGCGTCGGGGACGTAGCCAGTCCGCTTAACGATCTCGAGTATGCGGTTGCGCGTCTCTGCAGAGACTGCGGCGTCGCTTTTGAGCGCTCGAGAGACGGTCATGGCGGAGACGCCGGCCATTTCGGCGACGGTTTGCATCGTCACGCCGGCGCTTGAGGTCGTGGCGGTTTCGAGCCGAGTCGTCACGCTTGCCTCCTGTTCCCCGTCGTCCGCCGTCCCGCGCCATGTCCCGCCCCTCAACTGCAATGTGATCGATAACATACTCGCATTGTCGCGAGAATTGCGGATTCTGCAGCGTTCAAGCGCCGAACGCCGCGAGCAAGCCGACCGAGCATCGCGGGGTTTCCGGTGGCGCGACGGCCGGAACATGGATCCGAATCTGTTCACTGCACGGCCGCGGTCCACGGCGCTGGCGCGCGGTCCCCTCCCGCCGCGCGAGCGAGGATATCTCGAACCCGACGGTCGAGGTTGGCAATCCTCCATGCCGCGAAGCGGCGGCGGGGGAGGGGGACCGTCCGCAGGACGGTGGAGAGGGAACAAGACGGATGCGTACATCCAAAAGCGCCATGCGATCTCGGCAGAGCGGTTGGCGTTCATTGCAGCTTTACCCGGATTATGGGATTGTGCCGCCCGAAGCAGGCGGCTGGCCTGCGCGCGCGGGCGCCCTGTCGCGGATTTCGGGGGCGAACAGTTATCGTCTTGAACAGCTTGCACAAGACGGACGGGAGTTGGTTTCGATGAAAACAACATTGGCTCTTTCGCTGGCGCTCGCCGCGGCCCTATCGGTCTCGGCCTGCCAGACCCCGCAGCAGAACAACGCCCTCGTCGGCGGCGCTCTCGGCGCGGGCGCGGGCGCCCTGGTCGGCTCCGCCGTCTCCGGCGGCAGCGCGGGCGGCGCGCTCGCGGGCGCGGCGATCGGCGCCGGCTCGGGCGCGCTGATCGGCGCGGCGGCGACCCCGGCGCCGGTCGGGCGCTGCGCGCAATGGGGCTACGACTACAACGGCAACCGCGTCTGCACCGCCTTCTACTGAGCGGCAGGCCTTCAAACATTGCGCCGGCTCGCGACGATGCGGCCGGCGCTTTGCTTTGCGCCCGCTTTCGGAACGGCGGTAGAGCCGCGCCATGACGCATAAGCCCGACAGCCCGCTCGCCGCCCGGTTTGTCGCGTCGCCGAACCACGGGCCGCGCCGGGGACATGGGGCGCCGAACGCCCTCATTCTGCACTATACCGGCATGCCGACGGGTGAGGCCGCGCTCGACCTGCTCGTCGATCCGGCCTCGGAAGTCTCGGCGCATTACCTCATCTGGGAAGACGGGCGGATCGACCAGCTTGTCGCGGAGAGCGAGCGCGCCTGGCACGCCGGCAAGGCGCACTGGAAGGGCGAGAGCGACCTCAACTCGGCTTCGATCGGGATCGAGATCGTCAACCCCGGCCATGACGGCGGCCTGCCGCCGTTCCCCGACCGGCAGATCGCGGCGATGATCGCGCTCGCGCTCGACCTCGGCTCGCGCTGGACAATTCGGCCTGAGCGCGTGCTCGCCCATTCCGACGTCGCGCCGATGCGCAAGCGCGATCCGGGCGAGGCGTTCCCGTGGGAGGCGTTATGGAGGGGCGGCGTCGGCCATTGGGTTCCGCCCGCGGCGCTGACCGGCGCGCCGCTCTTCCGTCCCGGGGAGGAGGGGCCGCCGGTGCGCGCGCTGCAGGCGATGCTGGCGCTCTACGGCTATGGCGTCGAGCTCAGCGGCGTCTACGACCGGCTGACGCGGACGGTCGTCACGGCCTTCCAGCGCCATTTCCGGCCCGAGCGGGTGGACGGCGAAGCGGACGCGTCGACGGTCGCGACGCTGAAGGCGCTGATCGAGGGGCTGGAGTGAAGACGCGTTTCGACTATGGGCGAAATCCCGTCTCCGCGATGATCGCAAGCGGCACGACTTCGAGCGATCCTCCCGAGATCCGCCTCATCTCGCCGCTATAGTCCTTGAAGAAGTCGCGCATCTGGAGCGCCTTGGCCGCTTCGTCGTCGGCGGTCGCGGCGAGATGATAATAGTCTCCCGAGTCGTTGTTCGCCTTCATGCATCGATAGGAAATCCGGCCCTTCAGAATCGGATCGTCCTCGATTGCCGCAATGAACTTGGCGATGTCCCGACGCCAGTCCTCCGGCGATCCAGAGGCGAAGCGGTACTTGATGAGAAAGTGCTTCATCGCGCCCTCCGTAGATCTCGTTGTCCTGCGGCTCCGCGGTCCTGCCCGCGTGTCACATAGTCGCCTGATACGCCTCTCGCACGCGCTTCCTCGCTTCGTCCAGCGCCGCGACAAACGCCTCGAAATCCGGGAAGCCGGTCGCGGCGGCGATGCGGCGCTTGACGCCGGCGGCGGCCTTGTCCGGATCGAAGGCGCCGGCGATCGAGAGGCGCATGAACTGGGTCGCCTCGGTGTAGAGCCGGTGCGCGTCGACCAGCGTCTCGACATGGCCGGCCGAAAGGAGCCCCGCGGCGCCCGCCTTCTCGATCACCTTGCGGGTCGAGACATCGAGAATGTCGGGCCGCGCATGCGCGAAAGCGAGGCTGAGATACTGGGCGACGAATTCGATGTCCATCAGGCCGCCTGCGACGAGCTTCAGGTCCCAGGGGTCCTTGTCGCCTTTTTCCTTGGCGATCAGCGCGCGCATCGACCGCACCTCGCGCGCGATCGCTTTTGCGTCCCGCTTGCGGACGAGCGTGGCCCGCACCGCCCCGGCGACGTCGGCCGCGAGGCTCCTGTCTCCCGCGACGACGCGGGCGCGCGTCAGCGCCATATGCTCCCAGGTTTCGGCTTCGGCGCGCTGGTAGAGCGCGAAGGCGGAGAACTGGGTCGCCAGCGGCCCCTGCCGTCCGGAGGGCCTGAGCCGCATGTCGACCTCATAGAGCCGCCCCGCCCTGGTCGGCGCGGTCAGCGCAGCGAGCAGCCGCTGGGTGAGGCGCGAATAATAGAGCGCGGCGCCGAGCGGCTTCGGGCCGTCCGAGTCCCCGGCGTCGGCGGGAAAATCGTAGATGACGATGAGGTCGAGATCGGAGGCGGCCGTCATCTCGCGCGAGCCGAGCTTGCCGAGCGCGACGACCGCGACCCGCCCGCCGCGAACTTTGCCGAACTCGGCCGAAAGCTGCTCCGAGACGCGCGCCAGCAACGGCCCGACCAGCCCTTGCGCAAGCGCGCTATAGGCGCGTCCGGCGCGGTCGGGATCGAGCCGGCCGGAAAGGAGATTGAGGCCGATGAGGAACATCTCCTCGGCGGCGAAATCGCGCGCGCGGTTGAGCGCGTCCTCGTAACCGTGCGCCTGGGCGATATAGGCCTCGACGCGCTTCTGCATCGGGCCCTCCTCGAGGCTCTCGTCGAAATCCTTCACCCGGCCGGGATCGATCGCGGCGTCGAGGACATGCGGGCGCGACGCGATCACCTGGGCGAGCCGGGGCGCCGAGCCGAGCACGTCGCCGAAGAGCTCCCTGACGCTCGCGTTCGAGCGCAGGATCGAGAGCAGCTCGACCGAAGCGGGCATGTGCGCCAGCGCCTCGTCGAAGGCGGCGAGCGCGGCGTCCGCGTCGCCCGAGCCGGCGAAAGCCTCGAGCAAGGCGGGGGTCAGCTCGGTCAGCACTTCGCGGGCGCGGGGGCTCCTGACCGCGGCGCGACGCCCGAAATGCCAGCCGCGAATCGTCTCCGCGGCGGCCGCCGGATTGTGGAACCCGAGGCCCTCAAGGGTCGTCAGCGTCTCCGGATCGTCGGAGACGCCGGTGAAGACGAGATTGCCGGCCGAAGCGCTGAGAGTCGGCGCATCCTCGAACAGGCGCGCATAGTGGCTTTCGACCCGCGTCAGGTGGTGCGTCAGGTCTTTCGCGAAGGATTCGAGCCGCCCATAGCCGCAGAATTTGGCGAAGCGCGCGAGCGGCCCGCGCTCGAAGGGAAGGCGCTGCGTCTGCTCGTCGGCGACCATCTGCAGGCGGTGCTCGACGCGGCGCAGAAAGAGGTAGGCCTGGCTCAGGTCCTCCTCCGCCTCGGCGCTGACCCAGTTGTCGGCATGGAGCTGGCGCAGCATGTCGAGCGTGCGCGAGCCGCGCATCTGCGGACGGCGGCCGCCGAAGATCAGCTGCTGCGTCTGGACGAAGAATTCGACCTCGCGAATGCCGCCGCGGCCGAGCTTCACGTCGTGGCCGGGCACGACGACGCGGTCGTGGCCGCGGACCGCATGAATCTGGCGCTTCATCGCGTGGATGTCGGCGATGGCGGCGTAGTCGAAGTATTTTCGCCAGATGAAAGGCGCGAGGTCGGCGAGGAAGCGCCTGCCGAGCTCGAGATCGCCTGCCGCGGGCCTCGCCTTGATCAGCGCGGCGCGCTCCCAGTTCTGACCCAGCGTCTCGTAATAGGCGTAGGCGCTGATCGTCGACAGCGCGACCGGGGTCGAGGCGGGGTCGGGCCTCAGGCGCAAGTCGACCCTCAGCACGTAGCCGTCGCTGGTGCGCTCCTGCAGGATGCGCGCGAGCGCCTTGGCGATGCGCACATAAAGCGGGCCGGGTTCCGTTCCCGCTGGAATAGCGGCCGACGCCGCGTCGTAAAGCACGATGAGGTCGATGTCGCTCGAATAGTTGAGCTCCCGTGCGCCGTGCTTGCCGAGCGCCAGCACGACCATGCCGCCGCCGGCCTGCGGATCGGGAGCTTCCGGATCGAGCGCGAGCCGTCCGGCGTGCGCGTTCTGGCGCAGGAGAAAGGCAAGCGCAGCGCCGAGCGCCGCATCGGCGAAGCGGGTCAGCGCCTCGGTCGTGGCGACCACGTCCCACACGCCGCCGATATCGGCGAGCGCGATGAGGAGCGCGGCCTCGCGCTTGGCGAGACGCAGCAAACGCATGAGTTCGCCCTCGTCGTCGTCGCGGCGGACGGCGAGCGCCGCGATGAGCGCATCGAGCGATTGGCCGGGCGGCCGGCCAAGGAGACGAAGCGAGACGCGCCGGGTCTTCCGTGACGAGCGTCCAGAGGTACGGCGAATGATCCGCCACGCCGAGGAGCAGATCATGGACCCTCTTGTCGGCAATCGCGGCGGCGAGGCCGGCAGCCTCCGGCGTCTCGGTGAGTGCGGCGAGCCGACGGCGCGCCTCGGCAGGCGCGGCAAGGCGCGGCGCCTCGACGAGGCGCTCAGCCAGCGAGCCGGTCATGCACGCCCCCGTTGGCCGGGGCGGGCAGCAACGGCGGCTCCCCATAGGCCGGAAGCGTGACCCGCACGACAAGCCCCGGCTCGTTGTCCTCGAGTTCGACCGATCCGCCATGCATGCGCGCGACCGCGGCGGCGAGGGAAAGCCCCAGCCCCGAACCCGGACGCGAGCGCGAGCCCTCGAGCCGCACGAACCGCTCGAGCGCCCGGATCCTGTCGGCCGGCGCGATGCCCGGACCGCGGTCGGCGATGTCGAGCACGACCGACAGCCCCTCCCGCCGCGCCGAAATGACGACCTCCGGCCTGGGCTCTGCGTCCTCTTTGGACGCGCCGTATTTGAGCGCGTTGTCGACGAGATTGGCGATCGTCTGACCGATCAGCTCGCGGTTTCCCCGGACCATGAGTTCGCCCTCGGTCTCGACCTTCAGGACGACGCCCTCCTCCTCGGCGATCGGCTCGTAGAGTTCGGCGACGCTGTGCGCCGCCTCGCCGACGTCGAACGTGTCCGCCGCCTCGACGTCGCCGCCCGCCTCGGCGCGCGCGATGAGCAGGAGCGCGTTGAAGATCTTGATCAGGGCGTCGGATTCCTCGATCGTCTTCTCGAGCGCGGCGCGATAGGCATTCGCGTCGCCGCCGAAGGCCAGCGCCGCCTCGGCGTGGTTGCGCAATCGGGTCAACGGCGTGCGGAGGTCGTGAGCGATGTTGTCGGTGACCTCGCGCAATCCCTGCATCAACTCGCCGATGCGCGCCAGCATGTCGTTGAGGCCCTCGGCCAGCCGGTCCAGCTCGTCGCCCGAGCCCGACACCGGCAGCCGTTGGGTCAGATCGCCCGCCATGATGCCATGGGCGGACGTGTTGATGGCGTCGATGCGCCTCAGCACCCGCCGCGCGACGAACAGCGCGCCAAGCGCCGCGAGCGCGGCGAAGAACACCAGCGAAATCGCCAGCGCGCGCACCATGACCTTCTCGATGCGGCCGCGGTCGCCAAGATCATGTCCGATCAGAAGGCGCAGGCCGCTGGGAAGCAGGTAGATTCCGACAAGCGCCTGCCGGCCGCGGTCGCCGGCGACGTTGGTGCGATAGCCGATCGGCAGGAAGCCGGGATGATCCAGGACGCCGAGCGGAATTTCCTGGACATTGCCGGCGAGCGGGTCCCCCGCGAGGTCGGTCAAAAGATAGAGCGAGGATCCTGGCTGGCGCGCGCGGGCTTCGATGACGGCGCCCAGCCGTCTCATGCCTCCCTGCGCATAGGTGTCGATGAGGCCCTTGGCCTCCGCGTCGATCGTCTGTTCGATCTCTCCGTCGACGACGGAAATAACCTGCCAGGCGACGACCGTCAGCACAATGCCCGCGCCGACGGCGCTCAAGGCCAGAATCGCCAGGGCGAGGCGGAAGGCTGTGGCGCGAAAGAGCTTACCGAGCGCCGTCACGAATCATGTATCCGGCGCCGCGCACGGTGTTGAGCAGCGGCGCGTCAAAATCGCGGTCGATCTTGGCGCGCAGGCGCGATACATGCACATCGATCACGTTCGTCTGCGGATCGAAATGGTAGTCCCACACATGCTCGAGCAGCATGGTGCGCGTAACGACCTTGCCCGCGTGCTGCATCAGATATTCGAGCAGTCGGAACTCACGCGGCTGCAGGACGATCTCCTCGCCCCTGCGGGTCACCTTGTGCGACAGCCGGTCGAGGGTCAGATCGCCGACCTTGAACACCGTCTCCTCCGGCGTCCCCTTGGGCCGCCGCCGCGCCAGGGTCTCGACCCGGGCGAGCAACTCCGAAAATGCGTAGGGCTTGGAGAGATAGTCGTCGCCTCCGGCGCGCAGCCCCTTCACCCGGTCGTCGACTTGCCCGAGCGCCGAAAGGATCAGGATCGGCGTCTCGTTCTTCTGGTTGCGCAGGGCGCCGACCAGCGTCAGTCCGTCCATCTTCGGCAGCATGCGGTCGACGATCGCGACGTCGTAGCCGCCTTCGACGGCCATGTCGTATCCGGTGACGCCGTCGGCGGCGAGGTCGACGACATGGCCCGCCTCGCGGAACGCCTTGACGAGATAGGCCGCCGCGTCGCGGTCGTCTTCAACGATGAGGATGCGCATGATCGATATATAGCGATTCCCGCCGGAAGGGCCAAAGGAATGGCGGCAGGTCCTTGGGGGGCTTAATAAGGACCTGCCGCCACCTTGCCGGGGTCGCGCGGGCGGGGAATTTGCGACCGCCGACTGGACGGAAAGGCGCGCTATGCGCTGGGCCGGGGACAAGCCCACTAAACCCTTCCGTCCATTTCAAGTCGGCGCCCCGACTTCGGGCGCCGGTCTTCGTCAAGACGCGCTGGTCGGCAGAGCGAGGAAGTGCTCGCTCTCGCCCGACTTCACGCGCATGAGAACGCTCTTCTTGCCGTCCGTCTTGGCGGCGCCAATTGCTTCGGCGACCTCGGAGGGGCGGCTGACCGATTTGCCTCCCACCTCCAGGATCACGTCGCCTTCCTTGAGGCCCTTGTCCGACGCCGTGCTGTCCGGATCGACGTTTTCGACGATGACTCCGTCCTGGCCACGACGGAGCGTCAGGCCGAAATTGGCCAGGCTGCGGCGCCGCCTTCGGGGCTCGCTTTGTCGGCGCCGGTGTCGGCGCTCGCCGTCTTGTCGGCCGGCATCGCTCCCAGCGTCACGTCGATCGTCATCGGCGCGCCGTTGCGGATAATCGCGAGGGTCGCCGTCTTCTTCGGGCCGAGCGCGGCGATCCGGCGGGCGAGGTCGTGCGGATCGGCGACCGTCTCGCCGTCGACAGCGGTGATCACGTCGCCGCTCTTCACACCGGCCTCCGCGGCGGGCGAATTCTTCTGCGCCTTGGCCACCAGCGCGCCCGATGTGGCCTTCAGGCCCAGATTGTCGGCGATGTCGGGCGTCACCGACTGGATCTCGACGCCGATCCAGCCGCGCGTCACGACGCCATTGTCCTTCAGCTGCTGAACGACGTTCTTCACCACGTCGCTTGCGATCGCAAAGCCGATGCCGACGCTGCCGCCCGACGGCGAAAAGATCGCGGTATTGACGCCGACGACCTGGCCTTCGGCGTTGAAGGTCGGTCCGCCGGAATTGCCGTGGTTCACCGGCGCGTCGATCTGAAGGAAGTCGTCATAGGGCCCCGAGCCGATGTCGCGTCCGCGCGCCGACACGATGCCCGCCGTCACGGTGCCGCCGAGGCCGAACGGGTTGCCGACCGCGATCACCCAGTCGCCGACCCGCGGCGGCTGCGAGGAGAAGGTCACGAAGGGAAAATCGTTCCCCTGCGCCTTGAGGAGCGCGAGGTCTGTCTTGCTGTCGACGCCGATCACCTTCGCCGGCATGGTCTTGCCGTCGGAGGTCGTGATCGTCACTTCGGTCGCGTGGTCGACGACATGGTTGTTGGTGACGATGTAGCCGTCGGCGCTGATGAAGAATCCGGAGCCCTGCGCCATCGTCGAATGACGATGCGGCGCGCCGTCGCCCTCACCACGCCCGTCGCCACGGCCTGGCAGCCCAAAATGCCGGAAGAAGTGATAGAAGGGGCTGTTCGGCGGGAAATCGGGGAGACCTTGCGGGCCCTCGTCGTCCGACGACTGGTCGACATTGGACAGTTTGACCTTGACCGAGACGACCGCGGGCTTCACCCGGTCGACGATATCGGCGAAGGAAGCCGGGCCCGCCGCCGGCTGCCGCGCAATGGCCGACGGCGCCGAAGGATCGGCGATCGGGCGCGGACGTGGCCGCGTGAACGGGAAGGAGCGTCCTCTCGAACGCAGCGCCGCCGAGGGCGGCGACCGCCACGGCTCCGAGCAACGCGGCGCGAAAGGAACGAAATCGGCGAACGGCAGACATCAGACACCCCTCATTGGCGCCGGCCGACCTGCCGGCTCTTTTCGAGAAAGCATAATGCTCCCTCATCGCTCTAACGTCATGATGGCGCGAAGATGAAAGCTTTTTAATGATCAGCATCGCTGAGCTCATCACTTTGTGAACATTGTGTGTTTTGCGTAAACGCGCGGCGAAGTGTTGTCGTTCCGGGAAACCCGCAGAGGGCGATCTTGTGCCGTTCCGGCGAGCGCGCGTCGCTGGCGCTGGCGGCGCGCATGACGTCGGGCACGTCGAGCGCACCCGTGTCGCTGCGAGGCGGTCTGGCTTGTCGGGATCGGCGGACTTTTCGGCTATCACGCACCTCGGATTGGCAGCGCTTCGTCCGCCGATGCGAGCCTCATCGCCGATCGCTGCGGCGGCTTGCCGCGGCGCGTTCCGCGTGACGTCGTGCGGCTCCGCGGTCCGGGTCCGCGCGTCAGAAGAGGCCGGCTCGACGGCCGGCCGAGCGCGATCCTGCCAGCTCAGGCTTCGGCGATCGTCGACTTCGGCTTCAACACCTGACGGCCGCGATACATGCCGCTCTTCAGGTCGATGTGGTGGGGACGGCGCAGTTCGCCCGAATCCTTGTCCTCGACATAGGTCGGCGCCTTGAGGGCGTCGGCGGAGCGGCGCATGCCGCGGCGCGACGGCGAAGTTTTGCGTCTGGGAACAGCCATTGTCACGGACTCCGAACGGGGGGCGCGATCTCTTGGCGGCCGCGCACGAGCGAAAATTGGAGCGCGGCTCTTACACGCAATCGCGCCGAACGCCAGCCCCTCCCTTCGAGAGATTGAAGGGCAGGTTCCCTCCGCGCTCAGGCCGAGCCCCTGGTCTCGAACGCGGCGAAAGCCAGCGCCTCGCGCGGCTCGCGATCGGCCCAAAGCACGAACTGAAACGCCTGATAATAGGTCTCGCACGCGTTGACCGCCGCCTTGACCACTGCGCCGCATTGCGCGTCGCTGGCCGCAGCGCCGCCGGCGAGGCACAGCGAGTGGCGGAACATCACCAGATCCTGCTCCCTCCACAGATCGAAATGGCCGAGCCACATCTGCTCATTGACGAGCTGCATGAGCTCGCGGATCGCGGCGCGCTTGCGCGGCGGCGTCTTCAGATCGAAGGAGCAGCTGACATGCAGCGACTCCATGTCCGGCAGCCAGGTGAAGGCGACGTCGTAATTGGCCCAGGCGCCGCCGACAAGGATCGAGATTTCGTCGTCCTCGGCGCGGTCGAAGGCCCATTCGTTGACGGCGGCCATGCGCTCCACGACGTCGACGGGGTGTTCGGGCCGGTCGTCGGAGGCAGACTCGATCAGGCTCATCTGGGATCTTTCGGCGCGAGGTTCGGAAGGCGGGAGGACGAATTCACACCAGGATACGCGGTTCATAAAGCGCCGCGCCGCCCGGAGCGTCCGCTTCGATTCTCGACCGAAGCGGACAGTCTCAACCTCGATGATTCGTCACGAATCGTAAACCGCCCCGAGCCCTTCGTCCACAGAATCTGCGAACCGAATCAAGACTCTGCCGAAGATCCTGAATCGGATCAGGGCTTTGGCTCGGCGAGCCTCGCCTCGAGCGCGGCGATCCTGGCGGAGAGCTTTTCGTTCTCGTCGCGGGCGCGGGCGGCCATCTCGCGCACCGCCTCGAATTCCTCACGGCTGACGAGATCCATGCCCGCCATCATCCGCTCGAGCTGGCTGCGGGCGAAGGTCTGCGCCTCGCGTCTCGCCCCGTCGGCCAGTCCGGCCGCGTCGGTCATGAGGCGGGAAAGATCGTCGAAGAAACGGCTGTTCGTCTGCGGCATGAGGCGCTCCAGGTTCGCGTCGGGACCGCCGGGGCCCATCGCGCGACGTCTATGTGGCGCGGTCGCCCAGGGCGTGCAAGGCCGGGCGCGAAAACGACCCGCCACGGTGTCGGACATGACAATCCTGCGTCGGCATTGCTAGCATGGGCCCGCCTTCAACTTCGAGACACCGCTCATGCGCGTCAAAGCCGCCGTCCTCGCCAAGACCGGCCTTCCGCCGCCCTATGCGGCCTCGCGCCCGCTCGAGATCGTCGAACTCGATCTCGCGCCGCCCGGCCGCGGCGAGGTTCTCATCCGGATCAAAGCCGCCGGTCTCTGCCATTCCGACCTTTCCGTCATCGACGGCTCGCGTCCGCGCCCGACGCCGATGGCGCTCGGGCACGAGGCCGCCGGCGTCGTCGAGGCGCTGGGCGAGGGCGTCGGCGATCTCGCCGTCGGCGACCATGTCGTGCTCGTCTTCGTGCCGAGTTGCGGCCGCTGCGGCCCCTGCGCCGCCGGCCGGCCCGCGCTCTGCGAACCCGGCGCCAGGGCCAATGGCGCCGGAACGCTGCTCGGCGGCGAGCGGCGGCTGTCCTTCCGCGCCGAGCCGGTCAATCACCATCTCGGCGTCTCGGCCTTCGCCGACCATGCGGTGGTCGCGCGCGAATCCTGCGTCAAGATCGACCCCGACCTGCCGCTCGAACTTGCGGCTTTGTTCGGCTGCGCGGTGCTGACCGGGGTCGGCGCGGTCGTCAACACCGCGCGGGTCGAGCCCGGCGCGTCGGTTGCGGTGGTCGGCCTCGGCGGCGTGGGCTTGAGCGCGGTGCTGGGCGCGAAGCTCGCGGGCGCGCGGCAGATCGTGGCCGTCGATCTCTCGGACGAGAAGCTCGCCTTCGCCCGCGCGCTCGGGGCGACGCACACGGTCAACGCCGGCGCCAAGGACGCGCTCGAGACAATCCGGCGTTTGTCCGGCGGCGGGGTCGAGGTCGCTTTCGACATGGCCGGCGCCGTGCCGGCGCTCGAACTCGCCTATGCCGCGACCGCCCGCGGCGGGACGACGGTCACCGCCGGCCTGCCCCATCCCGACAAGCGCCTCTCGCTCGCGCCGGTGACCCTCGTCGCCGAAGAGCGCACGCTCAAAGGCTCCTATATCGGCTCCGCCGCCCCCTTGCGCGACGTGCCGCGCTTCATCGCGCTCTTCAAGGCGGGCAAGCTCGCGGTCGACGCGCTGCTGACCCATCGGCTCAAGCTTGAGGAGATCAACGAAGGGTTCGACCGCTTGCGCGAAGGGATCGGGGTCCGGCAGGTGGTGGTGTTCGAGTGAGGCGTCCGATGACGATGAAGCGCACAAGCAAGCCGCGCGGCGTGGTCCAGTCGCGCGAGACAGGAGCTGGCTCGCCGTCAGCTTCCGACGATGAGCCCGAACATCTCGGCGAGTTTCTCATCGCGAGCGCTCCGCGCGGCAGCGATCTCGAGCTCCCTCGTCGCCGTGATGGTCGAGGCGATCCGTTCGCGGTCGACGGGAACGGCGGCTCCTGACGCGAAACCTTTACGACGGCGTCGCCAGCCCGCTTCATCCGAACATCTTCCGCCCGCCGACCCAGGTCTGGCTCACCTTGATATCCATCAGCGTGTCGGGATCGACCGCGTAGGGGTCCTTCTCGAGGATCGTCAGGTCGGCGAGCTTGCCCGACTCCAGCGTTCCCAGCTGGTCGGCCATGCCGATCTGCCCGGCGGCGTGGATCGTGACCGCGCGCAAGGCGTCGGTCAGGGACACCGCCTGATCGGGGCCGACGACCGAGCCGTCGATCGCGCATTTGCGCGTGACCGCCGTCTGCACGAGCTGGAGCGTGCCGATGTTCGAGCAGGGCGCGTCGGTGTGGATGGTGAAGGGCAGGCCAAGCCGCACGCAATCGGCCGCCGGGTCCATGCGCCGGGCGCGCTCGGGGCCGAACAGCTGATCGCGATAGGCCGCCCCGTAGAAATAGACGTGGTTCATCAGAAAGCTCGGCTGCACGCCGAGCCCGGCCATCCGCTCGATCTGCTCGGGCCTGGTGATCGTGCAGTGCTCGATCCGGTTGACGCCGGTCGAGGGATAGGCGCCGTAGGCGGCCTCGATCGCGTCGAGCGCGAGGTCGAGCGTGTCGTCGCCGTTGCAATGGATCGAGACCGGCCAGCCCTGAGCCTTCACGTCGGCGACCATCGCCTTCAATTGCGCCGCGTCGAAATTCGGCCGCCCCTTCTCCGTCTCGTCCAAGTAGGGAAGGGTCTGCGCGGCGCTCTTCGTCTGGTTGGAGCCGTCGCCGACGATCTTCATGGCATAGATCGTCAGCAGCGTGTTCGGGATCGGGGTCGCCAGCGCGCCATGGCCGTATTTCTTGTAGGGCTCGGCGTCTTTCATCGATTCGTACATGAGGCTGATGCTCGCCCGGCAGGGAGAGACGGCAGCGACCCGCTCGTAGCCCTCGAGCAGATTGCCGAACACCAGCACGCCCGCTTCGTGAACAGAGGTGTTGCCGTATGAGGCGTTGACCTTCAGCCAGTCGACGACCGCCTTGCCGGCGAGCTGCGGGGTGATCTTCGGAATGGCGACGGCGAATTTCTTCAGCGCCGTTTCCTCATAGATCATGCCGTCGAGCTTGCCCGAGGCGTCGCGGCCGAAGCGTCCGCCGCCCGGCAGATTGCCGATGTCGGAAGGAATCTTCGCCGCGGCGAAGGCGGCGCCGTTGCCCGCGGCCGTGTGCATGTTGATGTAGTAGACGAGGATCGGATGGTCCTTCGAGACGGCGTCGAGGTCGGCCATCATCAGGTCGCCGCCCTGCAGCAGATTGTCGAAGCTGGTGAAGAGGAGCCACTGGCCGGCCGGCGTCCTGGCGGCCTTGTCGCGGAACATCGCGATGAGCGCGTCGCGGGTCTTGTATCTCGTGTAGCCGCAGTCGGTGAAGATCGCGTTGATGAGCGCGCCGGTGACCGTGTGCTGATGCGGGTCGATGAATCCGGGCAGAAGCGCCCGTCCGTCGAGATCGATGATCTCGGTCGAAGCGGACTTGAGGCCCATGACGGCGTCGGCCGCGCCGACCGCGGCGATCCTGCCGTTCTTGACTGCGAGCGCTTCGACGGTGCGGTTGTCGCCGACCATCGGGATGATGGAGCCGCCGCGGAAGATGAGATCGGCCCCGTCCATGGACGCAGCGTTCGTGGCTGCGGGCGCAAGCGCCGCAACGCTCGCGGCCGTCGCAAGGAACTGGCGCCGGGAGAGACCCGGCCGCATTCCACCGAGCGAACCGAAAATATTGGAGACGCATCCCTGGCACATGTTCTCGCTTCCTGTCCGCCGGCCAAAAGCCCAGTTTGCAGTCGATCCGTTAAGATTGATCCGCCAAGTGACGCGACCGCCACGACTTGGCCTCTTGGGCGCCGCGGTTCCACTTTTCGCTGAACTCGGGCAATATGGCCAGCGACCGCAGTCGGCCCAAGGATGCAGAGCGCGCAAGATGCTTCGCCATCGAGGAAAGGGAGAAACAATGAATTTATCGAACGCTGCGAAAGGCGCGGCCATCGTCGCGCTTCTGGGATCGGCGCCATTGCCGGCGGGAGCGATGGAGATCGTCGGCGGATCGAGCGCCGCCGGCTATGGCGACCACGGCTTCGTCCAGGAAGTCGTCATCGTCCGCGGGCCGCATGGCGGCGCCTATGCGGGCCGCCCCGGCGGAGTTCATGCCTACCGCCCCGGCTATCGGCCGGGCTATCACGGCTATGTCGGCCGTCCGGGCTATCGTCCGGGTTACCCAGGCTATCGCGCCGGCTATGCCGGCTGGGCCCGTCCGGGCTGGTATCACTGGGGGCCCGGCGGCGCCATCGCGGCGGGCGCGGCGATCGGCTTCGTCGGGGCGGCCGCAGCCGCCGCATGGGCGCCTGCGCCGCCGGCGCCCGGTCTCTGCTGGTACTATACCGATCCAAGCCAGCAGAGCGGCTTCTGGGACGCCTGCCCGTAACGCCACGTGTTCCGCCGACGGAGCACACACAAATCAGGGCCCGCCGATCGAACGGCGGGCCCTTTGATTCCGGCCAAAGATGCGGCGGCGCTACCGGGTGCGGCCGGCGTCGAGCAGGCGAAGCAGAATCCAGACCGGAACGACAACCATCGCCCCGGTCAGAAGGATCCGCCCGATCTGGCGCACGTCGGTCAGGCCGAACTCGACAATGTGCCTCACCGCGCGAACGGCCTCGTCGAACAGGCCGACCGGATCGAAACCGAGCGTCTCGAGGATGATCCCGACCACGAACGAAACGACGATCAGCCGCAGGAGCACGGTCATCGGCGAGCCGCCAGCGAAGCGGGCGAGAACGTTGTTGGTCATCGAACGAAAGCTTCCTCGAGCCGAATCTTCGACCAGTCTACCTCATTTGCCGGACAGCCGCCCCCGCCTCCAGACGAGGGCGGCTTTGCGGCTACGACTTCGGAAACGGCACGACGGTGGGTTTCGCCGGCGCGGCGTCCGCGTCCTCGCCGCCGACCGCCTTGCCGTTGATCGTCAGTTTGCCCTGCGAACCGCTGATCTTGATGGTCGACCCGTCGCGGATTTCGCCGGCAAGCAGAGCCTGCGCGAGCGGATCCTGCACCCACTTCTGGATCACGCGCTTGAGCGGACGCGCGCCGTAAGCCGGGTCGTACCCCTTGTCGGCGAGCCACTGGCGCCCCTTCGCGTCGAGCGACAGCGTGACCTTGCGGTCCTCGAGGAGCCGGCCGAGACGGCGGAACTGGATGTCGACGATCGAGCCCATGTCCTCGCGGCGGAGCCGGTGGAACAGGATGATCTCGTCGACCCGGTTGAGGAACTCGGGCCGGAAATGCCCGCGCACGACCGCCATCACTTCCTTTTCGACCGCCTTGGTGTCCTCGTTCTCGCCGAGGTTCACCAGGTAGTCGGAGCCGAGATTCGAGGTCATCACGATCAGCACGTTGCGGAAGTCGACCGTGCGGCCCTGGCCGTCGGTGAGCCGCCCGTCGTCGAGCACCTGCAAGAGGACGTTGAATACGTCCGGATGCGCCTTCTCGACCTCGTCGAACAGCACGACCTGATACGGCCGGCGCCGCACCGCCTCGGTCAGCGAGCCGCCTTCCTCGTAGCCGACATAGCCCGGAGGCGCGCCAATGAGACGGGCGACCGAGTGCTTCTCCATGTATTCGGACATGTCGATCCGCACCATGGCGCTCTCGTCGTCGAACAGGAACGCGGCCAGCGCCTTGGTGAGCTCGGTCTTGCCGACGCCGGTCGGCCCAAGGAACATGAACGAGCCGATCGGCCGGTTCGGGTCCTGCAGCCCGGCGCGCGCGCGCCGCACCGCCGTCGAGACCGCGGTCACGGCCTCCTTCTGGCCGACGACGCGCCGCATGATCTCCTCCTCCATCTTGAGGAGCTTCTCACGTTCGCCTTCGAGCATCTTGTCGACCGGCACGCCGGTCCAGCGCGACACGACCTGCGCGACATGATTGGCGGTCACCGCCTCGTCGACCAGCGCGCCGGCCTCGCTCTGCTTCTCGGCCTCGGCGAGCTTCTTCTCGAGTTCGGGAATCGTTCCGTAGGTGATCCTCCCGGCCTCGGCGAAATCGCCCTTGCGCTGCGCCTGGGCGAGCGCGTTGCGCGCTGCGTCCAGCTCTTCCTTCAGCTTCTGCGCGAGCCCGATCTTGTCCTTCTCGGCCCGCCAGCGGGCGGTCAGAGCGTCGGACTTCTCCTGCAACTCGGCGAGTTCGGCCCCGAGCTTCTTCAGGCGTTCCTTGGAAGCCGAGTCGGTCTCTTTCTTGAGCGCTTCCTGCTCGATCTTGAGCTGCATGATCCGCCGGTCGAGCTCGTCCAGCTCCTCCGGCTTCGAATCGACCTGCATGCGCTGACGCGACGCCGCCTCGTCGATGAGGTCGATCGCCTTGTCGGGCAGGAACCGGTCGGCGATGTAGCGGTCCGACAGCGTCGCGGCGGCGATGATCGCCGGATCGGTGATCCGGACGCCATGGTGCGCCTCGTATTTCTCCTTCAGGCCGCGCAGGATCGAGATCGTGTCCTCGACCGTGGGCTGGGAGACGAACACCGGCTGGAAGCGCCGCGCGAGGGCCGCGTCCTTTTCGACATGCTTGCGATATTCGTCGAGGGTCGTCGCGCCGATGCAATGGAGTTCGCCGCGCGCCAGCGCGGGCTTGAGCAGGTTGGAGGCATCCATCGCCCCTTCCGCCTTGCCGGCGCCGACCAGGGTGTGCATCTCGTCGATGAACAGAATGATGCCGCCCGCGGCCGCGGTGACTTCGGTCAGCACCGCTTTCAGCCGTTCCTCGAACTCGCCGCGGTATTTCGCCCCGGCGATCAGCGCGCCCATGTCCAGCGACAGAAGCTTCTTGTCGCGGATCGATTCCGGCACGTCGCCGTTGACGATGCGCAGCGCGAGCCCCTCGACGATCGCCGTCTTGCCGACGCCGGGCTCGCCGATCAGCACCGGATTGTTCTTGGTGCGGCGCGACAGGACCTGCATCGTGCGGCGGATTTCCTCGTCGCGGCCGATGACCGGATCGAGCTTGCCCGAGCGCGCCGCCTCGGTCAGGTCGCGGGTGTATTTCTTCAGAGCCTCGTAGGCGTTCTCGGCGCTCGCCGAATCCGCGGTGCGCCCCTTGCGCAGATCGTTGATCGCCGCGTTCAGGGTCTGCGGCGAGACCCCGGCGTTCGCCAGGATCTTGGCCGCCTCCGACCCCTTCTCCATCGCCAGCGCCACAAGCAACCGCTCGACGGTGACGAAGGAGTCGCCCGCCTTCTGGGCGATCTTCTCGGCGTTGTCGAAAATTCGCGCGGTCGTCGGCGCGAGATAGAGCTGACCGGCGCCCGAACCCTGGACTTTCGGCAGTTTGGCGAGCGCCAGCTCGACCTGCCGCAACGCCTCGCGCGAATTGCCGCCCGCCCTGTCGATCAGGCCCGGCGCACAGACCCTCCTCGTCGTCGAGCAGGACCTTGAGGAGATGTTCCGGAGTGAACTGCTGATGGCCTTCGCGAAGCGCCAGCGACTGCGCGCTCTGGACGAAGCCGCGCGCGCGTTCCGTATATTTTTCGAGATTCATGGACTGTCCCTTTTCGGCGCCGCCTCCCGCCCCGTAGCGACGTTAAACGGCCCATTGCATGGAACTAGCCGCCCCTCGCGGCCTGGGCCTCAATGTAGGAGCGCCCACGCGTCGGCGGAAGGGTCCCGCGAGCGCGGAAGCCTACAAATTGCCGAAGCCTACAATTGGGGAGTCAGGAGGGCTTCGCCCGCTTGAAGAATTCCTGAAACCACTCCGCATTCATCCCGGCGATCGGTAGCCAGGCCTTGAACAGGGTCTCGGGAGAAAAGCGGTCGAGTTCGACCATCATGCGCTTTTCGATCTCGGCCATGGCGGCCTTTTGCATGGGCTCAACGTCGGGCAGCCCCATGAACTGGCGCGCCTCGAGCGGCGTGCAATCGACGTCAACGGTGATCTTCATCGGACAGTCAGTCTCCTATCCCTTCGGCGTAGCGCCCGGAAGGCCTAAGCGCCTGACCATAGCGCAAAATTGTCGCCGATTCGAAGCGGGGTTAAATCTCAGAGGTTTCGGACATCGCCCTCGCTTGCGCCCGCGAACCGGAAACGCGAGCGGGCGCAGATGGCGTCGCAAGCTTCGGCGCGAGGCCTTTCGGACACACCTGCGCTTATTCTTCTTAAAGGCGCAAATGGAGTCGCAAAATCGCCGTTTTCCTGAACGGAAGTGTGGCGTCTGAAGGACTCGAAGGCGTGAATCGTCAAAGGTCTTTCGTTCGGGTCACGGGTTCGCGAACATGGCGGGCTGGCGGCTGCCAGGAGGGTTTGGTTGTGAGTGAGCTCTGATGGAAACGCCCCGACGTACGTATCGTCACAGCAATCTCCCGAACGCCTTGCGCGCAGCGTCGCGGGCGATTCTGGACGAAGCTGGACCGGAGTCGGTCGGACTGCGCGAGGCGGCTCGCCGCGTCGGCGTGTCGGCGACAGCGGCCTATCGGCATTTCACCAACAAGGAGGATCTCCTCGCTTCGGTCGCGGCCGAGGGTTTCAGAGAACTCGCCGCGGCGATGGAGGCGGCGGCGACTGGACCGGATCCTCTGATTGGAGCTGGGTCTCGCCTATGTCGAGTTCGCCCTGCAAAAGCGAGGTCTCTTCCGGCTGATGTTCGGGCCGCTCCTCGTCGAGCGGGAGAAATATCCGGCGCTCAATGACGCTGCCGGCGCCGTCTTCAGTCTGCTCGAGCGGATCGTCGTCGCCGATGAGCGGCCGCGCAATGAAAACGCGTCGGCGATGGCGGCATGGGGCCTTGTTCACGGGCTGTCCTCGCTCTTTATCGACGGCCTTGTCCCCGAGGCGCACGCGCGGGGGCTCGCGGTGCAGATTCTCCAGGCGCCCCGGCCCGAGCATCGGCCCGCGGCCTGAGGCCTGCGCTTTGCCGAAAGCGCCGCGCTAGAATAGAGTGTGAGCGCTTCTGGGCCGCCCGGCGGCAGGAGGCTGGCGTTCTGCTCGCACTGCCGTCGACCCGGCACGTATCGAACTGACACCGCGGGGGGCGGGCCATGCAGTCGGGCGTTCTCGTCATCGATCAGGGGACGACCTCGACCCGAGCCATCGTCTTCGACGCCGACGGGGCGCCGGTCGCTGACGCGCAGGAAGAAATCCCGCAGATCTTTCCGCGGCCTGGCTGGGTGGAGCACGATCCCGAATCGCTCTGGTCGAGCGCCGTCTCGACCGCACGCGAGGCGCTGCGCCGGGCCAGGCGCGCAGCCCTCGGACCTGGCCGCGCTCGGAATCGCCAATCAGCGCGAGACCTCCCTCATCTGGGATCGCGCGACCGGCAAGCCGATCGGCAACGCCGATCGTCTGGCAGGACCGGCGAACGGCGGAAGCCTGTTCGGCGCTGAAGGCCGCCGGCTGCGAACCGCAAGTGACGGCGGCGACGGGTCTCCTGCTCGACCCCTATTTCTCGGCCACCAAGATCGCCTGGCTCCTCGACGCCGTTCCCGGCGCCCGCGCCGCGGCCGGGCGGGGCGAGCTTGCCTTCGGCACGGTCGACAGTTTCCTGCTCTGGCGGCTGACCAACGGCGCGCTCCACGCGACCGACGCCACCAACGCCTCACGCACCATGCTCTACGACATCCACGCCGGCGCATGGGACGACGACATGCTGCGGCTGTTCAACGTGCCGGCTTCGATCCTGCCCGAGGTTCGCGACACCGCGGCCGATTATGGGGCTTTGCGCGCCCGAACATTTCGGGGCCGCCGTCCCGATCCGCGCGCTCGTCGGCGACCAGCAGAGCGCCCTCATCGGCCAGGCCTGCGTCGCGCCCGGCCTGGTCAAGGCGACCTTCGGCACCGGCGGCTTTCTGCTCCTCAACACGGGCGAGACGCCGACGGCCTCGCGCAACCGGCTGCTCACGACCGTCGCCTACCAGTGGCGGGGCGAGCGCGCCTACGCCCTCGAGGGCTCGATCTTCTCGGCGGGCGCGACGGTGCAATGGCTGCGCGACGGCCTCAAGATCATCGTGACCGCGGCCGAATCGGGCGAACTCGCCGCGGCGTCCGACCCGGCGCAGGCCGTCTATTGCGTTCCCGCCTTCGCCGGGCTCGGGGCGCCGCACTGGAGTTCGGAGGCGCGGGCGCTTCTCACCGGCGTCACCCGCGGGACGACGCGCAAGGAGATCGCCCGCGCCGCGCTCGAAAGCGTCGGCTACCAGACGCGCGACCTCGTCGAGGCGATGCGATCCGACGCGGGCGGCGCGATCGACGTCATTCGCGTCGACGGCGGGATGGCGGCGAGCGACTGGACGATGCAGTTCCTGGCCGACATCCTCGACGTGCCCGGTCGACCGCCCGAAGGGTCTGGAATCGACCGCGCAGGGCGCGGCCTTCGCCGCCGGCTGGCAGGCGGGGCTCTATCCCGGACCGGAGTCCTTCGCCGAAAAGCGCCGAAGGGATCGCCTGTTTACGCCGCAGATGGACGAGGGCGACGCGCGACCGGTTCTATCGGGGATGGCGGGACGCGGTTCGGAGGGCGCTGTAGGGTCGGTCCGGCTGGGGGCTGCTGGTCGCAAATCCACCGCCACGCTATGCTCACTGCGCATACCCTTCCAGAACGAACACCGGCGGCCATTGTCATCCGAAACAGGGAGAAACAGCGGGCGGGCCGCGCGGTCGGCCCGTCAGCCGCCGAAGATCACCTTGCGGAAGCGGCTCATCGCGATCGCGAAATAGACAACGCCGATCGCGAGCATCGCCACCAGCGGCCGCCATAGCAGCGTGATGTCGGCGCCGCGGAACAGCACCGCCTGGGCGAAAGCGACGAAATGCGGCGTCGGACTGATCGTCTGTATGAAGTACTGCAGCCAGACCGGCATGCTCTCCATCGGCGTGCTGCTGCCTGAGAGGAGCTGCGTCACCATCAGCACCGGCATGGCGAGCAGGCCGAACTGGCCCATCGTCGTCGCGAGCGTGCCGAGCATGATGCCGAGCGCCGCCACGACGAGCGCATAGATCGCCGCGCCGAGCAGGAACAGAAGCAAAGACCCGTTGATCGGCGAGCCGATCCACCAGTGCACGACGAATTGCAGCGACAGCATCGCTGCGACCAGGATGACGAGGCCGTTGGCGATCATCTTGGCCAGCATGATCTCCGACGGCACGACCGGCATGACCAGCAGGTGCTCGACCGTGCCCTGCTCGCGCTCGCGGATAAGCGCCGCGCCGGTGAGGATGACCGTCAGCAGCGTGATCTGGTTGATGACCTGGGTCATCGCCGAGAACCACGCCGTCTTGAGGTTCGGGTTGAAGGCGGCGCGCAGGACGAGATTGATCGGCGCGCCGGTCGAGCCTTCGCGGCCGGAGATGAACCGTTGGATCTCGGCAGCGATGGCGTTGCGGAGCGAGCTTGCGCCGTTGCCGGCCTGGGCGACCGCGGTGGCGTCGACATTGATTTGGAGGCCGGTCTTGCGCTGGGCGCGAACGTCGGCCTCGAAATTCGGCGGGATTTCGACCACGAACAGGAGTTTGCCCTGGTCCATCATCGGATCGATGTCGGAAGCGGTGATCTGCACCGGCGGCTGGAAGGTCGGCAGCCGAAGCCCCTCGGCGATGCGCCGCGACAGGTCCGAGCCGTCCTCGTCGACAATGCCGACCGAGAGATTGGTCGCCTCGGTTACGGCGCCGGTGGCCACCGTGTTGACCGAGATACTGAAGGCGTAGACGACCAGTATCAGCATCGTCGGGTCAGCCCGGATGCTTCTCAGTTCCTTGATGACCAGATGGAAGATGTTGACCACATGGTCGACGAAGGTCAGCGGCTTGGCTTCGACGAGATGCGGGGCTTTGGGTGAGGGAGCCTCGGACATCTCACGCCTCCTGCTTGCGAAGCAGGGCCAGCGAAATGGCCAGGAAGACAAGGGCGATAAGCGCGATCGCGGCGATGTCGCGCCAGAGGTCGACGATGCCGAGCGCCTTGGCGAATACGCCGACCGAAACCTGCTGGTACCAGGAGGAGGGGAACGACAGGCCGATCACCCTCGCCCCGCCGGAGAGCGAGGAGACCGGCGCGAGCATTCCGGAGAAATTGACCGCCGGCACGATCGAAAGGATCGCGGTCGCGAAGACGGCTGCGACCTGCGTTCGGGTGAAGGACGAGATCAGGACGCCGAACCCCACGGTCGCAACAACATAGACGATCGTTCCCACGAGAAGGACGAGGACCGGTCCCTTCGGCGGCACGCGGAAAATGAAAATCGCGATCAGCAACAGGACGAAGAAGGCGATCATCGCGACCGCGATATAGGGAAGTTGCTTGCCGATCAGGTACTCGAATCGGGTGATCGGCGTCGAGCGGAAGTTGGCGATAGAGCCGGTCTCCTTCTCGCGCACGACCGCGATCGCCGACATGATCGCCGGAATCAGGCAGAGCAGCAGCATGAAAATGCTGGGCACCATCGCGTTCACGCTGAGAAAAGCCTGATTGTAGCGAAAGCGGGTCTGAATATCGTCGTCCGTCCAGGCGTTGGCGCTCCCCGCTCGGCGTTGGCTCCGCTGCAATTCCTCGCCCTGTTTCCGGATGACGCCGGTGACATAATTCTTCGACGTCTCGCCTCGGAACGTCATCGCGCCGTCGACCGTCGCGTCGACTTCCGGCGTGCGGTCGTTGAGAAGGTCTCGGCCGAATCCGGGCGGCACTTCGACGACGATCTGGGTGTTCCCGCTTCTGAGCCGTCTCTCGGCCTCGCCCGCCGAGGTGATCGGCGGCTGGACCGAGAAATAGCGCGACCCCTCGAAGCCCTGAAGCAGGTCGCGGCTCTGGGGCGTTTCGTCCTGGTCGAATGTCGCAGTCGCCAAGTTCTCGATATCGAAGGAGATGCCGAAGCCGAAGGCGAACATGAGAATGATCGGACCGACGAGCGCGAAAGCCAGCCGGATCGGATCGCGCAGCAGCTCGACTGTCTCGCGCCGCGCGTAGGCCCATAGCCGGCCAATTTTGAAGCGCTTCGGCCGCTCGCCTGCCTCGACTTCGGCGGCGGCCGGCGCCGGCGCCTCGGCCTTTTTCGACATGTCGATGCCCGCCGCTTCCGCGAGATAGCCGACGAAGCAGTCCTCGAGCGAAGCGCTGCCGCGCTCCTTCACAAGCTCCTGCGGCGCGCCGACGGCGAGCACCTTGCCCGCGTGCATGAGCGAGATACGGTCGCAGCGGTCCGCCTCGTTCATGAAATGGGTGGTGACGAAAATCGTCACGCCGTCGTCGCGCGAGAGGTCGATCAGCGTGCGCCAGAAGGAGTCGCGCGCGATCGGGTCGACGCCAGACGTCGGCTCGTCGAGAATGAGAATGGAGGGTTCGTGCAGCACGGCGACCGCGAGCTGGAGGCGTTGCTTCATGCCGAGCGGCAGGCTGTCCGGCCGCGCGTCGACGACGGACCTGAGGTCGTAACGATCGAGCAGCTCCTCGATGCGGCCTGCGACCTTCTCCGGCGGCAGGTGATAGAGCTGTGCATGCAGCTCGAGATTCTGCGCGACCGTCAATTCGCCGTAGAGCGAAAAGGCCTGGGTCATGTAGCCGACGTTTCGCCGGGCCTGCATGTCGTTCGAGCCCATCGGCTCGCCGAATAGCTTGCACGTGCCGCTGCTCGCCGGCAGGAAGCCCACCAGCATTTTCATCGTCGTCGATTTCCCGCACCCATTCGAGCCGAGGAAGCCGAAAATCTCGCCGCGCGGAATCCTGAAGCTGACGTGGTCGACGGCGACGAAATCGCCAAACCTGCGCGTGAGCCCCTCCGCCTCGATCGCCGGCGTCTCGTCCGGCGAGGCGACGCGCGGGCGCACGACGACCTTCTTGTGCAAGGCGCGCTTGGCCTCGGGCATCATCGCGATGAATGCGTCGTCGAGATTGGGCTCGCCGGTCTTGGCGAGCAATTCCTTGAGCGTACCGGTGGCGATGATCTTGCCGTCGTCCATCGCCATCAGCCAGTCGAAGCGCTCCGCTTCGTCCATATAGGCGGTGGCGACCATCACGCTCATCTGCGGCCGCCGAGCGCGGATCGAGTTGATCAGGTCCCAGAACTGGCCGCGCGACAGGGGGTCGACGCCGGTGGTCGGCTCGTCGAGGATGAGAAGGTCCGGATCGTTGATGAGCGCGCAGCAGAGGCTCAGCTTCTGCTTCATGCCGCCGGAAAGCTTGCCCGCGGGACGCGCTTCGAACTTCTCCAGGCTCGTCGCCGTAAGAAGCTCGTCGATCTTGGAGCGACGCTCCGTCGCCGACAATCCGAACAATCGGCCGAAGAAATCGATGTTCTCGAAGACGGAGAGCGTCGGGTAGAGGTTGCGGCCGAGACCCTGCGGCATATAGGCGATGCGGCCACGCATCTCGCGCAAGGTCTCCTGGTCGGCGATGCTCTTGTCGAAGACGACGACCTCGCCCTGCTGAATCTTCTTCACCCCCGCGATGAGTCCGAGCAGAGTCGACTTTCCGACGCCGTCCGGCCCGATCACGCCGACCATGATGCGCGAGGGAATGTCGATGCTGACGTCCGCCAGCGACACCGTCGCGCCGTAACGGTGCGAGACGTTCTTGACCCGCGCGATGGGTTCGCCGGTCATTTGGCGTCGGGCGTCTTTCGTTTCGGACGGCTTGTTGTCGGGCGTCTGGGCCGCGGGCGCCGCGGCCTGAGGCGTCGCCGCGTCGGGGGCCTTGGCTTCAGGCGGCTTCGGCAGCTTGACCTGCAGATCGGCCGGCCATTCGATATCCGGCTTCGTGCGGACGAAACCCATGCCGCGGATGCCGGTCTTCACCCTTGTATAGAACTGCTGAAGAACCTGTGGATCGATCTTGAGCTTGATGCGGAACATCAGCTTCGCCCGCTCGTCCTTGGTCTCGACCGTCTTCGGCGTGAACTGCGCGTCGGCCGCGACGAAACTGACCTTCGCCGGAATGACGTAGTCGGGAACCGGGTCGAGGACGATGCGGGCCTCGTCGCCGACGCTCAGCTTGCCGGCGTCCGCCGCCGGCAGAAAGAGGGTCATATAGACGTCGGTGAGGTCGAGGATGGTGACGATCGGCGCGCCGGCCGCGACCACTTCGCCTGCGCGCGCAAGCTGGTACTGCACCCGCCCGAGCCTCGGCGAGACGAGGGTCAGATCGCTGATGATCGATTCGATGCGTTCGACCTGCGCTTCCGAGTTCTTGATCGCGGACTGCGCCTGGTCACGCTGCGACGTGAAGCTCGTCACCGCCGCCACCGCGGAATCGTAATTGCGCTTGCGCTGCTCGAACACCTGCTTGGTGATGAAGCCGGTCTTCATCAGCTCCTGCCCGCGCTCGAAGTCGGACTTGGCGAACTCGAGCGCGCTCTGGCGGGAGGTGATTTCCGCTTCCGCGCTCGCCAGCGCGTCCTTGGCCTTTTGCACGTCGGCCTGGGCCGCGCGCAACTGGGCTTCGTATTCCGGCGAGGTGATCTTGGCGATGGCCTGCCCCTGCGTGACGCTGGAGCCTTCCTCCACCGTCACCTCGGCGAGCCGGCCCGGATATTTCGACGACACGTCGACCTGGGTCGCCTCGATGCGTCCGTTCGACTTGACGATGCCGGCCGGCAGCGTCTCGCCGCGCAGGCGCGCGATCAGATTGCGGATTGGCTGCGCACCGGCGGAAGAGACGAACGCGACGCCGCGCCGCGGGTTCGAGTCGATGGAGAGCGTCGCGCCAACGCCCAGGAGGAGGGCGGCGGCCGCCGCAGCTCGACGATGAACTCTCATTTGGGTCTCCCGCGCCAGCGCCTTGCTGGCGTCACGCTCGCCCGAGCCTAAGTCCCGAAGCGCCGTCCCCGTCAACTCGCGGCTGAGGCGGCAAAACGTCACGCCGCCCGTCCCGCATTCAGGACAGTGGCGCTTTACTAGGCAAGCGCGCCCGTGTTGTAAAGAACGAGCGGGAGGAAAGACGCCCATGCCGAAGGCTCAGAACAAGTCAAAGCGCAATCGCGACGCGAAGCAGGCCGCGCCCGGCGAAAAGCTGACCGGCAAAGTCTACGAGCGCGAACTCGCGCGCCTGCACGCCGAACTCGTCAAGCTGCAGCTCTGGGTCGTCGACAAGGGCCTGAAGGTTTGCGTGCTGTTCGAGGGCCGCGACGGCGCCGGCAAGGGCGGGGTGATCAAGGCGATCACCGAACGCGTCAGCCCGCGCGTGTTTCCGCGTCGTCGCGCTGCCAGCGCCGACCGACCGGGAAAAGTCGCAGATGTATATCCAGCGCTACATCCGCCACATGCCCGCCGCCGGCGAGATCGTGATCTTCGATCGCAGCTGGTACAACCGCGCCGGCGTCGAGCGCGTGATGGAATTCTGCTCGATGGACGCGGTGAAGCGTTTCCTCGAAGTCGCGCCCGAGTTCGAGAAGGCGATCGTCGAATCCGGCATTCTCCTTCTCAAATATTGGCTCGAGGTGACCCCGGAGGAGCAGACGCGCCGGCTCGAAGCGCGCATCAACGATCCGCGCAAGATCTGGAAACTGTCGCCGATGGACCTCAAGTCCTACAATCGCTGGTACGACTATTCGCGGGCGCGCGACGACATGTTCAAGGCGACCGACACGCCCTGGGCGCCGTGGCATGTCATCCGTTCCGACGACAAGAAGCGCGCCCGCCTCAACGCGATCTCGCATCTTCTGTCGCAGATCCCCTATCAAGGACCTGCCGCGCGACAAGCCGGTCCTGCCGAAGAGGCAGAAGCCGCACGGCTATGAGGAGCCGGACTACCCGTACAAGGTCGTGCCCGAGTTGGACTGGGTCGCGAGCTAGTAACGCCGCCGGAGCGGTCAGGCAACGAGCCAATTCGTCGAGGACTGAGGGGTTTCCCTTGACCTCAAGCCCCCGAGCGCCGCCGCGCATTGCCCGCCAGGAAATGGATGCTCAGGAGCAGCACCCACAGGGGAAAGAGCGCGAAACTCCAGCGGAGGAACGAGCTGCCGACAAGCAGCAAGGCCGCCAGCAGATAGCCGAGCCAGGCCAGCCAGCGCGGCGCGAAACGCGTCGACATCGCGACCGTCGAGGTGGAGATCATGAACACACCCGCCATCTTGACCATGTAAATGTTGACGAGGTTTGATGAGACCGCCCTCGCGAAGCGGAACGCGGGCGAGGCTGACGAACGCCGCCGGTTCGTCTCGGAACGCGATCAGCATAGCGCCGACGACCGCCGCGGCGACGAACAGCATGCCCAGGAACAGGAGGCCGCTGCCCAGAAACACGGTGGCGAAAAAGCGATCCTCGCGCTGGCCGAGCTGGTCGCGAATGACGCCGATGAACCACAGAAAGGCGATCCCGGCGAAGGGAATGAGATTGAGCGCCAGCGTAATCTCGTTCCCGTTGGCGACGAGCCATGCGCCTGACGCCTGCTGATCGGCGGGGATGGCGCTCCAGAGCAATCCGAAGCTCGCCAGGGTCAGCAGCGAAAAGATGACGCCCGCGACGGCGGCGGCCTTCGGGGTCTTCAATCCGGCCTCGGTGAGACCGTCGATCTGGCTCATGCCTCAACTCTTCGGACCTCGCGAAGACCTGTCTCCCGGCTCGAGCGGTGACGCCGACGTTGGCGAAATCGAGCGCTCAATCCTCGGACACAACCTTTATTCGGCCTTCGCGGATCGCCTTGATGAAGGTGCGGTGGTCGCGAAGGTTCTGGTCGGCGTATTCGACCGCGAACTCGCAGATCGCGTCGTCGAAGGTCGCGTTGGAGCCCATGTAGCCCGCGATCATCGCCGCGTCACCGGATCGGGCGTGCGCCCGAGCCAGCGCCCAGCCGCAAAGCTTGCCGTACTCCCGTAGCATCGTGGCGTCCCAGTCTTCCAGGACGGCGGAAATCTTCGCGTCGCGAAGCTGGCGGAAGTAATAGTCGCGGCCGTTCTGGCCGCGTGTCCAGCCGAGAAAAATGTCGCTTGCCGACTGCATCAGGCGCTGCCCCGCCACGACCCGCTCGCCCTGGTTCTTGTGCTGCGACTTGCCGGCGTAAGGCTCGAGCACTGACTTGCGCGCCTCCTTGACCTGAAGGAAAATCGGATCGTTGTCGGCCGCCATGAACAGTCCGAGAGCGCAGAACGTGCCGACGCTGCCCACGCCGACGACCTTGATCGCGAAGTCGAACAGATGGAAGCGGTCGAACAGGGTCCGGACGTGCTCTGGCAACGAGTTTCGGTAGCGTTCGAGCGCGTCCGCGTATCCGGTCGCGGCGCCAGGGGCCTGCTCCTCGGTCGGGTGGAAGATCAGCGGCGGCTCGTCCTTGATTCGCGGCGCCGAGCCGTAATGCTCGACCAGCTTGGGGAACAGGCTATCCGGCAGGCTTTTTCGGCGCGCCTGCTCGACTCTCTGCTTGACACGCTCGACCTCGCCTCCGGTCGGCAGGACCTTGAGAACGCGGTCGAGGTCGATGCGGTCGTACCAGACGTCCAATGCGCGCATCGAGGCATAGTCGATCATTTTTTCGCGGTACGAGCGCACGGAGTTGGTCGCCGCCTTCGCCGCTTCGCTGTCGGGTAGGTTGAGATGCTGGGCCGCGATGACGATGCTGGCGGTCAGCCGCTTGACGTCCCACTCCCATGGGGCCGGCAGGGTTTCGTCGAAATCGTTGATGTCGAAGAAGATGTTGCGCTCCGGCGTGGCGAATTCGCCGAAATTCATCAGGTGAGCGTCGCCGCAAGCCTGCACCCGAAGTCCGGAGGCGGGGGTCGAGGCCAGGTCGGACGCCATGACCGCAGCCGCGCCGCGATAGAAGGTGAAGGGCGATTGCGACATGCGCCCGAAGCGGATCGGGATCAGGTCCGCAATCCGGCGCTCATTGGACTCGTGCAGAAGATCGATGGGATCGCGCCGGTCTTTGTGCGGTTTCCAGCCGCCATGCGCCGCGCGCGGCGTCGAATCGCGCAACGCCTTCCCCGCGGCGCGCCGCTCGTCGGCGGAAATGTACCCAGCCGGGGCGCCGCCGGCGTCGGTTGGCGGCTCAGGTTTCGGTTTCGTCCTGCGCATGCCCGTCCCCCAAGTCCTTTCGCGTCGGCGATCGCGTCACGCTATCAAGGAAGCCGGCTCAACTCCAGAACTCACGCGATCAAATTGACCCCTCCGTCGACATAGACCGTGCCCCCGGTGATCCGCCTGGCGAGCGGCGTCGCGAGATAGGCGCAGGCGGCGCCGACATCCATGATATCGATCAGCTCGCCGAGCGGCGCTTTTTGGGCCGCTTCGTTCAGCAGGAGCTCGAAGTCCTTGAGACCGGAGGCGGCCCGCGTCTTGAGCGGGCCGGGCGATATCGCATGGACCCGTATCCCCTGCGGACCGAGTTCATAGGCAAGATAGCGGCACACCGCTTCCAGCGCCGCTTTCACCGGGCCCATGACGTTGTAGTTCGGCACCACCCGGTTGGCGCCGAGATAGCTCATGGCGAACATCGTCCCGCCATTCGTCATCAACGGCGCAGCGAGCTTCGCCATGCGAACGAAGGAATGGCACGAAACGTCCATCGCCTTGGCGAAGCCTTCGGCCGAACAGTTCAGGATGCCGCCTTGAAGGTCAGCCTTGGGAGCAAAGGCGATCGAATGGACCAGGATGTCGAGCCGTCCCCATTTCGAGCGGACCTGATCGAACAGCGCCTCGAGCTGTCCGGGAACGGCGACGTCCACTTCGCCGACGATCGACGCCTCAAGCTCCTGCGCAAGCGGCTCGACATGACCTCTCGCCTTCTCGTTCCGCCAGGAAATGGCGAGTTCCGCCCCGACGGCCCGAAACGCTTTCGCGCATCCGTAGGCGATGGAATTGTCGTTGGCCACGCCAATGACCAGCGCCTTTTGTCCGGCGAGAACTGGGCGAAACGGTCCCTCGCTCATGGCGTCCCTCAACGGATCGAAACGGC
>CAVZJZ010000039.1:0-54975 GCA_963775665.1 uncultured Alphaproteobacteria bacterium | reverse complement strand
CGGATGGCTCTCCGGCGCCGGGCTCTCCAATCTTCGGCTGGGGGGCTTCGCCAAAGCCCTGCGGTTTCTGCACGACCAGGGCGGGATTCGAGCAGTTCTGCGAGGTGCTCGGCGAGCGGATGGACTTCGGGTCGCGAGGCTTTGGAGTTCGGCGTGCGGCCGGGTTTCTGGGGGCGGGCATGGCGGAAATGGGCGAACGAACGAAGGGGGGAAGGGTGGACGAACGGGCAGGAAACTGGAGCCGGTCAGTCAGGCGGTCGGAACGCCCGCCTCTCTGCTCGTCAGGCAAGCCGGGCGTTGCAGCCGGCACTTCGGGTTGTTCACAATGGCGGCCGCAAACGTGGGCCTCAAAAGAGGGGTGAATGGGAAATTTCGTCTGATCGTTGCCATGCCTCCCCAGCGCGGGGCAGCGGGCTGTCGAAGGCCACCGCCGTTCTATTGTAGCTGCGAAACATCGTCGTATACTCCGTGAGCGTTGCAACGGGAGGAACGCATGCCGACTTTTCTGCCAGTTTTTTTGCAGTAGGGTTTTGTATCGGTTACTTTCTACCCGGCCTCTGGGGGCGCGAAGTACTCATTGCAGGTGTTGCGAGCCAAACTAGCGTAAGTCGGAATAGCGGAAGCGTTATTTGAACGCTGTCGCGTGGGGCATGATCCTATTTGCTTCTATCATCTAGCGCTTATAGTATTGGCTGTCTTCGAGGTTCTACCAAAACCTATTTATCACCTATTTGTCACGAGCGATGTAATTACAAGCGCTTTACGAAGTGAAAAATTGCTAGGTTTTGCAGGAATTGTAGTTGGTCTTATGGCTGGCGTCTGGTTCAAGGATCCCCAAGCGAGTCGAGACAAACTGTCTTCATTTGGCGAGCGGCGGCTTTTTATTCTTGTCGGCTTTGGAGTACGACAATAAAATTTTCCGCAACTTGTCGAAGATTGGGGGGAGCGAATTTAGCGTCGAATTTTCTACTCAGAGTGGAGAAAAATATTCAAGTGATTCAACTCCCATAGACACGGGTCATGATTTCTTGGCGATCGCCCTCCCTGGTACTACCGCTGTCGAACTATCTTTGAATCATCTGGTACGCTTACCACAGTACATTATGGATGATGAGAGATACTCCGTCGCCTTCTCTACTGATAGCACAAACGTAGGTCAATCTGTACATAGACTTCGTAATCCAATCTTTCAAATGCCTCTATTGACAAAGCAGTATTTACTTTACAGTTGTAATGTAATTGCGACATATACGTCAGAATTATTGGCCTCACACGACACAAACCAAGGAGAGTTCTCGGTACTAAATACACCGAGTCCTGAGATTGTACTCGGCCTCCTAAGTTCATATTTCAAAATGAGAGATAAGACTGAACAAGAGAACCTCATATTGATGACGAGAGTGCAACTGAAAATTTGCGAAGTATCTTTAAATCCATTGCGAGTAAGGATGAAGTAAAAACAAATTAACCAAACTTCTAGCGGACAGGATATTCCAGCGTTACCGGAGGGCTGTAGTGAGGTAAACAATGAATTGACCGGTTTGACGGTCGGGTCTCCCTCCATTGACCGGCAGGCTAGTGTGATTGACCAGCTAGGTTATTATCCGAGCCAAAAGTGGCTCTCTATGCCGTCCAAATCTCTCCGAGCCCCCGAAATGGAAGAAGATGCGCTTTTAGCGTATTTAGCACTAACAATCAGTTTAGTCGACTTCGCTGTCGGCGCGCGTGAGAACGCAATTCAATTTCTTGAAAATGAGATAAATAGACTGCGGAAGGTGAATGACCAAAACTCCGACGTTGTGTCACACAGTACAACCACGTGTCAAAACGGTATAAATACAGAGCGATGTGATGGACCTCCTGAAAAAAGACTTCATCGAGCTCGGGGTGTGGTAATTTTGACAAGGCTAGAGTACGTTAAAAATACAATGATGAACCTACTTGCTACCAACGCCATCGATCTCGTCAAAGTTCGAAGATCGATTCAGACCAGCAAGGACTCCGGGGAGGCTTTGGCGCTATTTGATCCTGATGGCAGCTACCGTAAGACGGTCACCAGGACTGGCGTCGATGATAAGTCGCCGGCAGATTGCGCTCCTCGTGTTAGGGAGCTTGGCGCGGATTCAGCACGCTTTTTGGTAGGTACGTCCTTGCAGATATATCGGCAAAGAATAACGCCCTGAACATAATCCCAAGTAATCCAGGAATTGTCGGCAGGCAGCCACTCATTGTTCAGGATTTAGACCGTTTAGCAAATGACGTTGGAAATTTTGACCTCGAGTGCCCGGGGAAGCTAATCGGCAAAGACTCTCTGATCAGACGGACGTGCGCGCGATCAGAGCAAGGTTCTTAGATAGCGTGGGGGGCTATTGGCTAGCGAAAGGTCAGAACTTCGGAAAGGGCGACGATGAAACGAATGATCCAGGGAATTTTGACGTCGGTCAAATTGAGCGAACGAAATCTCTTTGTCGCGCCGAAAATCGCCTTTCTAAAGGCGACGGACTTGCGGAAGCTGGAAAAGCCTCAACAGACCCCAACTACAACTCAGTACCTGATGGGACATTCGGGGCAAATATCGGGGCGGAAGTCGCAAGTGACGACGAAGCCGAACTCCCTTACAGACTTCAATCAAACTGCGCCGAGCCAATATCGCGATTAACAAGCTCCCTGCGGGAGACGTCGCAGCCACCTGCAAAAACGAATAGCCCCCGTGCTGGTGGACGTTCGACTTATTGCCCGTACCCCGTGCCTGCGGCGAACGCAGGTAGTGTCATCGCAAAGGCTGTAACAGCGAACAAGGCCGCTATCGCAAAATTGACCACATCCCGCATCGGGACCTCCTATAAAGTGCGTCACAGATAGCACGTTCTACACTGAATTCCAGCTAGAAGTTTTTAGCGGCTAAACACAAATCGGGCGAGCGTTGCGGTTTGAGCGAGAGCCGGGTTTCAAGCCAAGGGGATGCGGGTCCGGAAGAAGTGGGTGCCACATAGCGCGCGCTCGGGCGGTGATTCGCCAGCGGCACCCTGATCGCGCGCTCAGGCGGCGCCAGGGACAGTCCAGAGGCCGCATTTGCGGGACCGACCGTGACCCACTCGCGCTTCGGTAGGCCGGCACCGGTCGAGGCTGGCGGCGCAATGTTCCAATGACAACCAGCCGGAAGCGACGCGATGAGCCAAGCTGCACAGCGGTATCACGCTTCGAAACAGCAATGGGCTTCTGCGCCATCGCCTGGAGCGAGGCGGGGGTCGTGCGCTTTCAATTGCCGGTGAAAAGCGCCGAGGCCGCCGAACGGCTGATGCGCCGCCGCGCTCCTGACGCAGAGCCGGGAGCGCCCCCGGAAGACGTTGCGGCTGTCGTCGCGGCGGCGAAACGGTACTTTGACGGCGAGGAAACCGACTTCTCGCAGGTCCGGCTCGACCTCGGCGGCGTCGACCCATTCTTCACCCAGATTTACGCGGCCCTGCGCCGGGTCGGCTGGGGCCGCACGACCAGCTACGGCGCGCTGGCGAAGGAGGTCGGCGCCGGCCGCGAGGCGGCGCGGGACGTCGGCGAGGCGATGGCCAGGAATCCGGCGCCCCTGATCGTTCCCTGCCACCGGGTCCTGGCCGCCGGCGGCAAGATCGGCGGCTTCTCGGCGCCCGGCGGCGCGACGACAAAGATCCGCATGCTCGAACTGGAGGGCGTTCGCGTCGGGCCGCAGGAAGTGGCGCAGCGATCCTTCAATTTCTGAGCGGGTCAGGAGGAAGGCCGCCGGATTTGCTCCAGCATGCGGCGACTTATGCCGAGGTCTTGTTCTGAACGCCCTTCGCGAGCGGCGCCGCCGGATTCCCTACGAGCAAAGTCGACTCTACGCCGCCTTCCCCCTTGAACTCGCCTTCGGGAGGTCGATCGGCAGCTCGGCGTTCATCTTTGCCAGGGCTTCATCGATGACCCACATGTGCGAGCTGTGGCGGAGGTCGAGGAGCCGGCGCACCGAGTTCTCGGGCATCCCGAGCTGCCTCGCGAGCTCGAGCTTCGACCAACCTCGGGTACGCATCGTCTCGTAGACCGCGAGCTTGGCGGTGACGAGCGAGGGCAGCACAGCGCGGCCGAGCCCGGCATGGCCGGCGCCATCCCGCGGCAGCGGCCTGCCAGCTTTCATATACCCTTCGAGCGCCGCAATCACGCAATCGACCGCGTTGGCGCGCGCCTCCTCTTGAGTCTCGCCCTCAGTCAGAGCCTCGGGAACTCCGGGGAAACGGACGAGCCACCAGCCGTTTTCTTGCCGCTCCAGCGAATATCGATAGCCGAACCCCATTCTCAGTCCTCCAGATCGGCCTTCGTCAGCCCCAATTGGGCGAGCATCGCACCCAGCAGGCCAGGGCCGATGTCCTTCTTCCGATCCTTGAGCGTGGTGAACCGCTCGCCGTAGTAGAGCCGCCCGTGGCTCCCCTTGCCGTGTCCCCGATCGAACGAAACAGCGACGCAGCGCTTTCGGCCGAGCACCTTGATTTTTCGTTCGAATTCGTTGCCGGTCATTAAATTCTATCGCACATATTTGTGCGAATATCAAGGTCGCTCATTTGTTCGTTTCGCGATATTGCACCGCCTGCTCGGGCGTGGGGCGTCACCCCGCCAGCGCCTGATCGAGATCGCGGATCAGATCGTCGGCTGTCTCGAGCCCGATCGACAGGCGGATGACGTCGTCTCCGGCGCCGGCCGCGATCCGCTGCTCGTCGGTGAGCTGGCGATGGGTCGTCGAGGCCGGGTGCAGGATCAGGCTGCGCGTGTCGCCGATGTTGGCGAGATGCGAGAAGAGCCGCACGTTCTCGACCAGCCTGACGCCGGCCGCGTAGCCGCCCTTGACGCCGAAGGTGAACACCGCGCCGGCGCCTTTCGGCAGGTATTTTTGCGCGAGCCGATGATACGGGCTCTGCTCGAGGCCGGCGTAGGACACCCAGGCGACCTTCGGATGCCGGCTCAGGAATTCGGCGACCTTGAGCGCGTTCTCGACATGCCGCTCCATCCGCACGTGCAGGGTCTCGACGCCGGTGATCGTCAGGAACGCGTTCATCGGCGCGAGCGCCGGGCCGAAATCGCGCAGCGCCACCGCCCGCGCCTTCATGGTGAAGGCGAAATCGCCGAAATTCTCGAAGAACTTGAGGCCGTGATAGGCCGGCTCCGGGTCGGTCAGCGAGGGAAAGCGGCCGCCCTGCGACCAGTCGAACCTGCCCGAATTCGACCACGACGCCGCCGAGCGCATTGCCGTGGCCGGACAGGAACTTGGTCGTCGAATGGACGACGATGTCGGCGCCGTGCTCGATCGGCCGGCAGAGATACGGGGTCGCGAGCGTGTTGTCGACGATGAGCGGGAGGCCCGCCTCATGCGCGATTTCCGCGACGCGCTCGATGTCGACGACCACGCCGCCCGGGTTGGCGAGATTCTCGATGAAGATCGCCTTGCATTTCGGCGTCAGGCTCTTGCGGAAATTCTCCGGCTCGACGGGATCGACGAAATGGCAGGTCCAGCCGAGCTTCTTGAACGACAGCCCGAATTGCGTGAGCGAGCCGCCATAGAGGTTGCGCGAGGCGACGAATTCGTCGCCGGGCTCCATCAGCGTGAAGAAGGTCAGGAACTGCGCGGCGTGCCCCGACGCCGCGGCGACCGCCGCCCGGCCGCCCTCGAGCGAGGCGATCCGCTCCTCGAGCACCGAGACGGTCGGGTTGGTCAGCCGCGAATAGATGTAGCCGAAATCGTGCAGGTTGAAGAGCGAAGCGGCGTGGTCGACATCGTCGAACACATAGGCGGTCGTCTGGTAGATCGGGGTCGAGCGGGCGCCGGTCGTCGGATCGGGCGCGGCGCCGGCGTGGATGGCGCGGGTCTCGAAGCCGTAGTCGAGGTTGCGCCTGGGCGCCGGCCGCCGCTTGATCCGGCGCGGCAGCGGCGGCGCCGGCGGCGCGGTTGCGGATGATGCCGCTGTTGACGCCGCTCCACGACAATTCGCCGCCGAGCCGCCCGAACTCGATCTTCGGGCAGCGGTTCATGATGACTTCGATCCCCGCCGCCTCGGCGGTCGCCGCCGCCGCGTCGTTGCGGATCCCCAGCTGCATCCATACGACCTTTGCGCCGATCGCGATCGCATCGGCGACGACGCCGGGCGCTTCCTTGGGCGTGCGGAACATGTCGACCATGTCGACCTTGTCCGGGATGTCGCGCAGCGACGCGTACGCCGTCTCGCCGAGCAGGGTCTTGCCGGCGATGCCCGGATTGACCGGGATCACGCGATAGCCCTTGCCCTGCAGATACTTCATCACGAAGTAACTCGGCCGGTTCCAGTTCGGCGAGGCGCCGACCATGGCGATCGTCTTCACCCGCTCGAGGATCGAGCGGATTTTCGCGTCCGGATAGGGAATCGGTTCGAGATCGGCCATGCGCGCTCCTTGGGGAAGGCGGCCTGTTCTAACGCAAAAGCCTGCGCGGCGGGGAGGCGAGGTCAGCGTCTCCGCCGGGGCCTCATTCCACGGCGTCGCCCTCCATCCGTCCCCTCGCCGCCAGATAAAGTCCGCCGCCGATGATGACCGCGTTGCCGAGGACGATGGTGAGCGTCGGCGCGTCGCGCCAGACGAGCCAGCCCATCAGGCTGGCCCAGAGAATGGCGGAATATTGCAGCGGCGCCAGCACGGCGGCGCGGGCCAGCGCCAGCGCCCGGGTGATGAGGATGAAGCAGACCATGGAGACGATGCCGACCAGCGCCATCAGGCCGAGGTCGAAGGCGTTCGGCGTCGTCCAGGCCCAGGGGATCGTGGCCGCGCCGATCAGGCCGCCGCCGGCGAACTGCCAGACCGTCAGCTGCAGCCAGTGCGCGCCGCGCAATTTCCGGGTCAGGATCTGGCTGAGCGCGAACATCGTCGCGCCGAACAGGGCGAGCGGCGAGGCCCAGGAGACCATCTGCGACGAGGGCCTCAGCGCGATCACGACGCCGACGAAACCGATTGCGACCGCGGTCCAGCGAAACGGCTCGACCTTTTCGCCGAGCAGCGGCGCCGAGAGCGCGGTGACGATGAGCGGCGACGCCATATAGAAGGTCATCACGTCGGCGAGCGGCATGAAGCGGGTCGCCAGGTAGAACGCGAACGTGTCTGCGGCCATGCACAGCACCCGGAGGGTCTGCAGAGGCGGCGATGCGACGCCGAGGAGCGCCGGACGCAGCGCGAAAACCATCGGGACGAGCACGAACGCCGCGCCGATCGAGCGCAGCATCATCAGCTGCCCGACGCCATAGTCGGCGACCAGCCATTTGCCGAGCGCGTCGTTGAGCGCGAAAAGGAAGACGCCCGCGAGATAGAGACCGACGCCGAGACCCAACGTTCCGGAGCGCATGCGGGGTCCTCAACGGCCGGGTCCGAGGGTCCGCCTGCACAAAGAAAAAAGCGGCCGCATTCCGGATGCGGCCGCCCTGCAAAATGCGCGAGGCCTCGGTCCGCGCGATCAGCGCGAGTAGAACTCGATCACGAGGTTCGGCTCCATCCGGGTCGGATAAGGCACTTCGGAGAGGCCGGGGAAGCGGGTGAGTTTCGCCGTGCCCTTGGCGTGGTCGACCTCGACATAGTCGGGCACGTCGCGCTCGGCCAAAGCGGCCGCCTCCATCACCAGGGCCAGCTGCCGGGACGATTCCTTGATCTCGACGAGGTCGCCGACCTTCACCTGGTAGGAGGCGATGTTGACGCGCCGTCCGTTGACCTTGATGTGGCCGTGGTTGATGAACTGGCGCGCGGCGAACACGGTCGGCACGAACTTGGCGCGATAGATGACTGCGTCGAGCCGGCGCTCGAGCAGCCCGATGAGATTGGCGCTCGAGTCGCCCTTCAGGCGCAAGGCCTCGACGTAGTATTTGTGGAACTGCCGCTCGGAAATGTTGCCGTAGTAGCCCTTGACCTTCTGCTTGGCCTTGAGCTGGGTGCCGAAGTCGGTGGCCTTGCCCTTGCGGCGCTGGCCATGCTGGCCTGGGCCGTATTCACGCTTGTTGAAGGGGCTGCGGGGGCGGCCCCATATGTTCTCGCCCATGCGGCGGTCGATCTTGTACTTCGCTTCTGCGCGCTTCGTCATCGCGGTTCCTCTTTGAGTTTGCGATCGTATTCACGAGGAACGCGCCCTCCTCTGCGCCCCTTTGGGCGCCGACAGGCTTCCGCCGAGCAAGGCCAAGGCCGCGGGTGCGTCAAACGACGAGCGCGCCCTCTCGGGAGAGCGCGCTCATGCGGCGGTCTCCTAGGGGATCATCGGGCGGCTGTCAAACACCAGGGTGGCCGGTCGGATCCTGAGAACCTTTTGCGGACCGCCGTTCACAACTCAGATATGCTGGGAACGCATGGATCAGTCGAAAATTTGCGTCCAATCGATCACAAGCTGTGTCATTTGAGCGTATTTTCGGCGAAGTCACTCAAACATCACGTTCGAGCCATGCAAATGTGACATCGAATATCGCACCGCACCATTGACTTTTGCAGCGCAGCAAACTATTTTGGGGGTCTAGGAGAAGAAGCGACCACGGTCCTTGGAGGTTTCCGAGGGCCATCGACGGGAGGGCGGTCAAAAACAGGAGACCGCCATCATGATGTTCTCTCTCATGCGCTTCTGGCGCGCGCGCCGGACCTATTGGAGCGTAGTGCAGGAGCTCTCGGATTATTCCGACCGCGAATTGCACGATATCGGCATTGATCGTGCGGACATTCACGAAATTGCCCGCCTCGCGTCGCGCGAACAGGCCTGAAGCGGATATGCACGTTCTGGCGGCGGCGCCCCTCAGGGGCGCCGCCAGACGTCAGAGGTGACGGTTATACACGTCATCGATGCGGACAATGTCGTCCTCGCCTAGGTAGCTGCCCGTCTGCACCTCGATCAGCTCGAGGTCGATCTTGCCAGGATTGGCGAGACGATGATCGGAGCCCATGGGCAGGTAGATCAACTCATTCTCGTGCACGAGCTGGTCGTTGCCGTTGAGCGTCACTTCTGCGGCGCCGCGCACGACGATCCAGTGTTCGGCGCGGTGGTAATGTTTCTGCAGCGAAAGCCGGCCGCCGGGCCGCACCACGATGCGCTTGACCTGATAGCGCGCCCCCTGGTCAATGCTCTGATAATAGCCCCAGGGGCGATACATGCGCCGGTGCTGCGTCGCCTCCGGGTGGTGGGCCGCTTTGAGCTGTTCGACAAGCTGCTTGACCTTGTGAGTCTGCGACTTGTGCGCGACCAGGACGGCGTCGCCGGTCGCCACAACGATGATGTTCTCGAGGCCGATGACGGCGGCCAGATGTTCGTCCGACCGCACCAGCACGTTCGACGAATCGATCGCCACCGCCCGGCCACGCAGGCTGTTGCCGTCGGCGTCCTGAGGGCTCAACCGCCAGACCGTCGACCACTCGCCGACGTCCGACCAGCCGACGTCGAAGGCCAGCACCGCAGCCCTTTTGGTCCGCTCCATCACGGCGTAGTCGATCGAGATCTTTGGCGCCCTGAGAAAGCTTTCACGGTCGAGAACCGTGAAGCCGAGGTCGGTGCTCGCGAGCGCCACCGCTTGGCTCGTCGCCGCGGCGATCTCCGGCTCGAAGCGCGCGAGCTCCTCCAGCATCACGTCGGCGCGGAACACGAAATTGCCCGAGTTCCACAAATAACCGTTTCCGATGAAGATCTTGGCTCTCTCCTCGTCGGGTTTCTCAACGAACCGCTCGACGCGACGGACCTGCGGGTCGACCGATAGCGGTTCGCCGGGATGAATGTAGCCATATCCGGTCGCCGGATGGTCCGGCGTGACGCCGAAAGTGACGATCTCTCCGGCGGCGGCCGCGCGCCCCGCCTGGGCGCAGAGTTCGGCGAATGTCTTCCCGTCCCTGATCACGTGGTCCGCCGCCAGCACGGCGACAATGGCCTTGGGGTCGCGCATCGCCGCCCAGGCCGCCCCGGCGCCGACCGCCGCGGCGCTGTCGCGCCGTTCCGGCTCGAGCAGGATCGTCGCGTCAGCCCCGATTTCTTTCAACTGTTCCGCGACGCGGAACCGATAGTCGAAATTGGTGATGACCACCGCGGGCTCGAAAACCGCGCGATCTGCGATGAGGTCGAGGATCGACTGAAAGGTCGACCGGTCGCCGATCAGGGGGATGAATTGCTTGGGCAGACTCTCCCGCAATTCCGGCCAGACGCGGGTGCCGGAGCCGCCGCACATGATCACTGGTTGGATTTTGCTCATCGAATCCCCCGCGAGCCGGGCGCCCGGGCGCCGCAAAGCGCCAGACTTCTGAGTGAAGATCGCCGCCATGGCAACCCCGCTTCTAGGGCTTTGTCGCGACGGCGGCGCCGCGACCCGAGGCAAAGGCGCCCACGCCAGCCGCCGCGAGGCCAAGCGCCACGGCGAAGGCGGCGAAAGCGACTGGAAGCGAGAAGCTCTGTGCGATCGCGCCAGTCGCGAGCGGCGCCGGCAGGCGGGTCAGCGCGCTGAACAGCGACGCGGAGGACAGGCCGATCGCGGGCTGGGCCGCCGACTCGCGCGCAGCGAGGGCGAAGGTGCAGGGCACGATGGCGCCCGTGCCGATCCCGATCAGGGCGAAGCCGGCGACGCTCAGCGCAAAGCCTCCCGCGGCGGCGACGATCGCGAACCCCGCCGCGGCGACGGCGAACGATCCGACGATGATCCGCTGGTCGCTGAATCTGAGCCGGATGACGTCCGCATTGAAACGCAACGTCATCTGGCACGCCGAAAAGAACGCCGCGCCGAGACCGGCGATCGCGGCGAGTTTCGGCGCCTCGGCGCGCAGAAGCAGGGTCGACCACAGCGAAGCCGCCGTCTCGGCTGCGATCGAGACGCCGATGACGATTCCGAGCCCGATTATGGCGGGCGAGAAGGAGAGGCCCCGCGCGACGGACGGCAGCGCGACCGTCGCCCGCCCCGCCTCGCCCTCCGCGGTCCGGCCATAGGCGAGGCCAGCCGCGACAAGCCCGAGCGCGGCGATAAGCCCGGCCGCCCAGGGCGTCCGGCTCGCAACGATCAGGCTGCCGAGGATCGCCCCGATCGCCATGCCGGCCGAGGCGGCCGCATGAAGACGCGCGAGTATCGGCCGGCCGAGGCTCCGTTCGATCCGGGCGCCCTCGGCGTTCATCGTGACGTCGACGACGCCGCCGAGAAGCCCCGAGCCGATCAAAACGCCGCCGACCAGCGGCGCTGATCCCGCGTTAAGCAGCGCACACAGCGCCGCCCCGAACGCAATCGCGCTGACCCGCAAGACCCTTCGGACACCGAAGCGATGCGCGAGCGCGCCGGCCGCGGACATCGCGATGAGATAGGCCGCGGTATAGGCGGTGAGTAGCGCTCCGAACGCTGCCGAATCGACATGGGCGCGCGCCAGAATTGAGCCAGCGGCGCCGCCCCAGAGGCCGACGCCGCACGCCGAACGCGAAAAAGACGCCTGCGACCGCTGCATGCGCGCGGGTGGATTGGGGCGCCAGGAGCGTCGCGCCGCTGGCGTTCAAAAGTCGGTCGGCGCGCCGCCCTCCGCCTTGCGGCGGGCGACGAAGGCTTCGAGGGCCTCGCGGCGCTCCGGCTCGAACGGCGGGGGCGCATAGTCGCTGAGGCGCCCGGCGACGATGCGCTCGGCGGCGTCAGCGGCGGTCGGCGAACCAGCTTCGCGCCAGGTCTCGTAATTGCGCCAGTCTGAGATCGTCGGCGGGAAGAACGCCGTCCGGTACCGCGACTGAGTATGCGCCGCGCCGAAGAAATGGCCGCCCGGCCCAACTTCACGCATCGCCTCGAGCGCCAGGTCCTGCTCCTCGACCCTGAGCGGCCGCAAGAACTCGGCGACCATGGCGAGCAGTTCGGCGTCGAGCGCCATCTTCTCGAACGAAGCCTGCAGCCCTCCCTCCATCCAACCTGCGCCGTGCATGAGAAGGTTGACGCCGCCCATGACCGCGCCCCAGAGCGAGAACACGCTCTCATAGGCGGCTTGCGCGTCGAGCGAATTGGCGGCGTTGGCGTTGGAGGAGCGATAGGGAACCGAGAGGCGCCGCGCCAGCTGCCCGCCGACGATCGCCGTCTTCATGTATTCGGGCGTGCCGAAGGCCGGGGCGCCGGATTTCATGTCGACGTTTGAGGTGAAGCTTCCGTAGACAAACGGGCGCGCCCGCGCCGCACGGTCTGGGTCATGACGAGGCCGGCCAGCGCCTCGGCGTGCTGCTGCGCGAGCGCGCCGGCGAGGGTCACCGGCGCCATGGCGCCCGCGAGCGTGAACGGGGTCAGAACGACGACCTGATTGCGCCGCGCCATCTGGATGACGCCCTCGAGCATCGGGGTGTCCAGCCTCAGCGGCGAGGACGAATTGATGACCGTGAACAGCGACGGCTCGCGCTCGAGCGTCGCGTCGTCGACGCCGCGGGCGATCTTGATCATCTCGATCGCATCGAGATTGCGCTCCCGTCCTAGGCTATAGGCGTGGATCGGCTTGTCCGACAGCGTCAGCATGTCGAAGAGCGCGTCGAGATGGCGGACGGAGGCGTGTATGTCGATCGGCTCGACCGGGTAACCGCCCCAGAAGTGGATTGAATCGAATGTCTGCCCGAGGCGGATGAAATTCTGGTAGTCGCGATGATTGCCGGGCCTTCGTCCGCCGGCGCGATCGAACGAATTGGGCGCGCTCGCGACCGACCCGAAGGCGACATGGCGACCGCCGATAATGAGATTGCGCGCGGCGTTGCGCGCGTGGAGGGTGAATGTCTTAGGAGCGAGCCCGATATGCGCCTCGACTAGCGCCGGATCGAAGCGGACGCGCTGCGATCCCGGATCGACGTCGGCGCCGGCGTCCTTCAGCATCGCCCGCGCGCCGTCATGCAGGAAGTCGATCCCGATCTCTTTCAGCGCCGTCAGCGCGGCCCGATGGATCGATTCGAGTTCATCCTTCGAGACCAGGTCGAGGGGCGCGAAGGGCGAAAGCGGCTGCGCCTGTGGCGTCGGCTGCGCGGAAGCGGAAGCGCGCTCGGCGCCGCGCCGGCGCCGGCGGCCGGCGTCCTGGGGCTCTGTTTCAGCGGACATGGGTTCCCTTCGGGTCGTCGGGCAGCGGTCAGGCTAGCCGGGCAACGCGGGGCGGCCTCGCGCCAAATTGGCATCGCGACATGCAAAATTACTCGGCCCAGCCAATTTCATTACTTGGCCCGGCCTATTTCGCCGCGCGCAACTTCGGAGGCTCAGGGGAGCCGCCGTCCTCAATAGGCCGGGCGGTCGGCCCGGCGGAGAAGCGGGCGATGAGCCAGGAGCGGAACAGCGCCACTGCCTCGTTGCTGAGGTCCTCGGGATGGGTCGTCAGGTAGTAACCGTAGCCTTCGTCGAGCCAGTAGTCGAACGGACACACAAGGCGTCCCGCCTTGATCTCCTCATGGAACAGCAGCGGGTCAAGGAGCGCGAGCCCGTCGCCGCTCATTGCATATTGCGCCTCGAGCTGCTGCGTGTCGAAGACGAGCCCGCGATCGACGGCGATATCGGGCCGACCGATCGAGCGCACGAACATTTCCCAGAAGAAGTGGCGCGGCCGCCCGTCGATCTTGAGGTGCAGGAGATCGTTTGCGGCGATGAACCGGGCCGGATCGCTGGCGTCGGACGTTTCGAGCAGCTTGGGGCTGCACGCCAGGGTCGAGCGCACCATCCAGAGGAGGTCGTGGATCGCGTCGGTGACGCGCGGCTCGGAATAGACGATGGCAATGTCGACGTCGCCGTCGACCTCCGGGCCGGTCGTGGGCTTGGAGACGATTTCAAGCGAGATGCCGGCGTTCTCGGCGCGGAAATCGCGCAGGATCGGGATGGCGAGCCGATGCGCGAACGACGTCGGCAGCGCGACCTTCAAAACACGCTTCGGCCGGCCCTTTTCCTTGATGACCTCGCCGAGCGCCTGATCGATGCGGTCGAAGGATTTCGACACGACGGGCAGAATGTGGCGGCCGGCTTCCGTCAGCACCAGCTGTTGAGGACGGCGCTCAAACAGCGCCACGCCGAGAAAATTCTCGAGCACGATCACGTGACGGCTGACCGCGCTCTGCGCGACCGTCAGGCTGTTGGCGGCGGCGGTGAAACTCAGGTGCTGCCCGGCCGCCTCGAACGCTCTCAGCGCGTTCAGCGGCAACCACTTTCGATCCATCCGTCCTCCCCGCGCCGGAGAGCCTCCAAGGGACTGGCCCTCACGAGACTCGCGTCTTTGCAAGCGCGTCGAAGTGAAGGTCATAGCCCATTCCGGGCCGGTCGGACAATATGATCATGCCCGACGAATCGACCTTCAAGGGCTCGGCCATCATATGGTCGCGACGGTCGAGGTCCCATTCGGGCGGATCATAGGGAAACTCGAGGAAGGGCGCGTCGCAGAGGCAAGGTGTCAGATGTGCGTTGGCGACGACGCCCATGCGGTTGGTCACGCGTGCGGGTTGAAGACGGGATTGTGCTCCTGCGCCATCAGGGCAACGCGTCGCCCTTCCCCTGTCGCCCGGTTCGCACTAAGTAAGCTCCGCCCTCTCCCCGAAACCCAGTGTCCGATGCCTGAACCGAACCCCGTCGCACGCCGGCGCACCTTTGCGATCATCTCGCACCCGGACGCCGGCAAGACGACCCTCACCGAAAAGATCCTCCTGTTCGGCGGCGCCATCCAGCTCGCGGGGGAAGTGCGCGCCAAGGCGAACCGCCGCCAGACCCGCTCCGACTGGATGGGCATCGAGCGCGAGCGCGGCATTTCGGTCGTCACCTCGGTCATGACCTTCGAATATGGCGGCTGCGTCTTCAACCTCCTCGACACCCCCGGCCACGAGGACTTTTCCGAGGACACCTATCGCACGCTGACCGCGGTCGATTCCGCGGTGATGGTGATCGACGCCGCAAAGGGCATCGAGGCGCGCACGCGCAAGCTTTTCGAAGTCTGCCGGCTCCGCGACATCCCGATCGTGACCTTCATCAACAAGATGGACCGCGAGACGCGCGATCCTTTCGATCTCCTGGATGAGATCGAGAAAACGCTCGCGCTCGACACGGCGCCGCTAAACTGGACGATTGGACGCGGCCGATCGCTCGCCGGCGCGTACGATATCCGTCGCAAGACCCTGACGCCGCTGGGCAGGGACGCCGAGGCGATCGCCGTCTCGGGTCCGGACGATTCGCGGGTCGCGGGACTCCTGCCCGAGCACGAGCGCGGCGAGGCCATCGAAGAGCTCCACCTCGCCGTCGAGGGCCTGAAATCCTTTGACAGGCAAGCCTTTCTCGAGGGCCACCTGACCCCGGTCCTGTTCGGCAGCGCTCTCAAGGATTTCGGCGTCAAGGACCTCATCGACGCCATGGCCGAATTTGCTCCCTCCCCCCGCGCGCAGGCCGCCGCGAGCCGCACGGTGACTGCGGACGAAGCCAAGATGACCGGCTTCGTCTTTAAGATACAGGCGAACATGGACCCGAACCATCGCGACCGGATCGCTTTCATGCGCGTCTGCTCGGGCAGGCTGCAGCGCGGCATGCGGGCGAAGCTCGTGCGCACCGGCAAGCCGGTCACGCTCTCGGCGCCGCAGTTCTTCTTCGCCCAGGACCGCTCGATCGCCGACGAGGCCTTTGCCGGCGACGTCGTCGGCATCCCCAATCATGGGCTTCTCGAAATCGGCGACACGCTGAGCGAGGGCGAGGAGATCGTCTTTCGCGGCGTGCCGAGCTTCGCGCCGGAGATTCTCCGGCGCGTCAAGCTCGCCGACGCGATGAAGGCCAAGAAGCTGCGCGAGGCTCTGCAGCAGATGGCGGAAGAGGGCGTGGTGCAGGTGTTCCTGCCGCACGACGGCGCGGCGGCGATCGTTGGCGTGGTCGGGGCGCTGCAGCTCGACGTGCTCGTCGAGCGGCTCAACGCCGAATACGGCCTGCCCGTCTCGTTCGAGCAGAGCCGGTTCGAGGTCTGCCGCTGGGTCTCGTCGGCTGACAAGGCGGAGATGGAGAAGTTCCTGGCCGCCTATCCCTCGTCGCTAGCCTCCGATCTCGACGGCGCGCCCGTGTTCATGGCCTCGAGCGCGTTCAACCTTCGCTACGAGCACGAGCGCTGGCCGAAGATCGCCTTCGCCGATGTGAAGGATTATCAGAAGGCGGCGGCCTAGAGCGTCCTGCTTTTGGGATAAATCGGGGGGGGGATTCCCGAATCGGCGAGATTTTGATTCAACCTGCTGGCTGGGCGGAGGCCAGCAGGAGATGGCAAAGCCGTATTCGCAAGACTTGCGCAATCGGGTGATCGATGCGGTGAGGACGGGCAAGATGAGCCGGCGGGCTGCCGGTCGTCATTACGCGGTGAGCGAATTCCGCGGCGGTCAAGTCGGTCGAACGGGTTGAACGCGAGGGCTCGCGAGAACCTGTTGGACATGGCGGCCATCGCGCCTCCAAGCTCATGCCGCATCGGGAGTTCCTCGAGGCGGCGCGGGCCGAGAAGTCGGATGTCACGCTTCAGGCTCTCTGCGATCGCCTTTCGGCCGAGCGAGGCGTCGAAGCCGACACCTCGATGATGAGCCGTTTCTTCCGCAAGATCGGGGTGACGTTAAAAAAAAGACGCTCGTCGCGCGCGAGCAGGATCGCCGGGACATAAGCCGCCATCGAGCGCGCTGGCGGACCTATCAGGGGCTCATCGACCCCAGGCGTCTTATCTTCCTCGATGAGACCTGGACGAAAACCAACATGACAAGGCTTCGCGGCTGGGCGCCGAAGGGAGAGCGCCTCATCGACAAGGTCCCGCAGGGACGCTGGAAGACGGCTACGTTCCTCGCCGCTCTTCGCCAGGATCGGATTGACGCGCCCTGCCTGTTCGACGGTCCAATCAACGGCGAGCGCTTTCGCGCCTATATCGAGCAGTTTCTTGTCCCGACCCTCAAGCCAGGCGACGTCGTGATCCTCGACAATCTCGGCTCACACAAGGGAAAGGCCGTACGAAGAGCGATCCGCGATGTCGGCGCACGGCTGGTGTTTCTGCCGAAATACTCCCCTGACCTCAACCCAATCGAGCAGGTCTTCGCCAAGTTCAAAACCCTGCTGCGAAAAGTCGGAGCGCGAACTTACGAAGCCATCTCAGACGCCAGCGCCGAAATCCTTGCCCAATACCAACCAGCCGAATGCGCCGCCTACCTCAAGAACGCAGGCTATGCGTAGACCCAAAAGCAGGACGCTCTAAGACCCGAGCGCCGGCCCGTCGAATTGGCTTTAAGGGATGCTACGGACGAGGAGCGGCCTTGGGGCGCGCGATACCTCGTGCAAATGGCGTCCCTCACCTTCGAAACCATGCGAAATCGGCATAACAACAACGCCTCCTCGACACGCCGATGCTGCGCGAATTGGTCGCGATTGCCGACAACCCCGACGAAGTCTGGGCGGCGATCGAGGCCATGCATCCGCTCGGCTGCCCGGCGGCGCCCGAGGAGATCGCGGAAGTCGTGGCGTTTCTGATATCCCCGGCCGCCCCTTTGGTCACCGGGGAGACCATCAAGGTCGACGGCGGATTGATGGCGCGCCTTGGCGGCTCGCCGAAGAAGGCGTGACGGAACGGCGTCGGGGGCGTCTGGCGCGAATTGCTTGCCGTCGGGCCGCGCTCTCCTAAAGCTTCGCAACGACGACGAGCTTCTTGACCTGTCCGTTCTGATAGGCGCGCAGGAAGGCGTCGTAGTCCTTGACGGACACGCAGCCGTTCGAATCGCCATTCGGGCCGAGCATGTAGGGATGCGCCAGCAATCCCGCGCGTCCGAACAGCGGGCCGTCGCCGACGGGCGTGAGGCGCAGCGCCTGCACGCCGTGGAACGACGCCTCCCGCGGCGTCAGTTCGTAAACGTTGGGCGGCGTCGGGCCGACCATACGCTCGTTCACGTAGCGAGGATCGTCCAGCTTGTTCCCGTAGCCCGAATGGGCCTCCAGCCGCGTTCCGTCCGGCAGATAAACGGTGCGCGCCGAGATGTCGTAGACGGCGGTGTAGCGGTCGTAGCCGGAGACTGGGCTCGCGCCAGAGCCGCCGAAGATCGGGGGAATGGCCGGCAGGCGCCATTCCGGCGTGGCTCTGGCGAGGCGGCCCTCCGGCGCCTTGCCGGCGACGGCAGGCGGCGCCGCCTGCCCGAGCCCCAGAAGCTTCTCGAAAATGTTGCGGTTGTCGGCAGGAGCGGCGGGTCGGGCGGCCGAGGCGTTCTGCTGCGGCGGCCCGGAGGGCGCGACGGGCGCCCCGAATTCGGCGGGACGGGGCGGCGGCAGGGGGGGCGTCGTGTCGGCGATCTCGGGAACGTCGCGCTTCGGCGGCAGCGGGACGACGTCCGGCAGCGGAAGCGCCGCGGAGGCGGAGGGAGCGCTCTCCGGCTCAGAGACCGCGGCAGGCGCGGGCGGGGTGGCTTCGAGGCTTGAGAGCTGCGGGAGATTGACCTCAGGCGGCTGCATCTCGGCGACAAAGCTCGGGTCGATGATGATCTCGCCAAACGGGTTGGCGGACGCCGTCTCTGGCGCGGCTTTCGGCGCCGATTGAGCCAATACGGGCGCGGGAGAAGGCGCGTGACGCAGATGCAGCGCCCATACGCCCAGCGACCCCGCCAAGGCGAGCGCTGCGGCGCCCGGAATGAACTTCAGAAGAACCGGACGAAGGTCCCGACCCCGCTCGATCGGAAATTCGTCAAATGTTGCGTCGATCCCCTGCATGCCTCGCCTACGCTGATACCCCGCGACTGGAATCAAATTATCGGGAACGTGTTTAGCCTCCATTAACGCAGCGCGCCACCCCTGGCCAGCCGTTAATTGAGCGGCCAAAAGCCGCAGATTTGCCCCGGGCGCGGCCTATTTCAACTTTGATGAGACGTAAAAGAGAGAAGGGAGGTCACGCGCTTGTCCCCCTCGACGATGCGCCTTACGCTCCGAACCACCAACACGTCGCCGTGACGCGCGACATCCATGGGAGGAAGGGTCATGACCGACTATGTCGTCGTCGGCGCCGGCTCGGCCGGCTGCGTGCTCGCCGCGCGCCTGTCGGAAGACCCCGCCGTTCAGGTGACGCTGATCGAGGCCGGCGGCCCTGACAGCGCGCAGGAGATCCACATCCCCGCCGCCTTCCCGCAATTGTTCAAATCGCAATACGACTGGGACTACGCCAGCGAGCCCGAGCCGGGCCTTTCCGGCAAGCGCGTCTACCTGCCGCGCGGCAAGATGCTCGGCGGCTCGAGCTCGATGAACGCCATGGTCTACATTCGCGGCAATCGCGCCGACTACGACGGCTGGGCGGCCGACGGCGCCAGGGGCTGGAGCTACAATGAGGTGCTCCCCTATTTCATCAAGACGGAGGCCAACGAGCGCGGCGAGGACCAGTTTCACGGAAAGCTCGGGCCGCTGTCGGTCTGCGAGGGCCGCTCGCGCAACCCGCTGATGGACGCCTTCGTCGAGGCCGCGGTCGAAGCGGGCTACGCGAAAAACCCGGACTTCAACGGCGCGGCCCAGGACGGCGTCGGCCTCTTCCAGAACACCCAGCGCAACGGCATGCGCTGCAGCGCCGCCGCGGCCTATCTCCATCCGGCGATGGGCCGGCCCAATCTCAAGGTCATCACGAACGCGCACGCGACGCGGATTCTGTTCGACGGCAAGCGGGCGAGCGGCGTTGAAATCGCCGTCGACGGCCGCCTCGAAGAGATCCATGCCGGCAGGGAAGTGATCCTCTCCGCCGGCGCCTACAATTCCCCTCAGCTGCTCCTCCTGTCCGGAATCGGGCCGGCGGCGGACCTGGCGATGCTGCAGATCCCGGTGCGGGAGGACCTGCCCGTCGGGATCGGGCTGCAGGACCATCCGATGACGCTGATGACCTGGTTCACCGACACCGAGACGCTCATGACCGCGCTTAGCGCCGAGAACGTCGGCCTTCTGCAGAGCGAAGGCCGGGGGCCGCTGACCTCGAACATCGGCGAGGCCGGCGGCTTCTTCCGCACCCGTGACGGGCTCGCGGCGCCCGACGTGCAGTTCCACGCCGCCCCGGTCATGTTCTACGAGGAGGGCATGGGCATACCCTTCGCTCATGCGTTCGGCTTCGGCCCCTGCGTCCTCAAACCCACCAGCCGCGGCAAGCTCTCGCTCCGAAGCGCCAATCCTTTCTCGAAACCCCGCATCACCCACAATTACTTCGCTGCGCCCGAGGACCGGCAGAGCATGATCGAGGGCATCCGCATCGGCCTCGACATCGCCTCCCGGCCGGCGCTGAAAGCGCATATCACCTCGCCCCACCTCACGCCGAAGTCAGCGTCCGAGGCCGATGTCTGGGAGCACATCCAGAAGGAAACCCAGACCGTCTATCACCCGACCAGCACCTGCGCGATCGGCCCCGTGGTCGACAGCGACCTCAAGGTGCACGGCCTCGAGGCCTTGCGTGTCGTCGACGCCTCGGTGATGCCGAGCGTCGTGCGCGGCAACACCAACGCTCCCACGATCATGATCGCCGAGCGCGCCGCCGATCTGATCCGCGGCGTGGCGGGCGCGGGCGCGCGGGCGCTGTGAGAGCCGCTCCGGGGAATCTCAGCCGGTCAAGGCCGACATAGTGGGCGGCGGCATTGCGCTGGGGGCCCGCGCCCTCCCGGTCGGCCAATTCCATCGTTTTCGGGTGGCGCCGGCGGCGCGATTGCGCAAATGTTCGCCTCGACCCGGCCGATTTCCATGAGGAGCGGCCGCACGGAACGCTCATCTGGAACAAAGCCCATGCTCGATATGCCCGCCGCCCCGCCTCCGACCGCCGACTATGCCGTCGTCAAGCGCGCGATCGAGTTTATCTCGACCCATTGGCGCGACCAGCCTTCGATCGACGAGATCGCCGAACAGGCCGGGCTCTCGCCGTCGCACTTCCAGCACGTGTTCAAGCGCTGGGCGGGGCTGACCCCCAAAGCCTTTCTCCAGGCGATCACCATCGAGCGCGCGCGCGACCTCCTGCGCGATTCGGCGAGCGTGCTCGACACGGCCTATGACGTCGGCCTCTCCGGCCCGAGCCGGCTGCACGATCTCTTCGTGACCCACGAGGCGCTGACGCCGGGCGACTACCGGCGGGACGATCTGACCCTGCATTACGGCTTCCATCAGTCGCCCTTCGGCGAGGCGATCGTCATCGCCGCGCCTCGCGGCATGGCGGGCCTCGGGTTTGTCGACGGGGATCGCGACGCCGCGCTCGCCGACATGGCCCGGCGCTGGCCGCGCGCGCATCTCGTCCGCGACGACGAGGCGACCGCGCCCTACGCCCGGCGCGTGTTCGACCCCTCGTTCTGGCGTCCCAACGCGCCGCTGCGGGTGGTCATGATAGGCACGGATTTCGAAGTGCGGGTCTGGGAGACGCTGCTGCATGTCCCGATGGGGCGGGCGACGACCTATTCCGACATCGCGCGCAAGATCGGCAAGCCGAAGGCGGCCCGCGCGGTCGGCGCGGCGGTCGGCCGCAACCCGATTTCCTTCGTCGTGCCCTGTCATCGGGTTCTCGGCCGCTCGGGCGCGCTGACCGGCTACCACTGGGGCCTGGCGCGCAAGCAGGCGATCATCGGCTGGGAGGCGGGTCAGGTCGGCGGCGCTTAGGCGGCGAGGCTCACTTCGCGCCGGGCCTCAACTGCCCGAACTGAGGATAGGGGATGCGGATGTCCCCCTCGCGCAGCCTGCGCAGGATGTCGAAATTCATGTCGCTCCTGACCCGCTCGGCCTGTTCGATGTCGTCGACAAAGCAGACGAGGTTGAATTTGAGCGCCCAGTCGCCGAATTCGGCGAACTGAACGGTCGGCGCAGGAATGGCCAGCACGAGGTCCTGCGCCTTCGCAGCCGCGATCAGGATCTCGCGCACCTCCTCGACGTCGCTTTCATAGGCGACATTGATGGCGATGATGATGCGGCCGACCCGATCGGTATGAACCCAGTTCTTGACCACTCCGGTCACGAAATTCGAGTTCGGCACGATCAGCGTCGCCCGGTCGAAAGTCTCGATCTCGGTGGCGCGCGCATTGATCCGGCGCACGAAGCCCTGGTCGGTCCCCACGACCACCCAGTCGCCGACCCGAATGCCTCGCTCCCAGAGCAGGATAAGGCCGGAGATGAAATTGTTGGCGATCGTCTGGAGGCCGAAGCCGATGCCGACCGAGAGGCCGCCCGCGACGAGGGCGAGCTTCTGCACGTCGAGGCCGATCTGGGCGCCGCTGAGAAGAACGGCGACGACCACGCCGAGATAGCCGAAGATCGTGCTGATCGAGTTGCCGACGCCGGGGTCGAGGCGCGTCTGCGGCAACAGCCTCGAGCTCAGCCATTTCTGGATCACCCGGGTCGCGAGAACGACGACGCCGAAGACCGCCGCGGCCGCGAGCAGCGACGAGAGCGAGAGGGTCACCCCCCCGACCGCGAAGCCGAAATAGGCCGCGCGCAGGGTGCTGAACAAGTCCTGCGACTGGACCCCCCAGGGCTCGAGCACCGCCGCCGCCGCGACGATAAAAATGACGACCCGCGCCATCCCCTGGATAATCACCGCGATCTGGGCCAGCGCGTTGCGCTTGAGGCCGACCATCGCGAGAAGTCGCGCGCCGACCGGCGCCTCCGGACGCAGGAGCGCCTCCGCGCCGTCGTGGATGATGACGTCGGCGAGATAGAGGAGGCTCGCGAGGATGGTCAGGTAGATCGCCTGATTGACCATGAAGGCGGCGAAGGCGATGTGGCCAAAGACCGTCGCCGCCAGCGCGATGATGACGGCGATCCACCCGAGCGTGCGCGCCGGCGCCCATGCGTCCGCCGCCGGCGCGCCCGCTGTGGCGACGGCGGGAGCGGATCGGTGGAGACGTTGAAGCGTGTAAGCGCCGACGAGCGCGACCAGCGCCGCGCCGAGCCCGCGGCCGGCGACTGAGATATTGAGCGAGGCCACCGCGTCGGCAGCAGGTTCAAGAAGACGCTCCGCCGCCCAGATCGCGGCGATCGTGAGGACGCCGCGGAAGAGCGTCGCCGCGGCGAAGTCGCTGACGGGGATCACCCGCCAGGCCGGCGCCCGCGGAGACAGCATGGCGCGGCCGAGCGCATTGAAGATGATCACAAGCCGTGCAGCGTCGAAAAACGCATCGAGGACGCCCTGGATCCTCGGCTCCGACAGGTCGAACGCGTCGAGGGCATAGGCGAAGGCCCAGAGCCAGAGCAGCGGCAGAAGCGCAAGGACGAGGAGCGTCCAGACCGCGGCGATGGCGCGTCGCAGGCGCGTCGGTTGGGCGCCGTCGGCATAGGGACGAATGTACCGCCTCGCGATCCAGTGCAGCGGAACGGCGATCGCCGCCAGGAGCATCGCAAGGCCGCCGAGGCCGAGCAGATGCCATGTCGTGATCCGGGCGCCGACGCTGCCGAGCCAGCCGCCGATCAGCGCCGTCATCACCCGGGCATCGACCGGGATTTCGCTCGCCACGCTTTGCCAGAGCTGTGGATTGAGGACGCTCGAGGTCCGGGCGAAGGTCTCGCGCGCGAAGAGTTCGCGCCGCCTCGCGCCGATCCGGGTCGCGTTGTCGTCGACTTGCAGCAGCATGGCGCGCGCCGCGCGCAGATTGGCGTCGAGCGCGTCGTGCTTCGCCTTCTCGCTCTCGAGCTCCGCGCTCGCGGCGTCGTTGGCGGGCGCGGCGTCCTTGGTTTTCGGAGTGAGCTCCGCCAGCCGCTTGACCGAAGCCGCCAGCCTCGGGGTCATGTCGGCGATCGACGCCTGCAGGGCGACGCCGAGCGGGTCGTTCTCGGCGCGCAGGCGCTGCAGGTCCGCGTCGGTCAGACTCGGGCTTTTGAGCGAAGCGTCGATGGAGGCGAGCGCCGCGCGCGTCGCGTCGAGATCAAGAGGATGCGCGTCCTGCGCCACGGCCCGGTCGGACGCAGCAGCGAGGACAAGCGCCGCGGCGAGGATAAATGCGAGAACCAGCCAGCGCAGGCTCTGCAAGACCGAACGAAACGTCATGCCGAAAGGCGGACCGTTGATTCGAGGCGCCGTCAAGCCCCCTTCGCATCCGAACATGGCGAAGCCGCGGCGGCAACCCGGAGCCCCGGGCAAAGCCCCCGTTCACCTTGGAACCCGAAAAGGGCTGCGCCGGTCCCGGGGCTTTGTTAAAGGAAACCGCTCAAGTTGAGGACAATCCGGTGAAGGCGACCCCACTCCATTCCGCCATCCAGGCCGCCGCAAGCCCCGGAGAGCGGGCGCTTGAGCATTTCCTCAGCGCGGGCTTCGTGCGGCTCGAGCCGCCGATCCTCCATCCGGCGGCGATCTTTCTCGACATGTCGGGCGAGGAGATTCGCGGGCGGCTGTTCCTGACCAACGACGCCTCGGGCGAGGAGCTTTGCCTCCGCCCCGAATACACGATTCCTGTCTGTCGGGCCTATCTGGCCTCGCCCGACGCCGGCCGCGTCGCGCAATATTCCTATCTCGGGCCTGTCTTTCGCGCCCAGGCCGGGCAGCGCGGGGAGCGCGCCCAGACCGGGCTCGAAAGCTTCGGCCGCAAGGACGCGGAGGCGGCGGATGCGGAGATCTTCGCCCTCGCCATGGAGGCCGCGAGCGCCGCGGGAGGCCGGCTCACGGCGCGGCTCGGCGACGTTCATCTCTTCGACAGCGTGCTCGCCTCGCTCGATCTGCCGGATGTGTGGCGCCGGCGCCTCAGGCGCGGCGTCGCCAATGGTCGGAGTCTTGCAGCCATCCTCGATGGGCGCGGCCAGAGCGCGCTCGCCCAGCCCGGCGTGCTGGCCGCTATGGAAAGCGCTGACCACGCCGGCGCCAAGGCGCTGGTCGAGGACCTGCTCGCGATCGCCGGCATCGACGCAGTCGGCGGGCGCAGCGCGAGCGAGATCGCCGACCGCTTTCTCGAACAGGCCACACTCCGGTCCGGCGAACCGATCGAGGCGGAGAAGCGAAAGGCGCTCGAGGCCTATCTCGGGATCGCCGGCGATCCCGACGATGCGGCGGCGAAGCTGAGGTCGCTTGCAGACTCCGCAGGGCTCCGCCTCGACGAGCCGCTCGACGCCTTCGAACGGCGCAACGGCTTCATTGCCGCCCAGGGCGTCGCGATCGAGGAGACCCGCTTCAGCGCCGCCTTCGTGCGCGACTTCGACTATTACACCGGCTTCGTCTTCGAGGCGCGCGATCCTGGGCAGCCCGATGCGCGGCCGGCGCTCGGCGGGGGGCGCTACGACGGCCTGGCGAAACGCCTCGGCTCGGCCCAGGACATTCCCGCCGTGGGCGCGGCTATCGCAATCGACCGGCTGCCGAATGGAGGAAGGCTCTGATGGCGCTCGATGCCGAGGTTTCCGTCGAGCCGCCTTTCGTTCTGGCGGTCCCCTCCAAGGGTCGGCTGCAGGAAAGCGCGGCCGCCTTTTTCGCCCGCGCCGGCCTCGAACTCATGCAGGGGCGCGGCTCGCGCGACTATCGCGGCGCGCTCAGCGGTCTGCCCGGAGTCGAGGTCGCCTATGTCTCGACCGCCGAGATCGTCGGCCAGCTCGCCGCCGGCGCGGCCCATTTCGGTGTCGCCGGCGAGGATCTGGTGCGCGAGAAGGTCCCGGACGTCGGCGCCCGGCTCGAGCTCCTGAGCCCGCTTCGGTTCGGCCACGCCAATGTCGTGGTCGCCGCGCCGAAAGCCTGGATCGACGTGCGCACCATGGCCGATCTCGAGGATGTCGCCTCCGCCTATCGCGCCCGGCGCGGCGAACGGATGCGGGTCGCGACCAAATACGTGAATCTCACCCGCCGGTTCTTCTCCGAGCACGGCGTCGCCGATTATCGCATCGTCGAGAGCCTGGGCGCGACCGAGGGCGCGCCGGCCGCCGGCGCCGCGGAGCTCATCGTCGACATCACCACGACCGGCGCGACGCTTTCGGCGAATGGGCTGAAAACGCTTGAGGACGGGGTCATCCTGCGCTCGCAGGCGACGCTCGTCGCCTCGCTTGCGGCGCCCTGGGGGCGCCGGGCCAGGGCGGCCGCGCGGGCGATCCTCGATCGCATCGCCGCGACCGAGGAGGCCCGCGCGTCGCGAGAAGTGCGGGCGAGGCTGCCGAGTCCGGCCCATCTCATCGTCGAAAAGGCGGCCGAGCGGTTCGAGGCCGTGGCCGCCGCTGGCGAGGACGTCGACCCGCACGGCTTCGTCGCCCTCCACTGCGCCCGCGACAAGGCCGCCGACCTCGCCGGCTGGCTGCTGACCCAAGGCGCCGAGCGCGTCAGCGTCGCCGCGCTCGAGCAGGTGTTCGACGCGGTGAATCCGCTCTACGAGGCGCTGGAGAAGCGGATCGGGGCGGCCGCCGGGTGAGTGCGGCGCCCGGCGGCAAGGTCGCCAGGGGATTTCAGCCTCGCTCAGGGTGGGTTCACAATGAATCTGCGCCGGCCCATGTTGTAGCCGCGAAGCTGGGGCAAGGATCCCCGCGTGTCAGTCTCGCAGAGGGTCGTAGCGATGAGCCCGAAGGCGCTGCTGTCCCGGCTGCCGGTCGACCCCTATGTCGCGGCGATTGTCGGCATGGTCTGTCTGGCGACGGCGCTGCCGGCGCACGACAGGGGCGCCGTCGTCGCCCGATATGCAACCGACGCCGCGATCGCACTCTTGTTTTTCCTGCATGGGGCGCGGCTCTCGCCGCAGGCGGCTTTGGCGGGGGCTTGGCATTGGCGGCTGCACGTCGTGGTGCTTGCCTCGACGTTCATCCTGTTTCCGACGCTGGGTCTTGGCGCGAGGGCGTTGTTTCCGGGACTGCTGACGCCGCCGCTTTGGACGGGCGTGATCCTGCTTTGCACGCTGCCTTCGACGGTCCAATCGTCGATCGCCTTTACCTCGATCGCTCGCGGCAATGTTCCTGCCGCGCTCTGCGCTGCGACCCTGTCGAACCTCTTGGGCATGGGCTTGACCCCGTTGCTGGTCGGGCTGCTGCTCAGCGTGAAGGGAGGCTTCTCGGCGCATGGGGCCGGCGACATCGTCCTCCAGCTTCTGCTGCCTTTCGCGGCCGGCCAGCTTGCCCGGCCGTGGATCGGCGGCTGGGCCTTGAGGCACAAGACGCTGCTGGGTCTGGTCGATCGCGGATCGATCCTGCTGGTGGTCTATGCCGCCTTCAGCGAGGGCGTCACGCAGGGCATCTGGCGCCAGCTCAGCCTTGGCGATCTGGGGCGGCTTTTGGCTGTGGACGCTGTCTTGCTGGCGGCGGTGCTGGCGATAACCACGTATGGCAGCAGGCTTCTGGGCTTCTCTCGCTACGATGAGGTGACGATCGTCTTCTGCGGCTCCAAGAAGAGCCTCGCGAGCGGCTTGCCGATGGCTGCCGTCTTGCTGGCCGGCCAAGAGATCGGGCTCATCGTGTTGCCGCTGATGCTATTCCACCAGATCCAGTTGATGGTGTGCGCCGTGCTGGCGAAGCGCTACGCCAATGCCGGCTCCGCGTCGCAAACGCCCGGCGGAGAAGTGGCGCGCGCGATGCGGTAGGTCGCCCGGCGTCCCCGCACACCGGCCTGCAAACAGCGGTTCTGCCCGGTCGCGGACCTATCGGTCCGGCGGGCGGGTGAGGAATGAGTAGGCGCACGCTCATTGGTCGTCCTCGCGAGGAGCGAGGCGACGCGGCGATCCAGCCGTCGCCGGGGCACCCAGAGGAACGACCGGCTCCGAGCCAAAGAGGTGTCAGAATGACCTGGACAGCAAAAAACATCCCCCCGCAATCCGGCCGACGGGTCGTGATCACCGGCGCCAATTCCGGGATCGGGTTCGAGGCCGCGCTCGCGCTCGCGCGCCGCGGCGCCGAAATCATTCTCCCCGCCCGCAGCGAGGCCAAGGCCGCCGACGCCATCGGGCGCATTCAGGCCCAGGCGCCGGATGCGAGGCTCGTCCCCGCGGTCCTCGATCTCGCGTCGCTCGCCAGCGTCCGCGCTTTCGCAAGATTCTACGGCGAGCGCTTTCCGGGTCCCTCGCTCGATCTCCTGATCAACAATGCCGGCGTCATGGCTTTGCCGAAGCGCGAGCTCACCGTCGATGGTTTCGAGCGCCAGTTCGCCACCAACTATCTCGGACCTTTCGCCCTCACCGCGCTCCTCTTTCCGCATCTGAAGCCTGAGGCCGGAACGCGAATCGTCACGGTCTCGAGCGAAGTCGCTCATTACGGCAAGATCGACTTCGGCAATCTCCAGTCCGAACGTCGATATGCGCCTATGCTCGGCGCCTATTCGCAATCGAAACTCGCCGACCTCATGTTCACGCTCGAGCTTCAGCGCCGGCTGAGCGCGGCCGGCTCGCCGATCCTGAGCGCGGGCGCGCATCCCGGCTTCGCCGCCACCAACCTGCAGGCCAATATGACAGGCGCATTCAAAATCCTGGGTCCCCTGTTCACGCCGCTGGTCGCCCAGGACGCCGCGCATGGGGCGCTCCCTACCCTCTTCGCCGCAACCTCGCCCGACGTCAGGCCCGGGGGTCACTACGGACCGGACGGATGGTTTGAACGCAAGGGCTACCCGGCTCCGGCGAAGATTCCGTCAACCGCGAGGGACACAGCTGTCGCCAGTCGTCTGTGGGCCGAGACGGAGCGCCTGACCGGCGTTGCGTTCGAGCTCGTTCCGAAAACTCTGGCGACCTGACCTTGTGGGGGAGCAAGGTTAGACACGAGAAGCGTGGGAGACTTGGATTCCTGCGACAATTGCTTGCAGAAAATCAGAAACGCCCTTAGAATGAACCCCATGCTTACCCCTGATTGCAATCCGCCGTCTTTCGGATCGGCGGTTCGGCGCCAGATTTTAACATGCACATATAGGTTGATTGGGCGATAAAGGCGCGCGGAATTAAATTCCCGCTCAACGCCGCTAACCCCTTGATAAGTCCCGATTCGGACGAGAAATTCCAAGGAATTCCAAACAAATCCAAGGCTCAATTTCAGGCCAATGAAGGAGAAAACAGGGGCTCGCCAAGAAAATCCAAATTTGCGGACCGGCGCCGGCGCGAGCGCGCCTAGAGCGTCCTGCTTTTGGGATGAATTGGGGGGGGGATTCCCGAATTGGCGAGATTTTGATTCAACCTGCTGGCTGGGCGGAGGCCAGCAGGAGATGGCAAAGCCGTATTCGCAAGACTTGCGCAATCGGGTGATCGATGCGGTGAGGACGGGCAAGATGAGCCGGCGGGCTGCCGGTCGTCATTACGCGGTGAGCGAATCCGCGGCGGTCAAGTGGGTCGAACGGGTTGAACGCGAGGGCTCGCGAGAACCTGTTGGACATGGCGGCCATCGCGCCTCCAAGCTCATGCCGCATCGGGAGTTCCTCGAGGCGGCGCGGGCCGAGAAGTCGGATGTCACGCTTCAGGCTCTCTGCGATCGCCTTTCGGCCGAGCGAGGCGTCGAAGCCGACACCTCGATGATGAGCCGTTTCTTCCGCAAGATCGGGGTGACGTTAAAAAAAAGACGCTCGTCGCGCGCGAGCAGGATCGCCGGGACATAAGCCGCCATCGAGCGCGCTGGCGGACCTATCAGGGGCTCATCGACCCCAGGCGTCTTATCTTCCTCGATGAGACCTGGACGAAAACCAACATGACAAGGCTTCGCGGCTGGGCGCCGAAGGGAGAGCGCCTCATCGACAAGGTCCCGCAGGGACGCTGGAAGACGGCTACGTTCCTCGCCGCTCTTCGCCAGGATCGGATTGACGCGCCCTGCCTGTTCGACGGTCCAATCAACGGCGAGCGCTTTCGCGCCTATATCGAGCAGTTTCTTGTCCCGACCCTCAAGCCAGGCGACGTCGTGATCCTCGACAATCTCGGCTCACACAAGGGAAAGGCCGTACGAAGAGCGATCCGCGATGTCGGCGCACGGCTGGTGTTTCTGCCGAAATACTCCCCTGACCTCAACCCAATCGAGCAGGTCTTCGCCAAGTTCAAAACCCTGCTGCGAAAAGTCGGAGCGCGAACTTACGAAGCCATCTCAGACGCCAGCGCCGAAATCCTTGCCCAATACCAACCAGCCGAATGCGCCGCCTACCTCAAGAACGCAGGCTATGCGTAGACCCAAAAGCAGGACGCTCTAGAACGCCAGCCGCCCGCCCTCGTAGCGGGCCGTCGGCGCGCGCATAGTCACGAGCTCCTCGGCGGCCGTCGGGTGGACGGCGACGGTGGCGTCGAAGTCGGCCTTGGTCGCGCCCATGGTCATCGCGACCGCGACGAGCTGGATCATCTCGCCCGCGTCATGGGCCAGGATATGCGCGCCGAGGATCCGCTGGGTCGCGCCGTCGACGACGAGCTTCATGATCGTGCGCTCGCGGCTGCCCGAGAGCGTCGCCCTCATCGGCCGGAAGTCGGCCTTGTAGACGTCGACCTTCGGGAAGCGCTCGACCGCTTGCGCCTCGGTCAGCCCGACCGCCCCGAGCTCCGGCGTGCCGAACACGACATGGGCGATCGTGTCGTAGCGGATGGGCTTGGCGCCCGTCCCGAACAGCCGGTCGGCGAGCGCGTGCCCCTCGCGGATCGCAACGGGGGTCAGATTGACGCGGTGGGTCACGTCGCCGACCGCATGGATCGAAGGCACGGCGCTGGTCAGATGTTCGTCGACCTTGACCGCCCCGTGAACGCTCACCTCGACGCCCGCGTTCTCGAGACCGAGCCCGTTTGTATGGGGCAGCCGGCCGGTCGCGACCAGGACCTGGTCGACGTCGATCGTCTCTCCGTCCGAAAGCAGGACGCGACGCGTCCCCTCGGCCCGCTTCTCGATGCGCGCAGGCAGGATGCCGAAGCGATGCATGACGCCCGCCTGCGCCATCGCGGCGCGCACGCCCTCGCGCATGTCGTCGTCGAAGCCGCGCAGCACGTTCGACGCGCGCATGACCTGGATCACTTCGGCGCCGAGCCGCTGGAAGAGGGAGGCGAATTCGACCGCGATATAGCCGCCGCCGACCACCAGAAGCCGCCGCGGAAAGACCGGAAGATCGAACGCCTCGTTCGACGTGATCGTATGCTCGAGCCCCTCGACCCCGGGAAGCAGCGTCGGCCGCGACCCGACCGCAACCAGGATATGGCGCGCAGAGAGCTCCCTGCCGCTCGCGAGCCGCACGCGCTGCGGGCCGACGATCGTCGCCCGTTCCTCGATCAGTTCGGCGCCCGACGCGGCGAGATTGGCGCGATAGGCGGCCGAGAGCCGCGTGATCTCCTTCTCCTTTGCGGCCACCAGGGTCGGCCAGTCGAACGTCGGCGTCCCGACGCTCCAGCCGAAGCCGGCCGCATCGGCGAAATCGTCGGCGAAGCGGCTCGCATAGACGTAGAGCTTCTTTGGCACGCAGCCGCGGATCACGCAGGTGCCGCCGATCCGGCTCTCCTCCGCCACGATCGTCTTCGCCCCGTGGCCGGCGGCGATGCGCGCTGCCCGCACGCCCCCCGAACCCGCGCCAATGACAAAGAGATCGACGTCGAAGGCCATGGCTCATGCTCTCCGGCGGGACCCGAGCGACAGCCCGGCGACTCTAGAACTCGACGCCTTTCTTCTTCATCTCGGCGCGGGCGCGCTCGAGGATGTCGGTCGACAACTGCTGTCGCCATGGATCGGCGATGGCGGAGAACTTCTGGAAGAAGACGGGCTCAACGGCGAGATACTTCTTTCCGGTCGGGCTGGCGAAGAAGGCGGCGATGTCGATCGCCTCTTTCTCCGACATCTGCGAGGCGAGAAGCGTCGCAGCCTGGTTGAATATATCCTGGGCGCTCTTGTCGAACTCGGGCTGGATCGACTTGAGGGTTTCGCGCAGGCTGTCCCTGATCTCGGGCCGCGTGTTGGTGACGTTGCGCTCGAGCTCGGTCAACATGGTCGGGACGATGACCGCGACCGTCTGCTTGATGCCGATATCTCCGAGGATCTCCCCCGCCGCGGCGACGGCGGCCGCCGACGGCGCCCCGGCTGCCGCGGCGGGAGCGGCCGGCGCTGCTGGCGAATTGGCGTCCCCGCCGAAGGCGCTCGCGCTGGCGAGGACGGCTGCGGCGAGAACAAAGCCCTTGAGGGCTTGCGCGAGGGACATGGGTCGGCTCCTTGTCAGATCAACTTCGGGTTTCAGGCCGGATGGCAGAGAACTTTGACGCCATCCGCGCCGGCGATGAACGCCTCGCGCGCATAGCCGATGAACAGTCCGTGCTCGACCACGCCCGGAATCGGCGATAGCGCCTGCGCCAGGCGCTCGGGGTCGGGGATGGCGCCGAGAGCGCAGTCGAGAATGTAATGGCCCCCGTCAGTGATGAAGGGCGTGGCTGCGCCCCGCAAGCGGATGGGACCCGCGAGGCCGAGATCCGAGAAAACGCGCTCGATATGGCGCCGTGTCGCCGCGAGCCCGAACGGGACGACCTCGACCGGCAGCCGAAAGGCGCCGAGACGGGACACGAGTTTGCTGGAGTCGGCGATGACCGCCATGCGCCGCGAGGCGGCGGCGACGATCTTCTCGCGCAGGAGCGCGCCCCCGCCGCCCTTGATAAGCCTCAGCTCGGGATCGATCTCATCCGCGCCGTCGACTGTCAGATCGAGTTCGGGCAGCTCGTCGAGCGTCGCGAGCGGGATGCCAAGCGCTTTTGCTTGCGCCGCGGTCGCCTCCGAGGTCGCCACGCACCGGATGTCGAGACCGGCAGCGACCTTCGCGCCGACGAGATCGACAAAATGCCGGGCGGTCGTGCCTGAGCCGAGGCCGAGCCTCATGCCGGGCTTGACGAGATCGAGGGCGCGCTGCGCCGCCTCCCGCTTCCGCCTGTCGCCGTTCGCGCCCGCCGTCATGGCCTCCGCTCGCCGTTTGTCGGTCCCCCGGCGCCTCGTCGCGGCGAAGCGCCCCGTAAGGCCCCGATTTCGGCCAAGCGCCATGCCGAGTCCCAAGTCGCCGAACACGGGCGTCGCTTTAGCCCCTGGGACGGTCGAAGGCAAACCCGCGAACGCTGGTCGCCGGCTCCTACTTGCGCGCCGCCTCGATCACGTCCTCGAAGGTGCGTAGGCCCGTTGTCGGCGCATTGACCAGCACCGCCATGTTGCCCGGCGCATGCAGGTTCTTCCACATCTTGGTGTGCGCGAGCGGGATCTGCGTCCACGGGAAGACCTCGGACATGCACGGGTCGATCCGTCGCTCGACGACGAACTTATTGGCCGCTGACGCCTGCTTGAGATTGGCGAAATGGGACCCTTGAATCCGCTTCTGCCGCATCCAGACGAAGCGGGCGTCGAAGGTGAGGTTGAACCCGGTCGTGCCCGCGCAAAACACCACCATGCCGCCGCGCTTGACGACGAAGCACGAGACCGGAAAGGTCTGCTCCCCGGGATGCTCAAACACCGTGTCGACGTCCTTCTTGCCGGTGATGTCCCAGATCGCTTTTCCGAACTTGCGTGCGCCCGACATGAAGGCGGCGTACTCGGGCGAATTGACCTTGGGCAACTGCCCCCAGCAGTCGAAATCCTTGCGGTTGATGACGCCCTTGGCGCCGAGCGACATGACGTATTCGCGCTTCGTTTCGTCCGAGATGACGCCGATGGCGTTGGCGCCGGCTGCCGCGCAGAGCTGCACGCCGAACACGCCGAGGCCCCCCGAAGCGCCCCAAACGAGAACATTGTCGCCCGGCTTCAGCCGATGCGGCTCGTGGCCGAACAGCATGCGATAGGCTGTGGCCAGCGTCAGGGTATAGGACGCGCTCTCCTCCCACGTCAGGTGGCGGGGACGCGCCATCAACTGGCGGTCCTGCACCCGGCAGAACTGGGCGAACGAACCGTCCGGCGTCTCATATCCCCAGATGCGCTGCGAGGCGGAGAACATCGGGTCGCCGCCGTTGCATTCTTCGTCGTCGCCGTCGTCTTGGTTGCAATGAACGACGACTTCGTCGCCGATCTTCCAGCGCCGCACTTTCGAACCGACCGCCCAGACGATGCCGGACGCGTCGGAGCCGGCGATATGGTACGGATTCTTGTGAACGTCGAGCACCGAGACCGGCTCGCCGAGCGCCGCCCAGACGCCATTGTAGTTGACGCCGGCCGCCATCACGAAAACGAGCACGTCGTGGCTGTCGAGAGTCCAGGTCGGCACGACCTCGACCTGCATCGACTGTTCCGGCGGACCATGCCGCTCCTTGCGCACGGTCCAGGCGTACATCGACGCCGGCACATGGCCCAAGGGCGGAACTTCGCCGACTTCGTAAAGGTCTTTGGCCGGCGCTTCGGCCGACGGCCCCTTGCCGGCGAGGCGAATGGTCATGGACTTCCTCAGACGCGCCTCTCTGCACTCGCACTCGGGCGAATGCACTGATATTGCGGCGCACAAAGGCTACATTGCGCTTTGGCCGCGGAAAATCAATCCCACTTTCGCCATCATCTCGCAAGGTGGCCCCTCCACGAGGCCGCCGCCCGGCAAGGGATTTTCTGCCCGAGCGTCGGTCCGACGATTGGCGCAGGGTGCGCCGACGGGTGCCTCGCCCAAGAGTGTGGCGCGCGGCAGCGTTTTCTGCGATTGTGCTGCGCACAAATTCGGGCGTGCGTCATGCCCTCGCGCCAGTGGACGGAATACGGCGCGAAACAGAGCGGAAGGTCGGCGATGACGGAGGCGGACGGACAAGTTCCTGTGGCGCGTCGGGACAAACCGTGGATCTTCCGCACCTATGCCGGTCATTCGACCGCTCGCGAGTCGAATCGGCTCTACCGCCAAAATCTCGCGAAGGGACAGACCGGCCTTTCGATCGCGTTCGATCTACCCACTCAAACCGGATTGGACAGCGACCATCCGCTGGCGCGCGGCGAAGTCGGCAAGGTCGGCGTGGCCATTTCGCATATCGGCGACATGCGGGCGCTGTTCAAGGACATTCCGCTCGCCTCGATGAACACGTCGATGACCATCAACGCTACCGCTCCGTGGCTGATGGCGCTCTATATCGCGACCGCCGACGAACAAGGGGCCTCGCGCGCAGCGCTTCAAGGCACCACGCAAAACGACATCATCAAGGAATATCTCGCGCGCGGCGCCTATGTGTTTCCGCCCGACGCATCCCTGCGTCTCACCAAAGACCTGATCCTCTTTTGCGCGCGCGAAACTCCCAAATGGAATCCGATGAACGTCTGCTCGTACCACCTGCAGGAAGCGGGCGCGACGCCGGTCCAGGAGCTCAGCTACGCCCTGGCGACTGCGATCGCCGTCCTCGATCGTGTCCGCCAGTCGGGCGAAGTTGACGACGCCGCCTTCGCCGAGGTCGTCGGACGGATGTCCTTTTTCGTCAACGCGGGCATGCGTTTTGTGACGGAACTCGCGAAAATGCGGGCGTTCGTTGAACTTTGGGAGGAGATCACCCGCGACCGCTTCGGAGTGAAGGATCCCGCCAAGCGGCGTTTCCGCTACGGCGTCCAGGTGAACTCGCTCGGACTGACCGAGCAGCAGCCGGAAAACAATGCCTACCGCATCCTGATCGAGATGCTGTCCGTCGTGCTTTCGCGCAACTGCGCGCGCTCGCGCAGTTCAACTGCCTGCGTGGAACGAGGCCCTCGGCCTTCCGCGGCCGTTCGACCAGCAATGGTCGCTTCGGCTCCAGCAGATCATGGCCTACGAAACGGACCTGCTGGAATTCGGCGACATTTTCGACGGCAGCCCTGAAATCGCGACGCTCGTGGCGAAGCTCAAGCGCGAGGCGCTCAACGAGGTCGCGGCGATCGATGCCATGGGCGGGGCGGTTCGGGCGATCGAATCGGGCGCGCTGAAAGCGAAGCTGGTGGAATCCAACACCCGCCGCCTCGAGGCGATCGAGCGGGGCGAACAAATCGTCGTCGGCGTCAACGCCTTCACGAAATCCGAGTCGTCGCCCCTAACCGCAGGGGAGAATTCCATCATGGTCCCGTCCGCAGAGGCCGAGGCGGAACAGATCGAAAAGCTCAAGGCGTGGCGGGCCGGACGCGACAACGTGCGGGCCCGGCAGGCGCTTCAGGCGCTGCGGTCGGCGGCCTCAAGCGGCGCCAACGTCATGCCGGCTTCGATCGAGGCGGCTAAGGCCGGCGTGACCACCGGTGAATGGGGCAGCGCGCTGCGGGCGGAGTTCGGCGAATTCCGCGCCCCGACCGGCGTCTCGCCCCGAGCACGCCAGGAGGCGGCCGGACTCGACGAACTGCGCGGCGAAGTCGAGCGGGTTTCGCTAAAACTCGGGAGGCGCATCCGAATCCTCATCGGCAAGCCTGGCCTCGACGGCCATTCGAACGGCGCCGAGCAAATCGCGGCCCGCGCCACCGATGCGGGAATGGACGTCGTCTACGACGGCATCCGGTTTACCCCGGCCGAGATCGTCGAGCGCGCCAAATCGGGTGTCCATTGCGTTGGCCTGTCGATCCTGTCGGGATCCCACGTCGCGCTGGCGGAAGAGGTGATCGCCGACCTTCGCGTGGCAGGCCTTGAGCGTCTGCCGGTGGTCGTCGGCGGGATCATCCCGCCGGCCGACGCCGAGCGGCTTCGGGCGGGCGGGGTTGCGGCGGTCTACACGCCCAAGGATTTCAAGATCAACACGATGCTCGGCTCGATCGTCGCGGAGATCGAGGCGCGGTTCGACAAAGAGAATCGCGCGCACGGCGCCAGCGTGGGGGCAGGCTGAGCGTCGCGAAGGTCATTTACAGATGAGTCACAAACAGAAGAATCGCCGCGGCCACGAGAGGGCCATCGCCACGACATATGCAATCTGCAAAGCGATGTTTTTCCACCAAGATATGCGTGAAAATAAAGCGCATCGCTCGGGGAGCGACTCCAAATCGCGCCGCGTATCCTCGACAAATACGAAATCGTCCACCTCTGTCTTGTAGCGGATGGGAAAGCGGTCGCGACCGGCGCGAGGGTATAGTGGTTAAACCGAGATTAACAGATCTAAGAATTTCACGAACTAAACGACGATCAACCAAAGGTGCTTCGCTTTGACGTCACTCTGACGTATCGAATCGCTGTAGCCAATAAGGTAATTACGTAACTTAGCGTTTCTGTTTATATCCGTGATTAATTCAGATCGCTCGTGATTCATAAATATCTGATATGAATTAACAAGAATATTGTTACTATTATGCTAATAATCGAGGCGATGAAACTAATGTTGATGTATAGAGTTTTCCACCAAAGAAGTTCAGATAGCACTGCGCATCGCAGTTTAAGTTGCTCAATTTCATCTTCGGTCTCGGCCACGTTATTGAAATCTTCCGCTGTAGCCGTGCGGGAGACGAGAAAGTTCTTGCTGCCGCGGCGAGGGTAGCGAGGGATGAGAACCATAAAAAGGCAAAGATAGACGATCAGGAACGGCAGTAGAACGAAATGAATGGGGAGGTAAATCGGAAACTTTGTGTAGTTGTACAGGATTGGGCCCATCATGAAGGCGACGAACAGGATCGCGATGTTCGCCTTGAAGTCGCTCGCCCGGATCGCGTCAGTATATCCGGCGATCAGGCTGCGGTAAGGTTGGGACGGATCGGCCGCAGGTTTGCTCATCCGGCGTCGTTGGCCTCCAGAAAGACACCGGCTTTTAGGGGAGTTCCGTGGCGAAGCGAACCCCGCGTCGGCTTGGACAAATTCGCGTGAACTCCGAGCGTCTGTCAAGGAGCGTCTGTCAAGTCGGCGCCAAGGTCCCGGGGAGGCCGGTTCTGGGCAGTAGATCAGAAGTCTGGGCAGCGCACGTTCATCCGGTCCTGCTCGTTGTAAGCTTGCGAAATTCGCGCGCCTTCCCCATCTCGTAGCTGGGCCGCGGTCGATTTCCCAAATCTGGAACACATTTCGGCCGCGAACCGTTAAGATGGAAGAATTGCGTCCGGCGGCCGGCCGCGCCACGATTCACGAGTGAAACGGGAGCCTCATGCCCACAATCGCCCTGGTCGACGACGACCGCAACATCCTGACATCCGTCTCCCTCTCGCTGGAGGCGGAAGGTTATCGGGTTCAGACCTACACCGACGGCTCGAGCGCGCTCGAAGGCCTGAAATCCAATCCGCCGGATCTCGCCATTTTCGACATCAAGATGCCGCGTATGGACGGCATGGAGCTGTTGCGTCGCCTCAGGCAGAAATCGGACCTTCCCGTGATTTTTCTCACTTCAAAGGACGAGGAGATTGACGAACTTTTCGGCCTCAAGATGGGCGCAGACGATTTCATCCGGAAACCTTTTTCGCAACGGCTCCTAGTCGAACGGGTGAAGGCGATCCTACGCCGGTCCAATCCGAAGGACGCCGCGACCCAGAAGGAGGCCGAGGCGAAAATACTCGAGCGTGGCCGATTGAAGATGGATCCGGAGCGCCACACCTGCACGTGGGACAATACGCCCGTCACGCTGACCGTTACCGAGTTCCTCATACTGCAGGCACTGGCGACGCGGCCTGGAGTCGTCAAGAGCCGCAATGCGCTGATGGACGCGGCATACGACGATCAGGTCTATGTCGACGACCGGACCATTGACAGCCACATCAAGCGGCTGCGGAAGAAATTCAAGGTGGTCGAGCCTGAGTTCGAGATGATCGAGACCCTGTACGGCGTCGGCTATCGGTTCAAGGAAGGGTAAGCGGCTCAGCCGAGCCCATGAAGGCTGAAACCCGTCGCGACCGCATCGTCGTCGCTTCGCCGACGCCAGGCGGAGCCCGGTGGCTACGCGCCCGCGCACGGTTCTCATGGCGCTTCCTGTCGACTCGCTTTTCCTCCTCGCTAACGCGCCGCATCGTTGTCCTTAACCTCGGCGGGCTCGTGGTGCTCGCGGTCGGCTTTCTGCTGCTCAACCAGTTTCGCGCCGACATCATCGCCGCCAGGGTGCAGAGCCTGACCACCCAGGCCGACATCATCTCGGCCGCTGTCGCCGCTTCGGCGGCGGTCGACACCGATACCATCACGATCGACCCGGACAAGTTGCTCCAGCTTGCCCCAGGCCAGAGCGCTGCACCATCGCCGAGCGAGGACTACGCGATCGAATTTTCCATCAATCCGGAGCGTGTCGGACCGGTCTTGCATCGGCTGGTGACGCCGACGCATACACGGGCGCGCATTTTCGACCGGGACGGTCGGCTTCTGCTGGATTCACGCTCGCTCTCGCCGCACGGTGCGGTGGTGCGGTCCGAACTGCCCGATTCGGTCGACCATCGCGGGTTTGTCGATCGCGTGACAGCATATTTCCGCAAGCTCTACGCCGAACCGGCTGCGCGGCAAAACCGCGATGCATGGCTCGTTGACGGCAAGACGTTGCCGGAAATCGCTGCTGCGCTTCACGGCGAAACCCAGTCGGCCGTGCGAATTGACGACGAGGGCGAGACCATCGTATCGGTCGCGGTCCCAATCCAGCATATGATGACGACGCGGGGCGCGCTTCAGCTCTCGACCCAAGGTGGCGACATCGACCACGTGATCGCTTCGGAAAGGCGCGCGATACTGCGCTTTTTCGCGGTGCTCGCTACAGTGATGCTGTTGCTTTCGTTGTCGCTCGCCAATACGATCGCAGAGCCGGTGCGGAAGCTTGCCGAGGCGGCCGAGCGCGTCCGGCGTGGAATACGGTCTCGACAGCAAATTCCCGACTTCACCTCGCGCTCTGACGAGATCGGACATCTCTCGCGCGCCCTGCGCGAAATGACGCAGGCGCTCTACAGCCGGCTCGACGCGATCGAGAGTTTCGCCGCAGACGTCGCGCATGAACTGAAGAATCCGCTGACCTCGCTGCGGAGCGCACTTGAAACCCTGCCGCGGGTCAAGGCCGGCCAAGCGCGCGAGCGGCTCGTCTCCATCATGCAGCACGACGTTCGCCGGCTCGACCGGCTGATCTCGGACATTTCCGACGCATCGCGCCTCGATGCGGAACTGGCGCGCGGCGACGCCGGTCCGGTCGATTTGGCGGCGCTCTTGCGCGCGGTCGTGTCGATGTCGCAGGAATCGCCGCGCAGCAACGGCGTCACGATCGAGCTTTCGATTCCGGTGCGACGAGGCCGGCGCGCGGGTGCGGACTATTACGTTCTCGGCCACGATTCGCGTCTGGCCCAGGTGGTGACGAACCTGATCGACAACGCCTGCTCGTTTTCGGAACCAGGCGGCGTCGTGCGCGTCGCGCTCGAGCGGGCTTCGACAGGGCCGGAGGGCGAATTGCCCGAGGAGCGGGTCGTCATCACCGTCGACGACGACGGGCCCGGCATCCCCACTCACGCGCTGGAGCGAATTTTCGAGCGGTTCTATACCGATCGGCCAAATCAGGGGTTCGGCCAGAACTCCGGCTTGGGCCTGTCGATCTCGCGCCAGATCGTCGAGGCGCACGGCGGACGGATCTGGGCCGCCAATCGGACCGCGGAGGCTTCGCTCCGTGTGGGATCGGGGCGCGAGGAGTTGTCAGACGAACCGGCGGCCCGGCACGGCGCAGGCGCTCGTTTCGTCGTCGAACTGCCGGCGTTCGCGCCGTGAGCGCGACCTTGGGCCTTCACGCCACGGCCGTAGTCTACGGCGAAAGCGGGGTGCTGATTCTCGGACCGTCCGGATCGGCAAGAGCGCGCTCGCCCTCGCCCTGCTCGCCCTCGCCCGGTCAGCCGGCCTTTTCGGAGCACTGATCGGTGACGACCGCGTCTGGGTCCGCCAGGCCGGCGGCCGACTGATCGCTTCGGGAGCGCGCAATCTGGCTGGCGTCATCGAGCGACGGATGGCGGGGCTCTTGACGGTTGCTTGCGAGAGCGCCGCAATCGTCAGGCTGGTCGTCGAACTCAGCGAGCCGGGCCGGAGCTGGCCGCGTCTGCCGGACGATCCCGACTTCTTGACGCTCATGGGTTTCGAGGCGCCGCGGCTGGCGCTTCGCTGCGGCCAGAGCGCGAGCGACCAGGCGATCGCGGTCGACGAACGTCTGAGCCGCGCGTCCGCAACCGGCGGCGTGCGAAAACGAATTTCGCTTGAACATTGCGCCGCAGTGCACAAAAATGGGAAGGTTGCCGTTCCGCCGCGGCTAGACCAACGCCGGAAGCGCGAGTCGGTTGACTGATGGATCTTTGATGATTGGAATGGTCCTGGTGACCCACGGCCAGCTCGCCACTGGTTTTCGGGCAGCGTTGGAACATGTCGTGGGACCTCAGTCTCAACTTGAGACGATCACGATCGGTCCCGATGACGACATGGAGCAGCGACGCTCGGACATCCTCAATGCCGCGGCGCGCGTTCAGGACGGCGCTGGCGTCGTCATCCTGACCGACATGTTCGGCGGCACGCCTTCCAATCTCGCAATTTCGGTGATGGACGGAGGGCGCATCGAGGTGATTTGCGGCGTCAATCTGCCGATGCTGATCAAGCTTGCGACGATGCGCGACGCCGCCGATCTCGACCACGCCGTGGTCGAAGCGCGCGAGGCGGGACGCAAATACATCACGGTCGCCAGCAAGGTCCTCGCCGGGAAATGAGCGAGCGCGGCGCAGAGGACGATTGTCCGCCGCCGCCCGAACTCGCCGGAGCCCTGTCGCGCCGAATGCAGATCGTGAACCGGAAGGGCCTGCACGCGCGCGCCACCGCCAAATTCGTTCAGTGCGTCGACCGGTTCGACGCCGACATCAAGGTCGAACGATGCGGCGAAACCGTCGGCGGCGATTCGATCATGGGCATCTTGACGCTTGGGGCCGGACTCGGATCGACCATCACCGTCTTCGCCTCCGGCGCTGAGGCGCAGGAAGCGCTCGATGCGCTTGCCGAACTCGTCGCCAGCCGGTTCGGCGAGGACGAGTGACTCCTACATCCGGAAGTCTTCGCCGAGATAGAAACGCCTGACGTCCGGATGGGCGACGATCGCGTCCGGCGATCCCTCGGTCAGGACATGGCCGCTGTGGATGATGTAGGCGCGGTCGATCAGTCCGAGCGTTTCCCGCACATTGTGATCGGTGATCAGCACGCCGATGCCGCGCCCTTTGAGATGGCGCACGAGGTCCTGGATGTCGCCGACGGCGATGGGATCGATGCCGGCGAAAGGCTCGTCGAGCAGCATGAAGGACGGTTTGCCCGCGAGCGCGCGCGCGATCTCGCAACGGCGCCGCTCGCCTCCGGACAGCGAGATCGAAGGCGCCTTGCGCAGCCGGGCGATGTCGAACTCCTCGAGAAGCGATTCGAGCGTAGCTTCGCGCGCCTCGCGATCGGGCTCATTGACCTCGAGCACCGCGCGGACGTTGTCCTCGACATTGAGGCCGCGGAAGATCGACGCCTCCTGCGGGAGATAGCCGACGCCGAGCCGCGCCCGCTGGAACATCGGCAGGCCGGTGACGTCGTGCCCGTCGAGTTCGATCGTCCCCTTGTCCGGCCTGACGAGGCCGGTGATCATGTAAAAGACTGTGGTCTTGCCCGCGCCGTTCGGGCCCGAGCAAGTCCGACCGCCTCGCCTCGCCGGACCGAAATGCTGACGTCCTGCACCACCATTCGGCCGCGATAGCCTTTGCCGAGGTGATGCACGGCCAGGACGCCCTGGCGATCGGCGCCGAATGGCAACGCGCCGGCGGCCGCGGCGGACGCCGCGCGGCGTCCGCCGAACCGCTTCCGGACGGTCGAATCGGCCATCTCGTGCAGCGCATCCTCGCTCACGTTGCTGCGCTCGTGTCGGATCGAGCCGAAGGCCCGCGAGGTCTGGGCAAGGGGTCGTCGCTCCTACTTCGGCTTCGTCGGGTCGGCGCCCCCGGCGGGAACGAATTGCCCGTGGACGCGTCCCGACTTGGAGCCGCCGGTGTCGATTGTCGCCTGGCTCGTCTTGAGATCGTAAGTCAGCTTGTCGCCTTTGGTGACGTTCTGGCCGTCGCTGAGCGTGACGTGGCCGATCAGCTGCACCCTGTTCTCCACCTTGTCGTAGGTGGCGTTGTCGCCGGTCGCGACCTGGGTCTTCGAAACCACTGTCACCGGTCCTGTCGCCTCCAGGCGCTTGATGCCCGAACTTGTGGACGGCCCGCCTTGCGAGTCCGCCGCGGCCGGCGCGCTCGCGGCCGGCGCTGCCGCATTGGCCGCGGGTGTCGGCGAACGATCGAGAAAGACGGTCATGACCGAGCAGGTCATCTTCGTGTCGCCCTGGATGACGACGACATTGCCCGAATACACCGCCTTCTTCTCCTTGTCGGAATAGACGAGCTTGTCGGCGTCGATGGAGATCGGCTCTTTCGAACTCGTCCCGGGCAGAATCTGGATCGGACTGGAGTCGGGGGCGCTCGCGGGCTTGGTGGCCGCCTCGACGCGCGCGAGGACGAGGATCAGCGTCACGGCCACGAGCGCCGCTCCGCCCGATCGTCCCGGCGTTCTAATCATGGGCTGGTCCCTTTCACGTCTGCGTCCGCCGGCTTGTCGGCCTGCGGAACGATTCTCGTCCTGACGTGTCCCTCGAACGTCATTTCCTGGCCGTTGCTGCGGGCGGCGGCGCGGTCGCCGAAGATGGTCGTGTCCTCGCCGACATGGACCTCGACGGGTTCGTCGCTCCGATAGAGGCCTGTCTTAAAATCGATGTCGGCGGTTCGCAACCGCACTTCGAAACGCGCGTTGCCGATCCGGATGTTGTCCGACAGACGCATCTCTTCGGCCACGCTGTCATAGACGCCGCTGTCGGCGCTGATGTGCGTGGTCTCCCCGCCCGACATGCCGATGTCGCCGGTCAGCTTCTGCAGCTCGACAACGGTCGGGTGCTTGATGTCCTGAAGCGCCTTCTCGGCGGTCACAGAGTAAGGCTGGCCGTCGCCGCGATACCCTGCGAGCTTCGGCCGCGCCATCGTGATCTTGGTCCCATCGACCGATAAGGCGGAAAAGCTCAGCGAGCCGAACTTGGCCGAGAACGGGTTGAAAATCGCGATCCCGATCATCGCGGCAACTGTTCCCAATACGCCGATGAGAATCGCCTTGCGCAGAAGACGCACACGCACCGACCGGCGTGAGGCCCTAGCGAAGGCCTGCTCGCGATCGGGCGGTGGCGCGACGCCGATGCGACGCGCGCCGGCGCGCGCTGACGGCGCCGCCCGTTCCGTCCCATCGACCATCGCGCTGTCCTGAAACGCCATTTCATCCGCCTATCACAGGGCGCGGAGGAAAACGAATTGCGTGGCGAAGTTAGGGCGGAGCCGAAATCCGGCGCCACATTGGCCCTTTCGCCGAACGCCGCAACCAGGACGCGCCTCCTCGTCGGCGGTACAGGTTGCCTCATTGCCACAACGTCCGTTTTGCGCTTTATGCCGCCAGGGCGCGCCCGGTCGGGCCGGTAGCTCAATGGTTAGAGCCGGCCGCTCATAACGGTCTGGTTGCAGGTTCGAGTCCTGCCCGGCCCACCAGCGCCAGTCGCTTTGTCGATTGCTTTCAATGCAGCCCCGACGGCGCCCGTCCTACTTCGGCGCCCGCTTGGCCAGGATGCGTTGGAGCGTGCGCCGATGCATGTTGAGCTGGCGGGCGGTTTCCGAAACGTTGCGCTCGCAGGCTTCGTAGATGCGCTGGATATGCTCCCAGCGCACCCGGTCAGCGGACATCGGCGGATCGTGCTCGGAGGGGCCATCGAGCCGTCCGGCCATCAGCGCGGTGACGACGTCGTCGGCATTGGCGGGTTTCGCGAGATAATCGAACGCGCCGAGTTTCACCGCCATCACCGCGGTCGCGATCGCGCCATAACCGGTAAGGATGACGCCGCGCGCGTCCGCGCGCTTGGCTTTGAGCGCCCGCATCACGTCGAGGCCGCTGCCGTCGCCCAATCTCAGATCGATGACCGCGAAGGCCGGCGGCGCCGTCTCGATCGCGGCCAGGGCTTCGGCGACGCTGATCGCGGTTCTCGCCGTGAAGCCGCGCGACGACATGGCCCGCGCAAGCCGCTCGCAGAACAGCCTGTCGTCGTCGACGACGAGCAGCGATTTGTCCAGCGTCTCCCCGCCGCTGGGGCCCTGGTTCGACGACTGTTGTGCGTCTTTTTCCATGCGTCTCGATTGTAACCACAAAACGGACCGTGAACCAACTACAGGTTAATCGCCCGTCCGTCGACCCCGTTCGTAGGCGGAGCGGGGCCACTCGACCGTCACGACCGCGCCTGAGGCAGGGGGCGCGGCATTGGCGAACTTCAGCGTCGCGCCGGACCGTTCGAGCAGGGACCGGGCGATGAACAGACCGAGCCCGAGCCCGCCGCCGGCCTCTTCGTTGCGGCGCGTTCGTCGCGCTGCGAGAGATAGGGCTCGCCAACTCTGGCCAGGATGCTCGCGGGAAATCCCGGCCCGTCGTCCGCGATCACGATCATGACCGTCGACTTCGTCCAGCTCGCGCGAATGACGACCGCCTTCTCGGCGAAGCCGACCGCGTTCTCGATCAGATTGCCCAAGCCGTACAAGACGCCCGGCGTTGCGGGCGCATTGAGGAGCAGGCTCGGGACCCTCGCCCTCGACCGCAATCGCGACTCCAAGCAGCCGATGGGGAGCAGCCGCGATTTCGGCGAGCTCGACCGGACTGGAAATGTCCAGCTGCTGATGGCCGGAGAGCCCGGCAGGCGACGACAATTTGCCCAGGATCGTCCGGCACTTGTCGACCGACTGCTCCACCAGCCGCAAATCGTCGGCAAATCCTTCGACCGGCGAAGGGTGGGCCGCCATTTCGCGCACGACGAGCGCGACCGTGGCGAGCGGGGTTCCGAGCTCATGCGCCGCCGCCGCTGCGAGGCCGTCGATCTGGGACAGGTGCTGGGCGCGGGCGAGAACGAGCTCGGCCGCCGTCAGCGCGCTCGCGCTTTGGCGCGCCTCCTCCGCGACGCGATACGCATAGAGCGCCACAAAGGCTGCGCTGACGGCGAGCGCGACCCAGCGCGCAACGACGTAGAGCGGCGGAAGGATCAGGTTTTCGCCGCTGATCCACGGCAGCGGCAGGCTCACGCGCAAAAGCACGGTTGCGCAGACGAGCGCCAGTCCGAGCAGCGCGAGCGCCTGGCGCAACGACAGCGACGTGGCGGCGATGGTCACCGGCGCCAGGAGCAAAATGACGAATGGATTGGCGACGCCGCCGGTCAGAAAAAGGAGCCCCGCCAGCTGAAGGATGTCATAGGCGAGCATGATCGTCGCCGCCGCGCTCGCTCAGTTGCATGCTGACGCGGAAAACGGTAGCGCAGCGCAAGATTGAGCGCCGCGGAGGCGGCGACGAGGCCGAGACAGGCCAGAACGGGAAACCGCAGGCCGAGCCCGAAGACGCCGATCAGGATCGCCGCCGTCTGTCCGGCGACCGCAAGCCAGCGCAGCCCGATGAGCGTATTGAGCCGCAGGCGGCGCGCCTGACGGCCAAATCCTTCTGGTTCAGATGCAAACACGTCGGGGCTGCTTCGCCTGCTGCGGACGTTCCCGCCTCATTCGATCTTCTCGTTGGGATAGGCGCCCCAGAGCTTCACCTGCTGGATATAGCCCTTGAATCCATCCCCGTCGATCAGGCACCAGGCGCCGTCGCAGCTGCGGATATTGACGATGACGCCGGACTGGAGGGTCGCCGCAGGGTCGGCGCTCTCGGACGGGCGGACAAAGATTTTCGCATCCTCTCCCTTCCTGTTCGGCGTCACCAGCGCCGTGCGCCGCCCGGAAAGCAGCGAATGCAGAACCCAGCCCTCGACGCCTTCCGAATCGCGCACCCTGCGCCAGATCTCGAACTCGGCCGTGATCTCCACCGGCAGTCCGGCGCGCTGGTAGACCCACTTCGTCGGATGGTCCTTGGAGGGGCCCTCGCGCAGATTGACCCGGTCGGTCTTGAGGCTCGCATAGCGCGGCAGCGGCAACTTTGTGACCGGGCCGACCGGGTCGGCGAGCGCCAGATCGGGCGCGAGCGCGAGAGCGGCCAGGATCGCGAACGCTCCCCGGCGCGTGACCCGGCCCGCCTGGCCGGACTGCTGCTCACGTGTCATCGCAGAGTTCCTCGACGGCTGATCGGCCATCCTTGTCTTTGCTCGCTCTTCTGATAGAGAGGCCGGCGAGCCGGCGGCTCGCGACCCGCTCGCCGGACCGGGCGCAAAACATTTGCGGCGCGCAGCGTTAATGAGGCGTAAACGGTTTGATGGCGCGGACGCAAATGGCTGATGGCGGGACGGCGGCGCGCGGGCGGGGAGGGCGCTCATGACCAAAAAGAAACCCTTGGTGGTGGTGACGCGCCGGCTTCCCGAACTCGTCGAGACGCGGATGCGCGAGCTGTTCGATTCGCGCCTGAACCTCGACGACAAACCCATGTCTCAGGCCGAGATCGTCGAGGCGATGCGCGAGGCGGACGTTCTCGTGCCCACCATCACCGACCATATCACCGCGCCGATGATCGCCCAGGCGGGCGAGCAGATGCGGCTGATCGCCAATTTCGGCAACGGCGTCGACCATATCGACGTCACCAGCGCGCTCCGGCGCGGGATCACCGTGACCAACACGCCAGGCGTCATGACCGAGGACACGGCCGACATGACCATGGCGCTCATCCTCTCGACCGCCCGACGGCTGGTCGAGGGCTCGCAGGTCATTCCCGAGGGCAAGTGGGCCGGCTGGGCGCCGACCTGGATGCTGGGGCGGCGGATCACCGGCAAGCGCCTCGGGATCATCGGCATGGGCCGCATCGGCCAGGCGCTGGCCCGCCGGGCGCGGGCGTTCGGCATGTCGATCCACTACCACAACCGGCGCCGCGTCGCCGTCCAGATCGAAGAATCGCTCGAGGCGACCTATTGGGATTCGCTCGACCAGATGCTGGCGCGAATGGACTTCGTCTCGGTCAATTGTCCGCATACGCCGGGCACCTACCACCTTCTGTCGGCCCGCCGCCTCAAATATCTCAGGCCGGACGCCATCCTCATCAACACCTCCCGCGGCGAGGTGGTCGACGAGAACGCGTTGATTCGCATGCTCGAGGCCGACGAGCTCGCCAGCGCCGGGCTCGACGTGTTCGAGCACGCGCCCGCCGTCAACGAGAAGCTGATCGCCCTCGCCCGGGCCGGCAAGGTGACGCTGCTGCCGCATATGGGCTCGGCGACCCACGAGGGCCGGGCCGACATGGGCGAGAAGGTCATCATCAACATCCGCACCTTCGCCGACGGCCACCGCCCGCCCGACCGGGTGCTGCCGAGCATGCTCTGAGGGCGACCGCGGCCAGAGCGGCGTGCGGGTTTCGAGCGACTTCGAGATGAGGCGCCGGCGCTCATGTCTCCCTGTTACTCCCTGGTAACAGGGAGAATCGAGCGGGCGGCGGCCGCCGTTGCGCTTGGCCTTACCACGAAAAGTCCACCTGATCTCAATTGCTTCCGAGACGATCTTCATGTGGCGCGAGAGCAAGGAACAGGGAGATGAACAGGACGGTAACAGGTCCTGTTATGACAGGTAACAGGGAGCGAAAGGGGGTGCGGCCGCCCTCGAAACATCGACGATCAGGCGGCCGGAGGGAATTTGCGGCGACGCGACGCTGAATTGAGTACGGACAGAGAGGACGCGTAGACTCGATCTAGATGTGCCGGAGAGTTGGATGAGCGCGTCCGTCAAACTCCCGCCCTTTGGAAAACTTATCGATGCGTTGAATGCGGCCGGCGCCGCGCCGCCTGCAGAAAGGTCCGGCGCGCACGCGATGGTCCTTGGTGGCGGTCAGTCGCCAAAGCGTCGGCCGAACGAATCCAGCCGCGCCTTCCATAAGTTCGTATCGAGGACCTGGCGATTGACGACGCCGCACGGGTTTCGACCGTGCTGAACGTCGAGCACCGCTCTGACGTCGGCGGCGCCATTGCCCGCAAAACACTGATCCGTCCAGCACAGCGCGTGCGGCGACAGGATGACGTTGTCGAGCTTGAGAATGGGATCGTCGGCATCCGGGGGCTCTTGTTCGAGCACGTCGAGCCCGGCGCCGGCGATGCGGCCCTCCTGCAAGACTTTCGTCAGCGCTTTTTGATCGACGATCGGTCCCCGCGCTGTGTTGATGAGGAAGGCGGACGGCTTCATCAGCGCAAGGCGTTCGGCGTTGACGAGATGCCGGGTTTGCGCGGTCAACGGACAACTCACGGAAACGATGTCCGCTTGCCTGAAGAGGTCGTCGAGCGACACGAGTTCGACGCCGAGTTCGGCGACCACGGTCGGATCCGCGAAAGGGTCGTGAGCGATGAAGCGCATGTCGAACGGCTTCGCCATGCGAAACAATTCAGCCCCGATATTGCCGACGCCCACCGACCCAAGCGTGCGTCCGACCAGGCCTACGCCCATGTGATCCGAGCGTTTGGCGAAGCCGGCGGCGGCTTCGCGAGCGAGCCGGTCTTTGATCATCAGCTTGCCCGTCAGAGCGAGCATCAACGTGACGATTGACACCGCGACCGGGCGACGCACGCCTTCTGGCGTAATGACAAGCGCGATGCCCGCCTGCGTGCAAGCGTCGACGTCTACGGTGTCATATCCGACCCCGAAGCGCGCAACGACCGCAAGGCGTCCGCTCTTGGGAACGCTCTCTGCGGCGAAGCGATGGGCGAGCAGGATGAGCGCATCGAAATCTTCGAGCTGGTCGGCGCGCAAAGGATTGGCGGAATTCAGAAACACAACGTCGAGGCCTTTGGCCGCGCGCAACGGCGCCAGATCGAAGTCGGGATAGGTCGGCGATCCGTCCGCCTTGCGAAAGTCGCCTGAGAGAGCGACACGGAACCTGTCAGTCATCGCTTTAGCTCCGCTTCGCCTTCACGCCTTCACGCAGAGCCGTGATCGCTTCGGCAAGGGCGTTGTGGAGCACCCAGACGTCGCCGGAATAGCAAATGAAATCGAATCCGGCGGCGTAGAGCTCGACGCCGAGCTCCACCGTCGGGACCAGTCGCCCCAACGCTTTCTTGTGTTTTTGACAGGCCGCAACGGTGCGGTCGATCGCTCGCCGGAAGTCCGGATGATCAAATTGACCGGGTATGCCGAGCGAAACGGATAAGTCAAAGTGACCGACCCAAAGCGCGTCGACGCCGTCGATCGAGGCGATCGCTTCGGCGTTCTCGACGCCGGCCGCAGTTTCAATCTGGCAGAACAGCGTCGATCGATTGTTCGCCGCGGCGAATTTCGCGGCCACTGCTCCGGGGCGATAGCGGTCATGAGCAACCTGCAGAGCGACGCCGCGACCGCCGGCGGGGTGGTATTTCATCCCATGGACGATCTGGCGGGCTTCCTCCGCCGTGCTCACCATCGGCAGCATCAGCCCTTCGGCGCCCATGTCCATGGCGCGGGCGATGTGGTGATAGTCTTTCGACGGAACGCGGACGATCGCGGGAAGCTCGGCCGCTTCGAAATAACGCAAGACGCTCTTGACGGTCTCGAAATGGAAACCGGAATGCTCAAGGTCGAAGAGGACGAAGTCACAACCCGCCGACTTCAGGATGTGCCCGATGCCCGGCGTTGCGAACTCGACGATAAAATGCCCGAACTTCGGCGATTTCGTCTTCGACATGGCTTTGAGCGCACTGTCCGCCATCGCCTTCCCCTCCCTTGATCCGCCGGCTCTTTGACCCTGCGCGTCTCTCTCGTGATTGTTGGTTTCGCTCGCTAGCTGGAACCCTCGCAGACAAGTGCGCCTAAGCGAACCGACTTGCTCACGACGAGTCCCGCGCTTGTGGCGTCGAAGCGGGCATAGCGCTCGGATCGCATGGGCGTCGAAGTCCGTTCGATCGCGGTAGATTTCGGCCGGATCGACATCGGCGACGCGCTGACCGAAATGGCGGTCAAGATCACGAAAGGCGTGCCACAGGCCGACGGGCGCATCGCCGTCGCGCCGACGAAGAGGTCGCGGCCCGCGATCGTCCACATGGCGAGCCTGCCGCTGTCGACCAACATCCCGATTGGGGAGGCGCTTTGGCGCCTCCCGCTCGGTTTTGCTCGGAACGACCGCGGCGCCCCAGATTCTACTTCTGGATGCAGGTGTCCGCCGTGGCCTTGGTGCATTCGTCGAGCCCGGTGAACACCGGATCGTCGACTTTCTTGCCGTTGATAAGGTCGATCATCACCGACGGCGCCTTGTAGCCCATCTCGAACGGACGCTGGCCGACCAGCGCTTCGACGCGCCCTTCCTTGGCGATCGCAACTTCGTCGCCGATCGTGTCGGCGGCGACGATAACGAGCTTCTTGTTGGCGATCTGGTCCTTGAACTGATCGGTAAGCTGCCGATAGGGCTGCGGCGCGCCGAACAGCGGCCAGCCGCCCTCGATCACGAAGGCGTCGAGCTTCGGATTGGCGGTCAGGATGTCGGACATGGCCTGCACGCCCTTCGGCCCGTCGTCGTTGGTGAAGACCGGGCAGCCCGCAATCTCGGTCCAGCCGCCTTCGCCCTTCAGCATGTCGAGACCCTTCTTGCCCGAAAGCGAGTCGCGCGTGCCCGACGCGCGGCGCAGGATATTGTCGGCGGCGGCGTTGCCTTCGATGAGGCAGACCGTGCCGCCGTTCGGCTTGGCTTTCTTGAGGTATTCGCCAAGCCGGAAGCCCATGAGATAATTGTCGGTGCCGAGATAGGTCTTGCGCAGCGCCGAATCTTCCTTCTTGAGGTCGGCGTCGATCGTCATGATCGGAACCTTTGGATTGGCGGATTTCACGCTATTGGCGATCATCGGCGCGTTCGACGGAGAAATGGCGACCGCCGCAGTGTCGGACTTGCCGAGAATATCGCCGACGATCTGCGCTTCGCCGGCCTCGTCCGAAGTCGACGCAGGGCCGGTGTAGAAGCATTGATAGGGCGAACTGGCGTTCTCCTTGTTCCACTTCTCGCAACCCTGGTGAATCGCCTCGAAGAACGGATTGTCGAGGCCCTTGACGACGATGACGAGCTGCTTCTTCTGCGCCAGCGCGGATCCTGCTGACAGAGTCAGCGCCGCGGCGGCCAAAGCAAGTGCGACCTTCTTCATAGCTTTCCTCCCATGTTTGGCGTCGTGCGGGACTTCGCCGAGCGCCATTGTTTTCCTATGACGCGCTCGGGCTTCGTCGGACCGATGAATCCCCAGGGCCATTTGCGCCGACATTCTTGCTCTTGGCGCGTCGTCCCGTCAAACGATATTGACAAGGAACGTCCGACGTTCGCGGAGCGAACATCCGCCGCCCAAATGTCGTCGAGCCGCCGACGCGCCAACAGAGGCGGCCGGCCACGCCAAGATCTTTGCTCGCCGGGTGGCGTGCCGATTTGGCGTGTTCGGCGCGTCGACGCCGGCGCCTGACCTCGCCGCAGCGTTGACCCGTATACATAGGGTCGGTAATTCATGCGGATCGCGCGGTTCTCGAAAGTCGCCGCGCCGACGACAAAAAGACGCGGACCTGCGCGTCGAGGGGGGCGGGCGCTGGCATGGCGATCCTTGAACTGGAGAACGTCTCCAAGCATTTCGGCGCCATCCAGGCCGTCAACGACGTGTCGCTCACGCTGGAGCCCGGCGAGGTCGTGGGGCTGATGGGCGACAACGGCGCGGGCAAGTCGACGCTGGTGAAGATTATCGCCGGCGATTTCCGCCCATCGCATGGGACGATGCGCATGGAAGGCCGCGAGCTCGTGTTGCACAAGCCGATCGAGGCGCAGCAGCACGGCATCGAAATCGTCCACCAGGACCTCGCGCTCTGCGACAACCTGACCGCCGCCGCCAACGTCTTCCTCGGCCGCGAATTGCTTAGGGGCGTCGGCCCGCTCAAAGTCCTCGACTATTCGTCGATGTTTCGGCGGGCCGGCGAGATCTTCACCGAACTGAAATCCGAGACCCGTCCGCGCGACCTCGTGCGGCAAATGTCCGGAGGGCAGCGGCAGGCCGTCGCGATCGCGCGCACCCGCCTCTCCAAGGCCAAGATCGTGTTGATGGACGAACCCACCGCCGCCATTTCGGTCAGGCAAGTGGCCGAGGTGCTGAGCCTCATCCGCCGCCTGCGCGACAGCGGCATCGCCATCGTGCTGATCAGCCATCGCATGCCGGACGTCTTCGCCGTCGCCGACCGCATTGTCGTCCTGCGCCGGGGCCGGAAAGTGGCCGACAAGCCGATCGCCAAGAGCTCGCCCGAGGAAGTCACGGGCCTGATCACGGGCGCGATCGAGAATGCATTCTAGCGACGACGGGATGGCGCAAGCCGCGCCCGGCACTCAAGGTATGAACCATGGCAGTCGAGCTCGACGTTCCGGTCCAACAGAATGAGCACACATGGCTCTCCTGGCTGGCGTCGCGCCAGGCCTTCTGGGTGTTCCTGGCGCTCGTCGCCGCTTGCGTTTTTCTGACATTTGCGACCAATTCCTTCGCCACCCCCAACAATCTGTTCAACATCACGCGCAATTTTACCTTTGTCGCGATCATCTCGCTCGGCATGACGATCGTGATCATCACCGGGGGCATCGATCTTTCGGTCGGCTCGGTGCTTTGTCTCTGCAGCATGATTCTGGCCGTAGTCATGCACAACGGCTACAGCATCGAGATCGGCATCGCCGCTTCGATCGGCACGGCGCTCCTCATCGGCGCGGTCAACGGGGTGCTGATCGCCTATGTCGGCATTCCGCCGTTCGTCGTCACGCTCGCCATGCTGTCCTTCGCCCGATCGCTCGCGATGGTCGCCTCGAACAACACCGTCGTGTTCCAGTTCGGCCCCGATCATGCCAAGCTTCTCTATCTCGGCGGCGGCGCGTTTCTGTTCGGCATTTCGAACCCGGTCATCTATACGATCGTGCTGGCGCTCATCACCGGCTTCATCCTGCGCTGGACGCGATTCGGGCGCTACGTCTTCGCCATCGGCGGAAACGAGAAGGCGGCGATTCTGACCGGCGTGCCGGTGCGGCGGGTCAAGCTCGCGGTCTATATGATCTCGGCGCTTTCGGCCGGCATCGCCGGCATCATCGAAACGGGATGGCTCGGCGCGGTGACCACCAATCTCGGCGCGGGCATGGAATTGCAGGTCATCGCCGCGACTGTCATCGGCGGCGCGAATCTCGCCGGCGGCGTCGGCACGGCGTTTGGCGCGCTGGTCGGCTCGGCCCTGATCGAGGTCATCCGCAACAGCCTGGGGCTTCTTGGGATCAACGCCTTCTGGCAGGGCGCCTTCGTCGGCGCTTTCATCGTCATCGCGGTGTCGTTCGAGCACATCCGCAATTTCCGGCGGGACGAATAGGCCCAAGCGGAAGACCGGGTCGGCCTGCCGACGCGGAAGCGATCAACGCGAGGCTGGGCTACGGACTCATGGCGGCAAGCGCCCTTCGCTTTCGAAATTCTGCGAACTGCGTGTCGGCCAGCACGCCGATCAGAATGACGGAGCCCATCACCGCGAAATTCAACGAACTCGGAATGCCGAGCAAATTGACCAGGTTCTGCAGAACCTGAAGGAGAATCGTTCCGAGCACCACCCCGACGATCGAGCCCTCGCCGCCGCGCAGCGAGAAGCCGCCGAGGACGGACGCCGCAATTGCATAAAGTTCGTAGAAGTTGCCGTGCGATGACGGCGAAATCGACCGCGTGTACATCGCAAAGAATATCGCCGAGATCGCTGTCAGGACCCCGCAAATCACGTAGGCGGCGACGATGACACGGTTGGTCGGGATGCCGGAGTAACGGGCGGCCTCCTCGTTCTTGCCGACTGCGTAAAGGTAGCGTCCGAAGACGGAGCGGTGCAAGACGATCCACATGATCACGGCGATCACAATCATGATGATGAGCGAGTGGGGCACAACGCCGAACGCTCGACCGGTGGTGAGCCATTCCAGTCGGGGGAAGCTCTCGCCAAAAACGAAGCCCGCGGTGGCGTCGGCCGTGTAGAAGCGCGCCGCGCCCCGATAGATCAGGAGCCCGCACAGCGTCACGATGAAGGGTTGCAGATGCATTCTCGTGATCAGCAGGCCGTGCGCCAGCCCGATGAGCATCCCCAACGCCAGCATGAGCAGCAAAGCCAAAGGCCACGGGACGCCGTGATTAACGATCAGATCAACGAACAGGACGCCGATCAGCGCAATAACCGAGCCGACAGAAAGCTCGATGCCGCCCGTGATAATGACAAACGCTTGACCGATCGAGAATATACCGAACAAGCCGATTAGATTGGCAGTATTCGCCATATTGATCGGCGATACGAACAACGGATTGATGATCGCTACGATCGTACCGACGACCAAAATGAGAATGAGGAGACCAATATCCTTCTTCAGCATACCCAA
>CAVZJZ010000038.1:0-84963 GCA_963775665.1 uncultured Alphaproteobacteria bacterium | reverse complement strand
GGCGAGCGAGAGGATGGCCTCCGGATTGACTCTGACAAGGGCCAATCGGCTCGAACGTCTGGCCTTGCGCCTGGCCGAAGCCGCCGAGATCGAACCTGCCTCATGGGCTGATGACCATCAGCTCTATGACGGATGTGCGAGAGGCGATCCAGCGCATAATCGTTCAGGGCGAGGGCGCCGACGACGACCACCATGCCTCCCACTTCGTACGTTTCGAGGCGATCCATCGCAAGTATCACGAGCTGCTCGCCGCAAATCCCAAGTTCAAGCCCGGCCGGTCAGCCGCGCGAAACCCCGTGATGCGCCGGCCGACCGAGCAAGCGGAAGGCAGGGTCTATATCGAAGAGCCAGTGGCGGCTCACGTCGTTGATTTCGCCAACGCGCTCTACAACCATCTGATCCGCCTGCTTCGGCAGGCCTACGGCCGGCACGGGCGCGATCCGGCGGAGAAGCGCCTGCTCGTCGACGCCGCCAGCCAGCTGATGCCGGTCATGAGCGTGGCGGCCGAGGTCGCCACCACCCTGTCGGCCTCGGCCGCGCACCCGGGCACGAACGCGGGCGTCACTTTCGCCACGCTGCCCGGCATGACGAACCTCATTCAGTCGGCATTCGAGTGGGGCATTCTGGCCGCCCGCACCGGCGACCTCGCCGAAGCGACGCGCGCCCTGGAAGGCCTCCTGCCTCGCGCGCACGAACTCGCCGAAGACTTGCGAACCCTCTCGAGGAGGGCCGCGAATATGGACGAGACCGCGAGCAGCCTTTTGCGAGCGTGAGGACCGCGCGAGTTTGCGCGAACTCCGTCAGGGCCTTCCGGCGGGCAGGGACCGGCAAGTCTTCCTACTCCCCGTCTTCGCGTCCAAGCCCTGCCCGGCCCATCAACCCGATTGGGTCGTGGCCCAAGCCCTCATTCGGCGGCCCTGACCGGCCGCTCGGGCTGGGCGAGGCGCTGCGCCTTCAAAAGGTCCGAGACCATGAACGCCATCTCGATCGACTGCTCGGCGTTGAGGCGCGGGTCGCAATAGGTGTGATAGCGGTCGCGCAGATCCGTCTCGGAGATCGCACGCGCGCCGCCCGTGCACTCGGTTACGTTCTTGCCGGTCATTTCCAGGTGCACCCCGCCGGCGTGAACGCCCTCGGCGCGGCAGACGGCGAAGAAGCTCCTGACCTCCTGGGCGATGCGCTCGGTCGGGCGGGTCTTGTAGCCGGTCGAGGTCTTGATCGTGTTGCCGTGCATCGGGTCGCAGACCCACAGCAGCGTGCGGCCCTCGCGGCGCGCAGCGCGAAGGAGGGGCGGCAGCGCGGCCTCGATCCTGTCCACGCCGAAACGGCAGATCAACGACAGGCGGCCAGGCTCCTTTTCCGGATCGAGAACTTCGATCAGGCGCAAGAGCTCCTCGGGGCTGAGCGAGGGCCCGCATTTCAGGCCGATGGGGTTCTTCACCCCGCGGCAATATTCGACATGCGCGCCGCCAAGCTGACGGGTGCGGTCGCCGATCCAGACCATGTGGCCCGAGGTCGCGTAATAGTCGCCCGAGGTCGAAATCGAGCCGCGTCATCGCCTGCTCATAGCCGAGCAGCAGCGCCTCGTGAGAGGTGTAGATGTCCGTCGCGCGCAATTCGGGATGGGCCTCGGGGTCGAGCCCGATGGCCCGCATGAAGCCCAATGTCTCGGTGATCCGGTCGGCGACACCCTGATAGCGTTCGGACTGCGGGCTGTCCTTGACGAAGCCGAGCATCCAGCGGTGCGCGTTCTCGAGATTGGCGTAGCCGCCGGTGGCGAAGGCGCGCAGGAGGTTCAGCGTCGCCGCCGACTGGCGGTAGGCCTCGAGCTGCCGGCGCGGGTCCGGCTCGCGCGCTTGCGGAGTGAAGTCGATGTCGTTCACGATATCGCCGCGGTAGCTCGGCAGCGAGACGCCGTCGATCGTCTCGAAATCCGAGGAGCGGGGCTTGGCGAACTGACCGGCGACGCGGCCGACCTTGACGATCGGCGAAGCCGCTGCGTACGTCATGACAACCGCCATTTGCAGGAAAACGCGGAAGAAGTCGCGGATGTTGTCGGCCGAATGCTCGCCGAAGCTCTCGGCGCAATCCCCGCCTTGAAGCAGGAAGGCTTGACCGGCGGCTGCGGCGCCCAGGGCGCGCTTCAGTTTGCGCGCCTCGCCCGCGAAGACAAGCGGCGGATAGCCGGAGAGCTGCCGCTCGGCCTCGGTCAGCGCCGGGAGATCCCTATAAACCGGCGACTGCTCGACGGGCTTTGTCCGCCAGCTGTCGGGGGTCCAACGTTGGTGCGCCATTCAAATACGCCTCAGCCCTCCAAAGGGAGTCGCCTTTTGACCGGAAAACGGTCCTTATACAAGCAAGGGCGCGAGGCCGATATGCCAATTTTCGGCCCTGGCCCGCGCTTATTCAGCGGTGTTGCTTCGCATTGCATGTCGCGCCAGCGCGCTCGACGTGCGACGATGGCGGCTTCAGCGTCGATCTCCCCTTGACCGTCTTTTCCTCCATAGCCGCGCTGCTGCTCTCCGTGCTTCTCCTGATCGGCGGCAACGCGCTGATCGGGGTGACGACGCCGTTGCGGGCGCATATCGAAGGGTTCCCAGATCTCACGATCGGGCTCTTGGGGTCGGCCTATTTCGCCGGAATGCTGGCGGGAACGCTGGCCGCGCCCATCATCATTCGGCGCGGCGGGCATATCAGGGCCTTCGCCGCTTTCGTCTCGCTGGCGGTCGTTTCGGTCGTTCTCATGCCGGTGTTCGTCTGGCCGACCGCGTGGCTCGTTTTCCGCGCGCTGATCGGCTTCGTCTTCGCCGGCCTTTATGCGGTGATCGAAGCCTGGATCAACGCCAAGGCGACCAACGCCAATCGCGGCGCGCTCTACGCCCTCTACCAGATCGCCAATTTCAGCGCCTCCGCCACGGGCCAATTGGCCCTCCAGCCGCTGGGACCCGACGGGTTTTCGCCCTTCGCGGTCGCGGCGGCGCTGTTGGCTCTCGCAATCGTACCGATGGCGATGACGAGCGTCGACCCGCCCGCCGAACCTCGCAGCGTCCGCCCTCGTCTCCTGTGGCTCACCCGAATGGCGCCAATCTCGTGCCTGGCGGTTCTGGCCGCCGGCGCCGCGAACGGCGCCTCGTTCGCGCTCGGCCCGGTCTTCGCGGTGGACATCGGCATGCCGCCCGACCGCGCGCCGCACTTCACGTCCGCGATCGTGATCGGGTCGGCGCTCGGCGTCTTTCCGGTCGGCTTCATCTCCGACCGGCTGGACCGGCGCCTCGTCATGGCCGCCGTCATGATCGCCGGGGCGGCCCTGGAGGTCATGCTGGCCCGACTGACGGCTCCCGGCGTCGCGCTCATCGCGCTGGGCTTTTTCGTCGGCCTCACGACCTATTCGCTCTATACGCTCGCCGTTTCACTCGCCAACGACGGCGCCTCCACGCACGACATGATCGCCATTTCGGTCGGATTGCTCTTCATCTACTGCGTCGCTGCGATCGCGGCCCCGGCGATCGCCTCCGTTCTGATGAAGACCTTCGGCCCGCAGGCGCTCTTCCTGCAAAACGCCTACGTTCATATGGCGATTGCGGCGACCGCGCTCTGGAGCCTTGTCACACAGCCGCGAAAGCAGATCTTGCGGACGTAGCGGCGGCGGCCTGCTCCAGCCCGGCAATATCGGAAACGCTGCCCTTCAATCCTCCGCGACCTTCAGCACCAGCTTGCCGACATTCTCGCCGGCGAAAAGCTTGAGCAGCGTCTCAGGAAAGGTAGCAAATCCCGGCACGATGTCCTCGCGCGACTTCAGCCTGCCCTCGGCGAACCATCCCGCCATGACTTTCGACGCCTCGGCATACCGGTCGGCATAGTCGAACACGACCATGCCGGTCATACTCGCGCGGTTAATCAGCAGCGACAGATAGTTGCGCGGGCCCTTGATCGCCGACATGTCGTTGTATTGCGAAATCGCGCCGCAAATGACGATGCGGGCGTGGCGGGCGAGATTGGCGAGCGCCGCGTCGAGGATTTCTCCGCCGACATTGTCGAAAAAGACGTCGATCCCCTTCGGACAATGCTGGCGCAGCGCGCTGCGGACGTTTTCCCTCTTGTAGTCGACCGCCGCGTCGAACCCGAGTTCGCTCACGAGAAAGCGGCCCTTTTCGGCGCCGCCCGCGATGCCGACGACGCGGCAGCCTTTGATGCGGGCGATCTGTCCGACAACCATGCCGACTGCGCCGGCCGCGCCGGAAACGACGACGGTCTGACCGGGCTCCGGCTTGCCGACCTCGAGCAGGCCGAAATAGGCAGTCATGCCCGTCATTCCGAGCGCGCCCAGATAGACGGGAAGCGGCGCGAGGCCGGGATCGACCTTGTGGACGCCGTCGCTTTTCGAAAGCGCATATTCCTGGACGCCAAAGGGGCCGGCGACGGCGTCGCCAACAGCAAAGCCCTCGTGCTTCGAGGCGATGACGCGTCCGGCGCCCTGCGCCCGCATCACGTCGCCGATGCCGACGGGCGCGATGTAGGAGCGTCCTTCGTTCATCCAGCCCCGCATCGCTGGATCGAGCGAGAGATAGAGAATCTTGACGAGGAACTCGCCCTCGCCCGGCTCGCGAACCGGCTCTTCAGTCAGGCTCCAGTCGCTGCGCTCGGGCAGGCCAACCGGCCGGCGGGCGGCAAGCCGGAACTGATGGTTGATGGCGCTCATGCCGAGGTCCTCGAGCGCTACAGCGCTGTCCTCTACTCCTTCACGACGGCGATATCCGGCGCGGAGGGGTGTTTCATCCCGACGATGTGATATCCAGCGTCTACGTGGTGGACCTCGCCGGTCACCGCTCTCGACATGGGCGAGAGCAGGTAGACCGCGCTCTCGCCGACGTCATCGGTGGTGATGAGACGACGCATCGGCGAATTGTATTCGTTCCACTTCAGAATATAGCGCAGATCGCCGATGCCGGACGCCGCGAGCGTCTTGATCGGGCCGGCCGAGATGGCGTTGACCCTGATCCCTTTTTCTCCGAGGTCGGCCGCAAGGTAGCGCACGCTCGCCTCGAGCGCGGCCTTCGCGACGCCCATCACATTGTAATGAGGCATCCATTTCTCGGCGCCGTAGTAGGTGAGCGTCAGCAGCGAACCGCCGTTCGGCATCAGCTTCTCGGCCCGCTGGGCGATTGCCGTGAAGGAATAACAGGAGATGGCGAGCGACTTGGTGAAGTTGTCCTCGGTCGTGTCGACATAGCGGCCGGTCAGCTGGTCCTTGTCGGCGAAGGCGATGCAGTGGACGACGAAATCGATCGCGCCCCAGAGCTTGCTGACCTGGTCAAAGACCGCGTCGATCGTCGCCCCCTCGGTGACGTCGCAATGGCCGAGCACCTTGGCGCCGAGTTCCTGCGCCAGCGGGCGCACCCGCTTTTCGAGCGCCTCGCCCTGGTAAGTGAAAGCGAGTTCAGCCCCGGCGGCGCGGGCCGCTTTCGCGATGCCCCAGGCAATGGACCTGTTGTTGGCTACGCCCAGGATGACCCCACGCATCCCGCGCATCACGCCTGAATCGGCGCTGCCCGACCCGTTTCGCTCCATCAAAGCCTCGCTGCGCTTCCGAATCGGAAGGGTGAACGGAACGCCCGACCGCTCGGCCCTCCCTTAGCCTTGGCGAACGCCCATGGGAAGCCAGCGGCAATCCCCCATACGTCACAAAATGTGTGGGTTTGCTCACAAGAATTCTTTGCAAGAGAGTTGCCGGTCGCTCAGGCCTGACCCGATCGCGGATCGTAGGGCTTGTGGTCGCGCCACTTGCGCATCAGATCCGTCAGCTCGCTGTCCGACGCGTTGGGGAGAACGATCCGGATCGTCGCGAGCAGATCGCCAGCTCCCTGGTCGCCCGCGGCGGGAAGGCCCTTGCCGCGCAGCCGCAGAACCCGGCCGCCGCTCATGCCCGGAGCAATCGACATTTCGACCTCGCCGCCGAGCGTCGGCACGCGCACCTTTCCTCCGAGCACCGCTTCGTAGAGAGTGATCGGCAGGTCGAGCCGCAGGTCGCGGCCCTCGGCCTTGAAGAGAGGATGGGGCGCATAGCGAATCGTCACGATCACGTCGCCGGCCGGACCTCCCCGATGGCCAGCATGGCCCTGGCCGCGCAGACGAATCGACTTTCCCTCCTCGATGCCTGCCGGAACGTTCGCGTCCAACGTCTTGCCGGTCGGAAGGGCGACGCGAACCGAGCCGCCGTGCGCCGCGGTCGCGAGCGGCACGGCGATGGTCACGGCGATGTCTTCGCCGCGGGCGGCCTGGGGCCTGGCGCGTGTCCTCGACCGGCCGGCGGAGCCGAACAGCTCCGACAGGATGTCCGGGTCGATCCCGCCGCCTTCTGCGGAGAAGCCGCCGCTGCCGAAGTCGAAGCCGAAACTGCTTGCGCCGCCGCCGGGTTGCCGGCCGAAGCCGAACCCCTCGAACTGGGGCGCGCGAGGTTTACCCTCGGCGTCGATCTCGCCGCGGTCGAACGCCCCGCGCTTCTTGTCGTCCCCGAGGATTTCATAGGCCGAGCCGACCTCGGCGAAGCGCTCCTTCGCCCTCGGTTCCTTGCTCTGGTCGGGGTGATATTTTTTTGCGAGTTTTCGGAAAGCGGACTTGATGTCGGCGGCGCTGGCCCCCTTCGCCACCCCAAGAACGTCATACGGATTGCGCATCATGAGCCCATTCTTCGACGCCCGCCTTCTCGAAGCGCGGTCGCCCATGTCTCCCAAGCCTATCTGGGACCTTGCGCCCCGCCATGCAAGAGCGGGGCCCAGCGTCGCCCTCGCCGCCGAATCGCGAATGGCGTTCGCCCAGAATCTCCCAAGACCGAGCGGGTGTCGACCCCGCCCCCCACATCGACTACGGTTGGGCCGAGCTCGCGAACGCCTGGGCTCGGGTCTCCGACCAAACGCACGAAGGAGCAGGATCGCCTTGAGCGGCTTAGAATTCGGTGACTTCACCCAAGCTGAAGATCCGATCGCCCTGTTCCGGCTTTGGTTCGAGGAGGCCGCCGCCGCCGAGATCAATGATCCGGAGGCGATGACCCTTTGCACGGTGGACGAGGACGGTCTTCCGGACGGCCGGATGGTGCTGTGCAAGGGCGTCGACGCGGACGGCCTGGTGTTCTACACCAACGCCGAGAGCGCCAAGGGACTGCAGCTCGCCGCCCGGCCGAAGGCGGCCGCCCTCTTCCACTGGAAGTCGCTGCGCCGGCAAGCCCGGTTCCGCGGCGCGGTCAGCGAAGTCTCCGGCGCGGAGGCCGACGCCTATTTCTCGTCGCGGCCGCGAGGCAGCCGCGTCGGCGCGTGGGCCAGCCAGCAGTCGCGTCCGCTCGAATCCCGGGCGGCGCTGGAGGCGGCGGTCGAGACCTATGCGCGGCGGTTCGGCGACGGCGACATTCCGCGGCCCGCCTACTGGCGCGGCTATCGCATGACGCCGGTCGAGATCGAGTTCTGGAGCGACGGCGCATTTCGGCTTCACGATCGCATCCTGTTCAGGCGGCCGGCGACTGGTTCCCCGTGGCGGAAGGAACGCCTCTATCCGTGATCTTGCGCAGCGCCCCGGCCGCAGATGACCGGCTCTATCCCAAGCGCCCCATTCTCGCGGTATCGGTCGCGGTCTTTCGAGAGGGCCGGGTGCTCGTCGGGCGGCGTGCGCGGGAGCCGATGATCGGACGCTTCTCCCTGCCTGGAGGCGTCGTCGAGGTCGGCGAGACTCTGCACGAAGCCATCGCGCGCGAACTCGACGAGGAGGTCGGGGTCGAGGCCGACATCATCGCGTTCAACCGGCATGTCGAACCGATCGTGCGGGAGGGCGGCCGCGTCCGCGCGCATTTCGTCATCGCCTCCTTCGTCGCCCGGTGGAGGCGGGGCGAAGCGCGGGTGAGCGAGGAGACCGACGCGGTCGCCTGGATCGAGCCGGCGGCCGTGGCCTCCCTCCCGACGACGCCGGAGCTCGCCGAGATCCTCGAAAGCGCGGCGCGGATCGAAAGCTCGCTCGCATGACGCGGACCGCCCTCGCCGCTCTGGGTCTGGCGGCGCTCGTCACGGCAGGGGGCACGGTCGGTGCCGCCGAAGCGCCCAAAGCTGCGCCCGCGCCCCAACAACAGGCGCCCCAAGGCCAGCCGGCGCCAGCGCCGCCGCCGGCGGCCGAGCGGCCGCCTCCCTATGAGCCGCAGCTCTTGCGACTGGCCGGGATGATGGGGGCGCTCGCCTATCTGCGCGACCTCTGCGGTGCGGGCGACGGCGACAAGTTCCGGGCCAGGATGGCGGGGCTGCTCGACGCCGAAGGGGTCAGCGAGTCCCGTCGCGATCTTCTCGCCGGCGCCTACAACCAGGGATTTCGGGACTATGAGACGACCTATCGCATCTGCACCCCGGCGGCGGCCGAGGTCATCAACCGCTACTTGAGCGAGACGGCGCGGCTCGCCGCGGAAGTCGCGGGACGATACGGCGGCTGAAAGCGCCGGCAATTTGGACTCTCTTGGCCGGTCCCGAATTTCGCGCGGATTAACTCTGTTTTCCTTGGATCTGAGGCTTGTTTTTGCTTGGAATTCCTTGGAATTTCTCGTCCCAATCGGGCCTTTTCAATGGCTTACTGGCCTTGAGCGGAGAGAATTATTGTCGCGCCGCTCTTCCGGACATTTAGGCAGCGTAGATCTGTCAAAATCGGCGGCTCTTCGCTCTTTCAACGAACGGCAGGTCTCGATCCGGGGCGGTCATGAAGGCCATTGTAACCGGCGTTCTGATTTTCTGCAAGAAATTGCGAAGTTGTTAAGACGGGCTGCTCCTTTGCCCCCGGAACGATTCCGCCAGCCCGGCGACCGTTTGATCCACGCACAGCGAATGCGGGAATGCCGATGCCCGCTGCGAGTACGACCGTCTCCGCAGCGGAAGGCCGCAGCTGTCACTTTGGATCGAGCCGGTAAGCGGTGTAACCACCAAATTCGCGCTGCTCCGTGATCGAATAGGCGGCGAAGAAGAGCGCCGGCCACGGAGTCGTCTGCGTGCGATCGACCAAGATCCAGCCGGGCCGATGCAGGTGCTGGGCGCTGTTGCGTATGAAGCTTTCGATCTCGTCGTGCGGAAGAAGCGCGTAGGCGCCGATGTCGTTCATTCCGGTCCATGCCGGGCCCGGGGCTGCGTATGGCAGGAGCAACGACGGGGACACCCACACAGGCGGCCCCTCCCCTCGCGCACGCAGCCAATCCTGCGCGGCCGCCGCGTCCGCCGCCGGCGCAGGCGCGGTCGGCGCATGCGCGAGGCTTTCGTCGAGAAGCGCGGAAGCCTCCGGGGTGGACAGGCGTATGTTGTTGATGAAATGGCTTGGCCCGATATTCCAGGCTTGACCCTTACGCGCCGCAGCGCCCCAGGAGTCAAAGCCGAACGTCGCCAGAAACGCTACCAAGCTTGCGAGCGCGACCTGAGCAAATCCGGAGGCGACATCTTTCAATCCGATGGTCAGCGCCGCCGTCAGCGCCAGAACAATGAACGGCAGGAGATTCAGCACATTGTTGTCGTGGCTGCGCCCCAGGTAGTAGGAGCCGGCGCCCAGAAGACCCATTAGGCAAGCGAAGCCCACGCGGATCCCTCGCGCGTCGGCCCGCAACTGGGCGACGGCCACAACCGCAGCTGCGGCGAGCCCGAGCCAAATTGGACCCGTCGGATTGGCCGGGAGAATTCCGGGTGGATTGCGGACGTAGGTCGTAAAGCCCTCGATGGAAGGCCATTGGCGATAGATGGTCCAGAACAGAACCGCCAAAGCGGCGAAGGCCGCCGCGGTTGCGGCGAGGGCCAGGACTGCTCCGCGCAAGACCTCGACTGCGACGCCTGTCACGCTCGTCGCACCGATGTCTTGAGCGCGCCTCAGCGCGAGATACGGCCACCAGACAACCGTTGCGTAGAACGCCGCCTCTGGCGACCACACCAGACCCAGGAACCACAGGGCGTGCCCCGCAGCGTCCAGTCGGAAACCACGCTCCTCGGCCGCCACGATGAAAAACAGGAGGGCCGCCAGCGGGAAAAACCGCATCCCGTCGACCGAGGGAGTGGCGATCGGTCCGAGGTAGTCCGGCGGATAGCCGGTCCACATCAAGATGGCGCAGCCCATTGCAGCGAGAGCCGCAAGCGCCAGACCCCTCGGAAGTCTGCGGGTCAGCAAGACGACAGAACCGGCCATCGCCAATAGGTAGAGCAGGTTGGTCGAAGCTGCGGCGATGTAGGTCCCCGTCCAGCACTCTTGGCCGCAAAGGGCGGCGAGAAGCAGCATCGGGCCCATTCCGTATTGAACAGGGTAGTCCTGGAATGGGATCGCCCCACCCAAAAAGGCCTGGGCGGCGCCCACATAGACAGACCAGTGGTGCCACACAGTCCCAAAGCCCGCGGGAGATCCCATGATGCCTGTGATCGACACCGCTACGACCCCCAAAAGGAATAGGGCCAGAAGCGATAGCAAAGGGGGCGCCCCTTCAGTTCTGGGCAGCACCCTCGGAAGCGCCGCGGTCAAAATGCCCAGGAGGAGGAAGATGCCCGCCCGGGCCGCATCGAGCCGCAGCCCTGGGTCCCACCAGGCCGTCGCGGCGACCAGAGGCAGGGCCAGAAGTCCGCCGACAGCATATCCTGCGCCCGAAAGGATGAGGGGCGCTGCGAAGGCAATTGAAAGGACGAGCGGACTTGTGAGCCCCGGCAACGGACGCGCCACAAGCAACGCAAGTCCGCCGACGGCCAGCGCCGCGCCGCAAACTCGGTCAATTGTCCAGGCAGGGGGATACTTGTAGATCCGCAGTTGCAGGGCGAACGGCAGAATGCAGGCGGCGAGCAATAGCACGCCGTACACCGCCAAGAGAGCGGCCTTTTGCTCAATCACAACGCGTCCTTTCTCCAGTCGGCCGCCCAGTCAGTCCGCTGATCGGGAAGGTCGGCATCGTTTAGCTTGGTAAGCGGTTACGTCAACGGGGCCGTCTTCGCAAAGCGGTGGAACCGGCCGAGGGGATGGCGCTGCGGATATTGCATATTGGTCGTGGTCACCGACCACGATCACCCACACTTTCGGTCACACCAGCGATGATCCCGACCCCGCTTTCCCGGAAGCGCGCCTATTTCCGCAATGAGCTCCAGACAATCCTGCCGGCGTTGTGTGCGAACACATGCTCGCATTCGCAGTTCGCCAGCGGGGCTTTCCGGCGCAAGAAGCGGGTCGACCGGCGAATGGCGGGCTTGGCCGGGATGATGGAAATCCGCGGCGCTGCTCAGGCCCTTGCCGAAACGAAATGAGACTGGGCAAGCCAGCGAGTCGCCGCCGTGGCCTCGAGCGCGGGCTCGATCGCGAGGATGGGGCGGGCGGCGGCCTTCGGCAGACCCGGCAACAGAAAGTCTTTGGTCGTTACTCTCACGTCCCGCCAACCAGCCCGCGGAAGCGCCCGCCGCAACTGGCCCGGCGTGAACGCCATTTCGTCAGGTTCGAGCTTGGCGAACCGCCGACCGACACGCGTGCCGAATATGAAGGCGCAATAGGGATTGAGGAAATTGGGCTCGATGAAGGCGAGGCCGCCTCCGGGGTCGCTCAGAGAATGCAAGGCGCGCAACACGTCGTCGAGACGCAGAACCAGATGGTGCAGGATGCCATTGCCGAAGACAAGATCGAACCGGCCGAAACGTCCCAGGTCGTCGGCCAGGAGGTCCAGTTTTTCGAAGCTGAGGTTCGGGAGCGAATAGGTCTTTCTCGCGTGATCCAGAAACTTGTCGCTGATATCGACCGCGACGACCTCGAGAGCTGTCCTGGCGGCCATATGCGCCGCCGCGGCGCCGGAGCCGCAACCGAGTTCAAGGACCCGCCTTGCGCCGACCTCCTCGGCCATCTCGACGAACCAGTCGTTGCGCCGGGTCGCTCGGAGTGGTGTGGAGCCGACGGGTGCGAATATCTGGTTGAACCCGCGTTCGTCCTGAAGATTAATCTTCGCCATCGCCAGCTTTCAGATGTCGGAGTGCGCGGGGCGGCCCTCCATGAAAGACGAAACGGCGCATCCCGACAAAGCCAACGCCCGCGAGCACGGGCAGCAGGAGCGCCTGCGCCCAGAGCGGCCCCAGGCCTCCCCATATCAAACCGCGCAACAAGAGAAAATTCAGACTGCCCAGGAAGGCGTAGAAAACGAGGAAACGGGGCAGTAGCCGGCGGGACGTGTTGCCGAACACGAGACCGCCGTAGCTGAAAAAGTTGAACAGGATCGCCAGCACCGTCGAACTGCTCACCGCCAGCCAAATAGGCGCGCCAGCCAGCACGAAAGCTGCGTAACCGAAATAACCGAACGCCGTGTTGAGTCCTCCGACGGCGACGTAGCGCAAGAAAATCATTCCATCGCTTTTCGTTGGATAGCCGCCCGCCACGCTAGCTAGTCGTCGACGTCAGAAAGGCCGCCCTGCCTTTTGCCGTGCTGCGGACGTTTCGGGGGAGGCGCGATCGAGATCGAATTCATGCTCACGTTCGGTTCTGTCGTGCAGACGGGATTGCCGCGTTCCCTGAAACGTGAGCATGTTAGGGGCCAATGACATCACAAACCTCGCATGCTAGGCGTCCGACGCCAAGTGTTGTCCGCCGGAGGAGCGGCGTATACCATGCCGCTATCCTTAGTCTCGCTCAACAAAGCGCGCCGTCGCCTGATCGACATGCACTATCGCGCCAGAGTGGGACATCTCGGCGGCAATCTCTCGTGTTTGGACGCGATGATGCTGATCCACCACGAGTATCTGGGATTAGATGACAGATTTGTATTGTCGAAGGGGCATTCTGCGGGAGCGCTTTATGTCACCTTGTGGAGCCTCGATCGGTTGACCGACGACGATCTCGACAGCTTCCACCAGGACGATACTCTCCTGGCGGGACATCCGCCGGCGAGGGGTATCCCGGACATCCGCATTCGCTACCGGTAGTCTTGGGCACGGTCTCTCGCTCGCGGCCGGCTTGGCTCTCGCGGCAAAGCTGCAGGGCGCCAATCGACGCGTGTTCTGTTTGACCTCCGATGGCGAATGGCAGGAAGGCTCAACCCTCGAGGCCGCGATTTTTTCGGCCCACCATCGTTTCAACAATCTGACGATACTGGTCGACCACAATCGCCTGCAGGGCTTCGGCTCGACGGACGCGGTCGCGTCGATGGACCCCCTGCAAGAACGCTTGAAGCGGTCTCGATTTCGAAATTCGCGAGTGTGACGGACACGATCTCGGCAGCATCCGCGCAGCCCTTGACCCGGACCGCCATCGCCCTCTCCTCGTTATCCTCAATACGATCAAGGGGCGCGGCGTTCCCCATTTCGCTGACACCATGGAAAGCCACTACCTGCCTTTGACGGCTGAGCAATATGCCGGCGCGATGGCGCAGTTTGAGATCGAAAGCCGCCACCTGCCTTTGGCGGCCGAGCAATATGCCGGCGCGATGGCGGGGCCCGAGATAGGTCGATGAGAGATGAACTGTGCCGCCAGCTTGTCGACCGCTCGGATGACGAACGGATGGTCTTTCTGACGGGCGATCTTGGGTTCATGGCCTTGGAGCCGTTGCGAGACGCAATGGGACCGCGCTTCATCAATTGCGGGGTAGCCGAACAGAATATGGTCTCGGTCGCAGCCGCTCTCAGCTACGAGGGATTCGAGGCTTGGACCTACACGATTGCGCCGTTCTGTTACGCTCGCGCCTTTGAACAGATCCGTAACGATGTCTGCCTTCACGGCCTGCCGGTGAAGCTGCTGGCGAATGGCGGCGGCTATGCGTATGGCGTTATGGGTCCGACCCATCACGCGCTCGAGGACTACGGCATTCTCTTGACCTTGCCGAACATGACGGCATTCGTCCCGGCCTTCACGGAAGATATTAGCCCAACCCTCGAACGCGCCGGCGATTTGTCAGGCCCCGCCTATGTTCGACTTGGGCGCGGTGAAAGCCCCGAAGGCGAGGTTGTTCCGACCTACGCTCCTTGGCGTCGCCTGCTCGATGGCGACGCGGGCGTGATGATCGCCGTTGGTCCTCTCGCGGGCTCATCCTGGAACGTCTTGCGCCAATTCGACAGGGCCAGTCGCCCAGCCCTGTGGGTCGTGAGCGAATTGCCGATTGAGGCGAACGCGCCGCCGTTGGAGTTGACCAATGCGCTGAGGCGGACCTCGGCGGCTTGCCGTGGTTGAGGAGCACGTCGCACACGGCGGGGTTGGGCAGGCGATGTGCCGCTGGGTGATCGACGCCGGAATAGGCCTGGATCGCTTTCGCCATCTGCACGCCGTAGGTCCGCTCAGGGTTGACCTACGGCTCGCAAGCCTTCCTGAGGCGACGCAGCAGTCTCGATCCCGAGGGAATCGCGCTCGCAGCAAAGGCGCTGGCGAGCTGACCATGTTGGAACCTGGCGACTGGGTACGCGCTCTGCGCGGACCAATTTTGGTGCTCGGGGCGGGCGGCTTCGTCGGAGCCAACCTTTTGCGCCGGCTGCTCAGATACCGCGAGGACGTTTTCGGCGTTGTTCGCTCTCTGCCCGCTTGGCGGCTCGACGGGATTGACCGTCGTCACATTTTGGAGGCCGATCTCGTCGATCTCGCAGCGGCGCGCAACTTGGTGGCTAGTATTCGCCCCAGCACCGTCTTCAATTGCATTGCCTATGGCGCCTATTCGTTCGAGACAGATCAAGATTTGATCTATCGAACCAACTTCACCGCTCTAGTCCAGTTGGTGGAATTGTTGGCGGCCACGAATTTTGCCGCGTTGATTCAAGCAGGAAGTTCGTCAGAATACGGAACCAAGTGCGCGGGCCCATCGGAGGAGGAGTCTCTTCAACCGAATAGCCAGTACGCCGTTTCGAAGGCCGCCGCAAGTCACTACATATCCTATGCTGGGAAAATTCGTCGCCTGCCCGTGGTGAACCTGCGGCTATATTCGGTCTATGGTCCCCTCGAAGACACGTCCCGTTTGATTCCGAATTTGGTCGCTAAAGGTTTGAAGGGCGCGTTCCCGCCGCTGGTCGATCCTAATACATCGCGGGACTTCGTCTATATCGACGATGTTTGTGATGCGTTCGTCCAGGCGGCTGCTCGACTGACGCCGGATATTTACGGCGAGTCGTTTAATATCGGCACCGGTCTGGCCACGACAATCCGTCAGCTTGCGAACATCGCGGCCGATGTGTTTGCGATCGGCGAGGAGCCAATTTTCGGGTCGATGACCGGCAGATCGTGGGACCTGCCGGATTGGTACGCGGCTCCGGAAAAGGCGGAGCGGCTGCTCAACTGGACCGCCAAAACAGATCTCGCCACGGGCTTGAAGCTGACGTCCGAGTGGATTGGCTCCATTGAATCACTGGACTCCGGCGCGATGACAAAGCGCACCGCGGGTCCTCGACGTCGGAGCATTTCAGCAATTATCGCCTGCTACAAGGATGAACAGGCCATACCGATCATGTATCGGAGGCTGACCGACACGTTTCAGAAGTTGGACATCAATTACGAGATCATTTTCGTTAATGACGGGAGTCCCGACGATTGCGCCGGCCGAATTTTGGAGATTTCAGCGACAGACCCGCATGTTCTCGGGATTACGCATTCGCGCAATTTTGGCTCGCAGATGGCCTTCCGAAGCGGAATGGAAATGTCGGTCATGCAAGCTTGCGTCCTTCTCGACGGGGATCTCCAAGATCCACCTGAATTGATCGAGCAGTTTTACCATCGATGGCTTGATGGCTACGATGTCGTTTACGGGCGACGGGTCAAACGGGACATGCCGTTTGTGTGGAGCGTCTTGTACAAAGCCTTCTACCGGATCTTCGCGATCTTGAGCTATGTTGAGATTCCCCATGACGCGGGTGATTTTTCGTTAATCGATCGAAGAGTTGTGAGCTGGCTGTTGCGCTGCCCGGAGCGAGATTTGTTTCTCCGAGGATTGCGAGCGTACATCGGCTTCCGCCAGACCGGGGTGGATTATGTCCGGCCAAAGCGCGCATTCGGGGAGAGCACAAACAACCTCCTGAAGAACCTGGAGTGGGCAAAGCGAGGCATCTTTTCATTCAGCAACGCACCGCTGAAAATGCTCTCCGCTGGAGGGGTTGTCTTGCTCGGTCTGTCCATCGTGCTGGGTTTGATCGTGACCGCCTTGCGCATATGGATACCCGATATCGCGCCTCGCGGCGCCACGACGCTGCTCCTCGCCTCGTTGTTTTTTGGCGCCATCAATCTCTTTGCGGTCGGGCTCGTCGGTGAGTACATCGCAAAAATTATGGAAGAAGTGAAGGCGAGGCCTCGTCTGATCCGAGCCGGATTGATCCGCAACGGCGAGACCAGCCAGTTGCTGCCGGACGAAGCGAAGTGGCCATGAACCCATTTGGCTTCTGCCTCGGTAACGCCGACGAAATCGGCCCGCAGGAGAAACCCTTCGTTGGCGTTGGCGATGGTGTTAGCCTGAGTTACGCTCCACCCTTGGAGAACGCGCCCTAGCTAGCCTTTTGCTCCGGACAAGAACGCCATGAAGGCCGCCCGGGCTTCGCCCGAAGCGAGCGCGGCGGAGAAGGCCGCGATCTCCTCCTCCATCCGCGCCTTTAAGGGCGCCGGGTCGCCGCGCATGAGCCGCCGCGTGGCGAGCAGCGCCGAACGCGGCTTGGCGGCGAGCGCCGCCGCCTTGCTCATGGCGTGCGCGAGCAGGCTCGACTCCGGCAAGACGGCGTTGACGAGGCCGAGCTCCCGCGCCGTTTCGGCGTCGAACGGCTCGGCGAGCAGCAGGAACTCCGACGCCCTGGCGCGGCCGAAGCGCAGCGGGGCGAGCAGCGAGGCGCCGGCCTCCGGGAACGAGGCCGAGGTTGACGAAGGGCATGTGGAAACGCGCATCGGCCGAGGCGTAGACGAGGTCGCAGTGGAAGCAGAGCGTCGTGCCGATTCCGACAGCCTGACCCTGGACGGCGGCGACCAGCGGCTTTTCGAATCCGGCGAGCCTGCTGATGAACCGCCAGCCGGGGGCGTCGCGAATGTCGCGCGAGCCGGAGGCGGCGCCGGTCGCGACGGCGAGGAAATCGTTGATGTCGTTGCCGGCGGTGAAGACCCCGCCGGCGCCGCTGAGAACCAGCGCGCCGACGTCCGGGTCGCGCTCGGCCTTGTCGAACGCGTCGATCAGCGCCTCATACATCGCGCTGGTGATCGCGTTCTTCTTTTCCGGCCGGTCGAACGCCGCCGACACAACCGCGCCGTCGCGCCGGATCTCGATGCCGGCGCTCATGCGCTCTCCGCCAGGACGGACTCATACGAGTTCTTGCGGCGCGGCGCCCGACGCGATCGCGCGCGCGAGGCCCGGCGCGACGGGAAGCAGTTTCCTGGCGAAGAAACGCGCCAGACCCACGCGTCCCAGCTCCCCGCCGTTGCCCCGCGCCGCGAGCGCCTCGGCCGCGAGCCCCGCCTTCGCCAGGCACGCGCCCCCGAGCGCGAGCCCGAACAGGCGCAGATATTGCGAGGCGCCGGCCAGCGCCGATTGCGGGTCGCTCTGGAGCCATCGGTGCATGTCGCGGGTCGCCTGTTCGAGCGCGTCCGCGGCTTCGGAGAGCGGCGCGGCCGCTCCGCCGAATCCCTCGCCGCCGGTCTCGGCGACGGCGCGGGCGACCTCGCGGATCCCGGCGATTTCGCTTCGCACCGTCTCGCCGCCGGCGAGCGGGAGCTTGCGCTGCACGAGGTCGATGGCCTGCACGCCGTTGGTGCCTTCGTAGATCGCCGCGATGCGCGAATCGCGCATGAACTGGGCGGCGCCCGTCTCCTCGATGAAGCCCATGCCGCCGTGGATCTGCACGCCGAGCGACGTCGCTTCGTCGCCGATGTCGGTCGAGAAGGCCTTGGCGATCGGCGTGAGCAGGGCGGCGCGATTGGCGCCCGCGGCGCGGGCCTCCGCGGTGCGTCCGTGGCTCGCGAGATCGAGCGAGGCGGCGGTCAGGTGGCAGATGCCGCGCGCCGCCTGGACGATATGCCTTCATCGTCATCAGCATGCGCTGGACGTCGGCATGCTCGATGATCGGCGCCATGCCGTCGCCCCCCTTCGGCCCGCGGCCCTGGCGCCGGTCGCGGGCGAAGGCCAGCGCCTGCTGGTAGGCGCGCTCGCCGACCGCGACCCCTTGCGTCCCGACCGCAAGCCGCGCGGCGTTCATCATCACGAACATGGCCGCGAGGCCACGGTTTTCCTCGCCAATGAGCCAGGCCTTGGCGCCCTCGTTCTCGCCATAGATCATCACGCAGGTGGGAGAGGCGTGAATGCCGAGCTTGTGCTCGATGCTGGCGCAGCGCAGATCGTTGCGCTGGCCGAGCGAGCCGTCGGGATTGAGGAGGAATTTCGGCGCAAGAAACAGCGAAAGGCCGCGCGTGCCGGCCGGCGCGTCGGGAAGACGCGCGAGCACGAGATGGACGATGTTGTCGACCATGTCGTGTTCGCCGTAGGTGATGAAGATCTTCTGGCCGAAAAGGCGATAGGTCCCGTCCCCGGCCCGCTCGGCGCGGGTCCTGACCGCATTGAGGTCGGATCCGGCCTGCGGCTCCGTCAGGTTCATCGTGCCTGTCCAGCGGCCGGCGATCATCGCCGGCAGATAGGCGTCGAGGAGGGTTTGCGAGCCGAAAGCCTTGAGCGCGCCGATCGCGCCCTCGGTCAGGAGCGGGCAGAGCGCAAACGCCATCGACGCGCCGTTCCAGATTTCGGTGCAGGCGACGTTGACCTGATGCGGCAGGCCCATGCCGCCGAATTCCGCCGGCGCGGAAACGCCGCCCCAGCCGGCCTCGGCCCAGCGCCTATAGACGTCGCCAAATCCGGGCGGCATGGCGACGGATCCGTTCTCGTATCGCGCGCCGACGATGTCGCCCTCGCGGTTGAGCGGCGCGATTTCTTCGGTGGCGAAACGCCCGGCCTCGGCGACGACGGACGACAGCGTCTCCCAGTCATGGTCGCCGTCCAGCTCCGAGCCGATCATCTCGGGCAGGCCGGCGACGGCCTTGAGCGAAAACAGAATGTCGCCGACGGGCGAACGATAGGGCATGGGCTCCTCGGATCTCTGCGTTTCCCGTGGCTGGGCTGGCGGCCGGCTCGAGGCGAATGGCGTTTCGTGCTTTCGCTGATCCGGCAAAGCGAGACTATGGTTAGACGGCTCCGCGCGCAATGCGCGCGCTCCAGGAGATCCGATGGCGTCCATCCGCCGAAAGACGCAAATCGCGCCTGCGACCGTCGAGACGATCGCTGCAGCTGCAGCATGCCTTCGCGCCGGCGGCCTCGTCGCCATGCCGACCGAGACCGTCTATGGGCTGGCCGCCGACGCGACCTCGAACACCGCCGTCGCCGGCATATTCGCAGCCAAAGGACGCCCGGCGTTCAATCCGCTGATCTCGCATGTCCTCGATGTCGGGGCGGCGCGACTCGAGGGCGAGTTCTCGCCCGAGGCAGAAAAGCTGGCGAAAGCATTCTGGCCCGGCCCGGTCACGCTGGTCCTGCCGGCTGCGCCGGGATGCCGCGTGAGCCTGCTTGCGCGCGCGGGTCTCGACACGCTCGCGCTGCGGGCTCCCGCGCACGAAACGGCGCGCGCGCTGATCGAGGCGGCGGGGACGCCGCTTGCGGCCCCTTCGGCCAACCGCTCGGGCCGCGTCAGTCCCACGACCGCTGCGCATGTTTTCGCCGATCTCGACGGCAGGATCGACTGGATCCTCGACGGCGGACCTGCACGCCTCGGGCTCGAATCGACGATCGTGGCCTGTCTCGACGCGGCGCCAACGCTTCTGCGGCCAGGCGCGATCGCGCGCGAAGATATCGAGGCCGTGCTCGGGATGCGGCTCGCCCTCGGGGGCGACTCTGGAAAGGCGCCGACCGCGCCAGGGCGGCTCGAATCGCATTACGCGCCGCGCGCCCGCGTCCGGCTCGACGCCCGGGACGCAGGGAGAAACGAGGCCGCGCTCGATTTTGCCTGCGCGCTCAGGGGCGGCGCGCCGGTCGCCCGCCTCGACCTGTCGCCTTCGGGGGACCTGGTCGAAGCGGCCGCGAACCTCTTCGCCTATTTGCGCGCTCTGGATGAAACCGGGGCGCCCTGCATCGCCGCCGCGCCCGTTCCCCATCGGGGCCTCGGCGCCGCGATCAATGACAGGCTGAAACGCGCGGCCGCCGCCAGAGAGGCCTGAATGCAGTGGGCGCCCGGCGACAACGGCTAAGAACGGAGCGACTTGCAGAATTGCCGCGAGGGGGGGCAGGGTGGGGATCGACGGGCTGCAACCGACCATAGAGCCATGAGCGCGGAGCTGAGCTGGGACGAATTCCGACTGGTCAAGGCGATCTCGGATTCGGGTTCGCTAGGGGGCGCGGCGGACATCCTTGGTCTCAATCACTCGACCGTCTTCCGGCGATTGGCGGCGCTCGAGACGACCGTCGGCGTGCGCCTGTTCGAGCGGTCCCGCGACGGCTATCGGCCGACAAGCGCCGGCGAGGAGATGATTGCGCTCGCGACGACGATGGCCAATTCCATCGTGGAATTCGAGCGGAGGATCGCGGGCCGCGACGTCAAGCCGACGGGTCAATTGCGCGTGACCACGCTCGAGTCGCTCGGTCAGCATCTGCTGCCGGCGATCATGGCGCAGTTCCAGGCTCAAACTCCCGGCGTCGTCATCGATTTGATCCTTTCCAATCACATTCTCAATCTGTCCCGCCGGGACGCCGACGTCGCCATCCGCGTAACCAACGATCCGCCGGAAACGCTGGTCGGACGTCGCATCTGCGCTGTCCGGTGGGCGATCTATTGTCGACGCGACCTTGTCGCCTCCCTCGGACCCCTCGAATCGACGCCTTTCATCGGCTTTGGCGAGAACTTCGGGCCGGCGTCGGCGCGGCGGTGGATCGAGACGCATGTCCACCCGGGACGGCTCGCCGCCAAGGTCAATTCGACGCTCAATATGCGCGAACTCGCGATGCACGGATTCGGGGCGGCGCTCCTGCCCTGCTTCCTCGGCGACGCCAGCGCCGCCCTGATCCGGCTCGGACGGCCGCTGGCCGACCTCGACATGGGCCTCTGGATCCTGACCCATTCGGACCTGCGCCGCTCGGCGCGGGTCCGCGCCTTCATGGATTTCGCCGGCGCGGAGCTGGCGAAGCACCGCCGCGCCCTCGAGGGCGCGGAGGGCGAAGACGCCGTCAGACTGGGTCCGAACGCCTGGCCGGCCGCAATCAAGCGATAGGCGCTTGCGCCGACGCGCTCGATGCGGAGGCGCGAGGCTTTGCGGTTTCCTTACGCGGAGAGAAGCCGATCGATATGGAGGCTTTGCGTCTCGCGGTGGTATCGACGCGACCGAAAGGATGGGAGGGTTCCATGTTCGGGAACACCCTGCATATGTCGATCGGCGCGCGGGCGCGGAGACTTGACGCGGCCGGATTTCGCCCGGCCGGGGGCGGCGTCACGCGCTTCGTTGTCGAGGCGGCCTGGATCACTGTCGTCGCCGCGTTGTTCCTGGCGTGGCTGATGTCCGGTCCAGGCTCGGATTCGGTTTCGGAACGCGGAGCGGCCTGCGTCAGTTTCGGCCGCGGCGGGGCGCTCTGCAGGGATTCAGCGCCCGCCGACCGAAGCCCCGGGCTTTCTGCGCGAGACAGCGGCTGCGCGAGCCTCGGAAAAGGCGGGCGGGTCTGCTTCGCGCCTCCGGCTCCCGCGGGTCCCTGAGCGCGGCCGTTTGTGAGGCGGCGCCTCCCTCGACGGCATGTCCATTGATGTTTTGGACGTTGCGCCGAGTGAAAACTGAGGCGCCGGGCTTGCCAACGGCGAGCGGACGGGTCTATGCAAACGGCGTCGCGAGCGCCTCCATCAGCGCTGGCCTATCCCGTATCGTGGGGGGAATCTCCAATGAAAACCATCACACGCCGCAGTCTGTTCGTCTCCGGAGCCGCTTTGGCGACCGGCGCCCTGTTGACGCCCGCGGAGGCGGCGACGGGAGCGATCGCCATCAAGATCCTTAGCGCGGGCTTCATCGTCGGCGTGTCCGGGGGAAGCGGCGTGCTGACCTTCCAGGGTCACCAGTATCCGCTGGGGGTCGGCGGGATCAGCGCCGGCGCCACGATCGGCGCTTCCGGCACCGACCTCGTCGGCACCGCCTACCATCTCCATACCCCTGCCGACATCGAGGGCATTTATTCGGCGGTTGGGGCGGGATTGTCCGTCGCCGGCGGCCGGTCGGCTGCGCAGCTCTCGAACGCTCGCGGCGTGGTGCTGAGGCTCCGGGGCCGTCAGATGGGCCTCATGTTCTCGATCGACCTCAGCGGCATGCAGATCTCGCTGAGATAGCTGCGAACGGATCGCCCGCCCGGGGCGGCGGCGGCCCCCTCCGCCCAGCTAGAGCATGACGCGTTTCGACGCAATCATCATCGCGGAGCGCGGCGGGGCGTCGCAAGACGCCCTCGAGGGATAGAAAATCTATACTCCTGGCTTCGCGCCGGCGCCGCCGCAACTTCGCCAAACCAGAAATTCTCCCTGTTATCCCCTGCTAACAGGGGAACGCGGGCCGCGCCGCGCTCTGGTTCGAGGCACGAAAGCACTGAATATCAGTCACTTGCGATGAATTGCTCATGTAGCGGTTGAGCGAGATAACAGGGAGGCCATCTCCCTGTTAAGCCGCATAACAGGCAGCGGGCAATTGGGAAAGCCGAAGCCGGAGACCGGTTTTCACGGGCCGCCAAAGAGCGCGAAAGTATAGAATTTCTAAACTCAGCCACCCGAAACCGTCCGGAATCGTTCGGAATGGCTGCATTTTGGCCCGCTATAGCGGGATGAAAGTTATTATTTTACAATGGATTACGCAAGGATCTTCATGCGTTACATGAGCAAAATACCGCCTCTCCATTGCGCCGCTCAGCCCACGGCGGCTTTGTTTCCAGCACAACGAGTCCTGTTCTAGAGCTTTTCGACCGGAGCCTTCGAGTTCGCCGCTGCCGGCGCCTGACCGTAATAGGCGCCGGCGCCGTGCTTGCGCTTGAAGTGCTTGTTGAGCAGTTCCGTCTCGATCGGCTTCAGATCGGGGGCGAGCTGCAGCGACATCAAGGCCATGTGGGCGATGCACTCGATGGCGACGGCGGTCTCGACCGCCTTGCCGACATTCGGCCCCCAGGCGAACGGCGCATGCCGGTTGACGAGAACGCCTGGATAGTCGGCCGGATCGAGGCCTCGAAACCGTTCCACGATCACGGCGCCCGTCTCCCATTCGTAAGCCGTGGCGATCTCCTCGCGCTTCATCTTGCGGGTGACGGGCACTTCGCCGTTGAAATAGTCGGCATGGGTGGTGCCGAAGATCGGGATGGGCCGGCCGGCCTGGGCGAAGGCGGTCGCGTGCGAGGAATGCGTGTGGACCACGCCGCCGATCTCCGGAAACGCCAGGAACAGCCGCCGATGCGTCGGCGTGTCGGACGACGGATTGAGCCGGCCTTCGACCTTGCGCCCGTCGAGATCGACGACGACCATGTCGTCGGCTGTCAGCGACGCGTAGTCGACGCCGCTGGGCTTGATCGCGAACACGGCCCTGGCGCGGTCGACCGCGCTGGCGTTGCCGAAAGTGAGGTTGATGAGGCCGTGCCGGGGCAGGGCGACATTGGCCTCGTAGGATTCGCGCTTGAGCTCGGTGAACATGCTCATCGACGGCCGGCCCTCGACACCCGTTCGAACGATCCGCTCAGGCCCTGAAACCCTGGGCGAGATAATAGTAGACGTCGTTGCTGCGCAGGTCCTGCCTCAGGCTGGACAGGGTGACGCCGTCGCCGATCCTGACCAGCTCGATGTCCGCGATGGTCGCGAAATCCTCGAGCATTTCGGTCGTCACGCTGTAGCTGTAGCCGGTATGATGAGCCCCGCCGGCGAGGATCCAGGCGGCGCAGGCGGTCTTGAAGTCGGGCCTGCATTCCCAGACCGCGCGCGCGACCGGCAGCTTGGGCAGCGCCGGATGGGCGACCGCCTCGACCTCGTTCACCAGCAGGCGGAAACGGGCGCCGAGATCGATCAGGCTGGCGTTGAGGGCAGGCCCGGCCGGCGTGTCGAAGACAAGGCGAACCGGGTCCTCCTTGCCGCCGATGGTCAGCTTGTGAATCTCGAGCGACGGCCTGGTCGAGGCGATCGACGGGCAGACCTCGAGCATATGCGCGCCGAGGACCTGATGGCCGCCGGGCGCGAGATGGTAGGTGTAGTCCTCCATGAACGACGTGCCGCCGGGGAGCCCCTCGCCCATCACCTTCATCGCGCGCACGAGCGCCGCCGTCTTCCAGTCGCCCTCGGCGCCGAAGCCGTAACCGTCCGCCATCAGGCGCTGGGGCCCGAGCCCCGGCAACTGCCGAAGGCCATGCAGGTCCTCGAAGGTCGTGGTGAAGCCCTTGAAGCCGCCCTTCTCAAGAAATGCCCGCAATCCGAGCTCGAGCCGGGCGCCGTAAAGGAGCGACTCATGCCGTTCGCCGGCTTTGCGCAGCTCCGGCGCGACCTGGTAGCGCTCCTCGTATTCGCCGGCCAGCGACTTGGCTTGCCCGTCCGTCACCGCGCCGACCGCGGCTGCGAGCTCGCCCACGCCGAAGCCGTTGGTCGCGAAGCCGAACTTCATTTCGGCCGCCACCTTGTCGCCTTCGGTCACGGCGACCTGGCGCATGTTGTCGCCGAAGCGGCAGAACCTCGCCCCCTGCCAGTCGTGCCAGGCGCGCGCGGCCCGCATCCAGGCGCCGATGCGGTCGTGAACCTCCGGGTCGGACCAATGGCCGACGACGACCTTGCGGGTGAGGCGCATGCGCGAATGGATGAAACCCGCCTCGCGGTCGCCGTGCGCCGACTGGTTCAGATTCATGAAGTCCATGTCGATCGTTCCCCACGGCAGGTCGCGATTGAACTGCGTGTGGAGATGCAGGAACGGCTTCTGAAGGGCGTTGAGCCCGCGGATCCACATCTTCGAAGGCGAGAACGTATGCATCCAGAGAATGAGGCCGGCGCAATTGTCGTCGGAATTCGCCTCCATGCAGAGTTTTGCGATCTCGTCGGGCGTGGTCAGGAGCGGTTTCGACACGGTTTTCAGCGGCAGTTTCGGCAAGTCCGCGAGCGCGCCGGCGATGTCGCGCGCATCGGCGGCCACGCGCTGCAAGGGTCCCGGACCGTAGAGATGCTGGGAGCCGCAAACGAACCAGATTTCGGGAGTGGCCAGATTGATCATGATCGCCCTGCGAGGGTTTCCGCTTTCGGCCCCTGGTGTCGGAGCCGGCGCGGGTCGGTGGGATGGAGAGACGAGCGGTCTTGCATATCGTTCAGGCGCGCTGCGCGTATTTGATCTCGATCAAGGTTTTCATGACGCGCGACAGGTCGGCTGATTTCGTCAGCCCGCCGAAGCTGTCATGGAGCTCGCGATAGAGCCTATAGAGCCGATCGTAAACGGTCCGGTTCTCAGGTTTCGGCTGATAATGCGCGGGCTTCAACGATGTCATCGCCGCCTGTGCCGCCGGGAAGTCCGGATGCGCGCCGGCGAGCACGGCGGCGGAGATGGCGGAGCCGAGCGCGCAGGTCTGGCTCGACCCCGCGACATGCATCGCGCAGCCCGTCACGTCGGCGTAGATCTGCATCAGCAGCGGATTCTTCTCGGCGATGCCGCCCGCGCAGACCACCCGGTCGATCCGGACGCCGTAGTCCTGAATGCGCTCGATGATCGCACGCGCGCCGAACGCGGTCGCCTCGATCAGCGCGCGATAGATGTCGGCGCGGGTCGTATAGAGGTCCTGACCGAGAAGCAGTCCGGACAGCAATTGATCGACAAGAATGGTCCGGTTGCCGTTGTTCCAGTCGAGCGCCAGAAGGCCGGCCTGGCCGGGCTTCTGCCGGGCCGCTTCGGCGCTCAATTGCTGGTGAAGCGCGGCGTCGCCGCCGCAGACGCCCTCGACCCACCACTTGAAAATGTCGCCGACCGCAGACTGTCCGGCCTCGATGCCGAAATAGCCGGGCAGGATCGCGCCCTTGACGATGCCGCAGATGCCGGGAATGTCGGCGACCTCCTTGTCGGCGGACACGACGGCGCAATCGCAGGTCGACGTTCCGATCACCTTGACCAGCGTGCCTTCGCTGACGCCGCAAGCGATCGCGCCGTAATGCACGTCGAACTCGCCGATGGCGATCGGAACGCCAGCGGCAAGGCCAAGCCTCTCCGCCCATTCTGGGCTCAGCGATCCCGCCGGCTCGGTCGCGTCGTAGGCCCTTTCATAAAGCCGGTCGCGCAGGTCGGCGAGACGGGGATCGAGCGCGTTCAGGAACTCCTTGTCAGGCAAACCGCCCCACTCGTCCGAGTAAAGCGCCTTGTGGCCGGCGGCGCAGACCCCTCGTTTGACGAGCCGAGGATCGACGACGCCGGCGAGAACGGACGGCGCCCAGTCGGCCAGCTCGACCCAGGAATAGGCGGCGTCGAAAGTCTTCGGCGCGACGTTCAGGCAATGCCAGATCTTGGCCCAGAACCACTCGGACGAATAGACGCCGCCGCACTTGGCGATGTATTGGGGACGAAGCTTCGCGCAGAGTTCGGTGATCCTGGCGGCCTCGGCCCAGCTCGTATGATCCTTCCAGAGCCAGCACTGGGCCGAAAGATCGGTCTTCCATGGCTCGTCGAGCGCCAGGGGCCGGTTTGTCGCGTCGACAGGAATGGGACTCGAACCGGTCGAATCAATCCCGATTCCGACCACTTTGGCTGGATTGAAATCACGCTTGCCTGACGCCTCGGCGAGCGCCGCCCGGATGCTTGTCTCAAGCCCGAAGAGATAGTCGCCGGGATGCTGCCGGGCCAGAAGGCCGTCTTTCGGATCGAGCAGGACGCCTTGAGCGCCCGACGGATAGTCGACGACGCGGCTGCCGTATTCCGCGCCGTCGGATACGCGCACGACGAGCGCGCGCACCGAGTTGGTGCCGAAGTCGACGCCTAGCGTGAACATGCGCGCTCCTTAGCCTGAAACTCAGGCGCCGGCGAATGAGCGCCGGCGCCTTTCTTGCTGCTGTCCCGTCAGCGGATGCCGGCGTCGATCAGCTTGGTCAGCGCGTCGATCGTCTTCGGCGTCACCGTGCCGGCGCCGGTGTTGAGCGACAGGCCCGGCATCTTGTACTTGGCGGTCATCACGCATTGCACGACCGGAACGAAACCCTGCAGGTAGAGGAGCTGGTCGAGAGTGGCGCTTACGGAGCCCGACTTCAGCCCGTCGATTGTCGACGGAGCGAGGTCGATGCCGCCGACGACGATGTCGCCGGGCTTTTTGCCAGCCTTCTCCAGCACCTGCTTCATCTCGCCAGTCGCGCCGCCATGCTGCGTTCCGATCGCTTTCAGGTTCGGGTGCGCCTGAATATAGGCCGCGAGAATCGGCACGGCGAGCGACATGTCGCTGTTCGCCTCCTGAGTGATCTCGAGCCGATCGACCTTGAGGCCGGCCTTCTCCAGCGTGTCGGCGAGGCCCTTCTCGGACTGGCCGCGTTCGGCCTGGCTGAACACGCCATAGACCATCGCCTGGTCGCCGGCCTTCAGTCCCTGCGCGAGCATCGCCTTGGCGGTGAGGGCGCCGCCGGCGTAGAGATCGACTCCGGCATAGCCGAAACCCTTCGGGCCGAACTCGTTCTGCAGATCGGTCAGCGGCGAATTGCCGGAGGTGACGACGATGCCCTGGTCGACGGCCTGTTTGACGAGGTCATGGAAGGCGGTGCTGCCGGGGTGGCCCATGATCTCGATGCAATTCGGCTTGGCCGCCATCGCTTCCTTGAACTGGTTGATCATCGTCTCCGGCGCCCAGGCCGAGAATTGCGACTTCAGGTCGACGCCGAGCGCTTCGGCGGCTTCCTTGGCGCCGGTCTGACGGGCAAGCGTCGCGCCGTCGCCGGCGTTGCCGCCCATTTGCATATACATCACGAGACCCTTGCCGATTGGATCGGCGGCCGAAGCCGGGCCCGCGACAGTCGCCACCGCGGCCGCGGCGGCGCCTGCCAGAAGCAGATTTGCCAAACGCATGTTCGTTTCTCCCAGTTCTGTTTCGGGCCGCCTCTATCGGCGAACCCCTCCCTCTTCGGAAGTACGCGTACGACTCCCGAATCTTCGAAACGACCGCATACTGGCGAAGAGCGCTCGCCGACGCTGCGGTTCGTTTGCATACATGTAGAAGATAATTGCGATCAGGAAGATGAGACCCTGAACCGTTCTAACCCAGGCGCCGGTGAGGCCCGACGCGACGAGCCCCGCCTCGATCATGCCGATGATGAGGCAGCCGAACACGGTTCCGAGGATCGTCGCCTGGCCGCCGAAGATCGACGTGCCGCCGATGAGGACCGAGGCGATCGCGGTCAACAGATATCCCTGGCCCTGGTTGCCGAAGAAATTCTTGTTCTCGAGCGTCAGCATGATGGCGGCGCAGGCCGCCAGGAAGCCCATCAATGTGAAGATCTTGATCTTCTCGCGATCGACGTCGATGCCGACGACGCGCGAGACGTCGTTGGAATCGCCGATAAAGAGGGTGTGTTCGCCGAACCGGTGACGCGCAAGGATCAGCCAGAGAAAACCGACAATGAGCGCCGTCCAGACCGCCTGCATTGATAGTTGCTGGAGCCAGTCTATGGTCGTGACGGAGGCAAACGGCCGCCCGACGATCCATTGCCAAACAGAGCTGTCTTCGGCGCCGCGCAGGGCATAGGACTTGCCGCCGGACAAGACCGTCGCCATCCCGGCCCAGAAGAACTGGGTCGCAAGCGTCGTCATGAAGGACGGGATGCCGATCTTGGCGATGATCACGCCGTTGATGAAACCGACGAGAACGCCGGAGGCCAGGCTCGCGACGACCGCGAGCCAGCCAAGATCGTATTCCTTGAACAGGACGGCGAAAATGAAGCCGGAAAAGGCGATGATCGCCGGAAAGCAGAGATCGATTTCGCCGGCCCCGATGACAAAGGTCAGACCCATGGCGAGCAAGACGAGCGGCGGCAACGTCGAAAGGAAGGTCGTGTAGATATATGGCCTAAGAAAGACCTCCGGCGCGCCGTACATGAACAAGCCGAGCAGGAGCGCGAAGACGATGATGATCGGCAACGCCTCGAAGCGTTGCAGGATCGATGCGCCGGTCCGCTCTGACATCCCCTCTCGTCCCCCCTAGGCTTTGTGCTGCAGATCGATCAGATATTCGGTGAGTTCGGGCACCGTCATGTCCTTCGGGATAATCTCGGAAACAATCCGTCCCCGATCAAGCACGACCAACCGGTCCGCGACCTCATGCACATGCGCCAGATTGTGCTCGATATAGATGCAGGCGCGTCCCGACTGCTTGATCTTGCGCACAAAATCGATCACTTTTCGCACTTCGGCGACGCCGAGCGCAGCCGTCGGTTCGTCGAGCACGATGAGGTCGGCGTTGTAGTGCATCGCCCTGCCGATCGCGATGCCCTGACGCTCGCCGCCCGAGAGGTTCGCGACCGTCGAATTGACGGTTATGCCGACCCCGCGGAAGCCGATGACGTCGATCAGGATTTGCTGCGCGACCTCTTTCTCGCGCTTGATGTCGATGAACCCGAGACGGTTCGTGATCTGCCGGCCGACGAAGAAATTGCGCCACAGCGGCTGCTTCTCCGCGAGCGACTTGTCCTGGTAGACGGTTTCAATCGACAGGTCGTGGGCCATGCGGACGGAGTATTCGCTCGGCTGAATCTCGCGGTCGCGCACGAAAATCTTGCCCGATGTCGGCGCGAGGACCCCCGTCATGACCTTGATCAGGGTGGATTTACCGGCGCCGTTGTCGCCGATGAGGCCGACGATCTCGTTGCGCCCGATCGTGAGATCAATGTCGCGCAACGCCTGCACCGCGCCGAAGAATTTCTGCACGGCTTCCAATCGCACGATCGAGGCAAAATCGGGAGCCGCCGGCGCCATTGTCTCTCCTCCCAGGCCGCCGACGAAGCAGCTCATAATCCATATGATATTAAGATTGGCGTAAGTGGCGCCGCTTGGCAATGGGCCGGATTGTCGCGTCAGGCGAGCGCGCCACCGAGCGAAACCTGATCGAGAGTCGCCCGCGGGGGGGGCCGGCCGCCTCCTCAGGCGAGGCGCTTGTAGAGACGCGTCATGAAGGCGGTGGCGAAAAGCGGCGTGAGCAGGTTCAGGACCGGCACAGCGACAACGCCCGAGATGATCACTCCCGCGATGTAAACCTGCCCCGAATCGCGGCGGCGCAGCGCGGCGGCCTCTGAGGGCGAACAGTGGCGCATCGCCGCGAGCTCGAAATACTCCCGCCCCAGCAGATATCCATTGAGAAGGAAGAACGAGACGAAGCCGACGCCGGTAAAGAGCGTCAGCGCGAGGACCGCGATATTGACCAGGATCGACAGGACGGCGAAGCGCAGCCCGCTGACAAGGGACGAAGCGAGCGGCAAGGGCCGGCCCGGCGCGCCGTGGGGGTCGATCTCGCGCTCGACGATCGCCGCGATGTCGTCGAGAAAGAAACTGGCGACGAGCAGGACTGTCGGCGCGGCAAGAAAGAACATGCCGGCGATCAGGCCGAGCGCAACGACGACCGACAGGGCCGCGCTCAGCCAAGGCGGTCCCACATGCACGAAGGATAGCGCGAGCCGGTCCAACCCGACGCCGGCGAGAAGGAGAATTGCGGTCGTCAGACCGAGCGACTTCCACATCACCCGGCGAAATGGCGGGGAAAAGATCTGGTCGATGGACGCGAAAAGGTCGGCGAGCATGGCCATGTTCCGGGTTGGGCCGGCGGCGCTTCAGCGGCGGCGACGAGGACGCCAGACGAGATTGGTGCTGACCGCGTAGTTCCAGACGACGCTCAATACGGCGCCCGCCAGTCCTGCGACCCACCAGGTTCGGTTCCATTGGTAAAGCGAGGAGGCGACATCGATGTTGGCCAGCGCGCCGACGCTGCATCCGAGCGCGAACCCGGCAAACCCGGCGACCATGTTCAAGCCTCGGTATCGATAGGTCCGATATGTGATTTCATTGTTGAGGATGAAATTGCTCGCCATCGCGACAAGCGTGGCGACGATTTGAGCGGAGTTGAAGTCCGCGGGTCCAACCCAATGACGAAACGCCGAAAGCGCCAGGATATGGACGACGAGGCCGAATGCGCCGATCAGGGCGAACAGCACAAATCGGATGGGCAGGAGCCCGCCGCTGGCGTGGTGGGCGACGAGGCCGAGAAACTCAAGACCCACAAGCGGCGTCAGTTTTGACTGGCCGGCGATCCGCTTGCGAAACCGGTAAGGAACTTCGACGATCTTCAATCCGCGCCCCGCGGACAGGATGACGTCGACAAGGATCTTGAAGCCGTCTGGAGACAAACGTGGCGCGAGGCGCGCGACGATCTCGCGGCGGATCATGAAAAAGCCGCTCATCGGATCGGTCACGGGCGCTCCGGCAAGCCGGCGAAAGAACCAGGCTCCAAGGTCGCTCAGCTTCTGCCGCGCGGGCGAGAGGCCGCCCTTCTGTTCCTCGGCGACCCGCGTGCCGATCGCCAGATTGGCGGGTCCCGCGGCGAGCGCCCGATACATCTTCGGGAGGATGGTTTCGTCGTGCTGGAGATCACCGTCGATCACCGCAACGAGGTCGGCGCTCGAGGCCATCCATCCTTCGACGACCGCGCCGGCAAGTCCCGAGCGGTTGACCCGTCTCAGGCAGCGCATGCGTGTATCCGAAACGGCAAGCGCGAAGGCGATCTCGGACGTGCCGTCGGGAGAATCGTCATCGACGACGATCATCTCCCACGGCACGCCTTCGAGCGCCGCTTTGACGCGCTCGAACAGCACGGGGACGTTGGCGGATTCCCGGTAGGTCGGGACGACGACCGAAAGGGACGGGTTCGATTTCACCCGCGCTGCATCTGGAGCCACTCTGCTTGTCTCGTTCCAGGTCAATAGACGCTGCCTAACGGGGGGCGCCCGGATAGGGGATGGGAAGCTCTCGCGTCAAGCCTTTGACGGGAACGAGCGCAAGCTCGATCTCTCGATAGCCGTTCCGGGTCAGCGTCGAGAACTGCGGCGCTCCGACAAAATCGAAATCCGGTCTCACCAGAGAAAGCGCCGCCGGGAGGTCCGCGGTTCGGGTGACAAGCACCCCGGCGCGCCCAGGATCCTTGGCTTGGCCGTTGACGAACGCCCATCCTCGCGGGTCCCAGGAAATGACAAAGACGGGAATGTCCGGCCCCAGCGCCAACGCAATTTTCCCTGCGTCCGACCACGTTGTCGAGATGACGAAGGCGGGCCTGGGAACGAGCGCGGGCGCCTCGCGCAACTCGCGCCAATCGAGCGCCTCCAGCGTTGGGTCGGCGACGCCGGGCGGGACCGGCGCCAAACGCGAAAGCCAGCCTGTCGAGGCCTGCACGACTGACGCGGTCGCGACGGCCGCCAGTAGGCCCGCAGAGATGAAGGCCCAACGGCGCAATGAGCTGGCGTCGATCGCCCGCCTGTCCAGCCACGCGCCCATCAGCGGAAAAGCGAAGAACCAGCCGGGCATGGTCCAATGCGGAAGGCCGCGCGCGCCCCAGAGCGGCGTGACCGTGAAAAGGACGATAGGGGGCAAGGCGAGACAGAGCAGGAAAAGCCGCCGCTCGTCCGATCGCCGTCGCCAAGCCTCCGCCAGGCCCGCCACAAGGGGCACAAAGATCCAGGGCCACAGATAGGCGGCCTCGCCAAGGGCCATCAAGAGGATCTGGACGGGCTTGAGGCCGCCTCCGGGTGACCCGCGGGCGCCCTGGAATTGGAAAGACGCCCATCCGTGTTGCGCATTCCAAACGAGCACCGGGGCGATCATCGCGAGCGCGACCGCTGCTGCGACATAGGGCGCCGGTCGGGCGAGCCAGCGACGCTGTCTCGGCGCAACAAGGACGAACGCCAAAAGACCCGCTGCGCTGAGCGCGGCAGTGTACTTTGACAGTCCCGCAACGCCGAGGCCGACGCCAGCGAGGAGCCAAAGCCCCCAGACCGAGGCGCGACCGGGGGGCGTGTCGAAAAACAACCGCGCGAGCGCCCACGCGGCGATCGCCAGGCCGAAGAGGAGCGGTCCGTCGGGCATCACCCAGGTCCCGGCCGAGGCGAAGAAAAACGGAGCCACGTTCAAAGAAAACAATGCGATTGTCGCCGCGCGGACGCCGAACAGATCGTCCGTCAGACGATAAACAATCCAGCCCGTCGCGGCGAACAGAACGATGAATGGCAGCCGCGTCGCAAGGCCCTCGCCGAACACAAGGGCGGCAAAGTGCGCGATCCACTGGTGCAGAGGAGGATGGTCGAAATAGGACAGGCTCAAGCTTCGCGCTATGGCGAGGGTATAGCTCTCGTCGATTCCGGGCCCGAGCAGGCTGGCGAACAGAAGCCGCGCGACGAGAAAGCCTGCGACAATCCAGATCGCGCGACGGTCTGCGCCTTCGCTCAGCTTCGAAGTCCGGTCCAATCCAATCTGCATGGGATCAAGCCGCAGCGCGGCTATCCGCGATCGTCTCGGACCCTGGAACGAATTCATCGAATGCGGCCCAAAACTGCTGCCGCAACACATCCCGCTCGATCAGGATTTCATGTTTGGCGCCTTCGATCACGACAATTCGGCCCGCGCGAAGCCGGGCGGCGAAACGTTCCGCCGCAGCGGTGTCCGTCACCCGGTCCGCTCCGGCGGCGATGATGAGGACGGGCGTCGTCGTGTTGACCGGAAACTTCGGATCGTCAAAACGCCTCATGAGGCGAAAAGCGGCATGGAGCCAGCCTATCGTCAGGCCCGACGAGAAAACGTTCGGAGCCGCCGAGACGAGTTTCGCGGTCCGGGCGAACCGGCCGGGGTCGGACGTAAATACATTTCCTTCGAAGGGCCCGAACCATCCTCCCAACCCATTGTCGCCGGGGATAAAGGCGCCGCCGAGCCCCAAGGTGTCGAGCGCCCCGACCAGGAACCCGATCGCCCCACGATGACTGACGCGCTTGGTCGCGATCAACGGCGAGGTCAGGACGACACGCTCGAACGGGCATCGACCGCCTTCCGCTACGCCAAGAAGCACTGCCGCACCCATCGAATGGCAGAGACCGAACCACGGACGCGGGCAGTGGGGCTCCAGCACCGACCGAACGAGGGCGACCAAATCGCGTTCGAAGTGGGAAAAGTCATCGACGTGCCCCTTTCGGCTGTTCCGCAAGGGCCGATCCGAGCCGCCCTGGCCGCGCCAGTCCATCGCCGCCACCGTGAACCCGCGTGACAGCAGTTCGTCCACGACCTCGAAGTATTTTTCGATGAATTCACCCCTTCCGCCAAGAACCGCGACGCTGCCCCGCGAGGGGGACGTCGACGCCCAGCGAGCGGTTCGCAATCGCACGCCGTCGGCGGCGCGGATATCCTCTTCCATGCCGTTTGGAGGGGCCGGATTATCGAGCGTAGACGTCAAGGCCATTGACGCAGTCGTATCAGAAGGCCGCGCCGAGATGAAGCTTGGGGGTCGCGTCGGTCTGACCGCCGGCAGAAGACTGGCGCACCGCCGCCGGCGGGGTTCGGACGGTTGAACGGTCCGGGGACGCTGTCGGGGCGGTTGATGCAAAGCGGCAACACGTTAGCTAAGAAGAGCGGCAGGGGTGGCGGAGCGTAAGGCGAACTGATAAACCGCAAAGGGATCGGGGCTATGCATGCGGTTTCTTAAGAAATCCGGGTTTCTCATCGCCGTCCTCGGGCCTGTATTTCTCTGCGCTTGCTCTTCGCTGCCCGAATCCGGACCTAGCGCGCAGGACGTGATGCTGCAGCAGGCGAGCGCCGAACAGGGGCTCCGTTACGAGGTCGTCGACATCGACCCGTTCGTTGTCGATGCGCTTAGGCGACGGGGTTACGACAGCTTCTCGTCTCACTTCGGCGACAGCAGGCTGTCGGCGGAACCGGTGATCGGGGTCGGAGACTCGGTGACCGTCACGATCTGGGAGGCGGCCTCGGGCGGCCTGTTCTCCGCGCCCCTCGTGACCGACAAGATCAGCGTCGGCTCGAACAGCGCCATGATCCCCGAACAGGTCGTCGGCCGCGACGGCGGCATCACGGTGCCTTATGCAGGCAGAATTCACGTGGCCGGAAAGACGACCCGGTCCGTTCAGCAAACGGTGGAAAAAGCGCTTACCGGCAAGGCGATCGAGCCCCAGGTTCTGGTCGGCGTCACCCGGCCGGTCAGCAACAGCGTGAGCGTAGGTGGAGAAGTCGCAAACGGGGCGCGCATTCCCTTGTCTGTAAAAGGGGACCGACTTCTCGACGTACTCGCCGCCGCGGGCGGCGTGAAAGCGCCCGTCAACGAGACTTTTGTCGAACTTTCGCGCGGGTCGACGACGTCGCGGGCGCCGCTAATGAGGATCATCGCGAATCCGACCGAAAACATCTATTTACACCCCGACGACGTCCTGACCCTGGTGCGAGATCCCCAAACCTTCATCGCCTACGGCGCGACCGGGACAAATGCGGAAATCCGGTTCGACGCTGATGGGATCACCCTCGCCCAGGCCCTCGCCAAAGCAGGGGGCCTGATCGACAGCCGCTCCGATCCTCGAGGCGTCTTCGTTTTCCGCTACGAGCCGGAATCTGTTCTCAGGGCGATCCGTCCGAACAGTCCATTGCTGGCCCGCGGTCGTCTCTCGCCGGTTGTCTATCGGTTGAACCTGGCCGACACCAACAGCCTGTTTCTCGAACAGAGTTTTCACATCGCCAACCGCGATCTCATTTACGTTTCGAATTCGCCGTCGACGGACGTTCAAAAGGTGTTCGGAATTGTGGCGGGAGGGATCGGGACGGTCGGTTCGGCCGCCTCCATCGCCACGGCCGTCAAGTGACAACGATAGGATGTCGAACCCGAACAGGTTCTGGCTCGCCTTAGGAACAGATTTCAGTTCGCGGAGGAAATCGCCTAGCCTATAAGGCGGGGCATTTCCTGGCATTGGAGGTACCCGCGGCTTTGCGCCATTTTGCAACAGAGGTGCGGAAGGACATCGCCGTCGTCGGCCGTTCCTGCCGTCTCCCCGGCGCCCCGGACGTTTCGCGCCTTTGGGACCTGCTCGAGGCCGGTCGTTGCGTCGTGTCGCGAATTCCGGCGGATCGATGGCCGCAGGGTCGCTTTGGGCATCCCCGAACCAAGGAGCGAGGCCGAAGCTATACCTGGGCGGCCGGGGTCCTGGACGACATCTGGGGTTTCGACCCGGGCGTGTTCCGGATTTCGCCGCGCGAGGCCGAACAGATTGATCCTCAGCAGCGCCTGATGCTCGAGCTGGTGTTCGAGGCCTGCGAGGACGCCGGCCTTCCGCCGTCGCGTCTGGGCGGGAGCGGGGCCGGCGTCTATGTCGGCGCCTCGGCGCTCGATTATTCGACGATCGCCCTTCATGATCCTGCGCTTGCGGACGCCTACTTTGCGACGGGGAATACGCTTTCGATCATATCGAATCGCATTTCGTATATTTTTGACCTGCACGGCCCGAGCCTGACGATCGACACGGCCTGCTCCTCCTCGCTTGTGGCGCTGCATGAGGCGTGTGAGGCCCTGGCGCGGGGAGAAATCGACTCTGCGATTGTCGGCGGGGTGAACGTTCTGGCGAGCCCGTTCGGCTTCGTCAGTTTTTCGCAGGCCACGATGCTTTCGCCGACGGGACTCTGCCGCGCCTTCTCAGGCAATGCGGACGGCTACGTCCGTTCAGAAGGCGGCGTCGTTTTCCTGCTCAAGACTTTGGATCGGGCCGTCGCCGATGGCGACCGGATTCATTCGGTAATCCGCGCGAGCGGCGTGAACTCGGACGGACGAACCAGCGGCATTTCTCTTCCCGCCGAAGCGTCCCAGACGAAACTCTTGCGCGCGGTCTATGATCGGGCCGGAGTCGACCCGGACGAAGTCGTCTACGTCGAAGCGCATGGCGCGGGGACACAAGCCGGCGACCCGATCGAGGCGGCGGCGCTCGGAGCCGTCCTTGGCCACGCGCGCGAGAACCCGCTGCCAATCGGATCGATAAAGACGAACATCGGTCACCTCGAACCGGCGTCGGGCCTAGCCGGGGCGCTCAAGGCCATGCTTGTGCTCGAGCACGGAGCGGCGCCGAGCTCCCTTCACTTCGACAGCCCCAATCCGAATATTGACTTCGGCCGACTGAACCTCGCGGTGACCGTCGAGGCGACGCCATTGCCGCAAACGCGGGACCGGCGCTTTGTCGGAGTGAGTTCGTTCGGGTTTGGCGGGACCAACGCACACGTCATCCTCGCCGAGCCGCCGAAGACGATGGCGCGCTCGCAATCCACGCCGCGTTACCTCATGCTGTCGGCGCAATCCGAGGCCTCCTTGCGCGCGCTGGCAGCAGACTATGCCGCGAGCTTGACGCCGGTATCGAAAGACGAGGCGCGTCGGGTCATCGCGGCGACGGCCTATCGGCGTGAACGCATGCGGGAGCGCCTGCTTCTGCCGGCCGAGGACCCGGCCGCTCTTCAAATAGGCCTGAGGAGCTTCGCTGATTCCGGGAGGATCGACCCGACCGCGGCAAGGGGCGCCGCGATCGACGGGGACAAGTCAGTCGTCTTCGTGTTCTCGGGAAACGGCGCCCAGTGGGAAGGAATGGGCCGCACCGCCTTTCGGCGCAACGCCGATTTCCGAAAAGCTCTGAGAGACGTCGACGCCCATTTTGCTCCCTTGGCGGGATGGTCGCTGGAGGCCAAGCTGGCCTCGCCCGACCTTGAAAGAGACCTCGCGAGGACGAGCGTCGCCCAGCCGCTAATTTTCGCGATCCAGGCAGCGAGCGTCCGCGCTCTCGCCGCCGTGGGCGTCCGGCCCTCGCTTACGATGGGTCACAGCGTCGGCGAGGTGGCGGCGGCGGAAGCTGCCGGCGCGCTGTCGCTGACGGATGCGGTCAAGGTGATCGTTCACCGTAGTCGTCATCAGGAGGCGACCGCGAATACAGGCGGTATGGCCGCGATCATCGGGCCTCGCGAGGCCGCTGTTTCCCTGGTCGAGGAATTCCCCGCGCTCGCGGTCGCCGGGCACAATTCCTACCGATGTATCGTGGCCGCTGGACCCATAGAAGCGCTGAGGGCGCTCGCCGATCGCGCGAAAGAGACACAGAAAGTCAGAGTGCAGCGGCTGGACCTTGCCTATCCGTTTCATACTTCGCTCATGCGGGCGGTGAAAGCGCCGCTTCTCCGTGGCCTGTCCGATCTCGCGCCTTCGAGCGGCGCCGTGCCTTTCCTTTCGACGATTGCCGACGCAATTGTGCCGGGCCCATCCCTCGACGCGCGCTACTGGTGGCGCAATGTGCGCGAGCCGGTCCTCTTCCACGAGGGAGTCGAGCGTGCGCTCGACATGGGCAAGAGAGTGTTCCTGGAGATCGGGTCGCGTCCGATGTTGCGCGGGCATCTGCGCGACTCGATCAACCAGATGGACGTTTTCGCGGTCGCCGACGTCGTGCTCGACGATAAGTTCGACGATCTCGACGTCGATGCTTTCGAACATTGCGCGATCCGACTTCTGGCGGCTGGCGCGCACATCGATCCATCGCACGCGTTCGGCCCCGATCCCGGGGCCGGCGTTGAATTGCCCGCTTACCCCTGGCGTCGCACAGCCTATAGATTTGGTGAGACGATCGAGGCGACCGGCGCGTTCAGCGCTCGGCCCAGGCATCCGCTGGTCGGCTCACGCGACAACGCCAGTCTGGAGTGGCGGACCTGTCTCGATCCGGAGCTTGAGCCCGCGCTCGCGGATCATCGGATCCAGGGACAGGTTCTTTTGCCCGGCGCCGCGTTCGTCGAAATGGCTCTGACGATCGCCCGGGATTGGAGGGACAGCGACGCAGTCGCGCTCACGGATCTCGAAATCCTGCGTCCTCTGGTCTTCGCGCCCGGCTCCTCGAGAGAAATTCTCTGTCGCATATCATCGCCGACCTCCACTTTCGAAATCATGAGCCGTCCGCGGCTGAGCGCCTCGCCATACGTGCTCCATGCGCGCGGCGGTGTCATTGACAAGCTCGGCGCTGCGGAGGATCGGTTCGATTCAGCGGAACTCGGAGACTGGCGTGAGGGCGATGCGCTCTATGCGCTCGGGATTGAGTTCGGGCTCGAGTTCGGTCCGGCCTATCGCCAGCTCTCGAGAGCACAGCACGTTGGCGGCGTGATCGAGGGTCAGATTGTCCTCGCATTCCGGGGACGCGCGCTATGGTCTCGATCCCGCTCGCCTGGATTCCTGTTTCCACGGCCTGATCCTGCTTTTCGAGGACCTCGGCCGGGAAAGGATCGCCTATCTCCCCGTGCGCTTCGACGAGATCCAGCTGATCAAGCCAGGCGCCGAGCTGGCGCAAGCCCGTCTGCGCATTCGTCGCGCCGACGAGCGCGAAATCGTCGCCGACTACGAATTGTTTGACGATTGCGGGCGGGCGATTGCAAGGCTGTCCGGCGCCCGCTATCAGCCGGCCCGCTCAAGGCCCGCCGCGACTCTCTCGCAGGCAGGACTTGTCGAAAGTTGGATCCCTGCGACCGGAAAACTCGCCGGGGCCGCGCCTGCGTTTGAAGCTGCGTTCAGCGACGAGCGTCCGTGGGCGACGCGGGTCGAACTCGGTGCGGAGCCGACGCTGATCGAAGGTTGGGCGAGCGCCGCCGCAGCTGAGCTGGCGCGCGATCTTAGCGTCGATGGTCTCCTCGATATCGACGAGCTCATCCTCTCCGGACGCTTGCCGAGCGAGAATCGCGCCTGGGGGCAAACAATTTTCAGCGCGCTCGAGGCGAGCGGATTGCTGACGCGATGGGGGCCGTCGCTTCGGTTGAAGGGTCTGGAGTTGCCCCCCGCCGAGGCGGTGTTGACGAGTTTCGCCTGGCAGCATCCGGATCGGGCTGCTGAACTTCTGCTGGCGGCCAGCGCCGGAGCCGCGTTGCGGGCTTTCGGGTCGGGAAAGGGAGGTCTGGCCGGAGCTTCCGATGCGGCGCGCGAGGCCTACGATTTGCGGTCGGCCCCCGCCGCCGCGGCTGCAAAGGCGCTAAGCGAGCGCCTGGATCTCGAACTCGGCGCCGAGGCGGGTGGCCGCGGGCGCCGGATCCTCCAGGTCGGCTATGCGCTCTCAACCACAGGTGTGGCGCGCCTTGCAGCGCGCCATGGCGCGCGCCTCACCGTGTTCGATCCCGATGCTCGGCGGCTCGAACGGGCTCGCCATCGATTGGGGCGATCTCCGGAAATCTCGTTTTGTGACAATCTCGTCGATCTCGAAGACGACGGCTTCGAATTCATCGTGAGTTCGGGCGGCTTGTCGCGGCTTTCGGTCAAGCGCGGCGCTCTGCGCCAGTTGGCGCGCAAAGGCGCAGCGAACGCGAGCCTCGTCGCGATCGAGCCGGCGCCGTCGTTGTTTCAGAGTCTTGTCTTTGGGCTGAGCGGCGATTGGTTCGGCGACGATGGCGAATGCCTGCGGTCGGCTGAGGGCTGGCGTTCGACGCTGACCAGGTCCGGGCTGTCACGCGTTCGAGCCGAGGCCACGGCTCACGGCGCAGATCTATCGATCGACATCGTCGCCCGCGCTCCGGAGGCGCCATCCGCATCCGGCCTCGGGGCTGGAGCGATCTCCCCGGCGGTGGAAGTCGTGATCGTGCATGACGGGCCGGACGATTTCGCGGTCGGGTTGAAGCAGGCTCTGACGCGGCTCGGCGCGGCCTGCCGGTTGGCCGAGGGCGTCGAGACCGGGACGTCTCCCGGGAGCGCTTCGCCAATCCATGTTTGGCTGCGTCGCGGAGTCGACGGCGACGGAGTCCGGCGCGTCGCGGCCCAATGTCTCGCTCTGAAGACTCTCGCAATAGGCCTCGGCTCAGCCAAGACACGCGTCTTTGTTCCGATCGACGCGACCGATCTCCCGGTCGCCGGAGCGGTTGCGAGCTTCCTCAGAACAGTCGCCAACGAAATGCCGGCCTACAGCTTCCATCGTGTCGCGATCCCCGGTTGGACGCCGGAGATTGTGGAGCGGCTCGCCGAGGTCATCCTGTCGGAGACGGACGAGACCGACATCGCGATCAGAGACGAAAGAGTCGAGGTCTTGCGCTACGCCTCGCCTGACGTCGGCGGGGCGAAAGCGACGTCGGGCGCTGTCGAGCGGCGACTGGAGAAGACCCCCGAGGGTGGCCTCGATCGCGTGAGCTGGAACCCGGCGCCGCGTGTTGCGCCGAAAGAGGGCCAGATCGAGGTCGAAGTCATTGCAACGGGGTTGAACTTTCGCGACGTGATGTGGGCCCTCTCGCTCCTTCCCGACGATATGCTCGAGGAAGGATTTGCCGGGCCGACGCTCGGCCTCGAATTTTCCGGTCGCGTCGCTGGGGTCGGCCCGAAGGTGGAGGCGTTTTGCGTCGGCGACGAGGTCGTCGGCTTTTGTGGAGGCGCTTTCAGCACCTACGTGACGGTCGACGCCGACCACGTGGCGAGGCTGCCCTCCGCGGTTTCGTGCGAGAGCGCGGCGACCGTTCCGGTAGCCTTCCTGACGGCCTATCACGGATTGATCGCCTGCGCCGACGTGAAGGCGGGAGAGTGGGTGCTCATCCACGGCGGCGCCGGCGGCGTCGGCATGGCGGCGTTGCAGATCGCCCAGTGGCGGGGCGCGCGGGTGATCGTGACCGCGGGCGCGCAGGAAAAGCGCGATCTCATGATCGCTCTTGGCGCCGAATACGCATTCGATTCGCGTTCCGGGGCGTTCGTCGACGACGTGATGCGCGTGACCAGCGGTCAAGGCGTTTCGGTCGTCCTCAATTCATTGGCCGGTCAGGCGATGGAGCGCAGCATCGGGCTCTTGCGGCCTTTCGGACGCTTCATCGAGCTGGGCAAACGCGACTATCTCGCGAATACGCCGGTAGGCCTCAGGCCCTTCAGGCGCAATCTGAGCTATTTCGGGGTCGATCTCGACCAGATGCTGCTGTCGCGGCCCGACCTCTGGCGGCGGCTGTTCAGCGAAGTGCTGGCAGGTTTCGAACGCCGCGATTTTGCGCCGCTGCCGTACACGGTCTTTGAAAGCGCCGATATCGTGGAGGCGATGCGGCTGATGCAGCAATCCGGCCACATCGGAAAGATTCTGGTCCGTCCTCCGCCGGCGGAAAGCTCGCCAAATACGCCAAAGCGCCACGAATTCAAGGTCGATCCGGCGCGCACCCATCTTGTCGTCGGCGGCCTCGGCGGATTTGGGGTCGAGACTGCGCGATGGCTCGTCGAACGCGGCGCTCGCCATCTTGTTCTCGTGGGCCGCAGAGGCGTCGCAAGCGAACCCGCGGTGAAGGCGATCGCCGACATGCGTGGGCGCGGCGCCGAGATTCGAGTCGAGGCGCTCGACATCGCCGACCGCGCGAGATTAGAGGCTCTGCTCTCGGCCCTCAAGCGGGAGATGCCGCCTCTTGCGGGCGTCATCCACGCGGCGATGGTGCTGGACGACGCGATCGTCGCCAACATCGACGAACGGCGTCTCATCGACGTCCTGCGGCCAAAGATCGCTGGCGCCGAAAATCTGGAACGACTGACGACCGATTTGAAACTCGATTACTTCGTCTTGTTTTCCTCTGCGACCACGGTCATCGGGAGTCCAGGGCAGGGCGCCTATGTCGCCGCCAACGGGTTTCTGGAGGGACTTGCGCGGCGGCGGAGGTCCGTCGGACTGCCCGCGCTTGCGGTTGCCTGGGGCGCCATTGAGGACGCCGGGGTTCTGGCTCGCTCGACGGCGACCCGTGACGCGATCGCCGCCCGCACTGGCGTTAAAGGGATCAAGGCGCGGGCCGCCCTCGATCTCATGGCTGAGGCGCTCGCGTTCGAGGGCGGCCCTTCGGGCGACGGGGTGGTCGGAATCGCGAACATGAATTGGTCCGCCTCCCGCTCCAACCTCAAGGGTCTGACTTCGCCCAGTTACGGCCGATTTCTGAGCGCGCTGGAGCCGGACGAGGCTCATTCGCAGGGCGGCATCGATCTTCGCCAGCTTATTCTGCGGCAGCCCCCAGAAGACGCGCGGCGCGCGATCGCCGACATCGTGATCGAAGAACTCGCGCGCATCCTGCGAATGCCGCGGGAGGACGTGAGCCGCTCGAAGCCGTTGTCGGAAATCGGATTGGATTCGCTGATGGCGGTCGAACTGACGCTCGCGCTGGAAACGCGCCTCGGGCTCGAAGTCTCCGCTGGGCGAGGCCGCTGGCGCGTTCAACGTGACAGAGTTGGCGCTTCGAATTCTCGAGTCGCAACTCAGCGGCGAGCACAATTTCATTGTTTCCGAGGGATTGGCTCAGCGCCATCTCGGGGGCGCAGAACGCGTCGAAGTCGTCGAGTTGCTCGGACGTCTCGAAGGCGTCAATGCGGCCGCTGCCGCAAATCTGACAGGCGATGTCGACGAGCCGCGATGACACGGCCGGTCGTTTACGACATCACGCGACTGGTCACGCGCGTTTTCGCCCGCACGCCGAACGGCATCGATCGCGTGGATTTCTCGTTCGCAAGCCATTTTCTGCAAGACTGCGACTCACGCCGGTCCGGACTCGTGATGACGCCGTTCGGTCCCCGCGTTCTCTCGCCGATCGCAGCTCGCGAAGCGATCGACAACATTCGCAGGCACTGGGGCGAGGAGGCCGAACCCGAATCGGATGAGCAATTTCTTTCCCTTGCGGCGGCGATCGATGACGTTTCCGGGCCCGCGCCGAGGAGCTCGGCTACGCGCAGAGGGCAATATGCCGAGGCTCTGTCCTGGCTTGGGCGACACGGACTCCCTATCGGCGAATCGCCGACAAAATTCCTCGGCGGGAACGGCGTCTATCTCAACGTGTCTCAGTTTCCGCTGGGGGTAGACGCGCTCTTCCGGTGGCTGGATCAGAGTCGGAACGTCGACGGCGTCTTTTTCGTTCACGATCTCCTGCCGATCGAGACGCCGGAATATTTCCGCCCTGTGGAGCGCCCGTGGCATCTTCGGAGACTCAGGACGCTCGCGCGGTTCGGTCGCGGCGCGATCGTATCGACGTCGGTCACGCAACAGTCCCTCATCCGTCAACTGACGGCGATGGGGCGCCCGGACATGCCGGTCCTCGTCGCTCCGTTGCCGGCGGACCCTGTCTTTGCCGCCAACGACGGTCCCGCAGCGGCGGTCGGGCGCCACCCCTATTTCGTCATGTGCGGCACGATCGAGCCGCGCAAGAACCATCTGCTCGTTTTGCATATCTGGCGCGACCTCGTCGCCGAGTTCGGCGATGCGACGCCCAAGCTTCTCCTGATCGGCGAGCGCGGATGGGAGAATGAGCATGTCGTCGATCTACTCGAGCGATGCCCGGCGCTGCAGGGTCACGTCATTCGGGCGTCCGGTCTCCGCACGCCGAGCCTGAAGCTGCTGCTTCTTGGGGCGCGCGCGCTCCTGATGCCCTCGTTCGCGGAAGGCTACGGCCTTCCGATCATGGAGGCGATCGCGGCCGGCGTTCCCGTCATCGCGTCCGACATTCCGGTCTTTCGCGAGATTGGCGGCGGCAGGCTCATGGCGATTGATCCCACGGACGGCCCCGCCTGGCGCGCTGCGATCTGCCGTTTCGCACCGGGGGATTCACGGGAGAGAAAAGCCTGTCTGGCCAAACTTCAGGATTTTGTCTCGCCGGATTGGCCGACGTTCTTCAACGCTGTCGAGGACTTCCTTCAACGGCTCGGAGAGGCGACCCGGGCTCAATCGTGACGTGCGAGCTCTGTTGCAGTTCGATATACATTGACGAGGAAGAGGCTCAGCAGAACGACGCCGATAAGGCCCACCGATGCGGAGTGGAGCGAAAAAACCTGACCCATGAAATGCACGCTAACCGGCCCCATCACGAAAAGCGTCGAGTTAAAAACAATGATTATCAGCCGCAGTTCGGTTGGCCCAAAGCCGATGAACGACAGCCGAAACCTGCCGGTGACATGATTGGACAAAACGACAAAGAGGCCAAGCAGCAGATAGCCGACCAGGGTGAAGAGCGCGGCTCCCATTCCAACGTACGGCGAAAGCCCCAAGCCTACCGAGATCACGACAATGCTTACCGCGTCCATCGAGTGGTCGACAAAGAAACCATAGCGATGCCTTTCCGCGTCGCGATAGCGCGCCAGCGACCCGTCGAGCGAATCTCCGAACCAGTTGATGACGAGGCCGAGGCTGGCGAGAAAAAGAAAGATTGGATTCCAATTGCTGGCTGTATATCCGGCCGCGGCGAGTGCGGCGCCGAAGACACCAGTCGCCGTCAGTTTGTCGGGGGTCACCCATTGCGGCAGCCGTCGGCAGAGCCAATCCAGCAGCTTCTGTTCGCTGCCCGCGAGCACGCTCGTCTGGATCCGCGATGGCGGCCGAAAAGCGCCGAATCCCGCCGCAAAATCAGCCGGCGCAAAGGGCCTACTCGAACCCGCCACTGTCATGGTTCGCCCCCTCGGCTAGGCTGCACACAACTCACGTTTGTTACTGATTGTGTCCATCCTAGTTGCTCGAGCCGCATTCCGCAACGGCATCTGGAGTAGAATGCAAAGGTGTGTCGTTCAGGTGACGCAAGTTGATAGGCGATTCCGCTGGGGCAGTCAAAAAAGGCGGCGAATGCTAGCCTGCAACGGAAACAGGAATATTCCAGGCAGGGGTCTGATTGGCGCGTAACATTGTTATCTCGGGGGCCAGCAGCGGCCTGGGACGTGCGCTGGCGCTCGAATACGCCGCGCCCGGCGCGAACTCTCGGCCTTCTCGGGCGAAATCCGGAACGTCTCGAGGAGACGGTTGCGCGCGCTTGCGAAAAGGGCGCCGTCGTGCGCTCTGCGGCGCTCGACGTGCGAGATCGAGACGCAATGCGGAATTTCCTGCTCGATTTCGACGCCGCCGCGCCAGTCGATTGCATCATCGCCAGCGCGGGCATGACGATGGTCACGCTCGCCGCGGGAGGGGTCGAGGATTTGACGCAGGTAGAAGGCCTGTTCGACGTCAATCTGAACGGCGTGATGAACACGATCGCCCCGATTGCGCCGCTGATGCGCCGCCGTCGCGCCGGGCAAATCGTGCTTTTCGGCTCGATCGCCGCCTTCGCTCCCCCGCCTGACTCTCCATCCTACGCCGCCAGCAAGGCGGCTCTCGTCGCCTTCGCGCTGGCGACCCGGGCGCTTTATCGTGCGGACGGCGTCAGCGTCAGCATCGTCTGTCCCGGCTTTGTCGATACGCCGATGGCCGGCTCCTACTCGAGTTGGAAGCCTTTGATGATGTCTGCGGAGGAGGCCGCGCGGCGAATTCGTCGCGGACTCGACCGGCGCAAGGCCGTCATCGCGTTCCCGTTGCCGCTCTATGTCGCGGCTCGGGTTCTACAATGGCTCCCGGACTTCCTGCGCACGGCCGCGATGCTGCGGTTTCGCGCCGTCCGGCGGCCGTAGAACGGCGCGCTAAAGCGCCTTTTCATAGATGCGGAACGTGCGCGTATGGCGGGCCGGGAGACGCCGTACATTGGTCAGCGCGACGTCATTGGTTTCCAGCATCCAGCTATATTCGATCTCTTCGACCCCGGCCCGGCGCGCGTCCTCGATCGAACGGGCCACGAGACTGGCGATCGCGAGAGACGCCACTTTCGTGTTGCGCCATTTCCTCGCGACTCCAATCATCGGGGCTCGGGTCATGCGGGTGCCGCGCACGTGAATACGCCACAGGAGCCGAGCCAAGCCAAAGGGCAGGAGCCTCCCGTGGAGGCCCTGGAGCGCCTCGTTCGCATCGGGAATTTGCGCCGCCACCGCGACGTCCTCTCCATCGACGGTCGCGATTCGTATCCAGGCAGGATGGCAAACCGGCAACATCAGGCGGCCGATGAGTTTCGCCTCCTCTTCCCCCACCGGCGTCGCCCAGGCGTTGTCCGACCACGCGTCGTTATAGAGGGCCAGAACCCGCGGGAAAGTTCGTCCCCAGTTCCACACCGAGAGAGAATGGTATTCGATCCGCGGCACGCCGCGGGCGCCGGCGATCCGTGCGACGCGTTCGGGATAGCCCGATTCGGAGACGCGGCAGACGTAGGCGAGCAGATCCAGCGCCTTGGCGTAGCCAAGGGATTCGATATGCCAGGAATAATAGGGGGGCGCGTGGTTGGTTCGAACGACATGCGGCTGATCGAAGCCATGGACGAGAAGACCGCTCTCGTGATTGATGGTGAGGCTGAAGGGACCGCGCGCGACCTTCATTCCGTGGTCCCTTAGGAATTGTTCGGCTTCGCGGAACAGTCCCGCGAACACCGCGCGGTCATCGATAGCCTCGACGAATCCGAAGAATCCACAGGCGTCGTTGAACTTGCCGATATGCCGGCTGTCGATCGTGGCGACGATGCGCCCGACCGGCTCGCCGTCCAGCAGGGCGACAAACGGCTGGACGACATTCTCGCGCATGAACGGGGCGCGGCGCGGATTGAAGATCATGCGAATTTCGTCGTGGACCGGCTCGATCCATCTCGAGTTCCCGGCCTGCGCGCGGCGCGCCGCAGCAATGAACGACTCGATTCCCCGTTTGTCGGCGACGGGAACAATCTTCAGATCATTCATTCAGCGCGGTTCCGCGCGAGCGGTCGCGGCCGACGGAGCCGTCCCCGCATTCGGGAGTTCTTCCGCGAGGAGAGCGACTGCGGCGTCGATCTGCTCGGAACTGTGCTCCGAGGTCAGAAAGAAACGCAGCCGGGCGAGCCTTTCAGGGATCGCCGGATGTATGATCGGCTGCACGTTGACGCCCCGATCAAAGAGCCGCTGACTCAGCGTGACGGCGCGAAGCGAACTGCCCGTCATCACCGGCGTGACCGCCTCGCCCACGCTGGCGCCGATGTCGAGACCGGCCGCGCGCGCGGCCTCGGCGAAGCGCCGCCCGTTCGTCTTCAGGCGGCCCACGCGTTCCGGCTCCTTGCCCAGGAGCTCGAGCGCCGCGAGCGCCGCAGCTGCGATCGCGGGCGGCATGGCGACGCTGTAGACGAAGCCGCCCGCCGATAGTTTGAGGTAATCGACAAGCGCCTCGGCTCCGGCGATATAGCCGCCGCAGGAAGCCAGCGTCTTTGACAGGGTGCCCATCCAGATGTCGACGCGCCGCGGATCGACGCCGAAATGCTCGAAAACGCCCTGTCCGCTCGCGCCCAGCACCCCGAGGCCATGGGCGTCGTCGATCATCAGCCACGCCTGACGCCGATCCTTGATCCCGATCAGCGCGGGCAAATCGCAAATGTCGCCGTCCATGCTGTAAAGGCCCTCGGCGACGATCAGAACCCTGTCGTATTGGCCCCGGATGGCTGCAAGCGTCCGATCGAGCGCCTGCATGTCGTTATGGGGGAAGGCGCGTCGCTCGCATCGGGCCATCATGGCGCCCATGACGATGCTGTTATGGGCGAGCGCATCATGAAGCATGAGATCACGCGGTCCGAGCAATGCCCCGATCGTTGCGACATTGGCCGCATGCCCGCTCACAAAGGTCAGACAGCCGCCCTGCCGGTAGTGCTTCGCCAGGGCGCGTTCGAGGGCGCCGTGGATGGGCCGCTCGCCCGCGACGAGACGGCTTGCCGAGGCGGAGACGCCGTAGCGATCGATCGCGTTTCGGGCGGCGCTCCGGACAGCGGGACTGTGGTTGAATCCGAGGTAATCATACGAGGAGAAGTTGATGAGCGGCCTGTCGTCTATGGAGGTTGTCGCGCCGGCATCGGCGTCGTGAACGAGAAAATAGGGGTCCCGAAGCCCGAGGGCCGCGGCGGCGGAACGCAACATGCGCTGTTCGGCCTGGCCGGGCAGGGCCCTGAAATCGAGCCAGGGCGATTGGTCGACTTCATGGTTCGCGCGCTCTGGCGCGCCCCGTGGACCGTCGCTTTGTTCCGAGCGGGCTCGAACCACGCGATCCAGTAGCTGACGGTCGGCCTCTGTCAGGCGCTGCGCCACGCAATTCCCCTTGGTCTGACCAAATTCGCCCCCTTTCCGAATGGGGCCCGCCCCGGAATAACGGCTTCGTCTCGAATAAGCCATGTCGACGGATCGAAGATGGGCGCCGACACGCCATAATGAGTTAGCATGGCCTCACAGGTCGAATGCGGCGGCGCTATGACGATCGATGCGAGCTGGGCGGCGGACGCGAGCATGCTCCTTTGGGGCCTTCAGAACGCGGTCTCGACATTCGCCGTCCTGGCTTACCGGCATGGACTGCCTCGGCCTGAAATTCCGGGAACGGAACCCCGCGTCGCCGTCATCCTGCCGGTGAAGGGCGAAGAAGGCCTCGGCCGTTTCCTGGGTCTGCTGCGGGGTCAACGCTACGCGCGGTATCGGATCATCGCGAGCATCGAGAGCGATGAGGATCCGGCGCTGAGCCTGCTTGTCGCGGCGCAGCATCAAGAGGGCGCTTCGGTTGAAATCGTGATCGCAGGCCTCGCCCGCAGCTGCGGTCAGAAGGTCTGGAACCAGCTGGCCGCTCTGGAAAGGCTGACGGCGGACGACGAAATTGTCGCCTTCATCGACGCGGACACATTGCCCACGCCCTTGTGGCTGCCTCGGCTGGTCGCGGCCATCGTCGACGCAGGCCGGCCCGTGGTCACCGGATACCGGTGGATGGCGCCGGCTGACGACCGGTGGAGCTCGAGCTGCCTTGCCGCCGCAAACGCGTCGATTGCAACGCTGCCCCGAGGCCTCAAGTCTCATCTCTGCTGGGGCGGCAGCGTCGCGATGAGGCGATCGACATTGGAGGCGATCGAGCTCAGGAGGCGTTGGATCGGGGCGATCAGCGACGATCTGCAGCTCTCGGCGGCGCTGAGGGGGGCCGGCATCCACGCCGGCGCGCCCCGGCAGGGCCTCTTGCTGACGCCGGTCTCGGTCTCGTGGGCCGGCTTCTTCGCCTTCGGCGTGCGGCAGTACCGGCTGGTGTGGATTTATCAACCCGCAAGCTGGGCGGTCGTGATGGCGTGTCTGTGGGCGCCCCCTGCGTTCCTGAGCCTGTCGGCGCCGGGCCTCCTGTCCGGCTCGCCCGGCCTCTGGGCCGCGCTCGCGATCGTCATCATTCTCGGAGACATCCGCGCCAGGCTGCGGCGGCGGATCCAGTCGGCGCTATGGCCGCAGATCGGCGGCGCGATGGACGAGCGCCGCTGGCGCGTCGACCGCTTCGCGCGGCCGATCTGGTGGCTGGCGCACGCCCTCTGCGCGGCCGCGGCCCCGATGTCGCGGACGGTCGATTGGGCGGGCGTTCGCTATCACGTCAAGGGACCGCAGAATGTCGCCGTTGAGCGGCTGTGAGCTGTGCTGTTCTTGACGATCATGCTTTCACGCCGGACCGCGCCCTCGGTTTTTCGCTCGCCCTTTCGGCCTGTTACGGGGCTCAGCAGGGAGAATAATCTCCCTGTTCCGTCTTCACCTTCCACATGAGGATCTTCGCGCAAGTCATTGAAAGACTGCTGATTACGCGATGGCTCAAGCGCTGGGCTTAGGCGATTCTCCCTGTTACCAGGGAGTAACAGGGAGATCGTGAAATTGGCCTCACCGCATCATGCAGGCGTCGGCCATGCGCTTGAGCTCGGTCCTGCGCGCCGCGTCGAGCGCGCCGAGCCGGTCCGCCTCGCCCGAGCGCTCGATCGTGTCGGCGACGCATTGGCAGGAGGTTCCGCAATCCTCGGCCGCTCGCCCGTCCGCGACGCAGGCGCGCTCGCAGGCCGCTAGAAAGGCGCTAAAGTCGAGCTTCGGCGGCGGCGCGGCCGCAATGAATCCAAGCTGGGTTACAGCCGCGACCAGCCCAATCAGGATCGGCTGATGGACGAGATAGATCGGCAGGCTGTGACGTCCGGCGAAGCATAAGCCTCTTGCTGCTCCCGATTTCGCCCGCCAGCGCTCCGGCGAGATAAGCCGCGCGATCACGCCGGGCAGGCGGGCGAGGCCGAGGCCAATGAAAACGACGCCGGCCCAGGGCAGGAGGGGGCGCCAGTCGAGCGTGTTCGGCAGGGCCTCGCCGAGGCCGAGCCAAAGGAGCGCCGACGGATCGAACAGGGTCGTGTGGACGAAGAACGGGATCGCGATCGCGAGCGCTCCGGCGACGAGGCTCGCGAAGGCCGGCGCCTCGACGAAAGGCAGCGCGAGGAGGCTCGCGACCGCGATGCAGTGGAGGATGCCGAACCAGATGCCCTCGCCCGGCGCGAAGACGAGGCTCGCCGCTGTCACCAGCGCCGCCGCCCCGCCGACGATCGCGAGCCGCCGCCAGAAGGCCGGCAGGTTCAGCCGGTTGCGATGGGCGAGCGCCAGCGATACGCCGACCAGCGCGAGGAACGCGCTCGCGACGGCGTGCGAAAAGAGGCGCATCGGGGTCGAAAAGGGCAGCATCGGCGAGACCAGGCGATAGTCGGCGAGGTCCCAGCTCAGATGATAGAGCGCCATGCCGACCAGCGCGATTCCGCGGGTGCAGTCGATTGAGTCGACGCGGCCGGCGGGCTTCGGCGGCCCGTCGGCCGACGCCGGTCCGGCGCTCACAACGCGGCTTCAAACAGCGCGGCGTCGAGGAGGCGCTCGCCCTCGAATTCGACCGGCCCTGTCATCAGAACATGGTCGTCTGAGCCGCGCCATTCGATGACGAGGTCGCCACCCGGGAGGCGCACCGTTCCCTTGCGCTCCGTGAGGCCGAGACGCGAGGCCGCGACCAGCGTCGCACAGGCGGCCGAACCGCAGGCGAGGGTCAGCCCGACGCCGCGCTCCCACACTCTCGCCGTCACCTCGTCGCGCGCGCCAATCTCGGCAAAGGTGATATTGGCCTTCTGTGGGAACATCGGATGGACTTCGATCCGCGCGCCCCATCCTGCCGCATCGACGCGGGCAAGGTCGCGCACAAAGAATACCGCATGCGGATTGCCCATGCTGACGACTGAGGCGCGACCGAGCGCGGCGACCGGGTCGCCTTCGGGCCAGCCGAGATCAACCCGCCTCGTGTCCTCGACCGGGCGAGCAAGCGGAATGGCGTCCCAGGCGAGTCGCGGCGCACCCATGTCGACCCGGTAGACCCTCGGGGCCACACGCTCGCAGACGATGCGGCCGGCCTCCGTCTCGAGTTCGAGCGTCTCGACGCCGAGTTCGCGGCAGAGGCGGTCGGCGACGCAGCGGGTCCCGTTGCCGCAGGCCTCGGCGAGCGTGCCATCATTGTTGTAAATCCGGACGAACGCGGCCGTCCCGTCGCTCTTCGGGTCGCTCAGCGCCATCATCTGGTCGTAGGCGAGCCCCGGAGCGCGATGGATGGCGCGGGCGTCCTCCGGGCTCGGGGCGAACGAAGAGCCACGAAGGTCGAGCACGACAATGGCGTTGCCCGCGCCGTTCATGCGTGCGACCGGGCGCCCGGCAAGCGAGTGGCGCGGAACCAAGCCGTCAGTCTCCCTTTACGGCGCGCGTCGCCGCAAGCCGACGTGCGGATTGGTCGATCGCCCGCGCGCCGAGGCGCGTCAAGGCCGCGCGCAGGCCCTCATCCTCGACTGACGAGGAGGCCCCTCTCGCCTCAGCCTCCGCTTCAGCGCTAGGAACCGCCGGGAGACGTCGCTTTTCCTTCGGCGGAGGCAGCGGGCCCTGGCGGAAGGCGATCTTTTCGACGCAGCGCCAGCCGAGATGCGCGTTGACCCTGGCGAGAATGATGGCCGCGTTGTGCTGGGCCTCCAGCGCGAAGGCGCCGTCGACCCTGAGCACCAGCGTCGAGGGCGCGACCGGCGCCTCGGGGTCGCGCTTGGCTGCGCGGGGCGGCCATTGCAGCTGAATCGGCCGGGCGTAGCGGGCGATCGAGACTCCGACGATCGCCGGCCAATCGGCGACGAGGCTCGCCTCGCTGAGCCCCCGCGCGGCGAGCGCCTCCTCGATGATCTGGGGCATGAATGTCGCGAGCGCCTTGGCGCCGCGGCGCGGAGGCTTCATGGTCGACCCGGTACCAGTAGGGTTGGTTGCATGGACCTCAATGTAAGCGCGCGCAGCGCTCAGGCAAAGCAAAACGCGATTGTCGCCCGAACTCTGGAATGGTGGGACGAGAACCGCAGGGAGCTCGTCTGGCGGGCGGCGCCAGGCCAAACGCCCGATCCCTATCGGGTTTGGCTCGCCGAAGTCCTGCTGCAGCAGACGACGGCCCAGGCGGCGGCGCCTTACTATCAGGCGTTTGTTGCGAAATGGCCGACCGTCGAGGACCTCGCGGCGGCCCCGCATGAGGCAGTGATCAGCGCGTTCGCCGGACTCGGCTATTATTCCCGGGCGCGCAACCTGCATGCCTGCGCCAGGGAGATCGCCGGACGGGGCGGGCTGTTTCCGAGCGACGAGGCGGAACTGCGCGCGCTCCCCGGCGTCGGCGCCTATACCGCCGCGGCGGTTGCCGCGATCGCCTTCGGTCGCCATGCGGCCCCGGTCGACGGGAATATCGCCCGAATTCTGTCGCGCCTGCTCGCGCTGGAAGAGCCGATTGCGCGTGCGCGAGGCGCAATTGCGGCGGCGGCGCGCGCGCTGGCCCCGACCGAACGACCGGGCGATTTCGCCCAGGCGCTAATGGACATCGGCGCGACGATCTGCCGGCCGCGCAATCCGGACTGCCCCGCTTGCCCGTTGAGCGAGGCGTGCGCAGCCTTGCGGTCCGGCGCACCCGAAGCCTACCCCCGTCGCGCCGCAGCCAAACCGAGGCCTCGGCGAATGGGAGCGGCATTTTTCGCTCACCGGGCTGACGGGGCGTTCCTCGCCCGCCGCCGCCCGCCACGGGGACTCCTCGCCTCGACTGTCGAGTTGCCTGGCGCCCCCTGGACCAGCGAAGGACCCGGCGAAGCCTGGGCAGAGTCTGCTCCGGTTGCGGCCCGCTGGCGGAGGCTGCCGGGGGCGGTTAAGCAGGTCTTCACCCACTTCGAGCTGACGCTCACGGTCTATGCCGCTGCGATCGACGGCTGCGCTCCGGACGGGTGCTTCTGGCTGGCGGCCGATAGTCTCGGCGAGGCGGGCTTTTCGAATGTCATGCGCAAGGCGGTCGAGCACGCGATGCGGCGCCGGTAAGCCGACGCTCAGCCGATCCGGCCGGTCGGGGGCGACACAGGCTTCGCCGAGTGCGGAATCCCTGTAGAACTGTTAATGCGCCGCGGTTAGGCTGCCGCTGACCGGCTCAATGCCGGCCGCCCCTCTGAGGTCAATTCGGATTCGTTCATGGCGCCTCTGATCATGCCCGCAGCATTCAGGTTGCCGCCGGAAGAGGAGCTGCGAGTTCGGTTTGGTCACGTCAGCACATGGGTGTTCGATCTGGACAATACCCTTTATCCGCCCGACAGCGGGATCTGGCCCAAGATCGACGAGCGGATCACGCTGTTCCTGATCGGCCTTTTCGGCCTCGACGGCCAGTCGGCGCGCGCACTTCACCGCCACTATTACCGCCAGCACGGCACAACGCTTCGTGGACTTGTCGACGACAACTTCGACGAGGCGGAGCGGTTTCTCGAGTTCGTCCATGACATAGACCGCTCGGCTCTGAAGCCCAACCCCACTTTGGCGCGGGAAGTCGCACAATTGCCGGGCCGCAAACTCATCTTCACCAACGGATCTCGCGACCATGCCATGCTGACTGCCCGCCAGCTCGGTCTGGACGGCCTTTTCGAGGACGCTTTCGACATCGTCGCCGCCGGGTTGGCGGCGAAGCCCGCCGAGGCCGCCTACAACGCATTCTTCGAGCGATATGACATCGATCCCCAGGGGGCGGCGATGTTCGAGGACGTCGTCAAGAACCTCGCGGTTCCAAAGGCGAGAGGAATGACAACGACCCTGGTGACGCCAAAGCCCGAACAGGCGGATCACCGGGAGGCTCATGACCGGTCGAGCACGGAAAGCGCCGCGGCGGTGGCCGATTTCATGACCGACGATCTCGGCGAGTTTCTCGCGCGACTCAACACAGAGCTGACGCGCTAGCCTAGCGCATTGGGGGCGAATCGGATTCTTCTTGGGCATGAGCAAGCGCTATCGCCCTTGGAAGATCATCGAGCCAATGCTGTTGCCGGCGGCGGTTCAGGAGTTCGTCGACAAGGACTGGCCTCCTGCAGCAACTCCTGCAGACGGTCCGTAGAACGCGTGTCCCGGCGAGCGCGGCACTCCGCCCACGTCGCAATCAGGTCGTCCTAAACCCCCTCAGACCGCCCCATCGCCATCGCAAATCACCCTGCCGAAGCACCTCCACCGCAGAGAATCAGCCGTGCCCGACTTCGTCAACGGGCTGCTATTCTTACTGTGTCATAAACATTTGAGGGGATGATTTCGATTCACGCCTGATTCGGAGGGGCCGGTGGATCGAAAGGCTGGTGGTGAGGGAAGCGAGGCTCGATTTGCGTCTTACGTTGAGCATATCGCGTCGACCCTGGGGCACGCGGATCGGCGCACGCCATTTCGCTCCTACTGTGCGGGGCTCATTCTTCCCGGCGATCGAAAGAGCGTCGAGCCGATAGCGGCCCGCATCGAACCCAGCCGCGTCCAGGGCGCGCATCAGTCGCTGCACCATTTTGTCGCCAACGCCGACTGGTCGCAGGAGGATATGCTGGGGCGGGTCCGAGCCTTTGTCCTTCCTGCCCTCGAGAAGAGCGGCAGGATAAAGCGCCTGGATCGTCGACGACACGGGATTCCCCAAGAAGGGCGTTCATTCGGTCGGCGTCGCCCGGCAATATTGCGGCCAGCTTGGCAAGCAGGACAATTGTCAGGTCGCGGTCTCGCTGTCGATCGCCAACGAGCACGCAAGCCTGCCGATCGCCTTTCGGCTCTATCTTCCCGAGGATTGGGCAGCCGACCCCGTTCGCCGGGCAAAGGCCGGCGTGCCGCAGGACGTCATGTTCAAGACCAAACCGCAAATCGCCCTTTACCAGATCAAGGCCGCACGCGCCGAGGGCGTGCCGGGGGCGTCGTTCTGGCGGACGCCGGTTACGGGATCAACACGGCGTTCCGAACGGCGCTGACCCGCATGGGCCTGACTTATGTCGTCGGCATTCAGTCGTCGGCGCAGCTTTGGCCGCCGGGATCCGGTCCGCTCCCGCCCAAGGCATGGAGTGGACAAGGTCGGCCGCCGACGCTGATGCGGCGCGACGAGCAGAACAAGCCTCAATCCGCCCGACAACTCGCCAAATCGCTGTCGGCCGACGCATGGCGTGACGTCGCATGGCGCGAAGGCGTCGACAAAACCCTGCATTCCCGGTTCGCCAGCCTGCGCGTGCGGCCCGCGCATCGCGACTACTGGCGCTCGCAGCCCTATCCCGAAGAATGGCTGCTCGTCGAATGGCCGCAGGGCGAAAGCGCGCCGACCAAATACTGGCTTTCGACCTTGCCGGCCGATGCCGACATCGAGACGCTCGTCGCAACCGCCAAAATGCGCTGGCGGATCGAGCGCGACTATCAGGAACTCAAACAGGAACTCGGCCTCGATCACTATGAAGGACGAGGCTGGCGAGGCTTTCACCACCACATGGCGCTCTGCGTCGCAGCCTACGGATTCCTGGTCTCCGAACGGAGTCTGATTCCCCCCTCAGGCGACAAAATCCTGCTCATCCCGGCGCCTCCCCTATCCCCGGGTTATCGACCCCGCGGATCCGCCAATCCGAGCCGAACGCCACATCAAAGCGTCAATCGCAACCATTCGCATTAAACTGGCACGCAGCATCGCGCGACGCTTGCCGCGGTGTCCTTGTTGCCAACGAGCCAACTTATGACACAGTAAGACTATGGGCCGTCTGCGCCGCTACAGGGACCCCCTGTCCGAAGGCGACTCTCGCGTCGAAGCGTGAGCGGGGCCTTCCAGAAGATTTAACGAAATTGAGCCGTTGATGGTGGTCATAGCGCGCTCGGAATGGCAAGTGTGAAAATTCAGTTGACATGCTTAGTGGACCAAGAAATACTAAACTGCAGGGATCGCACTTTGCGGCGATCGTAAGGAAATCGCGGCAAACGTGAAGGTTTAGTAGCGGCCGGCAGCGCCCGGCCAAAAAAGGAGGAACGAACGATGAGGATGAGTAGGAAGACTCTATCCCTGGCATGCGCCGCGGGGACCTTGGCGCTAACTCTCGGAGTTGCGTCCTCGGCGCAGGCGGAGGGGAAGTCGCTCACGATGTGCTGGGCCGCGTGGGATCCCGCGAACGCGCTGGTCGAACTTGACAAGGATTTCACCAAGCAAACCGGCATCGAAATGAAGCACGAGTTCGTCCCCTGGACGAGCTACGCGGACCACTTCATCAACCTGCTCAACTCGCGCAGCAGCGAATGCGACCTGATCATCGGCGACAGCCAGTGGATCGGCGGCGCAGCGGAGAACAAGTGGTATGTGAAGCTCAACGACTTCTTCGACAAGAACAAGATTTCAATGGACACGTTCTTGCCAGCGACCGTCGTCGGATATGCGGAGTGGCCCAAGAACACTCCGAACTACTGGGGTTTGCCCGCCATGGCCGACGCGGTCGGCTGGACGTATCGCAAGGATTGGTTCGCCAAGCCGGAACTCCGCGCGGAGTTTAAAGCGAAGTATAATCGGGAACTCGAGCCTCCCAAGACCTGGGACGAGTTGCTCGAAGTCTCGAAATTCTTCACGGGCAAGGAAATCGACGGGAAAAAGGTCTACGGCTCCTATATCTTCACCGAGCGAGGCTCGGAAGGCATCACGATGGGAGTCACCAACGCGATGTACAATTACGGCTTCGATTACATGGATCCCAACAAGCCCTACCACATGGAAGGCGTCGTCAACTCCGCGGGCGCCGCCAAGGGCATGGACGTCTACAAAGAGCTCTTCAAGTGCTGCCAACCGCCGGGTCTGACGAACGCATACATGCAGGAGGGTCTTGACGCCTTCAAGTCCGGCGAGGTGGCGATGCAGATGAACTGGTACGCGTTCTTTCCGGGCCTGGCCAAGGATCCGAACGTCGGCGGCGACAAGATCGGCTTCTTCAAGAACCCGGCCGGTCCGACAGGGCAATTCACCCAGCTCGGCGGTCAGGGGCTTTCGGTGGTCGCGGCTTCGAAGAATGTCGACGATGCGCTGGCCTACGTGAAATGGTTTGCGCAGCCGGAAGTCCAGCAGAAGTGGACCGACCTCGGCGGCGCGTCGGCCTCCAAAGCGGTGCTCGGGTCGGACGCCTATAAGAAGAGCGCCGCCTACGCTCCGTCATTTGTGGAGTCGATGGGCATGGTCAAAGACTTCTGGGCCGAGCCGTTGTATGTGCCGCTGCTCCTGGACATGCAGAATTGGGTCCACGACTACATTGTTGCGGACAAGGGCACATCGAAAGCGGCGCTCGACGCGTTGGTCAAGGATTGGGTCAAAGTCTTCAAGCAGGAAGGTAAAGATCCGTCGTAATCAGGAGCGCACTGCGCCTTTCGTCGGGCGAAAGCCCAATCTCTCCCTCGGTTGCCGCTCCGGCGGCCGGGGGAGGGCCCCGATGACCAACGAGCGGACGAAATGAGCGGAACGAACGTCACCCCGACGCTGGTCGACCGGATGGCCGTGCGAACCGCCACGCCGATCGCAAGACGCGTGCGGGGCATGTCGGACCGGTCGATCGCCTGGCTCTTCATCCTTCCGACAATGGTCCTGCTGCTCGCAATCAACATATTTCCGTTGATCTGGGCGATCCGGCTGTCGTTCACCGGCTTCATGGCCAACCTGCCGGCCCAAGCCCGTTACATCGGGGCCGACAATTATGTCGACATCCTCACCGACGAGGACATTTGGGCGAACTTCCAGAACACCGCGCATTTCGTGTTTTGGACGATCGCGCTGCAGATCCTGATCGGCCTGGGTCTCGCGTTGCTCGTCAACCAAAAGTTCCGCGGCCATAGCTTCTGGACAACCGTCATCCTGCTGCCGATGATGTTGTCCCCGGCGGTCGTGGGCAACTTCTGGACCTTGCTGTTCCAGCCGCAGATCGGGCCGTTCAACTACCTGATCGGCTTTTTCACCGGCATTGCGCCGAGCTCGTTCACAATGATCGGAAGCGTCGCTTTGGCGCCTTGGACGATCGTGCTGGTGAACACCTGGATGTGGACGCCCTACGTCATGCTGATTTGCCTAGCGGGGCTGCGCTCCATTCCCGACTATATCTACGAGGCTGCCGAGGTGGATCGCGCGTCGCCTTTGAGGCAATTCTGGTCGATCACTTTGCCAATGGTCCTCCCCTTCCTCATGCTTGCCGTGCTTTTCCAGGCGATCCAGTCGTTCGTCATGTTCGACATGGTCAATCTCCTCACGTCCGGTGGACCGGGATCGACCACGGAACTGGTCTCGATCACGCTAAAGCGCGCGGCGTTCGAAAAATGGGAGACCGGCTATGCCTCGGCCCTCGCCGTGATCCTCTTCGTCACGATATTCGGCGCCGCGAACGTCTACGTGAGGGCGCTCAACTGGGTGAAGCAGCAATGAGCGTCGTTCCGCCGCCGCGCCCATTCTCCGAGCCATCTCCGCTCGCGCGGCGGCTCGCCGCTGCGTTTGTCGTCCTCTACGCGGTGATCACGATTCTACCGCTGGCCTGGATCGGGGCGACCGCCTTCAAGTCGCAGGCGGACGCGATCGCCTATCCGCCGAAGGTGCTCTTCACGCCGACGCTCGAGGGATTTGTCGATCTGTTCACGGTGCAGACGCATCAGTCGCACGATTTCATCGCCAAACTGCCGCCACCCCAGACATGGTACGAGAAGATCGCCCGCGACCGCGACATGGTGATCGCCGGTCCATCGCGGGTCGTGGAGCGCTTCCTCAACTCCTTGATCATCGGCTTCGGCTCGACGATTCTCGCGACTTTCCTCGGCACGCTGGCCGCCTACGGGTTCTCGCGCTTTCGCGTGCCCTTGGCCGACGACCTGCTGTTCTTCATCCTGTCGACGCGCATGATGCCGCCGATTGCGGTCGCGGTCCCCATTTACATGATGTATCGCTGGCTTGGCCTCTACGACACGCGGATTGGCATGATCCTGCTCTACACGGCAGTGAACGTGTCGCTGGCGGTCTGGCTGCTCAAGGGTTTCATCGACGAGATCCCGCGGGAGTACGAAGAGGCCGCGCTGGTGGACGGCTACACGCGGCTGCAGGCCTTTCGGAAGGTGGTGCTGCCACAGGCAGTGACCGGAATCGCGGCGACCGCGATCTTCTGCCTGATCTTCTCCTGGAACGAATATGCGTTCAATCTCCTGTTGACGAGCTCAGACGCGCAAACCATGCCGCCCTTCATCCCGTTCATCATCGGCGAAGGAGGCCAGAACTGGCCGGCGGTGGCGGCGGGCACGACGCTGTTTCTGTTGCCGATCGTCATTTTCACGATCGCTCTGAGGAAGCACCTGTTGCGCGGGATCACGTTCGGGGCGGTGCGCAAATGACCGAGCCGCCGGACATGAATCCCGTGGGATGGACGCGCTGGTTCAGGCGGGCGCCTTGGGAGAACGGGGCGATGGGCGTCATTGGCCTTGGCATTCTGATGCTGACGCAGCCTTTCTCGCTCGATCTTTACACGTACTCGTTCGTCACGATCCTCGGCGGCACGCTCGGGTTCGTCGTTGTCAGCCACTTTCCGCAGTAAGGCATCGCCATGGCGGAGATACGAGTCGAGAGGCTGCATAAGGAGTTCCAAGGCTTCGTCGCCGTGCAGAATTCGAACTTCGTGATCGAAGATCGCTCGTTTTTCGTCATGTTGGGACCCTCGGGATGTGGCAAGACGACCACGCTGCGCATGATCGCCGGCCTTGAGCTGCCGACGGACGGTCGCATCCTGCTCGACGGCAAGGACGTAACGTTCAAGCGCGCTTCGGAGCGCGACATCGCCTTCGTCTTCCAGCTCTTCGCGCTTTATCCGCACATGAATGTGCGGAGAAACATCGCCTTTCCGCTGGTTTCGATGGGCATGAAGCGCGCCGACGTCAAGGCGCGTGTCGAGGAAGCCGCTCGCATCCTGCGCATTACCGAACTGCTCGATCGCCCGGTGTCCGGCCTGTCCGGCGGCGACCGCCAGCGGGTCGCGCTCGGGCGCGCGATTGTGCGCCGACCCATGGCGTTCATGATGGACGAACCGCTCGGCGCGCTGGATTCGGAGTTGCGCGATGTCATGTGCGGCGAATTGCGTGGGTTACACGACCGGCTGAAAGCGACGACCGTCTACGTGACGCACGATCAGACCGAGGCGATGTCGCTCGGCGATAAAATTGCCGTCATGAGCCATGGCGTGATCGAACAATTGGGCACGCCGCGGGAAATCTATGACCGACCGGCCTCCGTTTTCGTGGCTGACTTCATCGGTTCCCCTCCGATGAACCTGCTGACATTCAACGACTCGCTGGAGCCTGGCCGGGGCAGCGTTCGCGTCGGCCAAGCCGAGATCGGCGTTCCGGCTCCGCGCGAGGCCCTGACAAGTCGCGATTTGATCCTTGGCGTACGCCCCGAACACGTGCGTCTGAGCGACGGCGCCCGGTTGCGGGGCGAAGTTTTCGGGACGGAATATCTCGGCACCACACAGATCGTCACGATTGCGACGGCGCATGGCATGGCCAAAGCGCGGCTGGCCGCCAACGTCAAAGTCTCCATCGGGGATGCGGTCGGGCTCGAATTCCGGCCTGACCGCATCTCGCTGTTCGACGCCGGCTCCGGCAAGGCCATTCGCACCGCGCTTTACGATCACGCACACGCGATGGAACACGCCCATGTCTGAGGTCACGCTCGACAAGGTGTCGAAACGCTTCGGCGCGACGCATGCGGTGTCCGACCTGTCGCTGACCATCGAGAACGGCGCGTTCGTCGTATTGCTTGGGCCGACCGGAGCCGGCAAGACCACCACGTTGCGCCTGGTCGCGGGCCTCGAGCGGCCGGACGCGGGGCGAATCCGCATCGCCGGCCAGGATGTCACGCGCGACTCTCCTGCGCAGCGCGACGTCGCCTTCGTGTTTCAGCAATATTCACTCTATCCGCATCTGTCCGTGTTCGACAATTTGGCCTTCCCGCTGCGCTCGCCAGCAAGGCCGACGCCGGAGCCGACGATCCGTCAAAAGGTGAATGAAGTCGCGACGCTGCTGCGTATCTCCGACAAGCTGGACCAGCGGGTCACGAAACTCTCCGGCGGTCAGATGCAGCGCGTGGCCATCGGCCGGGCGTTGGTCCGCTCGCCGTCCATCTACCTTATGGACGAGCCGCTGTCGTCATTGGACGCAAAGTTGCGCGCCGAATTGCGCATCGAGCTGAAGCGCATTCAAAGCGAACTCGGCGCCACGATCCTTTATGTCACCCACGACCAGACTGAGGCCATGACTATGGGCAGCCAGGTCGGCGTCATTGAAAACGGTCGGCTGGTGCAGGTCGGGACGCCACGACAAGTTTACGAAGACCCCTCGAACATCTATGTCGCCGCTCGGTTGGGAAGCCCGCCCATCAACCTGGCGCCGCGCTCCGTGTTTCCGGAGATCGCGATGCCGGAGAGCACAGCGACGGTCGGGGTGCGCACCGAGCACGCGCACATCAGCAAAGCCAACGGCAAGCGCGCTTCCGGCCATGTCACCTGGGTCGAGCATCTCGGCGATCAGGACCATCTGCATGTCAATCTTGGCGACCATGATTTCGTCACCCTCGCCGATCCCGACTCTGGGCTCGGTCCAGGCGACGAAGTCGCGATCGGCCTGACCGATCCCCTCTTCTTCAACGCCGCGGGCGACAGGGTGCGGACATGACCCCCGCCCTGCTGCACCGCATGATTCTCGCCGTGGCCGACGAGGTGATCGCCCATGCGGACGAACTCACCGAACTCGATCAGGCGGTCGGCGACGGCGATCACGGCATCAATATGAAGCGCGGTTTCGAGGCCGTGCGGGCCGACGCCGAAGCGACAGCCCAGAAGCCGCTGCCAGATGCGCTCAAGTCAATCGGCACGCAGCTCGTGATGAAGGTGGGGGGCGCCTCGGGACCGCTCTACGGGACGCTGTTCCTGGCTCTGAGCAAGGAGATCGCGCCAGACGCCTCAAATCTTTCAGCCGCGTTTGCGAGCGCCGTAGAGGCGGTCAAGTCGCGGGGCAAGTCGCAGCCTGGGCAGAAGACCATGCTTGACGTTCTTGCGCCGGTGCAGATGGCCCTCGCGGAAGGCGGTGCGGACCTGTCAGCCCGGCTGCCCAAGGTGGCCGCCAGCGCCGCGGACGCCACAATCCCAATGCTGGCCACTCGCGGCCGCGCGTCGTTCTTGGGGGAGCGTTCAATCGGGCATATGGACCCCGGCGCCCGATCGTCGGCCCTGATCGTCGCGTCCCTGTGCCGAGCGTTGGAGGGCTAAGCATTGGCTAATGTCGGGATCGTCATCGTGTCGCACTCTCCAAAGATAGCCGAGGGAGCTGCAGACATGGTGCGTCAGATGGTGGGTGACAGCGTCAATCTCGCCTACACCGGCGGCGACCCGGGAGGCGGGCTTGGAACAGGGGTGGCTTCGATCCAGGAAGCGATCGATCGCGCTTGGTCAGAGGCGGGCGTCGCCATTCTCGTGGATCTGGGCGGCGCCGAGACGAATAGCGAAATGGCGGTGGAATTGCTCGATGAGGAGCGGCGCGGCCGGGTGGTGGTTTGCAACGCGCCGATTGTCGAGGGCGCAGTGATGGCGGCCACCGAAGCGTCCGGCGGTTCGCCGCTGGAGACCGTCCGGCGCACAGCCGAGGAACTCTCCCCACAATGAAGGACCCGGCGATGAAAGACCACACTGCGGGCGAGCAGGCGACCGACCGCGCGGAACTCGTCAATGCAGTTGGCTTACATGCGCGGCCGTCGGTCAAGCTGACTCAGCTCGCCAAGACGTTCGGGTGCCGGGTCGAAATCGCGCTGTCGGCTGAAGGGCCATGGGTCGATGCAAAGAGCCCCGTGAAGGTCATGCGGGTGAAGGCGCCGCGCGGCGCCGTTTTGCACGTGCGCGCATCCGGCCCGGGCGCCAGGGCGGCGGCGGATGCGCTGATGGCCCTCGTTCGCGGCGGATTCGGCGAGCAGACCAATGAGCCGGCAGATCTGGGCCATGGCTGAGCTTCGCCTGTTCGGCCGCAGTGCGGCGCCCGGGGTGGCGAAAGGCGTTGTGGCCGTTCTGGATGCGGGCAGGCGGCCGCGGCGCAAGGCCGCCGGGACTCAAGCCGAGGAGGCCCTGTCGCTTCAACGGGCGGTGTCGCGAGCGCTGGCCGAAGTCGAGGCTCTGGCGGGAAAGGCGACCGGCGAGGCCGCCGATATACTCGGATTTCAGGTCGCGATGCTGTCCGACGAGGAACTGGTCCGCCCGGCGCTGGAAAGGGTTGGAGCGGGAGCCTCCGCCGTCGCCGGCTGGGAGGCCGCGATGGAGGTCGAAATCGCAGACTACCGTGACGCTGGGGACGATCATTTCTCGGCCCGGACCGCCGATCTCGAAGATATCCGCGATCGGGTGCTCGGCCATCTGGAGCCGGGAGCCGACAGCCCGGTCATTCCCGACGGCGCCGTGATTGTGGCGGCCGACCTTCCGATCTCGCGCTTTCTCGCGATCGACTGGGCGCAGGGCGGCGCGATCCTGCTCATGCAAGGCAGTCCGACCAGCCACGTCGCCATGTTGGCGCGGGCTCGCGGCGTGCCGATGGTTGTGGGCCTTAAGGGCGCCGCCGACGCCATGGCCGGCAGGGAGGCACTCGTTGATGCGGCGACGGGCGAGGTGGTGCTCGACCCGACTGAGGCCACCCAGGCAGTCTTTGCAGCCAAGGCTGACCGCGAAAGGGCTGCAAACGCGGCGAGCGCCGCGTTTCGTTTGCGCCCTGCCGTCACCAAAGACGGGACCAGAATCGCCCTCAACCTCAACGCGAGTTCCGCTGACGAACTTGAGGGGCTCGATCCCGCGATTTGCGACGGGATTGGCCTCGTTCGCACGGAGATCCTGTTTCATGGACCTGGGGCCCTGCCGGACGAGGACGCTCAATATCACGCCTACCGCCGCATCGTGGCCTGGGCGGACGGCAGGCCTGTGACCATTCGTACTCTGGACGCCGGCGGCGACAAGCCGATCCAGGGTGTGACCGTGGATGGCGAAAGCAATCCGTTCCTAGGCTTGCGCGGCATTCGTCTTTCGCTGCGCCGTCCAGACCTATTCCAGATCCAATTGCGCGCCTTGGCGCGAGCGGCCGCCCACGGCGACCTGCGCATCATGCTGCCGATGGTGACCGTGCCGGCCGAACTCGAGGCCGGGCGCAAGCTACTGGTCGAGGCTCTTGCCAGCCTGGCGCATGACAACTCCCTCGCCGGTCGCCCTAAGCTCGGCATTATGATCGAGGTTCCCGCCGCCGCGATCGCGGTAGATCAGTTCGACGCTGATTTCTTTTCGATCGGCTCTAACGACTTGACGCAGTACGTGACCGCCGCCGGCCGAGACATCGGAACCGTGGCCGATCTCGCCGACCCGCTGAACCCTGCGGTGCTTCGACTGATCGCATCGGTCGCCCGGCACGGACGGGAGACCGGTCGTGAGGTCAGTCTCTGCGGAGACGCCGGCGGCGACCCGAGGGTGATCGGCGCGCTGCTGCGCGCCGGCCTGCGCTCGCTGTCCGTCGCGCCGGCGTCTGTCGGAGCCGCCAAGCAGGCCATCGCCGCGACAGACTTGCGCGATGCTGCGCAATGAACGACGCCGCCCCCGGCGCAACCGCCGCCGATTACAAGCGCCTGCTGCAGGAGGTGTGCGACAACCGGCCTTCCGGCACGCGCGGGCGGCTTGCCGTCGCGCTTGGCACCAACAGGTCTTTCGTGTCGCAGCTGGTAAATCCGGTCTATGCGATGCCGATACCGGCCCAGCATCTCGAAACCATTTTTGAGGTTTGCCACTTCTCGCCGGCCGAGCGCGAGGCGTTTCTGGCTGCCTACGACCGGGCGCATCCGGGCCGCCGCGACGCTGGCGAGCCATCGGCGCGAGTGCGAGTGATCAGCCTCACCGTGCCCGATTTGGGGGATGCCCGCCGAAACCAGGCGCTGGACGCCATGATGGCCGAATATGCGCGCCAGTTGGCGCGCCTGGCGGCCGCGCTGAAGGATTGAAGCCGGCGGACAGCCGGTCAAAATGGAGGACAACGGGATGAAGCGGCTCATGAACACGGTCGAGACGATGCTCGACGAAAGCCTTGATGGCTTCGCCGCCGCGCATGCCGACATCGTCGAACTGGGGGCGGAGCGGAAGTTCGTCCGCCGAAAGGCCTTGAACCGGGGCAAGGTCGCGCTGATTTCCGGCGGCGGCTCCGGCCACGAACCGCTGCATGCCGGTTTCGTCGGCTTGGGAATGCTGGACGCGGCCTGTCCCGGCCAAGTGTTCACCTCGCCAACGCCCGACCAGATGATCGCAGCCATCGAGGCGGTCGACACCGGAGCAGGCTGCCTGTTGATCGTCAAGAACTACGAGGGCGACATCATGAACTTTGAGATGGCGAGCGAACTCGCCGCCGCCGGCGGCCGGAAGGTCGAATCGGTGGTGACAAACGACGACGTCGCCGTTCCCAGCTCGACCTGGTCGACTGGAAGGCGCGGCGTCGCCGGCACGCTCGTCATTGAGAAGATCGTCGGCGCGGCCGCCGAGCAGTCGATGGCGCTCGATGACTTGCGGGACCTTGGCCGAGAGGTGAACGGGCGCACGCGCTCGTTCGGGATCGCCTTGACTCCCTGCACCGTGCCGGCTGCCGGCAAGCCCACCTTCTTGCTCGGCCCCGACGAAATGGAGGTGGGGGTCGGCATCCACGGCGAGCCCGGCCGCCGGCGCAGCAAGCTGGGCTCTGCCGACGCCATCGCGGAAGAGATGCTGGGCGCGATCCTGGGCGACCTCACACCGCCCGCGGGCAGCGAATGTCTACTGCTGGTCAACGGCTTCGGCGGCACGCCGCTCATGGAGCTCTATCTGATGGTCAACGCCGCCCGGCGCGTTCTCGCGGGCCGCGGACTGGCGGTTGCCCGCCACCTGACGGGTTCGCTCGTCACGTCACTCGACATGGCTGGCTGCTCGCTGACAGTCACTTTGCTTGACGAGCGGTTGACCCGGCTGTGGGACGCCCCGGTCAAGACTGCCGCCCTCTCCTGGTAGCGCGGGGCGCAACTCGGCGCGTGTTTGCGTTCCTTGCGCTACGAGGAAGGCGAGTTGTTCTATTCGGGGAAGGCTGGCGTTCTGTGCCATGGCGCTACAGCACCGGCAGCACGACCGATGGCTTGAAGGATCCCGACGCGCTAGATAGAGCCTGATGATTGGCGTCCCGGAAGGGAATCGAACCCCTGACCCCAGGTTTAGGAGCGCGATTTCAGGGTGCCAAACCAGTTCAACGACGTTCAAGAGCGTACGCGCAGGTTCACGAAAATCACGAAATCGGGGCGGGGCATTTTGAACGGAGACGAACTGGCGCGAACAACTCTGAACAGAAGTGAAGCGGCGAAGCTGTAACCGGCGTGTAACCGCGAGCAGTCGACGACCGCTTCGCGCAGATTGTGTGAAAAACTCGGATTGAGCCACCGCGAAAATCTCACTTTGGCGCCCGCCCCGTGATCTCAGGCGATAGGCTTCTCCGCAGGGCACGTGGGAGCGTCGCACGCGGCAAAACCGCTTGGTCCGCCGAACCCCTAAGGAACTTTTCATCGAAGCCGCCAGCGGTCTTTTAAACTGTGATCGAAGCGGAAATTTAAGTCTTTCAACACAATCCGCAAAAAGCGGCGTTGCCGGAGGGTTTCGGATAGGCAACCTCGAACCTGAGCCGCCATTCCTGGCCAATTCTCCCTACGGAAGGAGCGCGCAAGAACGTCCCCGCCAGACGGTTAAGTTCGACCCGAAGGCGACCTTCAAGGTCGGCCCTATGCGCCCAGCCGCTGAGCCTCTGCGATCTGCTCCGCGGTCATTTTGGCGACCAAACTGTCACGCTTCGGGCGAACCAAATCATCCCCATTGGCGACGGCCGGGTCGAACCACATGTAGGCCTGCGCTTAGTCCTGCGGCACGCCTTGGCCGCTGGCGTACATTCCGCCAAGGTAAAGCTGCGCGTCGAGGCTCCCTTGGTCGGCGGCCTTGCGGTACCGCGGCGGCCTGCGCATAGTCCTGCGGCGCACTTGGGCCCACGCTATCGACAGAGATTGCCGTCGAATTCTTCGCGTCCGTGGCGGTCGAGCTATTCGCAATATTGCCGGCCGTTGAAGATGAAGCAGGGTCGGCAGGGCGATGGTTGCAACGCCGCGACCCGGCTGCGCCATGCAACTCTAGGCCGGAGCGTCCGCGTGGCGGGCGTCACGATCCGTAGGCTGACCTTTCCCAACACATGCGCCGACGCAGCCTCAGGAGCGGGAGTGAAGCTGACGCGGCAACCACCACGTGGCTGCAGGGAAATCGCAACGTCCGTCGTGCAGCCTTGGCACAGGACAGCCACGGGAACTTCGCAATGGTATTCCCCGGCGGCGGCTCCGCTCGCAAAGGCCAAGCCCCCAAGACCCATGACGACTGCTAGCGGGATTGCAAGGAGCCTCATCACACGCATCACTCGCAATATCGCGTGCCGTTGAAGCTGAAGCAATGGCCGCCGGTCGCCGGCCGGACATGCTTCGAATTCCGCTTCGTGAACAGCGGGTTTGGGTTTGCGGGGCGCGGTCTGAGCTCTTTCCTCGCGGGGCCCGCTCGCGTAGGGCGCGCTCACGCGGGTCGCGGTCGGCTGACGCTCGATCTCGCGCGCGGCGGTGACGTGCGGCGCCGGACGAGCGACGCACCGTCCGTTGACGACAATCTCGCTGGAAGAGCATTCGAGCGGACAACTCGGTCGCGCAGGCTCTTGAGATTGTCGAGCAGGGCGTTGTTCGGCGACGACGGAGTTGCGGAGAGTTTGGCGTAGCGCGCGTATTCCGCCACGCCCAGCCGGACCTCGGGCGCGTCCCAATCTGTTTCGCCGCCGTCGTAGCAGCCAATGCGACGTAGCTCCGTTTCGATCAGGGCGACGAGCGCGTGTTGCTCGGCGGTCAACTGGCCGGCTGGCTGCGTCGCCGCAGCCGGCGCCAGCGAAGCGGCTTTGGCAGCCTCGGCGGCCTTCTTCGCGTCCTCGGCCTTTTGCACCTCCGCGTCCGCGGCCGCCTTCGCGTCCTTGGCCTGCTGATCGAGCTTGGCGATCTCCGCTTTCAAAGTCTGAGCGCGATCGGTCTCCGACTGCAATTCGCGGGCCTTCTCCTCATTGGCGGCGCGCTCGCGCGCGGCGCGCGCGTTGTCCTCGTCTGCCTGCGCCTGGCGCTCCCGCTCGAGCGCCTCACGCAAGAGGCGCTCCTTCTCGAGTTGGCTGGCGGTCGCCTGTTCCTTGTCGATTTGCGCGCGAAGATCGGCCTCCCGCTGTTCTCGTTCTTTCTCCAGCCGTTGCAGCTCCGACTGGTTGCGAGCTTCCGCCGCCGCCTGATAGGCCGCGCGCTGCGCCAACTCCTGCTCAAGCTTCCGGCGTTTATCCTCCGCCGCTGCAAGCTTGGATGCGAGCTCGCGCTCGTGCGCGCTGGCCTCGCCCGCGGCGCGCTCGCTCCTGGCCTGCTCGTCTTGCAGGCGCGCCGCGTCCGCCTCCCGCCGCTCAAGTTCGCGACCGGCGGCTTCACGATCCGCCTTCTCGCGCGCCTTGCGCTCGAGAAGGTCCATGAGCGCGCGCGCATCGGGCGCATAAAAGCTGTCGGGATAGCGGCCGAGAAACTCTTTCAATGTGGATACATCGGCCCGCGTGCGAATGCTCGCCCAGATCGTTTGATCGGTCTCGGACTGGTTGAGATAATATTCGGGAACCATCGAGATCGACAGCTCCGGCGACTGGCGCCCGTTCGTCGCGACGTAGACGTCGGCGCCGATGCGCCGGAACATCGTCCCGACCTCGAGTCCCGGTTCCTGGATCTCCTTCAGGAACGCCCCGGTGAACGGGCTGTTGCGGCCGCTGCCGTCTTGAGCGACCTCGTCGGCCTGAGTTGCGTAAACAATGATCATCCCTTGCGACTTCTCGAGTCGCGCATAGCCCTGCACCTTGGGAATGTCGCGCGTCGTCAAGCTGATCGAGCGGACGAACTTGTCGGCCAGAGGATTGTCGCGGCAGGCGTCGAGCACCATGATCTTGACGCCCGGCGACAGTTGCTGGGGTGCGTCACGGTTAGCTGAGACATCTGGCTGCGGTAATTGAACGGCAACCGGAGGTTTCGACATGACGATTGATACAGGGCTGAAGCCCGAGGGGGCGCCGGAGCGCTCCCCCATAGCTGGCGCAGGCGCCCCCTCGGGCGTCGATGCAGGACCGAAGCGCTATTCGGTCCAAGGCAAGATGGCGGTGGTGGCGCGTTTGTTGCGCGGCGAAGCGTTGGAAGTCGTCGCCCGGGAAGCGAATGTCTCTGTGGCCAAGCTGACCGAATGGCGGGACCGAGCGCTCGCCGGCGCGGCGTCAGCTCTGAAGGAACGCGAGCGCGACGATCGCGAGGATGAAATCGCCCGACTGAAATCCAAGGTGGGCGAGATCACCATGGACAACGAGTTGCTGTCCGCCAAGATCGCCGCCATGGAGGCCAAAAGCCCTTTGGCCCGAAGGAGGTCGAGACGATGAGCCAGACGGTCTCGCCTTCCACGTCTCGTTCCTATGGCCTGGCGCGGGTCTCGCGCGCGTGGAGCGTTTCGCGCGCCGGGGTGTATCGCTTTCTCAAGCGAGCGCCATCGCCTGCGATCGCCCGTCGTCGCCCCGGTCCGACAGGCCCTTGTCCGGATGCTGAGCTGGCCGATCATATCCGCCGGCAAATCGAAGCGTCCGACTTTCACGGCGAAGGCTATCGCAAACTATGGGCGCGACTGCGCGTTGCCGGGGTTCGCTCGAGCCCTCGCCGCGTGCGCCGGGTGATGGGAGAGAACCGCTTGCTTGCGCCCCATCGGGTCGGGCGCAACCAAGAGAAGACGCACGACGGAACCATCGTCACCGACAAGGTCAATGAAATGTGGGGAACGGACATGAGCCAGACCGTCACCCTCGCGGAAGGGCGGGCCTATGTTTTCGTCGCCGTCGAACACGCGAACTCAGAAATCATCGGCATTCACGCCGCGCGTTCAGCCAATCGCTTCGAGGCGCTGGAGCCGGTCCGGCAGGGGGTGCATCGGTGCTTCGGCTCCATCGCGCCCGGCGTGGCGCGTGGGCTCAAGCTGCGTCACGATCATGGCTCCAATTACATGTCCGGCGATTTCCAGGACGAGATCAAATGTCTGGGCATCGAAGCTTCGCCGTCCTTCGTGCGCGAACCCGAGGGCAACGGCGTCGCCGAGCGCTTCATCCGAACCTTGAAGGAGAACTTGCTCTGGGTGCGGACGTTCAAAACCATCGAGGAACTGCGCGCCGAGCTCGTCGCATTCGCCAGGCGCTACAATGAAACTTGGCTCGTCGCGCGGCATGGATACAAAACGCCCGCGAGGGTCAGAGAGGAGCAAACCATGCCACGACTTGTGATTGACCCGACCCTCGCAGCCACCTTACCCTTGGCCGCCTGAGTAAGCGCAGCCGGGTGTCTCAAAACCGTGCCGCACTACAGTGATGTTGCGGGCCGACTTGTGGCGGTTCACGGCCTTCGACCGACAGCACGTTCACTGCGGACAATTCTTGGCGAAGCCGAGTTCGAAGGCATGCAGGAAATGTGGGCGGAAGGCGGAAAACGTCGCCGCTGGTCAGTGGCATTTCCAACTGTAGAAAGTTACGAAATTCCGTCGAAGCCGTTGGCCCGAGATGTTTTTGGGCCGGTTGCAATGCGACGCATATTTGCTCACCCGTCTGCAACTCTTCGCCCGCTAAATGATGAAGAGCGCGCCTCGATTGCCAGCCTCCCACTGGTGCACCGCAAGACGACCAATGCCTGGATTGGAATCGAGGATGAGATCGCCGCGGCGAAACAGAGCTCCATCGACAAGAAAGTCAGTCGCGAAATTGCCATCGATCTCGCGGCGAACGCTTAGGAAGGTATGACGGAGGAACAGCGCAGCGGCATTCGACTGCGCGCCGCCTGGCTCGCGCATGACTTCGTTAAGGGTCGCCAAAGAACCTCGACATTTACCTGCGATGAGTGCGGCTTCGATCCCATCGCGCGCACTAACGGCACGCCAGTGCGGCCCCGATCCCTCCTTGATGTTCACCATCTGCATCCGCTGGAAGAGGGAATTCGTGTCACTACACTCGCGGATTTTGCCTTGCTTTGTCCGATTGTCATCGATTTGAGCACGCCCTCCTTCGAACGAACCGCAAATGACAGCCGGAGCGCGTATCGTGCGGGAGAGCGCGGCGGACATTTTGGGCACAGGCAACCTCGTGTCTTCCTTGACCCATCAATCTTCTTACTTGGCCCCTGCTGGTCGGCGGCACTTGCAAGTACCTGCACCGTTTTCCCCACGCGCGCGACATTTTCCGACAAGCGTGCCATCGACATACCGACGAGCGTCGCCGCGCGGTGCATGGCGATCGCGAGACGAACCGAGGCGAGTCACGCTTTGCCGCCGACACCGCGGCCGGCAAGTCAGGCGGTTTCGGATCCATCAGATCAGGTAGGTGTGCCTGACATCGGCGGCCCGGATGTTTTTCCCTGTTCCGTAGACAGGTCGACGAGATCGCCTCCAGGACGTCGACCACTCGGCGCGTCTGCGCCGAATCGTTCGGCCAGGACCGCGAGGCGATACCGCTCGATCCGAGGGCAGTCGCGGCAGGCGAAGCGGACCACGACGTACGGGTAGTCACGAAGGCGGAGCTCCCGGCTCGACAGCCACGTTTTGAGTGGCGTCGCGTTTCTCCAGGCTTGCAGCTAGAAATTGGGAAGGCGGTTGAGCTTTTTTACGTAGCGGGCAATTCGATCGGTACCGTCGCCCAGCTCTTCTCGAACTTGTAACCGCGCGGCAAACGCGACGGAGCTCGCTTTGCTGGAACTGCTTCCGGAGCTCGTGAATACGTCTCCCGGTTGCACGGGAGTTCATTCCTGTGCATGTCCTTCAACCAAGAATTGTGTCGAGAATGGCGTCCCGGAAGGGAATCGAACCCCTGACCCCAGGTTTAGGAAGCGCGATTTCAGAGTGTTGATGGGGTTGCCAACCGTTCAAGAGCGTTCGCGCGAGTTCACAAAAATGCACGAAACTGTCGGCGGGACGGTTCTTGAACGGAGATGAACCGGCGTGAATTGGCGTGAACAGAAGTGAAGCGGCGAAACTGTAACCGGCGTGTAACCGCGAGCGAAAGATAGGTCGTCCAGCTGTCTGCTGTGGGCATTCGGAGACGGCTCAGTGGTTAAGTCGACCCATTGCAGACTTTGCTGATCAGCGCTGTAGGGGCTGTAAGCGGCGATAACTCACCGTAGGCGCTACGGAAGCCATGCGCCAGACGCGGGCGTCGGTCATTCCGCCGGCATCTCGGAAGGCGAGCCGGGACGGGACCCGGAGTTGCGGAAGGACCAAGACCCGAGCCATTTGCCGTGAAACGTCGCCCGCCCTTTGAGGCGCGAGCCAACGGGATTGCCGCTTCCGACGAAGCCGCTCGGGTATAACGGGATAATGCCGCCCGGGCGCGGGCGGCGACGGCATCGCTCCTCCTGGACGGACGGTTCTCGCTCGGTGTCGGGACAGGCGAGGCGCTGAACGAGCACATCCTGGGGCATCGTTGGCCGCCGCCCGAGGTTCGCCGCGACATGCTGACCGAGGCCGTCGAGGTGATGCGTCGACTCTGGACCGGCGAGACCGTCGACTTCCACGGCGACGTGTACACCGTCGAGAACGCGCGGCTCTTCGACGCTCCCGACGCCCCGATCCCCGTGATCGTGTCGGGCTTCGGCGAGGCCGCCACCGAGCTCGCCGGCGCGATCGGCGACGGCTTCTGGGGCCACGGGACCGATCCGGATCAGGTCGAGCGGTACATCAAGGCGGGCGGCGACGGACCCCGCTACGCACAGATCGACGTGTGCGTCGGCCCCGACGAGGACGAATGCCGACGCATCGTCCACGACGTGTGGCCCAACGGCGCGATCCCCGGTACAGCTCGCCCAGGATCTGCCGACCTGGACCCATTTCGAGCAGGCAAGCGAACTCGTCTCGGCGCACGACGTCGCGTCGGGGGTCACGCTCGGATCCGATCTCGGTGCGTTCGTCGACGTCGCGAAGGAGTTCGTCGACGCCGGCTTCGACCACGTCTACTTCCACCAGATCGGACCCGATCAGGACGCCTGGTTCGAGATGTGGACCGGCGGGCTGGCCGCCGAGCTCGAAGCGTTGTGACCCGTCGGCCGAAGCCGACCTCCCCAAGTGCCCGAGTCGGCACACGCGGTCTGGACGCCATTCACCCCTTCGGGTGTCGATCCGGTCGCGGCCGACGCCATATCTTCATGTCGTCCTGCCGGGGATCTGACGTTTCGCGGCTTGGGGAACGGCGGGGCGGATGGAAATGGTTGTTGAGCTTGGAGGTGGTGCTCCATGGACGATCTCGGCAGCGGCACGGACGGGCGTTCGTCGGCGGAGCAGGTCGCGCTCGTCTGGAGAATATGACCTGAGTCGGATCGACGAGATCCTGGACGTGGTGGTCAACACGTCATCCGGTGTGGTCGTGGAGGTGGACATGTCGGGGGTCGAGTTCATCGACTCGTCGGGCTTTGGAGCCCTGATCCGGGCACAGGCTCGCCTCGATGTCGAGGGACGACATCTGCGAGTCGTGAACGTGCCCGATCGCATTCGCGGCCTGATGGAGACCCTGGGACTCGTCGACTTCCTGGATGCGTTCGGCGGCGGGAGCCCCGAAGCTGGTCATCACAGCTGACGATCGGCCGATCGATGGTCAGGCATCGATCGGCCGATCACGGCCGACTCGCGCTGGAGGTGTTGTGAGACGGCAGGTCGGCTCACCGGTAGCTCCGCGGCTCAAGGCCTTGTCGCCATGCGTTCCTCCACCGGGCGGGTGGGGCGAGATCAACCTCGTTCGAAGTGGAGGTGGATGACCGCGGCGCCGTCCTCGCGGGCGATGCACCGGTAGCCGGGCGGCGGGGACGACTCGGGGAAGACGCGTTCGCCGGAGCCGATGAGCATCGGCACCAGCACCAGGTGCATCTCGTCGATCAGGCCGGCCGCGAGGTACTGGCCGACGGTCGCGGCGCCACCCATGACTCGGACGTCCTTGCCGTCCGCGGCCGCGAACGCCCGCTCGAGCGCGTCGTCGATGCCGTCGGTGGCGAAGTGGAAGGTCGTGCCGCCCTCCATGGGATCGGGTCTCGCGGATGGTGGGTGAGGACGAACGTCGGTGCGTGGTACGGCGGATTGGGACCCCACCAACCCTCCCAACCGTCGTCGGTCCACGGTCCGCGCGACGTCGCGAACATGTTGCGGCCGAGGATGACGGCGCCGATGTCGTCGAAGCTGTGCGCGACGTAGGGGTCGTCCGCGTTCTCCTCGCCGCCGTCGAGCCCCAGCATCTGGTTTCCGCTTCGGGTGGCGAACATCCAGTCGGTGAAGCCTTCGGTGTTGTCGCCGAACGGCTGCTCGAGTCGCTGGTTGAGGCCCGCGGCGAACCCGTCGATCGACATCATCAGGCAGCGGACGACGAGCTGCTGGCGCGTCGTGGTCATTCGTCGGCCTCGGGCTCGGGGGCGAGACCGGCCGCGGCGTAGCGACGCTGATGGCGCGCGAACGCGTCCCAGTCCCACGGCACCGGGTGCCGTCGAGGCTCGGCGCGAGGCGCTCGAGTGACGTGTGCAGTCCGACGGCGTAGCAGTTGTCGATCGCCGTGGACGGATCGGTCACGAAGTGGCTGAGTCGGAGGATGCACCCGTCGCCGTCGAGCGGCTCGAGCTCCCACCGCAACCGCGACCCGGGATCGACGTGCGTGTGCTCGAGCAGCACGGGCGGCTCGACGCGGAGGATCTCGAGGGTCATCGTCACCGGCTCGTCACCGGTGCGCCGACATGACCATCGAGCCCCCCGGCCGCAGATCGATCGAGATGTCGGCCTCGAACGGGAGCCACCACTCGGCGAGTCGGGCCGGCTCGGTGACGGCTGCCCAGACCTCGTCGACCGGGATGGCGGAGCCGGCGTTCGAACCGGATCACCGCGCCCGTCCTCGGTCGACTCGATGGTGCCGTCCGTTCGCCGACGCGTCGGGACGAGGAGTCGTCATGGTGTGTCCTTCCTGGAGCGGTGGGTTCGTGCGGTCGAGGTGCCGTTCGAGCGCGTCGAGTCGGCCCGACCAGTGCTCCCGGTACGGGGCGAGCCAGTCGTCCAGCTCCGCGAGCGGCTCGGCGCGCAGGCGGTAGATGCGCCGCTGGGCCTCGACGCGGACATCGACGAGGTCGGCGTCACGCAACACCCGCAGGTGCCGTGACACCCCTGGTTGATGCATGCCGACGAGGTCGACGAGCTCGCCGACGGAGCGGTCGCGTTCGCGTACGTGGTCGAGGATCCGGCGCCGAGTCGGCTCCGCGATGACGTCGAGCACCTCGAGCGTGGCGGGCATCTCCGAAGTATACGACCTGCCATATATATGACAAGGCGAATGTTAGATCGGGGCAACTCCCGTGTCCTCCACCGATGGCCCCGGCCTCGGCGGTGCCGGTGGAGAGTCGTCGGACGGTGGGGACGGGAGTCGCGCCAGCAACCCGAGGTACACGCCGGTGAGCACCAGCAGCGCGAGCACGCCGAACCACGACAGGTCCAGCGACCACAGCAGCACGACGGCGAGCGCCGCCCCGGCGACCTGGAGCAGGTCGCGGTGCGCGACGATCCACGCGGTCGTCCTCGGGTCGGCTCCCCGGTCCCTGGCGGCGGTGAACAGGCCGACGGCCCCCGACGCCACCGCGCTGCGGAATGCCTTCTCGCGTCGGCCCGGGCCGGCGATGACGGCGATTGCGATGATGATCGCGAAGAACCACAGCAGGAGGCGGGTGGTGTTGAACAGTCCGGAGAACATCGCGGTCGTCACCGCGTTGACCGCCGGCCGGTTGCCCGGGACCCGGACCAGGTGGAGCACCTGCTCCTGGGCGACGGCGGCGCCGCGACGCATCAGCACCAGCAACAACACGTCGGCGATCGAGAGCTGGAGCAGCGTCCGCCGCCGGTCGACCGACAGCGCCAGCGCGCCGACCGTGCTCGCGATGAACACCACGACCGACAGCCACACGATGCGGTTGAAGGTCTTGACGGCGTCCTGCAGCTCCTTCAGCTTCCCCTGGTCGTAGATGGTGATCTGACCGAAGTTCGGCGGGAGGTCCGTACCGAACCGCTGGTTGATCGTGCGGATCGCCGACGAGGGGATCTCGGACACCTTGATGTCGGGGATGTCGATGGTGCGGCCGAAGATCTCCGGCGAGATGCTGGTGATGCGCGGCGAGGACCTGGTTGATGACCGGGATCAGGTTCAGGGTCACCGTGCGGTCACCTGCGGTCACGGCCTCGGATTTGCCCTCGAGGACGTTGACCGCCGCCGTGTGCGCCAGCCGGTTGGCCGAGACCCAGACCTTCGCGAACGTGTCGGTGGCGACGACGTTGGCGACCTGGTCGCCCACGAAGCCACGCACAGCTCCCGACAGTGGACCCGCGAGCAGTTGACCCCGCTCGGGGAGGACCTCCTTGAACAGCTCGTCGGGCTTCACGAGCTGCATCACGGCGTCGGTCAGCTTCGTGCTCACCGCGGCCTGCACCGCGGGCTCCTTGATGAGCGGGCCGGTGCGCTGCACCCACACGTCGGTGTCGAGGAAGTTCCGACTCGCCCAGATCCCGACGCCGCCGGTCAGGAACGAGAGGCATGAGACGACGACCAACGCCACGGCCCCGATCCGGCGGGCACGATGCCGCGACGGCGCCGGTGTGGCAGCGGCGGTGCCGGCGAGCTGCGCTCGAGCCTCGTCGCGTTCGGCACGGACCTGTGCCAGCTCGGCGGTCAGCGCGTCGATCGTCGCCGGCGGCCCGACCGCCACCCCGTCGGCCCCCGTGCCCGACGGTTCACCGTCGGACGGGTCGGAGTGGTCGTTCGGATCGAGATCTCCGTCCATGCGTCATCGCCTCCCTGGGTCCGCCGTCCGATCACCGCTGTGCCGCGACGCCGGGGTGGCCCGACACAGCTGACCACACCGCGGCCGCGAGTCGTCGCACCCACGGCCGGCGCGACGCGAACCATCGTCATCGTCAGCCCGGCAGCGACCGGGGCAGCCCGAACCAGGGGAGCACCCCGTTCTCGAAGCGGGTGAGCGCCGCGACGTGGTCGCCGCTGAGGGTGACCACGAACAGGCCGGTCCCTCGCCGCGCGCCGTTGGGGGCGTGGAGGTAGGCGCCGAACGCCAACTGACCATTGGCCCTCGTCGACACGAGGTCGAACCGGCGGCCCGGTTGCAGGATGGTGGCGAACAGCTGCGCGACGGCGTAGAGCCAGGTGCGGATCGAGGCACGCCCCTCGTACCCGTCGAGCCCTCGCCAGGCGGCCACCAACGTCTCCTGCAGCGCGTCCTCGGCATCCTGGAACGAGCCCAGCATCCGGTAGCAGTGCACCTGGAGCTCCCGACGGTAGGGGTCGGTCATCTCCGCGAACGCATCGCCGTCCCCCGACCGCGCCCAGCGCGATCAGGTCGACCGTCATCTCCCCATTCAACGTCACGCGTCACACCTCTCTCGTCCGTACCCGTACCGACACCGCTGGCACCGCGAACTGGGCGGTCGCGTGCTCGTCGATGTCGTGTGTCCGCTCATTCCGATGTGGCGCGCCCGGTCGAGCGATCTCGGGGTGTCGGCATGCACGACGGCTCCGACAGGCGGAGTCGACGAATGGCGACATCGCCCGGAGAGGACATGGTCATGATGCTGAACGACGAGGTTGCGGTGGTCTACGGAGCCGGAGGAGCGATCGGTGGTGCGGTCGCACGAGCGTTCGCGGCCGAGGGGGCCGCGTCTTCCTCACCGGTCGCCGGCTCGACGCGGTCGAGGTGCTCGCCAAGGAGATCGTCGCCGCCGGCGGGTCGGCCGAGGCCGCCGAGGTCGACGCGCTCGACGAGCAGGCGCTGGACGAGCACCTGCAGTCGGTGGTCGACCGGGCGGGACGGGTCGACATCTCGTTCAACGGGTTCGGCGTCCCCGACGCCGACATCCTGGGCGTCCCGTTGATCGACGTCGATGCCGCGCAGTTCGCCGCGCCCATCGCGGCCTACACGACGTCGTACTTCCTGACGGCGCGGCTGGCGGCACGGCACATGGTCCCGAACGGTTCGGGCGTGATCATGACCGTCACGGCACTCCCGGCGCGGTCGGGCACACGGTTGAACGGCGGGTTCGGCCCGTCGCAGGCGGCGAAGGAGGCGATGACCCGCGACCTCTCCGCCGAGCTCGCGCCGCTCGGGCATCCGTGTGGTCGGCCTGCGACCCCACGGCATCCCCGAGAGCGACACGATGCGGGAGGCGTTCGAGGCGAAGGCCACCGGCATGACCTGGGACGAGTTCCAGGCCTACCTCGCCGGTTCGACGCACCCGCGGCGGGTGATGACGCTCGACGACGTGGGCGGCATCGCTGCCTTCATGGCGTCGGACGGCGCGAGCGGGATGACGGGAACCACGGTGAACCTCACCATGGGCAGCCTCGACGACTAGGGCATGTCGCAGCTCATCTCCACCCGTGGGCGGAGATGATGTTCTAGCTGCGGCTCGATTCGTTCGACGCCGAACCCGTGCACGATCGGTCGATGAGCGACACGGATGTGGTCACGGTCCGAGACCTGCGCAAGCGGTACGGCGATCGGACGGTCGTCGACGGCCTCGACCTCGATGTCCGGCGGGTGAGATCGTGGGACTGATCGGCGCCAACGGCGCCGGCAAGACGACGACCGTCGAGTGCATCCAGGGGCTTCGTCGACCCGACTCCGGCACGCTGCGGGTGTTCGGGTTTGGACCCCGTGACCCAGGCCGACCGGCTGCGCCCACTGATCGGGCAGCCAGTTGCAGGACTCGTCGCTGCCGGATCGGCTGCGGGTGGGTGAGGCCGTCCATCTGTTCGGTTCCGGTGCCCGGGGCGACGGCGACGACCTCCTGGAGGAATTCGGGCTGGCCGGGTTGCGGCGCTCGGCGTTCGCGTCGCTGAGCGGCGGCGAACGCCAGCGACTGTTCCTCGTGCTCGCGCTGCTGAACCGACCCGGGTCTGGTGATCCTCGACGAGCTCACCCAGGGTCTCGACCCGTCCGCGCGAGGCGAGGTGTGTGGTCGGCCGTCGACCGGTTGCGCGCGCGACGGTACGACGCGTGCTGCTCGTCACCCACGAGTTGGACGAGGCGGAGGCGCTGTGCGACCGGGTCGTGGCGATGCGCGCGGGCACGGTGCTGGATTCGGGCACGCCGGCGGAGTTGATCGCTCGGCACGGCCGCCGGGCGACCATCCGTTTCACGCTGCCCGACGAGCAGGCCCGGCCGCTCCAGCCTGGCCGATCTGCCCGGCGTCCAGGAAGTCTCGCTGCGATGGTGGCCAGGTCGACGGTCCGCGGCGACCGCGGTGAGCATCGCGTACGTCGGCGCCGCGCTGGTCCACGCGCGGGCTCGATCCCGCCGGACCTCCGCGGTCGAGGTCCCGGACCTGGAAGAGGCCTGCTCAGCCTGCTCGACGCAGCGCCGGACGACGCCGCATCCACCGTCACGTCAGCCCGTCGTGAGCTCGCCGATCGTGGTCGGCCGACGATGAGCACCGCGGTCGGCCGGCTCGTCGCGGACCGGCTCACCCTCGATGCGACGCGATCCGTTGACCCTCACCTTCGTCTTCGCCTTCCCGGTGCTCACGATGCTGATCATCGGCGGCTCGTTCGGCACCAAGCCCGAGACGGATTCGACAGGGTCAACCCGTCGCACTGGTACGTCGCCTCGTACCTCACCGTCGTGATCGCCGCCATGGGGCTGATCATGCTGCCGGTCCACCTCGCGTCCTATCGCGAACGGGGCGTGCTGCGCCGGTTCGCCGTCGCCGGCTTCCCGCGCTGGTCGTTCGCGCTCTCGCAAGTGGTGATCGGGTCTGGCCATGATCGGGCCGCGTCGGCGATCCTCCTCGCTGTCGCCGCTCCGGTGTACGGAGTGCCGGCGCCCCACGATGGGCGCGGGTCGCTGCCCGCTGCTCGGGACGTTGGCCTTCGCAGCATCGGCGTCCTGCTCGGAACCGTGCTCCCGTCGGCCCGGTCGGCGCAGGCCGTTGGACTGTTGCTGTTCTTCCCGTCCTTCCTGCTCGGCGCGGGTGGTCCGCCGCCTCATGTGATGGGCCCGGCGTTGCGGAGCCGTCGCCGGGTACCTGCCCCTGACCTGGCTGACCAACGCCGTTCGCGGACCCTGGCTCGGCCTCGGCACCGCCACCGGCTCGCTCGCCCTGGTGGCCGTGGCCGCCGTCACCGCGGTCCTGGCCTTGCGCCGGTCCACCTTGTGACCCATCTCCTGCCCATGACCAGGTGCCGGCCCACGTCGCCGACCGCCCCGCCGTAGGATCGTCGACATGTTCTCACGAGGCCGCTGCGCGGCGGATCGACCCGGCGCTGAGCCCGATGTACGGCAGGTTCGGTCTCGCGGCGCTGGTCGGCTTCGTCGCCGTTGGCCTCGCCACCCAACTGCCGGGCCGGGCGGCACCGGCAATCAGCGGCGCCATCGTCGCGGTTGTGGCCGCCATTCCCCTCTTTCTCCTCCGACCGCGCGTTCCCCTCGGATTTGCGTTGCGTCGACGGTGGGGATCGTGCTGGTCGCCAACGGCGATCCTCAGACCCTTGGCTGGTTCGGCGATCTGTATTCTCGCCGGCTGGTGCGTGCTGGGGGCCGGCCCAGTCGTCGGGTCCGCCTACTGGATCGCCGGCATGGCGGTGTTCGGGGCGGAGTGGGTTCTGGCCGTTCACGACCCGGGCTGGGGGGCCTGGGCTGCCGGCGTCAGCTTCACCGTCCTCGCCTCGCTCGCTGGTCCGCCACCAGCTCACGCTCGTCGAGCAGATGCGCGGGCTGCAGGCCGACCTGGCACAACGGTCTCGGGCCGAGGAGCGCAACCGCATCGCTCGAGACCTGCACGACGTCATCGCCCACAGCCTCACCGTGTCGCTGCTGCACGTGTCCAGCGCCCGCCTGGCTGTCCAATATGACCCGGAAGACGCCGCACGGGCGTTGGCCGACGCTGAACGTCTGACTCGTCAGAGCCTCGCTGATGTGCGCGCCACCGTCGGCCTCCTGCGCTCGCCGGGCGATGATGGGATCGCGCCGCCCCCGCCGGGCGTCGACGAACTGCCGCGTCTGGTCGACGAGCTGCGTGACGCGCAGGCCGACGTCTCACTCGTCGTCGATGGCGCCCTGAACGAGTTGCCCGCTACGACGGGCGCCACCGTCTACCGCATCGTGCAGGAGTCTCTGACCAATGCGGCCAGGCACGCGCCGGGTGCGAAAGTTCAGGTGCGCGTCGGCGCTCGCGACGGCCGGGTCGATGTCTCAGTCGAGAGCGCAGGGCCGCCCGGTGGCGGGTCCGGCATGGGTCTCCAGAGCATGCAGGAGCGGGCCGAAGCCGTCGGTGGCACCCTTCACGCCGGTCCCGGAGGCGCCGGCTGGCTCGTGCACGCGTCCCTCCCGAGAGTCGAGCCGGGAGATGCGTCGTGATCCGAGTCATGCTCGTCGACGACCAGGAGCTTGTTCGCACCGGCCTACGTGGCATCCTTCGGGCCCGATTCGGTTTTGAGATCGTGGCCGAATGCGGCGACGGAAGCCACGTCCTCGCCGCGCTCCGCCAGTCCAATCCGGACGTCGTGCTCATGGATGTCCGCATGCCGATCCTTGATGGCGTCGCCGCCACTCGGCAGCTACACGCCGAAGAGCCGACGACCCCGATCCTCGCGCTGACGACCTTCGACGACGACGAAGCACTCGCCGGGATGCTGCGTGCCGGAGCCGCCGGCTTCGTACTCAAAGGAGTACCGGCCGAGGAGTTGCAGCGCGCGCCGTCCGGGTGGTCGCCGAGGGCGGTGCGTGGCTCGATCCCGGCGTCACTCGCCGGGTCCTGGACGTTTACCGCGCCGACCGTCCGGCGGTGCGGCGTCCGATCGCGGCGCCGCCCTCGCTCGGCTGACCGACCGTGAGCGACAGGTCCTCATGCTCATCGGACAAGGTCATACCAACCCCGAAATCGCACGTGAGCTCTTCGTTGGCGAGGGAACAGTCAAGACGCACATCAATCACCTGTTCTCGAAATTGGATCTGCGCGACCGCGCTGCCGCAGTCATCTTCGCCTACGAGAACGACCCGTCGGCAACGGACCGTGGAGCTGTCGACGACATCGTCGACGTGGAACTAGACGAGGACCGAGCCACCGGCGACGTCGAGCGTCACACCGCTGATCGACGGCGACTGGCCGACGCCAGGAACAGCGCCGCGGCGCCATGTCCTCGGGCGTGCCGAGCGGCTGGACGGGACGGCTGTCGCGGAGTTGGCTCTGGACCTCCTCGGGGATCTGCTGTAGGTTCCGCTCGGTGAGGATTGTTCCGTGCCAGGTAGTTGACCCGGATGCCATCAGGGCCGGCCTGCGCGGCGAGGCGCTTCGCCAGGATCTCGATGCCGGCCTTCGCGGCCGTGTAGGCCATCGGCGACTGTGGTCCGGCGCGCTCGTGCCGTCGGACGACATCATGACGATCGGTGCCCCGACCACGCGAACTTCGATCCCGGGGGAGGAACGCCCGCAGGGTGAGGAACGTGGCCGCCAGGTTCGCGTGCTGATCGAGGCGCGCCAGTCGTCCGGGTCCGACTGCTCGAACGGGCCCGGCCTCGACGGGACTGCCGCCCGCGCTGGCGATCACGATGTCGACGGGGCCGAGCGTGCTCGATCGACGCCCGCATCGCGCCGATCTCGTCGGGAAGTGTGCCAGGTCGGCAGCGACGCCGACCGCGCGAGAGCCACGATCGCGATCCGGTCGGCGACCGCATCGATCGCACCCGGTCGCGACCGTGCACCGCCACGGCGGCACCCTCTTGCGCGAAAAGTGGGTGGCGATGGCCTCGCCGATGCCCCGCGAGCGCCCGTCACGAGTGCCACGTGCCCGAGCTGTTCATGCCGTTCGTCCCTGCCGGCCGGTGGTGGTGTCCGCCGTCCTTCGCCGACGTTGTCGGCCAGCCGGCCGAGGACCTGCTCGAACCGGTGGCCAGGTCCTCGGTCGACAGAACCCCGGCGCAAGCGCGGTCGAAGGCGATGGTGGCGCCGCGGAGCCGAACGAACGCGCCTCGCCCTCGGTGGTGAGCGCGACCTTGTGCGAACGACGGTTCAGCGGGTCGCGGCTCGCGGGCGACCAGCCCATCGTCGACCATCGTGTCGAGGTGGTGGCTGAGCGTGGCCTGTTGGATCCCGCCGCCTCGGCCAGCTCCCGATGGTCGGTGGGGACGACCCGACTCGAGGGAGATCATCACGAGCGACACGGCAGGCAGCCCGCACCCACGCGCGCGTGCGTCGAAGGCGGCCGACGGCCGCGAGGCCGTGCGGAGCTCGAGACCGACGGGGTCCGACGGGGCGCGGGCATTCGGGGACCATATCAGAGACTTCGATGTCGAAGGGTTTGATACCGAATGGTTCGAGGTCTATCGTCCCGGGCATGACGAACCGCGTGCCAGCTGTTCGGCCCGTGCTCGCGTGGTCGGTTCGATCGAGCCGACATGATCGATCGCCCGGCGACGATCCGAGCGTCCGATGCGGAGCGCGAACCAGGTCGTGCAGGCGCTGGTGCAACACCACGTCGACGGGCGCCTCGACACCGCCGAGTTCGAGGAGCGAGCCGCCCGAGCGGTGGCGCCACGACGCTGGGCAGCCTCGACGAGACGCTGGCGGGCACTCTCGCCCTGGCGTCGACGTCACGCCGACTCTTCGGCGCGTGCCTCCTCCCGGTGCTGCTGGTGGGGGTGTTCGTCGCCGTGATGATCGCATCGCACGGACGAGCCGCGGTCGGGTTCGTGTGGCTCGCGGTGGTGCTGACGACGCTCCGGAACCGGGGTCCTTGGCGGCGGCGTGGCCCCTGTATCGCGTCGCCACACCTCACGGCACCGCCTGAGCGACCCTCGGTCCGGGCTACTCGCGTCGGCCCGGGCAGGGCCGTCCGCTTCGAATCGCGACGCCCTCCGATGT